>NZ_JBIWIF010000011.1:0-270010 GCF_044764505.1 Kitasatospora sp. NPDC094019
TGACTTTTGGCACGCTGTTGAGTTCTCAAGGAACGGACACTTCCTTCAGGCGGCTTTCACACCGGCCCTCCGGGCGCTTCGTTCTTTCGTGTTCCCAGCTTATCAGACGTTTTCCGTGCCGTTCCCGGCGCTTCCTTCATCCAACTCGCTGGTGTCTTCTGCGGCTTGACGCCCCGTCCGACGTTTCAAACTCTAGCCGATCCCCGCCCCGAAAAGCGAATCCGGCCGCAATCCTCAAAAGCAGGCACACCGAATAGACCCTGGGCCGGAACGTATCGAAAGAAATAACGACACGACTGAGCCCGAATGGGATTGATGGTGTTCCAGAGGATTGGCCGCCCCGGGACCGTCCGCGCCGATGCGTGTCCGGTGCTCCCTGCCGAGCGACTACAGAACACTACGCCCGTTCGGAGGCAAAGGCAAACAGTCCGCCCGGACGATGCGGGTGCAGACCGCACGGCCGGCCTTCACGTACTCGCCGTTGGGGCGGTCGTTGCCCGTGACCCAGCGCCGGGCGGTGGCCTCGTCCCGGCCGCCGGCGCGGTGGCGGTCGAGGAGACGCGCCTCGCGGACGGCGTCGTCGGTCTCGACGTACCAGAGCTCGCGCAGCAGTCGGCGGGCCTCCGGCCAGGGGTGGTCCACGGAGGCGAGGTAATTGCCCTCGGTGACCACCAGGCGGGTCCGCGGGTGGACGACGTGGCGGGCGGCCACCGGTTCGTCGAGGTCGCGGTCGAAGTCGGGGACATAGATGTCCTGGAAGCGCTCGGTGGCGACCCGGCGCAGCAGGGCGACGTAGCCGTGCGCGTCGAAGGTGGCGGGTGCGCCCTTGCGGTGACCGAGGCCGAGGCGGTCGAGCTGGGCGGCGGAGAGGTGGAAGCCGTCGAGGGGGAGGTAGGCGGCACTGCCCGGGCCTTCCCGGCGTTCGACCTCGGCGACGAGGTGCCGGGCCAGGGTGGATTTGCCGGCGGCGGGCGGGCCGGCGAGTCCGAGGACGGTGCGGGCCTCGCTTCCGGGGCCTCGCAGAAGGCCGAGGGCGAGGGCCGTCAGGCTGTCGGCGCCGGGGGTGTCCCCCGTGCGGTCCCCGGTGGTGCGGTCCGCGTTCATGGGCGAACCCTACTCAGCGGGCGGCCCCGGCTGCGTGGGGCGGTCGGCGAGGGCGGGCAGGTCCAGGGTGAGGGTGCCGGCGTCGGCGTCCAGCAGGGCGGGGACCCCGAGCGGGACGGTGAGGGTGGACGGGCAGTGGCCGAAACCGAGCTCCCAGACGACGGGGATGCCGAGCGGTCCCAGCCGGTCGAGCATGACGTCCCGGACCCGGTCGAGCGGGCCGCAGCCCTCCCAGGAGCCGAGGGCGATTCCGGCGACGCCATCGAAGGCGCCGGAGCGCAGGAACTGGGTGAGCAGACGGTCGAGCTGGTACGGGTGCTCGTTGACGTCTTCGAGGATCAGGATGCTGCCGGCGTAGGAGGGGCGG
The DNA here is from genome assembly GCF_044764505.1 of Kitasatospora sp. NPDC094019. Classification (NCBI taxonomy): domain Bacteria; kingdom Bacillati; phylum Actinomycetota; class Actinomycetes; order Kitasatosporales; family Streptomycetaceae; genus Kitasatospora; species Kitasatospora sp. NPDC094019. The sequence continues at coordinate 1,472 of NZ_JBIWIF010000011.1, forward strand.
GCGGCGCGGGTACCGCGCTCGGCGGCGAGGACGTGGGTGCAGCCCCCGGCGGTGACGCCGCGGGCCCGACCGGGGACGAGCGCGGTGGCGGTGGGTGAGGTGATGACGGTGGTGGCGGCGGGGTCGAAGAGGGTGCGGCGCAGGTGTTCGGCGGTGGGCCCGTCGCCGACGAAGCCGGCCGTGGCGCTCATCGGCCCGTAGAGGGTGGCCAGGCCGAGTTGCTGGGCGACGGCCTCGTGCAGGGAGGAGACGTCGCTGAAACCGATGAGGATCTTGGGCGGGGCGGCGCGCAGGGCGTCCCAGTCGAGCAGGTCGACCATGCGGTGGACGCCGTAGCCGCCACGGGCGCAGATGACGGCGGCGACGGTGGGGTCGAGCCAGGCGTCCTGGAAGTCGGCGGCGCGGTCGGCGTCGGAGCCCGCGAGGTGGCCGAGGACGGGGTGGGTGTCGAGGACGTGCGGGGCGACGGTGACGCGCAGTCCCCAGGAGCGGAGGACGGCGGTGCCCGCGTCGAGGCGCTGCGGGTCGATGGGACCGCTGGTGGCGACCACGGTGATGTGGTCCCCGGCACGGAGGTGCGGCGGGCGGGTCAGCCCTCGGCCGGGGGTGGTCGGGTGCTGGTCCATGGCCGGGTTCCTTCCGGGCGGGGGTGTTCGCGGGGCGGGTGTCGCCGGGGCGGGTGCTCCCGGGGCCGGCGCGGGACCGGCCCCGAGAGGTTATGCCCCGGCCGGGGTCACAGCGATCCCATCACGGCCCGCACTTCGGTGAGGGTGGCGTCGGCGATCGCGTTGGCGCGTTCGGAGCCGGTGCGAAGGACCTGGCGGATGTGGCCCCGGTCGGCGGCGAGTTCGGCGCGGCGGGCGCGGATCGGGCGGAGGTGCTCGTTCACGGCCTCGGTGACGGTGCGCTTGAGGGCGGCGGCGCCGCCGTCGCCGATCTCCTCGGCGATCTCCTCGGGGGCCCGGTCCTGGCAGAGGCCGGCGAGCAGGAGGAGGTTGGAGACCTCGGGGCGGCCGACGGGGTCGTAGCCGATGCGGCGCTCGGTGTCGGTCCTCGCGCCCTTGAGGAGGCGGGCGGTGGTGTCCTCGTCGGCGGCGAGGGGGACGGAGTTGCCGCGGCTCTTGCTCATCTTGCCGCCGTCGGTGCCGAGGAGCAGCGGTGCGGCGGACAGCAGGGCGCGGGGGCGGGGGAACACGGTGGTGCCGTCGGGGTGCGGGTACCGCTCGTTGAAGCGGCGGGCGACGGTGCGGGCGATCTCCAGGTGGGGCAGCTGGTCCTTGCCGACGGGGACGAGGTCGGCCTTGCAGAAGAGGATGTCGGCGGCCTGGTGGACGGGGTAGGTGAGCATCAGTCCGTTCACGGCGGCCTGGCTGGAGTGGGCGATCTCGTCCTTGACGGTGGGGTTGCGGTGGAGTTCGGCGACGCTGACCAGGCTGAGGAAGGGCAGCAGCAGCTGGTTGAGGGCGGGAACGGAACTGTGGGTGAAGATCGTGGCGCGGTCGGCGTCGATACCGGTGGCGAGGTAGTCGACGACGAGGTTCTCGGTGTGTTCGGCGAGGTGGTCGGCGAGGTCCCGGTCGGTGATGACCTGGTAGTCGGGGATGACGAGGAACATCTCGACGCCGAGGCGTTGGAGGTGGACGCGGTTGCGGAGGCTGCCGAAGTAGTGGCCGAGGTGGAGCGGGCCGGTGGGGCGGTCGCCGGTGAGGACACGATGGGCGGCCGGGTCGTCGCGGATGCCTTGGTCCAGGTCGGCCGGCCCGGTCAGGACGGTCGCGGCACTGGGGTCGGCGTTCGCCGCGGCGGTGGCGTCGGGGTCGGCCGCCGGGGCGGCGTTCGGGGCGGCGGGGCCGTTCGTGGTGGTCGGGCTGGTCACGGAGTTCTCCTCGGTACGGCGGTGTTCGCGGCCGTCCGGGGCTCGGGGCCCGTCCCGTCGGAGAAACGCGACAGGGCCGTCCATCCCGGACGGCCCTGGTCAGGCGTGGCTGGTGGCCGTCCTAGGACGGCCACCAGTCGAGACCTGCGAAGCGCTTCATGGGTTCGAGGGTAGCGCTGGCGGTGGCCGGCCCGCCGCCGGTTTTCCGCTCCCCCGCCGTACGCTGTCGCGGTCCTCCGCGGTCCTCCGCCGCCCGTCAGTCCTCGACGACGAGGGCGGGGGTGTCCTGGCGGAGGGTCTCGCCGCGGAAGAACGCGGGCCGGTAGGCGCCGTACCCGAACATCAGGACCGCGCCGAGCAGCAGGATGCCGACGCCGATGACGAACACCGAGCCGATACCGAGAACGGCGCCGCTGCCGTACTCCGGGTCCCAGGCGTCGGTGAGGGTCTGCAGGAAGACCCCGCCGAGCAGGAGGCCGCCGAGCAGGGGGGCGAGGCCCTTGAGGACGAGGTCGCGCAGGCTGTTCCGGAGCGAGCGGCGGAAGTACCAGACGCAGGCGAAGGCGGTCAGCGCGTAGTAGAAGCAGATCATCAGGCCGAGGGCCAGGATGGTGTCCTGGACGACGTTCTCGCTGATCACGCTCATGCCGACGTAGAACACGGCGGTGGCGGCGCCGGCGGCGAGGGTGGCGAAGCCGGGGGTGCGGTGGCGCGGGTGCACGGTGCCGAAGCGCGGCGGCACGGCCCGGTAGGCGCTCATCGCGAGCAGGGTCCGGGCGACCGGGATGAAGGTGGTCTGCAGGCTGGCGGCGGCGCTGGCGACGACGGCCAGGAAGAGCAGGATGCTCCAGGGCGAGCCGAGGACCGGCCGGGCCAGGGCGGAGAAGACGTTGTCGGCGGTGTCCGGGTTGCCGAGGCCGTTGCCGGTGCTGCCGACGCCCGCGAACATCTGGGCGGCGACGGCGACCAGCAGGTAGGAGCCGACCAGGGTGACCATCGAGATCATCGCGGCCCGGCCCGGGGTCTTGGCGCTGCCGCTGGTCTCCTCGTTCATGGTGAGGCAGGTGTCCCAGCCCCAGTACATGAAGATCGAGAGCGACAGTCCCGCGGTGAAGGCGCTGAACGAGCCGACCTCCAGCGGGTTGAGCCAGGAGGCGGAGAAACCGACGGAATCGGGCAGGTCGCCGGTGGCGGCCTTGCCGATGGCGATGCCCGCGAACAGCAGCAGGACGGCGAGCTGGAGCCCGACCAGGCTGTACTGGAACCACTTGGTGGCCGTCATGCCGCGGTAGCTCATCGCGGTGGCGGCGGCGATCAGCACGACGACGGTGGCCAGATGGACGGCCTTGTTGTCGTTGAGGTCGGCGACGGCTCCGCTGCCGGTCATCTCGCCGAGCATGAGGTACAGGAAGTCGGTGGCCACCCCGGCGAGGTTGGACAGCACGATGATGGTGGCGACCGTCAGACCCCAGCCGGCCATCCAGCCGACCCGGGGGCCGAATGCCTTGACCGTCCAGGTGAAGGAGGTGCCGCAGTCCGGGAAGTCCTTGTTCAGTTCCTTGTACGCGAACGCGACGAGCAGCATCGGCAGGAAGCCGGCCAGGAAGACCGCGGGCATCTGGACGCCGACGGCGGTGACCGTCGGTCCCAGGGTGGCGGTCAGGCAGTAGACCGGGGCGACCGTGGAGACGCCCAGGACCACGCTGCTCAGCAGGCCGACGGAATTGCCCCGTAGGCCCTTGTCCCCCGCTGCCCCCGTCGCCCCCGCCACCCCCGTGTCGGGGGCTCCACCACTGGTGCCACTGACCGGGGCACCCTGCGGAGCGGCGGGCGCCGTTGCCCGGCCGCTGCTTCCGTGCTCTGTGAGCTGCTGATCAACCACCTGCGCACCCTAGGTGCGGGTACCGAAGGTTGTGTAGGCCAACCCTTGGTGATTTGAACCACTCCCTTCGATTTCGCCGGACCAAGCTGATCGCTTGCCATTGATGCATGGGACATAAAGGCGTGTACCTTGATTTCAAAGGACTGAGGCCGAAGCGATTCGCCTGCTGTGTCATCTTTTGAGACGTTTTGCCATCGGTCGCGCGGGCCCGGTCGACGCCGACGGGAACCCCTCGCGGGATGTCGGGATAGGTTTGCCTTGCCTAACCCCCACCCCCGCCCCGAAGGAGCGCCGCGTGTCCCCCACTCCCGGCCACCCGACCACCCCCCGCCCCGGCCGACGGGCCCTGCTCACCGCGGCGCTCACCGGCGGAGCCGTCCTCGGCCTCGGCGGACTGCTCACCGCCTGCGGCAGCTCGGACGGCTCCGGCGGATCGACCGGAGCGGGCGGTTCCGGCGGCACGGCGAAGCCCTCCGGCGGCTCCTCCCCCGACCAGAAGTCCGTGAAGCAGGGCGGCGACGACTACGCCACCGTGATCGAGAAGATGAAGGGGTTCGGCACCGACGCCGCGCCCGGCGTCTACCCCCGCACGATCAGGCACGCGCTGGGCGAGACCGTCGTCCCGGCGAAGCCGACCCGGGTCGTCGTCCTCGACACCGGCGAGCTCGACAACGTCGTCTCGCTGGGCGTCCAGCCGGTCGGCGTGGTCCACACCGACGGCTCCAAGAGCATGCCGTCGTACCTCAAGGACAGGGCCGGCAGCCCCGCCGCCGTCGGCACCATCAACAGCCTCAATCTCGAGGCCATCGCCGCGCTCAAGCCCGACCTGATCCTCGGCAGCCAGCTGCGCGCCCAGGACCAGTACCAGCAGCTCTCCAAGATCGCGCCGACCGTGTTCTCGCTCCGCCCCGGCTACCCGTGGAAGGAGAACTTCCTGCTCAACGCGAGCCCGTTCGGCCTGGAGGCGGAGGCCAGGACCCAGCTGGACGCCTACCGGGCGGCGGCCGCGGCGATCGGCGCCGCGCTCGGCGACAAGCGGCCCACCATCACGCCGCTGCGCTTCATGCCCGGCAAGACCCGGCTCTACGCGGAGCTGTCCTTCATCGGCACCGTCCTCACCGACGTCAAGCTGCCGCAGCCCGCGATCGAGCAGGTCAAGGAGCTCGCGGTGGAGATCGGCCCCGAGCAGATCGACAAGGCCGACGCCGACTGGATCTTCTACGGGGTCTACGGCACTCCCAGCTCCACCAACCAGGACGCGGTGCTCGGCGGGGCGCTCTGGAAGACCCTGGGCGCCGTCAAGTCCGGGCAGGCGCGGCCGGTCCCGGACGAGACCTGGTTCCTCGGGCTCGGTGTGGCCGCCGCGAACGTCGTCCTGTCCGATCTGAAGGGCTTCGTGGCGCCCGGCGCCTGACCGACGCCCGACCGGCGCCCTCCGGGGGGAGGGCGCCGGGACGTACCCGGACGGGCCGGACCGGCGCGGGAACCGGGGAGCCCGATGGGACGTCAGGGTGTTGTGCAGGTGGGACCGGTGGTACGAGGGGGACTCGTGGGGCATGACGGCGTGGTCGGGCGCAGGGGACGGAAACGCGCTTGGAGCGCGTCGCCCGGTACGGGAGGATCGACGGGACCGTACCCCGAAGGGCCCGTGCCAATGACCACGCTCGACCGGACCGCCGTCGACCGGACGCCGTCCGCCCCATCCGTTTCGCCGGCCGTGAGTCTCCCGGCCTCCGTCCCCCCGGCGCCCGACCCCACTTCGGTGGACGGGGCGAACCGCTGCTCGGTCACGACGGCGGGCGGCGACGGCCGCACGGGCGGCACCGCCGGCGGCCTGCGCGGCGGCTCCGTGCCGCAGCCGCGCGGCGGAGACGCCGACGGCGGGGGCGAGGCGGACAGCACGGCCCCGGCGGGCGAGGACTCCCTCGGACTCCCACCGACTCCGGCCGACCCGCGGCGGACGGTCCCGGTACTGCGGGCGGCCTACGAGGAGCCGCGCGCCGCGTTCGGCCGACGGCCCTCGCCGTCGCGCCGACTGCGCCTGCTGCATCCGCTGACGACGACGGCCCCCGTCCGGGCGGACAGCGTGCGCACCGGCCCGGCGCCGGCCACGGGCGCGCCGGTCGTCCCCGGGGCGCGCGCCGACGACGACCGGCAGGCCGCCCGGCCGAGGGCGGCGGCGGCCGAACCCCAGCTGGGCGTACTGATCGGCGGCACACCCCGGCTGCCGGAGTCCGGTGGACGTCCGGGCCGCCCCGAGGAACGCCCCGCCGTCCGGGCCACCGCCGAAATCCTTCGGCTCGGCCGGGGGACCTGTCTGGTCGTGCTGCCCGTCTGGCGGCCCGCGATCGCCGTCTCGGTTCCGACCGAGCTGCTGCTCGACGCCACCGGGCTCGCCTTCGACCAGCTCGCGGAGGCGCGGCTCTCGGTCGTGATCAACCCCGGTGCCCTGCACGACCGGGAGCTGGAGCTCCGGGACTGGCAGGTCGGCCCGCCCGGGCGGCCGGGCCGGCGCGGTCGGCGGCGCCCGCTCTAGCCGGCGGCCTGGACGGCGGCCCCGGACGGCCGCGCTCCCCGGACGGCCGCTCCAGGCTGGTCGGGCGCGGTGGGGCGCGGTCGGGACCCGTGCTCAGGGGCGGGCGCGGCGGCTGTTCGGGATGTAGCCGAGATCGATGGGCCGGGGCTCGCGCCGCTCGGTGAGCCAGCCCTCCCGCACCTCGTCCAACAGCTCCGGCAGGCGGGGCGGCCAGAGCGCGTCCGCGTTCTCGTCCGCGAGGTCCGCCGGGGTCCACCAGCGCCAGTCGAGGATCCGGTCGGCGGCGTGCACCGCGCTGACGTCGCCGACGGGGCCCCGGTGCGGGCCGCCGGTGAGGTAGATGTGCTCGTGCTGGCGGACCGGCGTGCCGTGCCAGGTGAAGTCGTGCTCCCAGGTGCAGAGCAGCGGGCCGGGTTCGAGGTCCGACCAGCCCGTCTCCTCCCAGAGCTCGCGGCGTGCGCCCGCCCACGGCGTCTCGTCGGCCTCGATACCGCCGCCCGGCATGGTCCAGTGCACGCCGACCTCGCTGTTGTCGGAGCGCAGGAGGAAGACGGAGCCGTGCTCGTCCAGGACGACCGTCCTGGCGGCCCGGCGTGGGGTCCTTCGCGCGTTTCGCCACGGGTTTCGCATCGGGTCACTCTGCCAGCGGTCCGCGCCGGCCGTCGAACGGATTGCACCGCGCCGCCGCCGCCGTCGGCGTCGGCGACGGCGACGGCGACGGCGACGGCGACGGCGACGGCACGACCTGGCCGGTCGGGGCCGGTGGCGTCGGGGTTTTGACGGCTCGACGGGCTGTCCGTGGCCGTACCCTGACGCCCATGCCCGCACCCGCGTTCCTGCTCCCCTCCCATCCGCTGGACCCGCGCCGGATCGACCCCCGGTTCGTCCGGGAGGCCAGGTTGCTGCGGGACCTGGGCGGCGAGCACCACCTCGTCGACCACGACGCGCTTCTCGCCGGGGACGCCCGCGCGGCCGTCGACCGGGTCCCGGCGGGGCGCGGACCGTTCTGGTACCGGGGGTGGATGCTCCCCTCGGACCGTTACGCGGCCTTCGCCGCCGCCCTGGCCGAGCGCGGCGGACACCTGCTGACCAGTCCGCCCGGGTATGCGTCGGCGCATGAACTGCCGGGCTGGTACGGGGTGTTCGAGGGAGCGACGCCGCAGAGCGTCTGGCTGCCGCTGGCGGGAGCCGGGAACCGCCGCGGGGGCGAGGGCGGCGAAGGCGGCAAGGGGAACGGTGGCGGTGGTGGGGCCGGGATCGCGCCGCCCGGTCCGGAGCGCCTGGCGGCGGCCGTCGCCGGACTCGGCGGGCGCGGACCGGCGATCGTCAAGGACTACGTGGAGTCCCGCAAGGACGAGTGGGGCGAAGCCTGCTTCGTCCCGGAGCTGGCGGACCTCCCGGCCGTGGCCCGGGTGGTCGCCCGGTTCGTGGAACGGCAGGGCGACCGCCTGGCCGGGGGCGTGGTGCTGCGGCGGTTCGAGGAGTTCGCCCGGGTGGTGTGGGACGCCGACGACGCGTCGTCCGCCGGTTCCGGCCGCGGCCGGGGCCAGGACCCCGGGCTGCCCGACGACGGACGGGGCGGGCGACGGCGGGCGGTGGAGTCCCGGGTGTGGTGGCTGGACGGCGAGCCGGTGCTGGTCGGACCGCATCCGGACCTTCCCGGCTGCCCGTCCGACCCCGACCTGTCCGGGGTGCGGCCGCCCGTGCGGACGCTCGGCTGCCGGTTCGTCACCACCGATCTGGCCGAGCGGGCGGACGGCTCCGGCTGGCGGGTGGTCGAGGTCGGCGACGGGCAGGTGAGCGAACTGCCCCGGGGGATCGATCCTTCGAGGCTGCTGATCGCGCTGCTCGCGGCGTGAACGGCCGGGGCGGGCGAGGCGGGCGAGGCTGGCAGGGCGGGCGAGGCTGGCGGGGCGGGCGAGGCTGGAGCGAGGACCGCCCGCACCGCCCGCCCCGGCCGCACCGCCCGCTCATGCTCCGGCGATCACGTCCGCGGCCCGGGCGGTCGCCGGACCGGACCGGTGGTGCCCCTCCGCCACGAACGCCTGCCACAGCCGGGCGTACGCCCCGCCCCGCGCCAGCAGTTCCTTGTGCGTGCCGTCCTCGACCACCCGGCCGTGGTCCAGCACGACCACCCGGTCCGCGCGCTCCGCGGTGGTCAGCCGGTGCGCGATGACCAGGGTGGTGCGTCCGCCGCTGAGCCGGTCGGCGGCGTGGTTGACCGCCGCCTCGGTGGCCAGGTCGAGCGCCGCGGTGGCCTCGTCCAGGAGCAGGATGTCCGGATCGACCAGTTCGGCCCGGGCCAGCGCGATCAGCTGGCGCTGGCCCGCCGAGAGGTTCCGCCCCCGGCCGGCCACCTCGTGCTCGTAGCCGCCGGACAGCCGGAGGATCATGTCGTGCGCGCCGACGGCACGGGCCGCCGCCTCCACCTCGTCCGACGAGGCGCCCGGACGGCCGTACGCGATGGCCTCGCGGACCGTCCCGGCGAACAAGTACGCCTCCTGCGGCACCACCCCGAGGCGGTGCCGGTACTGGGCGAGGTCGTAGCGGGTCAGGTCGACGCCGTCGACCCGGACGGTGCCGGACGTCGCGTCGTAGAACCGGGCGACCAGCTTGACCAGGGTCGACTTGCCGGCCCCGGTCTCGCCGACCAGCGCCACCGTCTGCCCGGCCGGGATCCGCAGGCTGACCTCGGTGAGGACGTCCGGGGAACCGTCCGCGCCACCGTTGTAGGCGAAGCCGACACGGTCGAACTCGATCTCGCCGCGGAGCCGGGACGGGACCGGCACCGGGTCGTCCGCCTGCGCGGTGCTGGTCGGGGTGCGCAGCAGCTCGCGGATCCGGCCGAGGCCGACCGCCGCCTGCTGGTAGCCGTCGAACACCTGGGAGAGCTGGTTGACCGGGGCGAAGAACAGGTCGATGTAGAGCAGGTAGGCGACCAGCGCGCCGACGGTGAGGGTGCCCGCGTCCACTCGCGACGCTCCCACGATCAGCACCAGCGCGGCGGCCACGCTGGAGAGGAACTGCACGAACGGGAAGTACAGCGAGATGTAGAGCTGCGCCCGGACCCGGGCGTCCCGGTAGGCGATGCCCCGGGCGACGAAGCGGTCCGTGTTGGCGTCCAGCCGGCGGAACGCCTGGACGATCCGCATGCCGGCCACGTTCTCCTGGAGGTCCGCGTTGACCGTGCTGATGAGGTCCCGGGAGATCTCGTACTGGGCCTTGGACTTCCGGCGGAACACCAGGGTCGCGACCACCAGCAGCGGCAGCACCGCGAAGACCGCCAGGGCGAGTCCGGCGTCGATCACCAGCAGGGCGCCGAGGATGCCGAGGAAGGTCAGCAGGCTGACCACCGCCGTGACCACACCGGTCTGGAGGAAGGAGGTGAGCGAATCCAGGTCGGTGGTCATCCGGGTCATGATCCGACCGGAGAGCTCACGCTCGTAGTAGTCGAGGCCGAGCCGGTTGAGGTGGGCGAAGATCTTGAGCCGGAGCGTGTAGAGCACCCGCTCTCCGGTGCGGCCGCTGACCCGGTTCTCGGCGCCCTGCACCGCCCAGTCCAGCAGGACGATCACCAGGGCGGCGAGGGAGGCGACGACGACTCCGGTCATGACGCCCTTGCTGACGCCGTCGTCGATGCCGTGCCGGATCAGGATCGGCAGCACCAGGCCGGCGCCCGCGTCCAGGGCGACCAGGAACAGCGCCAGGGCGAGGGGTGCGCGGAAGGGGCGCAGCAGGCGGCGGAGGCTGAAGTCGGGGTCTCCCCGCTCGGCCTCGGCCCGGGGGATCTCCGGGTGGTCGGTGGCCGGCGGGAGGGTGGCGACCTGGGCGAGCAGGTCGGGCGCGGCGGTGCGGGCGGCCTTGGCCAGGGCCGGGGTGGGCATGACGGGTGCGGGGGCGCTCGTGCCGGTGCCGGTGACGCCTGCGCCTGCGCCTGCGCCGGTGTCGGTGTCGGCGTCGGCGTCGGTGGTGGCGTCCTGGACGGCCGCTTCGGTGGTGGGCGCCTCGGTGGTGGGCGCCGGGGGCGGGGCGGGGGTGTTCCGGCCCGCCTCGGGGTCGGTGATCAGGGCGCGGTAGCGAGGACATCGGGCGTCGAGTTCCTCGTGCGTGCCGATGTCGAGCAGGCGGCCGTGGTCCAGGACGGCGATCCGGTCGGCCAGCTGGAGGGTCGAGCGGCGGTGGGCGATCAGCAACGTGGTGCGGCCGGCCATCACCGAGCGCAGCGCGTCGTGGATCTCGGCCTCGATCTGCGGGTCCACGGCCGAGGTGGCGTCGTCGAGCAGCAGGATCCGGGGATCGGTGAGGATCGCCCGGGCCAGGGCGATGCGCTGGCGCTGGCCTCCGGACAGGGTGAGGCCCTGCTCGCCGACCTTGGTCGCGTAACCGTCGGGCAGCGCCCGGACGAACTCGTCGGCCTGGGCCGCGCGGGCGGCCGCGACGATCTGCTCGTCGGTGGCGTCCGGGCGGCCGTAGGCGATGTTGGTGCGGACCGTCTCGGAGAAGAGGAAGCTCTCCTCGGGCACGATGCCGACGGCGGACCGGACCGAGTCGAGGGTCAGGTCGCGCAGGTCGTGGCCGTAGAGCCGGACGGCGCCGTCCGCCGGGTCGTAGAACCGGGGGACGAGCTGAGCGACGGTGGACTTGCCCGACCCGGAGGCGCCGACCAGGGCCAGCGTTTCGCCGGGGGCGAGGCGGAGGTCGAGGCCGTGCAGGACCGGGGACGGGTGCTCGGGGTCGTAGCGAAAGCCGACCTGGTCGAACTCCAGCGCCACCTCGGTGGTGAGCGGTCCGACCACGCGCGGGCCGGCGTCCGGTGTCGCGTCGGTCTTCGCGTCGGTCTTCGCGTCGGTCTTCGCGTCGGGGGCGGTGCCCGGCTCCAGAGTCGGGTCGAGGACGACCGCGTCCGGACGTTCCCGGACCAGCGGCCGCTCGTCGATCAGCTGGAGCACGCGCTCGACCCCGGCCCGGGCCTGCTGGCCGACCGTGATCACCATGGTCAGCATCCGGACCGGACCGGTCATCTGCGCGACGTAGGTGGAGAAGGCGACGAAGGTGCCGAGCGAGACCCGCCCTTCGACCGCCAGCCAGCCGCCGAAGGCCAGCACCGCCACCTGGGCGAGCGCCGGCACGGCCTGCATGGCGGGGTTGTAGCGGCTGTTGAGCCGGACCGAGCGCAGCCGGGACGCGAAGAGGCGGCGAGCGGCCGTCTCCAGCTTGTCCAGCTCCTGCCCCTCCTGGCCGAAGCCCTTGACGACCCGCACGCCGCCGATCGCCTCGTCCACCACCCCGGCGACGGCCGCGGCCTCCTGCTGGGCGGCCCAGGTGGACGGGAACAGCCGCTTGCGGCTGAGCACCGAGACCCACCACAGCGCCGGGGCCATCACCAGCGCGACCAGGGTGAGCGGCGGCGAGAGCCAGACCATCACGCCGAGCGACATCACGAACATGAGCAGGTAGCCGGTCATCATGGGCAGCATCGAGAGCAGCCCGTTGACCAGTTGCAGGTCGGAGGTCGCGCGGCCGACCACCTGGCCGGTGTCGAGCCGGTCCTGGCGGTGGCCGTCGAGTCTGCCGAGCGAGCGGAAGAGGTCCGCGCGCAGGTCGTGCTGGACGTCGACGGCCAGCTGTCCACCGTAGTAGCGGCGGACCTGGGTGCAGCCGAACACGACGGCGGCGGCCAGCAGCAGGACGACGGCCCAGGGGGCGAGCGGCCGGGAGTGCGCGGTGATGACGTCGTCGATGATCAGCTTGGTGACCAGGGGCACCAGGGAGGTGACGGCCATGCCGAGCAGCGAGGCGCCGAAGGCGAGCAGGACGCTGCGCCGGGAGCGCCAGCAGTAGCCGAGCAGTCGTCGGAGCCAGCCCGCGCCCTCGGGGCCGTCGCTGTCGGCCGACGGGCCGGAGCCGTCGGGGGTGGCCGTGGGTCCGGGCGTCCCGTCCGGTCGGGCGTGCCCGTCCGTCGGCTCGTCCGGCGAAGTGCCCGGGGTGCCCGGTCGGGTACCGGGTCGGGTACCGCTCAAGGAAAGCTCCACCGTGGATCCGTGAGTCTCAGGCATATTTAGGGATGCTAACCATTCCGTCGGGTGGCCGCCATGGAATTTTCTGGCCGGGACGCGTCGGGGGTCCCGGCCCGACGGAGGGGGCAACAGCCCGCAGCCTGCGGTGATTCCCGCCGGACCGGACCGGCGCGCACCACCAGGGTCGCCGACCCGGCGGGCGCCGCCCACCGCCCACCGACCCAGGGGCCGGACCTCCCTTGGTCCTAGGTCGCGGCCGACCCGGCGTGGACGGTCGCGGCCGCACCGCGGCCCCCCGGCCGCGCCGTCGCCCGAACGGAGCAGCGCCACCGGGGGCGGCGGGCCGGGCCCGTGGGTCAGGCGGGCGCGGAGTCGGGGGTGCCAGGGGCGGGGGTGCCGGGAGCGCCTGCGGCGACGGAGGCGGCGGCCGCCGAGAACGCGCCGTGGGCGAGATCGTGCAGCAGCGCGGCCATCGCGTCGCGGGCGAGCCCGGCACGCTCGTCGCCCTGGGCGGGGTTCGGGCCGTGGCTGTGCGGGGTCGAGTTGATCAGCCCGAAGACGGCGTGCACGGACGCCCGCGCGACCGGCTCGGCGGCCGCGGCGGCCAGCGGCGGGTAGGCCAGTCGGACCACCTCCACCCACAGCTCCACATAGGCGCGCTGGAGGCGGCGGACGGTCCGGCGGTCCTCGTCGCGGAGGTTGAGCAGCTCCCGGTCGTGCAGCGTGATCAGGTCGCGGTCGTCGAGCGCGAAGTCGACGTGACCGCCGATCAGGGCGTCCAGCGCCGCGGCCGGACCCTCGCTGCCGCCCGCCCGACGGCGGCCCGCCTCCAGCAGCCGCTCACTGATGCCGACCAGCAGGTCGGCCAGCATCGCGTCCTTGCCGGCGAAGTGCCGGTACAGGCCGGGGCCGCTGATGCCGACCGCCTTGCCGATCTCGTCGACGCCCACGCCGAGGAAGCCCCGGGCCGCGAACAGTCGCGCGGCCTCCCTGCGGATCTGGTCGCGGCGGGCGAGCCCGGAGGCGGACGGGACGTTCGGCATGCGCCCCATCGTAGACAGTCGGGTTATCGATGGTTAACCTGGGCGGCGGAAGTTAACGTTCATTAACGTGTGGGGGTCGCGGGCTCACCGGCCCTGTCGGCCCACCTGCCGCCGAGGGCAAGGGAGCTCTTGGAATGGTCATCTCCACTGCCGGCGCACCCACCGGCATCAATGGCAGCGCGGCGGCCGGCACCCCGGCGGGCGGCGCGGCCCACGGCCGCGGCGCACCGGGCGCGGCCGCTCCGGCACCCCGGCTCGACAGCGCCGCCGACCCCGGGTCCGAGGCGTTCCGGACCAACACCGCCGCCCACCGGGCGCTGGTCGCCGAACTCCGCGAGAAGCTCGGCACGGCCGCGCTCGGGGGTGGCGCCAAGGCTCGTGCCCGCCACACCGCGCGCGGCAAGCTGCTCCCCCGCGACCGGGTGGACACCCTGCTCGACCCGGGCTCCCCCTTCCTCGAACTGGCCCCGCTGGCGGCCGACGGGATGTACGACGGCGCCGCCCCGGCCGCCGGGGTGATCGCCGGCATCGGCCGGGTCGCCGGGCGCGAGGTGGTCGTGGTCGCCAACGACGCCACCGTCAAGGGCGGCACCTACTACCCGATGACGGTCAAGAAGCACCTGCGCGCCCAGGAGGTCGCGCTGGAGAACCGGCTCCCCTGCGTCTACCTGGTCGACTCCGGCGGCGCCTTCCTCCCGATGCAGGACGAGGTCTTCCCGGACCGCGACCACTTCGGCCGGATCTTCTACAACCAGGCGCGCCTCTCCGCCGCCGGCATCCCGCAGATCGCCGCCGTCCTGGGCTCCTGCACCGCGGGCGGCGCGTACGTCCCGGCGATGAGCGACCAGGCCGTCATCGTCCGCAACCAGGGCACCATCTTCCTCGGCGGGCCGCCGCTGGTGAAGGCCGCGACCGGCGAGGTGGTGACCGCCGAGGAGCTGGGCGGCGGCGACCTCCACTCGCGGACCTCCGGCGTCACGGACCACCTGGCCGAGGACGACGCCCACGCCCTCTCCATCGTCCGCACCATCGTCGCCGGGCTCGGCCCGCGCGCCGCCCGCCCGTGGCCGCTCGCCCCGGCCGAGGCGCCGACGGTCGATCCGGCCGGCCTGTACGGGGCCGTCCCGGTCGACCCGCGCACGCCGTACGACGTGCGCGAGGTGATCGCCCGGCTGGTCGACGGCAGCCGGTTCGCCGAGTTCAAGGCCGAGTACGGCGCCACCCTGGTGACCGGCTTCGCCCGGATCCACGGCCACCCGGTCGGCATCGTCGCCAACAACGGCGTGCTGTTCGCCGAGTCGGCCCTCAAGGGCGCCCACTTCATCGAGCTGTGCGACCAGCGGGGCATCCCCCTCCTCTTCCTGCAGAACATCACCGGCTTCATGGTCGGCCGGCAGTACGAGGCGGGCGGCATCGCCAAGCACGGCGCCAAGATGGTCAACGCCGTCGCCTGCACCCGGGTCCCGAAGCTGACGGTGGTGATCGGCGGCTCCTACGGAGCCGGCAACTACTCGATGTGCGGGCGGGCCTACTCACCCCGCTTCCTGTGGATGTGGCCGAACGCCAAGATCTCGGTGATGGGCGGCGAGCAGGCCGCGTCGGTGCTGGCCACCGTCCGCCGGGACCAGTTGGAGGCGCACGGCGAGGAGTGGGCCACCGAGGCGGAGGAGGAGTTCAAGCGCCCCGTCCGCGAACAGTACGAGCGCCAGGGCAACGCCTACTACGCCAGCGCCCGGCTCTGGGACGACGGCGTCATCGACCCGATGGACACCCGGACCGTCCTCGGCCTCGCCCTCACCGCCTGCGCCAACGCCCCGCTCCCGGCTCCCGGCCCGTTCGGCGTCTTCCGCATGTAGCGCTCCTCCCGGGGCGGCGGCCCACCCGCTCCGCCGCCCTCCCCGGTGCCCGGCACCCACCCGGTGTCCGCCACCTCCTTCGTACGGCCCCCTCGACCCGGAGGAACGCCTCCCATGTTCGACACAGTCCTGGTCGCCAACCGCGGCGAGATCGCCGTCCGGGTGATCCGCACCCTGCGCCGGCTCGGTGTGCGCTCGGTCGCCGTGTTCAGCGACGCCGACGCCGACGCGCCGCACGTCCGCGAGGCCGATGTCGCGGTCCGGCTCGGCCCGGCCGACCGCAGCGACAGCTCCGCCGCCGAGACCTACCTGCGGACCGACCAGATCCTCGCCGCCGCCCGCCGGACCGGGGCCCGGGCCGTCCACCCCGGCTACGGCTTTCTCGCCGAGAACGCCGCCTTCGCCCGCGCCTGCGCCGACGCCGGCCTCGTCTTCATCGGTCCTCCTCCCGCCGCGGTCGAGCTGATGGGCGACAAGATCAACGCCAAGGAGGCGGTGCAGGCCGCCGGCGTCCCGGTGGTCCCGGGCAGCCGGGCCGCCGCGCCCACCGACGAGGACCTCGTCGCGGCAGCCGAGGGGATCGGCTACCCCGTGCTGCTCAAGCCCTCCGCCGGCGGCGGCGGCAAGGGCATGCGCCTGGTCCGCGACCCGGCCGAGCTGCCGACCGAGATCGCCGCCGCCCGGCGCGTCGCCCGCACCGCCTTCGGCGACGACACCCTGCTGCTGGAGCGCTGGATCGACCGGCCGCGCCACATCGAGGTGCAGGTGCTGGCCGACGCCCACGGCACCACCGTCCACCTCGGCGAGCGCGAGTGCAGCCTGCAGCGCCGCCACCAGAAGCTGATCGAAGAGGCTCCCTCCGTCCTGCTCAATCCCGAGACCCGCGCCGCCATGGGCGCCGCGGCCGTCCGGGCCGCCGAGTCCTGCGGCTACACCGGCGCCGGCACCGTGGAGTTCATCGTCCCCGGCATCGACCCGGACTCCCCCACCCCCACCGAGGGCGTGCGGGACTTCTTCTTCATGGAGATGAACACCCGGCTCCAGGTGGAACACCCCGTCACCGAACTCGCCGTCGCCGTGGCCGGGTCGGAGCGGCTGGACCTGGTCGAGTGGCAACTGCGGGTCGCCGCCGGTGACCCCCTCTCCTTCACCCAGTCCGACATCTCCTTCCAGGGCCACGCCATCGAGGCCCGGATCTGCGCCGAGGACCCGGAACGGGACTTCCTGCCCACCGGCGGACGCATCCTGCTCCTCGACGAACCCCGGGGCGAAGGCATCCGGGTGGACTCCGGGGTCGCCCCCGGGACCGTGATCACCAGCTCCTACGACCCCATGCTCGCCAAGGTCATCGCCTACGGACCCGACCGTCCGACCGCGCTGCGTCGCCTGCGCGCCGCCCTCGCGGACACCCGGATCCTCGGCGTCACCACCAACACCGGCTTCCTGCGACGGCTCCTCGCACACCCCGAGGTCACCGCAGGACGACTCGACACCGGCCTGGTCGAGCAGACGGCGCAGCAGCAGCCCGGGCTGCTCGCCTCGCCGTACTCCCCGGCCACCGCCACCGGGACCCCGACCTCCGAGGCCCCGACCTCCGGGACCGCGACCACCGCGACCTCCGACCCCCTGCCGCCGGAGGCACCGGCACCGGCCCACCTCCTCTACTACGCGGCCGCGCTCGCGCGGCACCTGGACCTCACCCCCGCCGCCGACGCCGACGGCTGGACCGACCCGTTCTCCCTTCCCTCCGGCTGGCGCCTCGGCGGCGACCCCGCCTGGACCACCCACCGGCTCCGCGTCCCCGGCCAGGACCCGGTGTCGGTGAGCATCCGTCCGATCACTGCGAGCAACGTAGCGGAGGCCACTGACAATCCGTCCGGGGCCGCCGCCGAGGTCGAGATCCGGCTCGGCGCCGGCCCGGTCCACCGGGCCCGGGCCGACCGCTCCGGGGACCGCCTCCGGCTGACCGTCGACGGCCTGCGGACGGGCTTCGCCCTCGCCGACGACCGGGCCTCCGCGTCCGCCGCCGGCCCGGTGACCTGGCTGGGCATCGACGGCGACGCCTGGCCGGTGCACGGCCACGACCCGGTCGGCGAGGGCGCCGCCGACGGCGCCGCCCACCACGGCGCCCTGACGGCACCGATGCCGGGCACCGTCACCGTCGTCAAGACCACCGCCGGGGAGACGGTCCGCAAGGGCCAGCCCCTGCTCGTCCTGGAGGCCATGAAGATGGAGCACGTGATCTCGGCCCCGCACGACGGCACGGTGAGCGAGCTCCGGGCCACCGCCGGCGCCACCGTGGCGATGGAGGAACTGCTGGTCGTGGTGACCCCCGCCGAGGCCGGGGCCGCTCCCGCGGCCGCCGGCCCCGTCCCGGCGGTGCGGTCGTGACCGCCGCCGCGCCGAGAGGCGCCGGCCCCGCGCACGAGCCCGACGCCCTCGACCTGGGACTGCCCGCCCCGGTCCGCGCCCCCGGCCTGCCCGAGGAGGTGCGGATCCACGAGGTCGGTCCGCGCGACGGGCTGCAGAACGAGAGCGCCCTCGTCCCGGTCGAGGTCAAGGCCGAGTTCATCGACCGGCTGGCCGCCGCCGGGCTGCGCACCGTCGAGGCCACCAGCTTCGTCCACCCGAAATGGGTGCCGCAGCTCGCCGACGCCGAGGAACTGATGCCCCGGCTGGCCGACCTCCGGGACCGCCTCCCCGGTCTGCGGCTGCCGGTGCTGGTGCCCAACGAGCGCGGGCTCGACCGCGCGCTGGCCCACCACGCCACCGATGTCGCGGTGTTCGCCAGCGCCACCGAGACCTTCGCCCGCCGCAACCTCAACCGCTCGGCGGACGAGGCGCTGGCGATGTTCCGCCCCGTGGTGGAACGGGCCTCGGCCGCCGGGGTCACGGTCCGCGGCTACCTGTCGATGTGCTTCGGCGACCCCTGGGAGGGTCCGGTCCCGGTCGCCCGGGTGGTCCGGGCCGGCCAACGGCTGCTGGAGATGGGCTGCGCCGAGCTGAGCCTCGGCGACACCATCGGCGTGGCCACCCCGGGCCAGGTGACCGACCTGCTCGACGGGTTCGCGGCGGCGGGCGTGCCGGTCGAACGGCTGGCGGTGCACTTCCACGACACCTACGGCCAGGCGCTCAGCAACACCCTGACCGCGCTGCGCGCCGGGGTGACCGCCGTGGACGCGTCCGCCGGCGGACTGGGCGGCTGCCCCTACGCCAAGAGCGCCACCGGCAACCTGGCCACCGAGGACCTGGTGTGGATGCTGCACGGCCTGGGCATCCGGACCGGCGTCGACCTGCGCGCCCTGGTCGCGACCAGCGGCTGGATGGCGCGCCGGCTCGGCCGGCCCAGCCCGTCCCGCACGGTCCGGGCGCTGCTCGGCGCCGCCGGGGCCGGAGCCTCGGACTGACGCGCCCCTCCCCGTCGACCCGGCGACCGTCCGCCCGGCCGGCACCCTCCGGACCCGGCCGTCCGACCGCCGGCCGCTCCACCCCGTTCATCCGTTCTTCGCACCGCCCGCCGTCCGTCACACCCGCACGGACGGCGGCCGCCCCGACCACGCCCGCGCCCACCCCGGCGGGGCTCCAGGAGGATCACCATGCTCGACCACCGGTTGAACACCGAGTACGAGGAACTGCGGCGCACCGTGGCCGAATTCGCCCAGGACGTGATCGCGCCGAAGATCGGCGAGTACTACGAGCAGGGCGAGTTCCCCTACGAGATCGTGCGGGAGATGGGGCGGATGGGCCTGTTCGGCCTGCCGTTCCCGGAGGAGTACGGCGGCATGGGCGGCGACTACTTCGCGCTCTGCCTGGTACTGGAGGAGCTGGCCCGGGTCGACTCCTCGGTCGCGATCACCCTGGAGGCGGCGGTCTCGCTCGGCGCGATGCCGATCCACCGGTTCGGCACCGAGGAGCAGAAGCGCGAGTGGCTGCCCCGACTGACCTCGGGCGAGCTGCTCGGCGCGTTCGGCCTGACCGAGCCGGAGGGCGGTTCCGACGCCGGGGCGACCCGCACCACCGCCCGGTACGACGAGGCCACCGACGAGTGGGTGATCAACGGCACCAAGTGCTTCATCACCAACTCCGGTACCGACATCACCGGTCTGGTCACCGTCACCGCGCTCACCGAACCGATCGCTCGTTCGAGTGAAGAGGGCGAATTCTCCTCGCCCCGGCGCGAAATCTCCTCCATCATCGTGCCTACCGGGACCCCCGGGTTCCAGGTGTCGAAGAAGTACTCGAAGGTCGGATGGAACGCATCCGACACCCGCGAACTGTCCTTTACCGACTGCCGCGTTCCCGCGGCCAACCTGCTGGGCGAGCGAGGTCGCGGCTACGCCCAGTTCCTGCGGATCCTCGACGAGGGCCGCATCGCGATCGCCGCCCTGGCCACCGGCCTGGCCCAGGGCTGCGTCGACCAGTCCGTCCTCTACGCCGGTACCCGCCGCGCCTTCGGCCGGCCGATCGGCTCCAACCAGGCCATCCAGTTCAAGCTCGCCGACATGGAAATGCGCGCCCACACCTCCCGCCTCGCCTGGCGGGACGCCGCTTCCCGGCTGCTGCACTCGGAACCGTTCAAGAAGGAGGCCGCGATCGCCAAGCTGTACTCGTCGGAGGCCGCCGTCGACAACGCCCGCGAGGCGACCCAGATCCACGGCGGGTACGGCTTCATGAACGAATTCCCCGTCGCGCGCTTCTGGCGGGACTGCAAGATCCTGGAGATCGGCGAGGGCACCTCGGAGGTGCAGCGCATGCTCATCGCGCGGGAGCTCGGCGTCTCCTGAGGCCGCGACAGGTCACGCCCCCGCGCATCGTCCGCCGACCTCCGGCCCCTCGACTCCCTGGTCGACGGGCCGGGGCGGGGGACCGGGGTCGGGGTCGGCGTCGGCGTCGGGGGGCGATGCGGGAGGCGGGGGCGGCTGGGCAGGACGGTTGGGAGGGCGCTCGACAGAGCGCTCAGGAAGAGGAGGGAGCCACCGAGGATCCACCCGCGTCGATCTGGTCGTACCGGGTCAGCGCGAGTTCGAACGCCGTCGGCGCGACCCTGACGGCACCGTCGAACGGGCCGCTGAGCTGGAACACCATACTGACCGCGAACGCCACCGAGGCCCCCACGAACCCCATCAGCACGAGGTTGCGGCCGTTGGCCGTCAACCCGATCACCGGCGGCGTCGCCAGGACGAGCACCGACCCCACCACCAGCCCTCCCAACGCCAACGTCGGCACCTGCGCGCGGACATCGGACAACCGGGCGTTCCGCCGCGCGTAGACGTCCGTCAGGCTTCGCAACACATCGACCTTGGCCGCGAGTTCGGACGGGTCCTGGCTCCGTACCGCGTCCACCGAGACCCGGATCCGGTCCGCCGCCGCCCAGGCGTCGGCGCTGCCGTGCCCCTGGCCCATCTGCGCCCATTCGTCCCCGATCACCTGCCCGGTGTAGTCGCGCACCCGCTCCTGCACGACCGGCCGGTCCGGCCCCGGCAGCAGCCGCGCCGCCCAGTACACCTCGGTCAGGGCGCGGGACTCCTCGTAGGTGTGCTGGCGGGCCGTGTTGAGCTGCTGCCAGGCACCGGCGATGGCGAAGCCGGTGAAGAGCGCGAAGAAGCCGAGCACCGCCGCGCCCGCGAAGCTGATCGCGGACGGGTTGGTCGCACCCTCGCGGGAACCGCGGGACCGACCCACCAGTGCACCGATGACCAGGGCGAGCGCCGCACCCGCCAGCGCCGCCACGACATTGACCCACATCTACCGCTCACTCCCCCGGAGTTCAGTCGCCACCGCCACCTCCGGGCCCGGACCTCGCACGCTGCCGCACCGACAGGGCGGCGGACAGCACCACCAGAACGGGGAGCATGATCGCCAACAGCAGCAGCATCACCTCACCCGCGTCCCAGTCCTCGTCCCAGTCGAACGGCCCGTCGTCCGGGCTCCGAGCGGCCGAGGCCGCGTTCCCCCTCGGGGTCGGCGCGGCGGAATCACCCGACTGCCCCGGACCGGCGGACGAGGCGCCGGGACCGGGACCGGAGCCTCCCGACGCGCCCGCGCCCGCTCCCGCTCCGCCGACGGCGGTACCCGCGCTTCCAGCAGCACCGGCGGCATTCGCGGCACCCGCGGCACCGGCGGCACCGGCGGCCGGCACGGCTTGGAAGGGGCTCGCGGGCAGGCCGAAGGCGCTGGTCCCCGGACGGTAGGGCACCGCGGAGCCCGCTGCTGCTGCGGCGGCGGCGCCGGCGGTACCCGGTGCGGCCGCCTGTCCGGCCGCTGCCGCCGCGTTGGCACCGGCATTGGCACCGGCGTTGGGAGCGGCATTGGGAGCGGCGGCCGAACCGGCCGGCGGGGCAGCGGCGTTGGGAGCGGCAGGGTTGGGGGGCAACGCGTTGGCGGCGACTCCGGGGGCGGCGGCCGGAGGCGCGCCCGCGGGGTTGGCGGAACCCGGGGCCGGTGGGCGTCCGCCGTCGGTCGACCCGGCGGCGGTGCCCTGGCCCGGACCGGCGCCCGGCGGCACCGAGTCGGGGCCGCTTCCCGACGGGACGGAGGCCGGACTCTGGCCCTCGTAGTCGCCCGCGGCCTCGGCGGCGACCGGCCGGGGCGGCAGCGGGCGGCCGTCCTGGCCGACCGCGCCGTCGACCGCGAGGCCCTCGACGCGCGCCACACCGGTGTGCCGGCCGGGCACGGCCGAGCCCTCGGCGGCGCAGTCCAGGGGCTTCCCCGGTTCCAGCAGCCCGGCGGCGGACTGTCCGGTGCAGCTGACCGGTCCCGCCCCGGGCAGGTGCTCCGCCACGCTGACCGCGCTGATCGGCGAATCCCCGACCGCGTCCACCCGGTAGCGCAGCCGGAGGTCCCCGCCGGCCGCCATCGGCAGCGCGCGCCGTCCGGACCTCCGGACGACGGAGAGGGAGGCGTCGGCGGCGGCGCTCACCTCGACCCCCACCTCGACGCCCCGGTCAGTACTCCGGTCCGCGCCCCGGTCGCTGCCCCGGTCCGCGCGGGCCACCACACCGGAGCCGGTCGGGGTGCCGACCCGGGCCAGGGCCATGCCGGCGACCAGTCCGCGATAGCCGGCCTGCGCGGTGGCCACGGCCTGGGGCATTCCCTTGGGGGCGGCGGCCTCGACCCGGACCTCGGTCCGCTGCGGGCCGCCGTGGGCCGGGAGGGTGGCCGAGCACTCCACCACGCCCAACGGCGCCAACACCAGCGGCTGTTCGCCTCCACAGACCACCGGCGCGCCGGAGACCTGGGGGTCCTTCAGGGAGGTGACGGTCAACCGGTACTCGGCCCGGTTCGTCAGCCGGTAGACACGGAGCAGCGGTTCGTCGGCGCGGACCCGGACCTCGCCGCCGGTCGCCCCGTTGGTGCGGACCTCCAGCCGCACCGCGGCGCGGGCCTCGCCGCCCGCGGGACGGACCGTCGGCGTCCGTGGCGCACCCGCCGCCGCGGCTCCGGCCGGGACCAGGAGGAGGGCGAGCGGTACAAGAAGGGAGAGGGTACGGCGGAGCGAACGATCGAGGTGACGGCGCGGGGAACGATTCGGCGGCGAAGCTGACCCAACGATCACCCGGTCATTGTTCGTCGCCGTCCCATGGCGATCCGGGCAGCGCCGCGTGCTGTCGGCAGGGACAACACGTTCGGCCCATATCCGACCGGCGCGACGACCTCTCACGACCTCCCACGCCACCCACAACCGCACCCGCGGCCCTGGAGCAGCAGCACCCCCGAACGTCAGGGGATCACGATCACCGGGCGGTTGGCGCGGCGGGCGAGACGGCCGGAGACCGAGCCGAAGAGCTTGCCGAGCAGTCCGTGCGTGGTTCCGACCACGATCGCGTCGGCGGCGAACTCCCGGCCGACCTCCTCGATCTCGTGGCAGATGTCGCCACCCCGCTCGACCAGGATCCAGGGCACTCCGGCGAGGAAGTCCGCGCAGGCGAGTTCCAGGCCGAGCACCTCCGTCCGGTGGTCGGGGAGGTCCACGAAGACCGGCGGTTCGCAGCCGGCCCACACGGTCGCGGGCAGACGGTTGGCGACGTGCACGATCACCAGTCCGCACTGGGAGCGGCGGGCCATGCCCACCGCGTAGGCGAGGGCGCGCTCGCTGGACAGCGAGCCGTCGAAGCCCACCACCACACCGTGCCGGAAGGCGGGGTCGCAGGACTTGGCGGGTGCCTCCCGAACGGCTGCCTCTCCGGCGGCTCCGGTCGCGCCGACGGTGTCCGGGCGGTCGGCGCCCGGTCCCGGCCGGCCGGTCACCGGGGGCTCCTGGGAGCCGGACCGCCGGGCGTCCCGCCGCTGACGGAAGGCCGAGCCGGCACGGCCACGGCGCGCGAGGTTGCGAAGGGGGCGGGCGAAACCACCGCTCCGGGCGTCCGCGCCCGGTTCCCCCGGTCGGGAAGGCTCAGAACCAGCCATGGCACAAGGCTCTTCGAAGGAGATGGGCCGACAGGAGAGGACAACGCTGCCCGAGCGGCAGGCCCGCCCACGGGAAGTCGTCGGTCTGCACCGAGCACCACCGCTTGTGACCTGTTCCTTTCAGAGTACGACGGGCGGGGCGTACCGCCCAGCCACGCGGCCTCGGGGCGACAGTCTTCCCGCGAACGAGGGATGCGCGTGCCGACGGCCGTGCGCCCCTTGCCCGAGCGCGAGAACGCCCCTCCGGCGAAGGAGGTTCCCTGGAGCTTGACTGAGCGGACCGGGCGGCGCAACAGGGCTCCGGGACACCGTGACCGGACTGTCATGGATCGATGACGATCCGTTGCGGGCCGGTCACCGGGCAGTGAGGCGGCCCGGACCGCCACCCGCCCCCGGGGCCATGCCGGGCCCGGCGGGGCCGAACCGCCCCGGCACCCCGTTTCAGCCAATACGTACGGGTTCGCGACGGTGCCCGGCATTTGCCAGCTGCATAGGCGGGGCCGCTGGCACCATGCTCGGCATGCCCCTGCTCCTGCTCGACCTCGACAACACGCTGCTCCCCAGGGACGCCGCATTCCGGGCCTGGGCTCAGGATTTCCTGCTCGAACGGGCCCTGCCGCCCGCCGACGTCGAGTGGCTCGCCACCATCGACGGCGGCGGCTACGTGCCGCGCAGCACCGTACTGTCCGCCGCCCGCCGCCGCTACGGCCTGGACGAGTCGCTCGACCGGCTGCTCGCGCACTACCGGCGCGGCATCAACGCCCACATCCACTGCCCGGCGCGCAACCTCGACGCGTTGCGGGCCGCGCGCGCCGCCGGGTGGACGCTCGGCATCGTCAGCAACGGCAACACCGGGCCCCAGCTGGAGAAGATCCGGCGGACCGGCCTCGGGCCGATGGTCGACGGCTGGGTGATCTCCGAGGAGGCCGACTGCCTCAAGCCGGACCCGCTGATCTTCGAGATCGCGGCGCAGCGGTGCGGCGTCGCGCCGACCGGGGACTGGGCCTCGCGGACCTGGATGGTCGGGGACCACGCCCCCGCGGACATCGCCGGCGCCGAACTGGCCGGGCTGCGGAGTGTCTGGCTGCACCACGGCCGCCCCTGGGCCGAGCCCGGCTACCGGCCCACCCTCAAGGCGGCCGGTCTGCCGGAGGCTGTCGGGCAGGTGCTGTCCGCCCGCGGTGCCCCGTCGCCCCGACCCGGGGTGCGCGCCGGGGCAACGGGTGCGCGACGCGGGCCCGTCACAAGCAGCCCCGCCGTGAGCACACCTGCCGCGAACACATCTGCCGCGAGCGCACCGGTGGCGAGCGGAGCGCGGGCCGGGGCGGTGGTGGAGCCGACTGCGGCGGCGCAGAGCGGCGCGCACCACGGCGTGCGTTTCCTGTCGTCCGCCCCGGACGGCGGGCGTGCGCCTTCTGTCGCGCACGCCGACGGCAGTGCCCCGTCCGCCGCGGAGGCCGGATCCGCTGTCCGAAACCGGCCCGGCGGGTTTGCCCGGCTGCCCGGCGGCGGCCCCGGGGCGGCGCCGCCGGTCCCGCTCCCGGTCCGGCTGTCGCCGGCATCACCGTCGACGCCGGCTCCGGACGACTCGGCGCCGAGTCCGGCCCGCGCCGGGTAGCGGATCGCGATCCGGGCCCGCGCCCGGGAATGCGCCCGCCGGACCACCCGCCCACCGTCGGCCGCCGCCCCGCCGACCGATCCACCGCTCCCGACCGGCCCAAGGAAGGGCAACCTCACCCTCCGTCAGTAGTTGATCCGAAAACGATCGAGGACCCGGCACGGGCGCGGGGGGCCGCACCCGTGCCGGCCGGGCCGTCCGCCACCTTCCGGCCCGGCCGGGGCCGACCGGATCCCGCCCGCAGGCCACCCCGCCAGTAGCGGGATCGACACCGTCAGTTCCGGTTCCCGTACGGCCGGTTCGTGCACAGGTCGGTCTGCCCGGCCCCACCCGGCGCCGCAGGCCGGCCTCCGTACGGGCATCACGGCCGGTCCGGCGGCCGCACGGCCGCGCCATCGTTGGCCGGTTCGAGCCGGCGGCGATCTCCGCAGGAGATCGGTGACATGACGTCACCAGTTCCCGGTTTGCGGCCCAGGCACTGGCCGGATGAAGCCTGGGAGGCGCATGCTCCGAAGCTGTGCGCCCCGCCTGTGCACCGCCTATTTTCGGTCAATCTCGCCCGGGTCCCCTGCCCTTGGGCAAATCCGCAGCCCAGGCGCACCGGCCGGGCACGTCGGAGCCGGACGCCCCAGGACACGTCCCGCGACAACCAGCCACCGTTGCACCGACCCCCTTCCCAGAAGGGTCGACGGGTGCCACGCTTCGTGATCGAATGCATCACGCCAAATTGCCATGTCGACATAGCGTCGGATGGTGAACTTGTCACAACGGCAACGGTCCACCCGATAGATTCGATCTTGGCCAGCAGTGCCGCATCACCACACCACACCACCGAGGGGGCTTGAGCGCCTTGAGCAGGGTGAGCAGGAGCGACGCGGGTCCTGACAGCGGCCAGCCCGTGGCCGGCATCGCGGGTCGTTCCGCGAGAGGCACCGGCTCCCCGGCCTCCACCGCCAACACCCGTCACTCCGGCACCGCCTCGTACCCCTCCTATTCCCCTGCGGCCCCGACAGCCCCGGGCGCACCGTCCGCACCAGGTGTCACACCCGGTCCGGGCGCACCGTCGGGCACGGGCTCCCCGTCCTTCCCGGTCACCCCGGAGCACGGCGGACGCCCCGTCAGTCGATCGAACGTCAGCCACGGGGGCGGGTACGGCGCGGGTCCGGACGGCCGAGTCGGGGCGTCGGTTACCGGCCATTCCGGGAGCCAGGGCGGGCACCAGAGCGGTCAGCAGAACGGTCAGCAGAACGGCCACCCGGGCAACGGGTACGGCCACCCCGGCAACGGGCACCCGGGCGGCCACGGCGGCCCGGAGAGCGGCTT
The DNA here is from genome assembly GCF_044764505.1 of Kitasatospora sp. NPDC094019. Classification (NCBI taxonomy): domain Bacteria; kingdom Bacillati; phylum Actinomycetota; class Actinomycetes; order Kitasatosporales; family Streptomycetaceae; genus Kitasatospora; species Kitasatospora sp. NPDC094019. The sequence continues at coordinate 28,029 of NZ_JBIWIF010000011.1, forward strand.
CGCGGCCTTCGCCGCGACGGGGGCGCCCGGCGCGGGCCTCGGCGCGGTCGCCCACGGCATGGTCGGGGCGGCGGCCTCCACCGGCCCGCTCGGCCTCGGCGCGGCCGGACACGGCGGCACCGGACACAGCGGCGCCGGACACGGCCACAGCGGCCACGGAGGCTCCGCGGCCGGTCTCAACGGCTCCTCGACACCCGCGATGGCCGCCTCGCCGCGCAAGCTCTCCGGCCGTCGCCGCCGGGAGACCGTCGCCGTCCTGATCTTCGGCGGCGCGCCGATCTTCGAGAGCTCGATCCCGCTCTCGGTCTTCGGCGTCGACCGCCAGGACGCCGGGGTGCCCCGGTACCGCCTGCTGGTCTGCGCCGGTGAGGAGGGCCCGCTCGCCACCACCGGCGGCCTCACCCTCTCGGCCCCCTACGGGCTGGAGGCGCTCGCCCGGGCGGGCACGATCGTCGTACCGGCCTGGCGCTCGATCTCGCAGCCGCCGCCGGTCGAGGCGATCACCGCGCTGCGCAAGGCGCACCACGAGGGCGCCCGGATCATCGGCCTGTGCACCGGCGCGTTCGTCCTGGCCGCCGCCGGACTGCTGGACGGCCGCCCGGCGACGACGCACTGGATGTACGCGCCGACCCTGGCCAAGCGCTACCCCCGGGTGCACGTGGACCCGCGCGAGCTGTTCGTCGACGACGGTGACGTGCTGACCTCGGCCGGCACCGCCGCCGGGATCGACCTCTGCCTGCACGTGGTGCGCAGCGACCACGGCGCCGAGGCGGCCAACGCGCTCGCCCGCCGCCTGGTGGTGCCGAGCCGGCGCAGCGGCGGAGGACAGGCCCAGTACATCGATCAGTCTTTACCGGAGGAGATCGGCAACGATCCCCTGGCCGAGGTGGTCACCTGGGCGCTGGAGAACCTCAACCAGCAGTTCGACGTCGAGGTGCTGGCGGCCCGCGCCTACATGAGCCGGCGGACCTTCGACCGGCGGTTCCGGACGCTGACCGGCAGTGCCCCGCTGCAGTGGCTGATCACCCAGCGGGTGCTGCAGGCGCAGCGGCTGCTGGAGACCTCGGAACTGTCGGTGGACGATGTCGCGCGCCGTTGCGGCTTCCGTTCGCCGGTGGCGCTGCGCGGGCACTTCCGCCGTCAGCTCGGGGTCTCGCCGGCCGCGTACCGGACGAGCTACCGGGCCCGGCGGCCCGGCGTGTCCGCCCAGGTCTCCGCCGTGTCGGCGGGCGGTGACCTCCGGTCCACCGGCGCGATCGCCTCGCCCGCCTCGGCGGCCGCCCTCGGCGGGACGGTACCGGGTCAGCTCGGCGGGCACCCGGCGCTCGGCGGCCACGGCCTGCCGGGCGGGCACGGAGCGGTCCCGGCCCCGGGCTTCCCGGGCGGGCCGGGTGCCGCCGCGCACCCGGGCCAGCACGGGCAGCCGTCCGGGCCGGGCGTCCACGCGCGGGCCGGGCAGCCGTACCCGCAGCAGGCGGCCGGGCACCAGGCGCACCCCGGGCAGCCGGGGACCGGCCGCGGTCCGGCGCGGCCGCCGATCGTCCCGGCCCAGCCGGGGCCCGGCGCGGGCCGGCCGCCCCGGACGGCGGAGCACGCCGCCGCCGAGGACGGGCACCCCCAGCCGGGGGCGCGCGGCCAGGGCCAGGGACACCGGAGCGCGGCCGAGCGACCGCAGGAGGACTCCGCGGCGGGTGCCGCCGGCCGGGTGCACGGTGCGCCCGGCGGGCGTCTGCCGGCTGTCGCCCCGGGCTCGGCGGCGGAGGCGCGGGCCCGGCAGGCCCGGGCGGGTCAGCTGCGTCCGCAGGGCGCCCGGAGCGCCGCGGCCGAGGCCCGGGAACCCCGCGAGGCACGGTCCGCGCGGGACGCCCGCCCGGCGCACCCCGGCGGCCATCCCGTCCGGGACGCCAGGGAGGTCCGGGAGGGCAGGGAGACCCGCGAGGTCCGGGAGGCGGACGGCCGCACGCCGGACGAGCACGGTTCCGAGGGCTACGCCCCGGCGCCCCGCTCGGCTCCTTCGGTGCCCGCGGCGCGTGATCGCGCCGTAGGGTGAGTGGCGTGAATGACCGTTTGGTATGGATCGACTGTGAAATGACAGGTCTCGACCTCGACCGGGATGCCCTGGTCGAGGTCGCGGCACTGGTGACGGACTCCGAGCTGAACATCCTCGGCGAGGGTGTGGACGTCATCGTCCGCCCGCCGGCGGAGGCGCTGGCCAACATGCCCGACGTGGTGCGGGCGATGCACACCTCGTCCGGGCTGCTGGACGAGCTGGAGCACGGTGTCACCCTGACCGAGGCGGAGGCGCTGGTGCTCGCCTATGTGCGCGAGCACGCGCCGGAGGCCGGGCGCACCCCGTTGTGCGGGAACTCGGTGGCCACCGACCGGGGCTTCCTGAGCCGGGACATGCCGGCCCTGGAGGGCCACCTGCACTACCGGATCGTGGACGTCTCCTCGATCAAGGAGCTGGCCCGCCGCTGGTACCCGAAGGCGTACTACAACAGCCCGCGGAAGGGCGGGAACCACCGCGCGCTCGCCGACATCCGCGAGAGCATCGACGAACTGCGCTACTACCGCGAGGCGGTGTTCGTGGCCCAGCCCGGTCCGGACACCGACACCGCGCGCGCGATCGCCGAGAAGTTCCAGCCCCCGGCGGGCTGACCCGCCGACCCACGCCCCGTTCCGGTCGGGCGTCCGGGCTCCGGACGCCCGACCGGAACGGGGCGGCGGAAACCCTGGCGCGAGCACCCTCTCGGATCCTGTAGAGTTCTTCTTGTCGGAACGGGAACGCCGAAGGGCGGGAACGGTCCGGACTGATGGTGGGTGTAGCTCAGTTGGTAGAGCACCTGGTTGTGGTCCAGGTGGCCGCGGGTTCAAGTCCCGTCACTCACCCCATGACCCCGAGGGTCGGTCTCGTCAAGAGGCCGACCCTCGGGGCTTTTTCGCGTTCCCTCACCTTCACGCCCCCTTCACCTCCGCGCTCCCTCACCTCCGCGCTCCCCGCGCCCCCGCTCCGGCGGCGCGGGGGCGAGGGCGCTGCGACGCGGGCCGCACCGTGGTCCGCGTCTCATCTTTTTCCCCGGTCACAGCCCTGCCGCCGAAAGCTACCGACTAGTAACGTTGCTGCCATGACGACACCTTCGATCGGCCAGCTGCTCGACTCCACCGTGCCGATGGCGCGGACCCTCAAGCTGGAGTACCTGGAGACCTCTCCCGAGCGCGCCGTGCTCCGGCTGCCGGACCAGCCCGAGTACCACAACCACGTGGGCGGCCCCCACGCCGGCGCGATGTTCACCCTCGCCGAGTCAGCCAGCGGCTGCATCGTCCTGGCCGCGTTCGGCGACCAGCTCTCGCGCGCGGTGCCGCTCGCGGTGAGTGCCGAGATCGCCTACAAGAAGCTCGCCATGGGTGTTGTCACGGCCACCGCGGTGCTCGGCCGGCCGGCCGCCGAGATCGTCGCCGAGCTGGACAAGGGCGAGCGCCCCGAGTTCCCGGTGACCGTCGAGATCACCCGTGCCGACGGCGCCGTGACCGGCGTCATGACGGTGGTCTGGACGCTGCGCCCGAACTCCTGAGCACCGGCGACCGCCCGGCCGCCGGGACGGGAGCGGCGGAGCCGTCGTACGGCGGCACGCGCGAATCGCGTGGATCGCACGGATCACGATGACTGACCGTGACGGCGCGGCCGTGACCTCACGGCCCGCCCGCTCGTTCTCGATTCACGTGCGAGCCAATCACGCGACCAGTGGCCCGGAACCCGCCCGACGGACCGTCGGCGGCAGGTGGCGTCCGGCCGGGTGGCGTGCGGCCCGGCGGTGGCTGCCCGGCCCCCGGGCCGTCGCGGCCGGCGGGGCACTCCTCGCTCAGCTCTGGGGTTTCGGCGCCCCCGCCGCCTGCGCGGCCGACACCGAGGCACCCCCGGGACCGGCCAGCCGGTCCGTCGGCCGGGCCCTGGCCGGCGGCGCGGCGCCGGCCGGGCACCCGGGCGGAGCCCTGGGCGGTGGCTCCCCCACCGGGACCGCCGTCGGCCGGACGACGGCACCCGCCGCCCGCGCCCCGGCCGCCGCACCCGTCCCCTCGCCGTCCCCCTCCCCCGAAGCCGGCCCGCCGTCCGGGCCCGACCTGCCGGGACAGGACCCGCCCGCCGGGCTGCTCGACCGGATCACCGGCCCCGTCCCCACGAACGCGCCCGGAGCGGGCACCGCGACCGTCGGCGCCGTCCCGGAACTGGACGGCGCGACCGCCGTCGTCGGTAGCGTGCTGCAGGACCGGATCCGGGCCGGCGGGCTCCCCCTGCCGGGACAACGGGCCGCTCTGCCCGACGCGTTCGCGATCGCCTCCGGACTGCTGGACACCGCGCCCGCCGCCTCCCGCCCGGCCGGGGCGGGCACGCCCCGGGGCGAGTCGGCCGACGGACCGGCGGGCGGTTCCGCCCGCACCGGCGGGAGTGCCGGGGCCGCCCGGCCCGGCGGCGACCAGCGCCACCCCGCGGCCCCGCCCCCGGCCCCCGCCACGTCGGACCGGCCGCAGCGGTCGGCCCCCGCACGCCCCGACGCCGCCGGTGCCGCCCCGACGGCCGGGCCCGTTCCCGGCCGACCCGTGACCGAGGGCCCGGCGTGGGTGGCGCCGGAGGCCGCCCGGACCACCACCGCGACGGCCGCCGTCACCGTCGCCCACGACACCGCGGGCACCGCGACCGCCGTCCTCGCCCCGATCGCGGCCGGGCTGGCCCTGACCGGGGCCGCGATGTACAAGCACCGGGGCCTGCCGAGGGGGCACTGAGCACCGCCTCCCGACGCGACCCTCGAAGCACCCGCGCCCGAAGCGTCCGCGCGGGAATCCCCCCGCACCCGCACCCCCCGTGCCCGAGGCCCCCGTGCCCGTCGACGGTCGACGGTCGTCAGCGGTCGGTGGACGGCCCGGGCAGGTGCAGGGTGAGGACCGGCAGTTCCCGGCCGGGGATGGAGCCGGACGCGACGGTGCCGGTGCGGACGGCGCCCACGGCCAGGTAGAACGGCTCGGCGTGCGGGTCGGACTCGACGACGATCCTGGTGAAGCCCAGGGCGGCGGCCTCCGCGCACAGGTGCTCCACCAGGCGGCGGCCGATCCCCCGGCCGACCGCGTCCGGTTCGACGAAGAGCATGTCCATCTCGCCCTCCGGCGGCGCCCCGGTGAGGGTGACGAAGCCCAGCACCCGGCCGTCGTCCTCGGCGACCGTCGTGCGGTCGGCCTCGATCCGCCCGGGCTCCAGCGTGAGTTCGGCCCGGCACGCCTCCATGAAGGCTGCGTCGTAGCCGAGATGGGCCTTCGATCGCAGGGCCAGGGCACTGAGTGCCGCCGCCTCGCTCGGCCGGGCCGGTCGGATCGGCATGACGTGCGCCCCTCCTGGGTCGGGTCGGCCCGGTCGGGTCCCCGCCGCGCCGGCCCCATTGTCGGCGGCCACCCGGCGCAACAGCCAATCGGGCGTCAAGTCGCCTGACCCCGAGGCCGGTCGGGCATCGGTTCGGTCGAACGCGGGGCCGACCGAACACCCGCCGGACCACCGCCCCGCGGAAGCACCGCCCCCCCCGCCGGACCACCGCCCCGCCGGACGCGTGGGCCCGGCGGGCCCGTTCGGACGGCGCCGCCACGACTACCGGAAGACGCCGGGGGGCGGGGCCGGGGACGGAGCGGCGGCGGCGTCGGTCACCGGGGTCGCCCCGGCGGCGAAGTCGGCGAGGGCGCGGCCGTGTTCGACCCGGCCGAGGGCCGCGTCGGAGGCCACCCGGCGGGTGAGGTCGGCCAGCGGGAGCGGGGTGTGCGCTGCGGCCAGGATCAGATTGCCGAACCGCTTGCCGCGCAGCACCGCCGGGTCGGCCACCAGGCAGAGTTCGGGGAAGACCGCGCCCAGGGTGGCCACTTGGGAGCGGGCGAAGGCCAGTGTCGAGCCGTCGGCGATGTTGGCGGCGTACCAGCCGCCGGTCGCCAGGGCCCGCGCGGCCAGTGCGGTGAACTCGACGGTGGTGCAGTGGGCGGGCACCCGGGCGCCGGAGAAGACGTCGGCGATCACCAGGTCCACGCTGCCCTCGGGGGTGCGCTCCAGGACGGCGCGGGCGTCGGCCCCGCGCACCTTGACCTGCCAGCCGCGCTCCAGCGGGAGTTCGGTGCGGACCAGGTCGGTGAGCGCGGTGTCGATCTCGGCGACCTGCTGGCGCGAGCGCGGGCGGGTGGCGGCGACGTAGCGGGCCAGGGTGAGGGCACCGCCGCCGAGGTGGAGGACGGTGAGCGGACGGCCGGGCGGGGCGACCAGGTCGACCAGGTGGCCGAGCCGGCGCTGGTACTCGAAGCCCAGGTGGGTCGGGTCGGCGAGGTCCACCAGGGACTGCGGCGCGCCGTCGACCAGCAGCGACCAGGCGGCGGGGCGGTCGCGGTCCGGGCGGAGTTCGGCGAGGCCGGAGTCGACGGCCCGGGTGAGCGGACCCTGCGCGTGGGTACGGCCCCCGGGGCCGGTGGCGGCCGGGTCGTCCGCGGCGGCGGTGCGGCCCCGGTCGGTGGTGCGGCCGTCTCGGTTGCTTCGTCCCATACCGGCCATTATCGCCGCTCCGGTGGTCCGGCCCGGGGCGGCGGCGGCCTCAGAACGGACCGAGGCCGCCCGCGGTGAGGGTGCAGGCGGCCTCGCAGAGCGCCGAGCGGAGGACCCAGGCGTCGGTGGGGCGGACGGCGCAGTCGGCACCGGACGGGGGCATCACCCAGCGCGGGTCGGTGGCGGGCGGCAGTTGGGCGCCGGCGGTACAGGAGCTGCCGGGCAGGTGCCAGGTCGCCGAGGTGCCGGCCGGGACGAGGAAGGAGACGGTGGCGCCGTTGCGGCTCTGCAGCACGGCACCGCAGGCCCGCCGCAGCCGCAGGATGTCGACCGCCTCCAGTCCGTGCCGCAGGGCGACGGTCACGGTGTCGTGGGCGGCGGCCGGGGCGCGGTCGCGGTCGGCGGCCGGGCGGCGGGAGGGTGCGCCGCCGGACGGCGGCCGGGAGGGGCCACGGTCGTCGGCGGACTCGGGCAGCAGGGCGGGGGCGGCGGCGGCCGGCATCCCGCCGGCGACCAGGCGGCGGTAGTGCGGTACTCCAGTGGCGGGCATGGGCCCTCCTGTCACCTCGTCGGGGGTGGAAGCCGCGCCGCCCGGCGTGGGGGTGCCGCTGGGGCTGCCGCGGCGGGGGTGCGGCAGGAACGGCGGAGGGGCTTCTACGTAACAGCACAACGCCGGTCGGCCCCCCGAGGCCACGGGGCGCCTTACAGCAAGGCATGGCATTTCATGGCGGATCCCGGCAACTACGCCCGTTTTGCCCGGTATTGATGGCACATCATCCGTCGACGCACTGTGGCCGACCGGTGACTCCCGGTACTGTCGGTGCCGCGCCCGGCGGTCCGTCGGGCCCCAGCGGACCCACTCGTGGCCGGGCGCCCCCGCCGCCCCACCGCCGCCCGACCCCGGCACCACCACCCGCAGCACCCCGGCACCACCACGCACCACCACGGAGCGCACCATGGCAGCCACCCCACCGGCCGAGCCGAACCGCCCGTCGCCCAACACCGTGATGCGCGCCCTGCGCGGCGACCGTTCGCCGGGCGAGTTCGCCCTGGCCGTGCGCCGGGCGGCCCGTGAGATCGGCGAGCACGTCTCGTGCGACGCCCGATACATCGGGCGGGTCGAGTCCGGTGAGATCCGCTGCCCCAACTACGCCTACGAGCGGGTGTTCCGGCACATGTGGCCGGACCGGCCGCTCACCGAACTGGGCTTCGCCCCTCGTATCGCCGTCCGGCGCCGCTCGACGGACGGCGGCACGGGGGACGGGGCCGGGGTCGTCCCCGGACCGCGCTCCGGTCCGCCCCCCGGACGGCACCCGGGCGCCGCCGGCCCGGACGGCGGACCGCCGTCCCCGCTCCATCCCCCGTTCCCGCCCCTGCCCGCCCCCAGATCTCCGCTCTCCACCCAACTCCCGTACGCTGCATGGCCGTACGCGGAACCGCCCCCACCGGAGGGGCTCCCGGTGCCGAGGTTCGCGACGGCGCCCCGGGGGCCCGCCGAACCGCACCATCCCGACGAGGAGAACGACGACGTGCGTCGCCGTACGTTCCTGGCCGGCGGCCCCGCCGCGCTGGCCACCGTGATCGGCATCGACCGGCCCGCCCCGGCCGCCGCGGCCGACGCCCCCCGCACGGCGGCCGCCCGCCCCTGGCCGCCCGCCCGCCCCGGACCGGGCGACGACTTCGTGCCGGGCCGGCCCGGAGCCGTCCCGCCGCCCCGCAAGGTCGGCGCGGCCGAGGTGTTCGGCGTCGAGCAGGCCGTCCGGGAGATCCGGCTGGCCGACGACGCCCACGGCGCCGACGCGCTGTTCGAGCAGGCGGGCCGCTCGCTGCGGTCCGCCTACGTCCTCCTCGACGCGTGCGAGTACTCCACCGAGACCGAGCGCAGGCTCCAGGCCGGCGCGGGCGAACTGGCCGTCTCGGTCGGCTGGTTGGCCCACGACTCGAACCGGCTCGCGGACGCCCGCTCGTACTACGCCGAGGCGCTGGCCACCGCGCGGATGGCCGGGGACGCCGCGCTGGAGGCCCATGTCTTCTGCAACAGCGCCTTCCTCGCCCGCGACGCCGGGCGGCCCCGGGAGGCGCTGCGGGCCGCCCAGGCCGGACAGTCCGCCGCCCGGGAGCTCCACTCGGACCGGCTGTTCGCCCTGCTCGCGATGCGCGAGGCCGGCGGCTGGGCGCTGCTCCAGGACCGCGCCGCCTGCGAGCGGGCGGTCGCCCGGGCCTGCCGGTACTTCGACCGGGGCCCCTCCGGGAACGACCCGGAGTGGATGTCGTTCTTCGGCGAGGCCGAACTCGCCGGACTGCAGGCCCAGTGCTGGTCCGCCCTCGGGGACTGGGAGCGGGCGAGCGAGCGCGCCGGGCTGGCGATAGCGCTCCAGAAGCCGCACTTCGTCCGCAACCGGGTGCTGTACACCGCCGAACTCGCCCACGACCGGCTCGGCCGCGGCGACCTGGCCGGCGCGGCCGAGCACGGATCGGCCGCCGTGAAGCTGTTCGACGACGTGCGCTCGGCGCGGATCCGGTCGATGCTCGCGGACACCGCGCAGCGGCTGCGCCAGCACCGGCGGGTGCCGGAGGTCGGGCGCTTCCTGGCCGCGTACGGCGCGGCGACGGCCGCCGCCTGAGCCACGGCCCGCCCGGCCCACCCGAACCTCCGTGCCGCCGACCCCCGGCCCGGGACCTGGCCCCCGGTCAGGACCTGTGCGTGAGGGTCTCCAGGTGACCCTGGTCGTTCCAGAGCTCGACCGCCGGCGCGCCGTACTCCCAGGAGAGGATGCAGAGCGCGGCCGTGCCGAGCTTGAACCGCTGCGCGAACTCGGGCGGCAGGCCCAGCCAGCGAGCGGTCAGGATGCGCAGCAGGTGGCCGTGGGCGAAGAGCACCACGTCGCGGTCGGCGCAGTGCATGACGGTGGTGTCCGGCTCCGGCACGCCGTGCTCGGTGTTGAGGTCGGCGAGGAGGGCGTCGACCCGGGCCGCGACGTCGGAGAGCTTCTCGCCGCCGGGCACGCCGTCGCGCCAGATCAGCCAGCCGGGGTGGTCGGCGGCGCGGATGTCGGCGCCGGTGCGGCCCTCGTAGCTGCCGTAGTCCCACTCCATGAGCTCGGGACGTTCGACGGCCCGGTCGCCGAGGCCCGCCAGCGCGCAGGTCTCCTTGGCGCGGTCGAGCGGGCTGGTGAACACGAGGGCGTCGGGCAGGCCGTTCCAGGGCTCGGCCGCGAGGCGGACGCCGAGCGCCCGGGCCATCGCGCGGCCGTCCTCGGTCAGCGGGATGTCGGTGCGGCCGGTGTGGCGGCCGGTCGCCGACCACTCGGTCTCACCGTGGCGGACCAGCAGGATTCGGGCGGGCATGGCAGGCTCCTCGCGATCGGGGCGGGTGTCGACGGTCGGCCTCGCCATCGAGCACCGGACTCCATGATCCCCCACCCGCGGAGCGCCCACGATCCCGGCCTCCGGCTCCCGCTCCACCGGGCCGCGAGGGCCGGTCGGCCGAGGGCGGCGCCCGGTCCGGCGCGGAGCCGACGGCGGCCGCGACGGCCGCCCGTTCGTCGCCAACGGCCGGTTCCGGCCGGATTGTCGGAGCCGGATGCGACACTGGGCCGCACCATGAACGTCTCGACGAACGCCCCGCTCCGCGGGCCGGCGGAGCCGCTCGCCCAGCGGCTCGCCGAGCTGCGCGGACCGGCGCCGCAGCGCAGTCTGAACGCCCGAGCCCTCGCCGCCCTGGCCGCCAATCCGGGGTGCCACCGCCGCGCCGTACTGGACGCCGCCGGGGTGGACAAGACGGCACTGGCCGCCCGTCTCGGCCGCCCGGCCCCCTTCGGCCGGTCACCGCTCGCGCTGGCGCGCGGCGTCGTGTTCGAGGCCCGGCTGAAGGAGAACGGCTACGCGGCTCTGCTGGAGCCGCTGCGCCACCGGCTCGGGCCGGCGGGCGAGGACGGCCCGCTGCTCGTACCCGACCTGCTGCTCTCCTCCGGTCCGGCGGTGCGGGCCGAGCGGACGGCGGCGGCGCTCGCGGAGGCGGCCGCCGAGGAGCACGCCTGGACGCTGCTGGACCATCCGCTGCTGCGGCTGGACGTGGCCGGTTCGACCGCCTACCTGGAGCCGGACGCCGTCGTGGTGCACGGCGGCCGCTGCACGGTGGTCGAGATCAAGTCCTTCCCGGTGCTGGACGGCAGCGCCGACCCGGGCAAGGTGGGCGCCGCCGCCCGCCAGGCGGCGGTCTACGTACTGGCGCTCCAGGAGGCCGCGGCGGCGCTGGCCGGGCTGGCGGTGGACCCGGACCCGTACGCCGAGCAGCGGCTGCCGGGCAGCCCCCGGACGACCGTGCTGCTGGTGTGCCCGGAGGACTTCGGCAGCCGGCCGACGGCGGTGCCGGTGGACGTCCGCCGCGAGCTGGCGACCACCCGCCGCCAGCTGAGCCGGATGACCGGCATCGAACGGCTGCTGGCGGTGCTGCCGCCGGGGGCGGACTTCGACCTCACCCCCGGCCCGGACGGCGCCCCGGTCCGGTCCACCGAGGAGCTGGAGGAGTCGGTCGGAACGGTGCCGGCCGCGTACAGCCCGGACTGCCTCTCCACCTGCGAGCTCGGCTTCCACTGCCGGGCCCAGGCCCGCTGCGGGGACCAGGTCGAGCAGCTCGGCCGGGGCGTCCGGGGCGAGCTGGGCAGCATCCGCACGGTGGGCGAGGCCCTGGCGGTGGCCCGGACCGGGCCCGGCGGCGGCGGCGAGGACGGTGACAACGACGACGGCAGTAACGACGGCAGTGGCGAGGACGGAGACCGGGACGGGACGGACGAGGCCGCCGCCCGGCTGACCTACGCCGCCGCCCTGCGGGCCGAGGCACTCGGCCGCCCCCACCCGGCCGGCCCGGAGGGCGGGCGATGAGCCTGCTGACCACCCTGGCCCGGCTGGAGGCCGTCCGCGGCGGCCGCGCCGAGCCGCTGGCCACCGTCCGCCACCGGCACCTGTCGGAGCGCCCGATGGTGCTCGTCCCGCTGACCTCCGCCGGTGAGGACGGCGCCCCGCTGGCCGTCCTGCTCGGCACCGACCGGGACGCGCCGGTGCTGCACATCGTGCCGCAGCCGCTCAACCGCACGCTGCGCTCCGAGTTCCTGGCCGACCTGGCCGCCGACCTGCTGCCCTACCTGGAGTCCTTCGGCGCGGAGGTCGAGCTGGTCGAGGGCTCCGAGAAGGACCCGGAGACGGGCGCCAAGTCCCCGGTGGTCCGCGAACTGTGCGCGGACGCGCCGCAGCTGGTCGTGCCGAACAGCGGGGGCGTGCGCCACCTGGCGCTGCTCGGCCGCTCGACCCGGTTCCGGCGCACCGCCGAGGACGAGGACCCGGGCCCGTTCCCGGCCCCGGCCCGGGTGCCGCTGCTCGGCCGCTGGCTGACCCACCTCGCCGAGCGCTCGGCGGTGCCCGGGTCCAGCCTGCTGCTGCCGATGACCGGACTGCTCGCGCGGCACTGGGCCACCGGCCAGAGCCACCTGGAGGACCAGCACCTGGCCGCCCTGCTGGCCTGGCACACCCCGCCGGAGGGGCTGACCGGCGCGGCGGCGGCCGAGCTCGCCGAGACCGGGCGCAACGCCGAGGGCCGACTGGTCCGCCCACCGGCCGGCCCGACCACCGACCCGGTGTTCGACACCAAGGTGCTCGCCCCGGCGATCGCCCGCTACGACGCGGCCGCGACGGCCCTGCGCGCGGCCGAGGGCCCCGGCGGCGGGGACGTCGCGGCGGCCCGGGAGGCCGTCCGGGTCTCCGTCGACCGGCTGCGCGCCGTGCTGCGCGCGGAACTGCTGCCGGCCTGGCACGACGTCTGGCACGGCCTGGACCTGCTGCGGGCGCTGCCCCCGGCCGGCCACCTGGCCGAGCGCTGGACCGGCGACCGCTGGTCGTACACCGGCCACCGGGACCGGCTGGCGGCCGGAGAGCCCCCGCAGCCCCGGGTCGACGACGCCGTGACGGCCGCCCGCAAGCTCGCCCAGCGCGAGCGCGAGCAGACCCGGCTGGACGTCCAGGAGGCACTGGACGACCCGCTGGCGATGGCCGAGCACCGGCTCTCCGGGGAGGCGTTCAGCGGGGTGGTGACCGAGGTGGTGCCGGACTACGACACCACCGGCCGCTCCCCCAAGCCGCGCCCGCTGGTGACGGTGCGCACCGGCGACCGCCCGCACGCCGACCCGGGCCGGGAGGTGCACCGGGTCCGGGAGCCGCCGGGCCCGGAGGCGGGGCCGGCGCCGGCGGCGCAGAAGGCGGTGATCGCCGCCGTCGACCCGGAGGCGGGCACCGTCACCGTGCGGGTGCTGTCCGGCATGGGGCGCAAACGGGAGCCCGAGCCGGGGAGCCTGCCCGAACCGGGCGAGCGGGTGACCTTCACCCTGTTCGAGCTGACCGTCCGGCAGGCCGCGCCACTGCCCGATCCGGACGACACCCCGTGGACGCACGGCGGCCCGCCCGGCGCCGTCGTCACCGTGCGGCCGGCCGTGGCCGGAACCGCCGAGGACTGGGAGTGATCCGGCCGATGAGCAGCACCGAACAGACCGCTCCGCACGCCGGCCCCGGTGGTCCGGCCGGGGAGCCGACACCCGGGCCCACGCCCGAGCCCACGCCCGGGGCGGCGGCGGACGCGGCGGTGGCGCGGATCCTGGAGGCGACCGTCCGCCCGGCCGTCGGCGCGCCGCGCGGTGTCGTGGTGGACTCGCCGCCCGGCGCCGGCAAGTCCACCCTGGTGGTGCGCGCCGCCCGGGAGCTGGTGGCCGCCGGGGAGCGGCTGATGATCGTCGCCCAGACCAACGGCCAGGTGGACGACCTGGTCGACCGGCTGGCCGTCAAGGCCCCCGACCTGACGATCGGCCGGCTGCACGCGGCGGACGCCCGCCCGGGACCGGAGGTGCTGCGCCACGCCAATGTGACGCCCTCGGACAAGGTCGCGGAGCTCGCCGAGCTGGACGTGGTGATCTCCACCTCGGCCAAGTGGCAGTGGGTGCGGGCCGAGCAACCGTGGCGGCACGCGATCGTCGACGAGGCGTACCAGATGCGCTCGGACGCGCTGCTGGCGGTGGCCCGGCTGTTCGAACGGGCCCTGTTCGTCGGCGACCCGGGCCAGCTGGACCCCTTCACCGTGGTCGGCACCGACCAGTGGGCGGGCCTGTCCTACGACCCGTCGGGCAGCGCGGTGGTCACCTTGCTCGCGCACAACCCGCAGATCCGGCCGCACCGGCTGCCGGTGTCCTGGCGGCTGCCGGCCAGCGCGGCGCCGCTGATCTCGGGGGCGTTCTACCCGTTCACGCCGTTCCGTTCGGGCACCGGGCCCGGGGACCGGCTGCTGACCCCGTCGACGCGGCCGGACGGTTCGGCGCTGGACGCGGCGATCGACCGGGCCGCCGAGCACGGCTGGGCGCTGCTGGAGCTGCCCGCCCGGCACACCGTTCGGACCGATCCGCAGGCGGTGGCGGCGGTGGCGGCGACCGTGCGGCGGCTGCTGGACCGGGGGCTGACCGCCCACTCCGAGCAGGGGTCGGCCCCGCTCACGGCGGACCGGGTCGCGGTCGGCACGGCCCACCGGGACCAGGCGGCGGCGGTCCGGGCGGCGCTGGCCAAGGTCGGGGTGCCGGTGGACGGGGCGGCCGGCCCGGCGGTGACGGTGGACACCGCGAACCGGCTGCAGGGCCGGGAGTACGACGTCACGGTGGTGCTGCACCCGCTCTCCGGGCGGCCGGACGCGACCGCGTTCCACCTGGAGACCGGCCGGCTGTGCGTGCTCGCCTCCCGGCACCGGCACGCCTGCATCGTGGTGGCCCGGGCCGGGATCGCGGAGCTGCTGGACGAGCATCCGGCCACCGAACCGGTGCAGTTGAACGTCCCGGTGGCCTTCCCCGACGGCTGGGAGGCCAATCACCGGGTGCTGCACCACCTGTCCGGGCACCGGGTCCGGTTGGGCCGCCCCTGAGACTCCGGCCGCGCCCCTACCGCGGCCCCGGCCCGCCGCGTCCGGTCCGGCGGGGGCGCGGCAAGGGGCGCGGCGGGGCACATCGGGGCTCCCGGCGGACGCGCGCCCCCGGCGCGTCCGCCGGGAATAGCGCCCGGGCTCGCACCGTTCCGTTACCGGCCGCCGCCGCGAGACAATGGACGGCGGCCACGACCGGGCGGCGCCCGTCCCGAGCTGCCGCCGCCCGCCCCCATCGAGCACCCGGAGGTGTCCGTCCATGCCCGACCCCCAGACGCAGACGTCCGACCCGAGCGGCCCCGGCGCGGGCGCCGGTGCGGCGCCCGGCCGGAGGAAGCGTCCGGTGCAGCTGCTGTTCGAGCCGCAGGCCGACGCACCGGAGCCCGAGCGCTTCTTCGACCTGGAGTCGATCGACGACCCGGCCGAGCTGCTGCGGCGCTCCACCGAGCTCGCCCTGGCCTTCCGGGCGGCGGCCGAGCGGGCGACCGACTTCCAGGCGGTCGCGGCCGCGCAGCTGGCGGACCCTCGCCGTTTCGACGCGCTGTCCGGGACCGAGATCGCGGCCCGGGCGGACTGGACCCCGGACTACGCGGCCAAGATGATCGAGTACGGCCGCACCCTGCTCCAGCCCCGGCGGCACGAGGACTGACACCCGGCCGCACGAGCACCGGCCCGGGCACACCGGCCCAGGCCCCGGCCGCACGAGCACCGGCCAGGACCCCGGCGGCCGCGATCGGCGTCCGACGCCCCTGGCATATGCCGGAGGAAGCGGAAGGGTACGCCGATGCCCGCCCCGCTGTCCGGCGAACCGAAGTTTCCCTCCCGGTCACGACCCGGACACCCCAGGCTGCTGTCCGTGGACATCTGGACCTATCAGTCGGTGGAGTACGTGACCGTGGCCGGGGAGACCTGGCTCGCCTCCGCCAGCGAGTACCCCCGCAGCATGCGCGCCCTCTGGGAGTCCCGGCCCTGGGCGCCCTCGGTCCTGCCCTGCGGCCGGGCCTTCGACGTGATCAGCATGCCGTCACTGTTCGGCCGCCGGGTGCTGGACGAGCTGTGGACCTCCGGACCGGGCTGCGGGCCGGTCGCGGTCTTCCGGGGGCGGACGCTGCTGTTCGTGCAGCCGGGGGCAGCCCCCCGGCTTCGGCGGCTGCTGGCCTGGGAGGAGTGGGCCCGGGACGTGCCACCGCTGCTCTGCCACGGGAAGGGCGACACGGTGACCGTGCCGCCGGTGCAGCGGATGGTGAACGGCCCGGACTCGCCCGGGCTGGGCTCCGGACGCTGGATCGTCGCCCCGGAGAGCCGGGAACCCTGGCTGCCGGGCGCCTCCACCGTCCTCTGGGCCTGCGTCCGGGCGGCCCGCGAGCCGGTCGGCGCGGCCTGAGCCGCCGCCGCCCCGGGCCGGTCGCGAGGGCCGGACAGCGGCCCTGGCAGCCGCCCGGACAGCCCCGGTATTCGATTTTGGCCGGACCGCGCCCCGCTGCTACAGTCCTCTCTGTCAGCAGGCGCCGCTAGCTCAGTTGGTTAGAGCAGCTGACTCTTAATCAGCGGGTCCGGGGTTCGAGTCCCTGGCGGCGCACAGACAACCGGAAGGCCCCTCGCGCGAGCGGGGGGCCTTCCGGCGTTCCCGGTCGTTCCCGGTGCGGTCCCAGCCGGGAACGACCGGGGCCGCCGCCCGCCGGAGCGGACGACGGCCCGGAAAGGTCCGGCCACCGGACCCGGACCCGGCGCGCCTCAGCGGCCGCGCAGCTCCCGGTAGCGGGCCACCAGCGCGGCGGTGGAGCTGTCCAGCTCCTCCGCGCCCGCACCGGTCAGCAGCACCGGCTCGATGCGCTTGGCAAGCACCTTGCCCAGCTCGACGCCCCACTGGTCGAAGGAGTCGATGTTCCAGATCGCGCCCTGCACGAACACCTTGTGCTCGTAGAGCGCGACCAGCTGGCCGAGCACCGACGGGGTCAGCGCACCGGCCAGCACGGTGGTGGTCGGGTGGTTGCCCCGGAAGGTCTTGTGCGGGACCAGCTCGGCCGGCACCCCTTCGGCGGCGACCTCCTCGGACGTCCGGCCGAAGGCCAGCGCCTGGGTCTGGGCGAAGAAGTTGGCGAGCAGCAGGTCGTGCTGGGCGGCCAGGCCCGGCAGCAGGTCGGCGACCGGCTCGGCGAAGCCGATGAAGTCCGCCGGGATCACCTTGGTGCCCTGGTGCAGCAGCTGGTAGTAGGCGTGCTGACCGTTGGTGCCGGGGGTGCCCCAGACCACCGGGCCGGTCTGCCAGCCCACCGGCCTTCCCTCGCGGTCCACCGACTTGCCGTTGGACTCCATGTCGAGCTGCTGGAGGTAGGCGGTGAACTTCGACAGGTAGTGCGAGTACGGCAGCACCGCGTGCGCCTGGGCGTCGAAGAAGGCGCCGTACCAGACCCCGAGCAGGCCGAGCAGCAGCGGGACGTTCTCCTCCGGCGGGGCGGTGCGGAAGTGCTCGTCGACCAGGTGGAAGCCGTCGAGCATCTCCCGGAACGCGTCCGGGCCGATGGCGATCATCAGCGAGAGGCCGATCGCCGAGTCGTAGGAGTAGCGGCCGCCGACCCAGTCCCAGAACTCGAACATGTTCGCGGTGTCGATGCCGAAGTCCGCGACGCCCTCGGCGTTGGTGGAGAGCGCGACGAAGTGCCTGGCGACCGCGTCGGTGCCGGCGCCCAGCTCGGTGAGCAGCCAGTTCCGGGCCGAGACCGCGTTGGTGATGGTCTCGATGGTGGTGAAGGTCTTGGACGCCACGACGAACAGCGTCTCGGCGGCGTCCAGGTCGCGGACGGCCTCGTGCAGGTCTGCGCCGTCCACGTTGGAGACGAAGCGCACGTCGAGGTCGCGCCGGCTGAAGGAGCGCAGCACCTCGTAGGCCATCGCGGGGCCGAGGTCGGAGCCGCCGATGCCGATGTTGACGACGGTGCGGATCCGCTTGCCGGTGTGGCCGCGCCACTCGCCGCCGCGGACCTGCTCGGCGAAGGCGCCCATCCGGTCCAGCACCGCGTGCACGGCGGGGACGACGTTCTCGCCGTCGACCTCGATCACGGCGTCGCGCGGGGCGCGCAGCGCGGTGTGCAGGACGGCGCGGTCCTCGGTGGTGTTGATCCGCTCGCCGCGGAACATCGCGTCCCGCAGGGCGGCGACGCCGGTGGCCCCGGCCAGCTCGCGCAGCAGGGCCAGGGTCTCGTCGGTGACGAGCTGCTTGGCGTAGTCGACGTGCAGGTCGCCGACCTGGAGGGTGTAGCGGCGGCCGCGCTCCGGGTCGGCGGCGAACAGCTCGCGCAGGTGCGTGTCGCCGAACTCCTCCCGGTGCTTGGCGAGGGCGGCCCACTCCGGGGTGCGGTCCAGCGGGGTACGGGCGTCGGCGCGGGTCTCCGACATCGGTGGCTCCTCGTTTCCTCGGGGTGCGGATACCGGCAGGACCGGGCTGGAGGGTGTGGCGCGGCCGTGCGGGTCCTCGGGGTTCGCCGACTCCGTTGACGGCCTTGCCCGGGGTCAGCCTATGCAACGCCGGGGGCCCCGGCGCACATTCCGTTCGTCGGCGTCCGGTCGGGGTTCCCGCTGTTCGGGCGCGCTTCGCGGGGTGTCCGTCCGGCCGTCACGGTCCGTCCGCGCGACCCGCCGTGGAGTCGCCCGGACGGACGGGGCGTCACTTCCGTTCGGATCGCAGGTCGAGGCCGCGCAGCACCCGGTCGACGAGTTCCGGGTCGGCGCCGGGCTCGGCGCGGGCGACCAGCATCTCCCGCCGGGAGGCGGCGATCATCTCCTGTTCGACGCTGTGCGCCGCGCGCCACTGGGCGAGCCGCAGCTTCGCCTCGGCGGCCTCCTCCTCGGCGTAGTTCTCGGGGCAGAGCCGGGCCAGCCGGTCGTGCTGACGGTCCCGCAGGCGGTCGGCGACCTCGGCGGGGAGCTTGTCGGCCTCCTCCAGTTCGCCGAGCCGGTGCAGTCCGGCCCTGGCGGCCCGCCACCACAGCTGCCGGACCTCCTGCTCGTGCGCGTCGTGGTCGATGTCGAGGTGGAGCCGCTTGGCCAGCCAGGGCAGGGTGAGGCCCTGGACCAGCAGGGTGAAGAGCACCACGCTGAAGGCGATGAAGACCAGTCGGCCGCGCTCCGGGAAGCCCTCGCCGCCGTCGACGGTGAGCGGGATGGCGAGGGCCAGGGCGACAGTGGCGACCCCGCGCATGCCGGACCACCAGAGCACCACGCTCTCCTGCCAGCTGATCGGGGTGTCCTCCTCGGAGCCGGACCGCAGTCGCCGGGAGAGCCAGCCGGCCGGGAGCAGCCAGAGCAGCCGGACCACCACCACGACGGCGATCACCACGGCGGCGTCGCCGAGCATGCCGGTCCAGCCGGAGCCGGCCTCCTTGAGGACGGTGGCGAGTTCGAGGCCGATCAGGCCGAAGGCGACGCCGGTGATGAGGATCTCGACGATCTCCCAGAAGGCGTTGCCGACCAGCCGGTAGGCGACGGCGTCGGCGTCGGCGGCCCGTTCGGCGAGGTAGAGGCCGCAGACGACCACGGCGAGCACGCCGGAGCCGTGGATCTCCTCGGCCAGGCTGTAGGCGGCGAAGGGCACCAGCAGGTTGAGCGCGACCTGCTGGGTGGGGTCCTCCAGGTAGGAGGCGATCTTGGTGTTGGCCCAGCCGAGGGCGACGCCGATGACGACCGCGAGCACGGCCGAGAGGACGAAGCGCAGCACGGCACCCTCGCCGGAGAAGTCGCCGCCGACCACGGCGTCGATGGCCAGCGAGTAGACGACGATCGCGGTGACGTCGTTGAACAGGCCCTCGCTCTCCAGGATGGCGACCAGTCGGCGGGGCAGTCCGACGCTGCCGGCCACCGCGACGGCGGCGACCGGGTCGGGCGGGGAGACCAGGGCGCCGACGGCGATCGCGGCGGCGACCGGCAGGCCGGGCAGCAGCCAGTGCACGGTGCCGGCGACGACCACGGTGGTGACCACGACCAGGGCGACGGCGAGGAGCAGGATGGAGCGGATGTTGGCCTTGAAGTAGCGGACCGAGGAGCGCCGGGCGACGGCGAAGATCAGCGGTGGCAGGACCAGCGGCAGGATCAGCTCGGGTTCGATCGCGATGTCGGGGATCTGCGGGATCAGGGCCATGGCGATGCCGAGCAGGGTCATCAGGACCGGCTGCGGGACCCCGGTCCGGCGGGCCAGCGGCATGGTCACCACGGAGGCGAGCAGCACCAGGAAGAGCAGGGGCAGCTGGCCCACGGGGAGGTCCTCTCGGTGGCGGCGGGTGGTCGGACGCGGGCATGGCCCGGGCCGCCGTCGAGGATAAATCTGACAATGATCTCAACTTGGGCGACACGCCGGAGGGGGTTGACCTCAAGCGCGCTTCAGGTCCGAGGATCGGGTCGTCCCGCGGTCGCCCCGACCGAACGGGCACGGCAGGGCGCGACAGCACGTGACAGGAGTCCCGGCATGAAGGCAGTGACCGTCCCCCGGTTCGGCGGCCCCGAGGAACTGCGGGTGGCCGAGGTCCCCGACCCCGTCCCCGGCCCGGGGCAGGTCCGGGTCCGGGTCCACGCCGCCGGCGTGCAGCCGGTGGACCTCGCGATCCGGGAGGGCCGGGCGCCGTACGGCCTCGAACTCGTCCCCGGGCTGATCCCGGGCAACGAGTTCGCCGGGGTGGTCGACACCCTCGGCCCCGGCGCCGGGGGCTGGGCGGTCGGTGACGAGGTCCTGGGCTTCCGGGTGCTCGGCAGCGCCGCCGAACTGGTCGTCGTCGAGGCGGACCGGCTGGTGCGCAAGCCGGCCGGGATGCCGTGGGAGCACGCCGGGGCGCTGTCCGCCTCCGGGCAGACCGCGCACGTCGCGCTCGACGTGCTGAAGGTCGGCGAGGGCGACACCCTGCTCGTCCACGCCGCCGCGGGCGGGGTCGGCACGGTCGCCGTCCAGCTGGCCCGGGCCCGGGGCGCCACGGTGGTCGGCACCGCGAGCGAGCGCAACCACGACCATCTGCGGGCGCTCGGCGTGATCCCGGTCGGCTACGGCGAGGGGCTGGTGGAGCGGGTCCGGGCGGTGGCGCCGCAGGGGGTGGACGCGGCCTTCGACGCGGCCGGGCGCGGGGCGCTGGAAGCCTCCGTCGAGCTGGTCGCCGACCGGTCCAGGATCGGCACCGTGGTCGACTACCCGGCGGCCGCGCGGCTGGGCGTCGTCGGTGTCCGGGGCGAGCGGACGGCGGCCCGGCTGGCGGAGCTGGTCGGACTCTGGGAGGCGGGCGGGCTGCGGCTGGAGATCGCCGGGACCTTCCCGTTGGAGCGGGTGGCCGACGCCCACCGCCTGGTGGGTGCCGGGCACGTCCGGGGGAAGGTCGTCCTCGTCCCCTGACCGGCACCACGGTCCGGACCGTCGGGGGGCGGTCCGGACCGATTGTGTGTTTCCCGCGCTGACCAGGTACTGTATCTCCCGTCAGCAGGCGCCGCTAGCTCAGTTGGTTAGAGCAGCTGACTCTTAATCAGCGGGTCCGGGGTTCGAGTCCCTGGCGGCGCACCGACGGTCGAAGGCCCCCTCGCAGCAGCGAGGGGGCCTTCGGCGTTCCCCGGCCCGGTCCCCCGCAGCCGTTCCGGGGACCGGGGGCCGGGAACCGATCAGTGCGGGATCGCGGCGATCAGCTCGGAGGCGCCCTGCCGCTTCAGGGCCAGGGCGGTCGCGGTGCCGAGGTCCTCCGGGCTCAGCGAGCCCGCCCACTCGTGAGCGTCCAGGACCTGCTTGCCGTCCGGGGTGAAGACCCGGCCGCGCAGCGAGAGCCGACCGTCCTCCTCGGCCTTGGCCCAGCCCGCGATCGGCGAGTTGCAGTGGCCCTGGAGCACGTGCAGGAACATCCGCTCGGCGCTCGCCTCGCGCCAGGTCGCGTGGTCGCCGAGGCCGACGACGGCGTCGATGGTGGCGGTGTCGTCGTCGCGGCACTGCAGGGCGAGGATCCCGGCACCGATCGGCGGGCACATCACCTCGACCGGCAGCACCTCGCTGATCCGCGCGGTCTCGCCGATCCGCTCCAGCCCGGAGAGCGCGAGCAGCAGCGCGTCCGCCTCCCCCGCCGCCAGCTTGGCCAGCCGGCTGTTGGCGTTGCCGCGGATCGGCACGTACTCCAGATGCGGGTGGGAGGCCGAGAGCTGGGCCCGCCGGCGGACCGAGGAGGTCCCGATCCGGGTGCCGGGCGGCAGCTCGTCCAGGGTCAGGCCGTCGGGGTGGACCAGCGCGTCCCGGATGTCGTCGCGGCGCAGATGGGCCGCGAACACGGTGCCGGCCGGCAGCGGGCGGTCGGCCGGCACATCCTTGAGGCAGTGGACCGCGAGGTCCGCCTCGTCGGCGAGCAGCGCGGCGTCCACCTCCTTGGTGAACGCGCCCTTGCCGCCGAGGTGGGCCAGGTCGCCCATCCAGCGGTCGCCGGAGGTGGTCACCGGGACCACCTCGGTGCGCACCCCCGGGTGCAGGGCGGCGAGTTCGGCCCTGACCCGCTCGACCTGGGCGAGCGCCATCGGCGAGGAGCGGGAGACGATCCGGATCAACTCTGCGGTGGTCATTGCTGGATGATAGGTCGTCAGCGGCCCGGTCCCGGCATCGGGTCACCCGGCCGGCGGCGCGACCGGGGCGGGACCGGGACGGGCGGCCGGACCGGGACGGACGGCCGGGGTCAGTCCCGGGAGCCGGGCGATCACGTGTTCGGCCACCACCAGGTTGATCAGCCAGCAGGTCCAGGCGGCGGTGGCGTACGCCTGCTCGAACGGGACTCCCGCCAGGTCCATCACCGGCAGCCAGATCCGCAGGGTCGCGGCGGCCATGATCAGCGCGAAGGAGCGGATCGCCCAGGCGGCGTGCCGGCGGGTGTCGCGCCGCCGGGCGGCCCGCCAGGCCAGGGCCGAGCTCACCAGCAGCAGGACGGCCAGCCCGGTGAAGCCGATCGGCGCGACCGGGCCGACCAGCCCCCGGGGCGCCATCAGCAGGCCGCCGACGCCCGCGGCCAGGACGGCGAGCAGGTAGAGCCGACCGGTCAGCCGGTGCAGCGCCGGACGGCGGGCGCGCAGCCGGGGCAGGAACTGCCACGGGCCGAGCAGGATCGCCAGCACCCCGCCGCCCACGTGCAGGACCAGCGAGCCCCGGTGGGCCAGGTACACGGCGCGCTGCTGGTCGAGGAAGACCTCCGGGTCGAGGGTGAGGTAGCGGGCGGTGAACAGGGCGGTGAGGAAGGCGAACGCCGTGACCGTCCACCAGCCCGCCCGGCGGGCCCCGGCCCGGCCGGCGGTGTTCGGAGCGGGAGCGGCGGTGGGGACGGTGACGGTGACGGTGCCCACGGTGGTGGCGGAGTGCGGGGCGGCGGGGTACGGGGCGGCGGTCGGGACGCGGGGATCCGGAGCGTTCATGGCCCGGACGCTACGGAGCGGACCCGCCCGGCCGCGTCCGCCCACCGGGGTCCGCCGGCCTCCCCCGGACGGGGAGCGCGGACACCCCCGGCGGGGTCGGCGCACCCCCGGTCGGGCGGGTCCGGAATACCCCACCAGGGCGATGCGCCGGGCGGACGGCCGCCGCTACCGTACGGCCCGGCGCCCGCACCTCCGCGCGGCGGCCACTCCCCCCGAACCGGAGCCGCCATGAGCCCGCCGCCCCGCACCCGGGCGATCCGGACCGCACCGGCCCCCCGGGCCTGCTCGGACCCCGCCGACCCCGCCGACCCCGCCGCCCATTTCGACTCCGCTGTCTCTTCCGTCTCTTCCGGCCGCTCCTCCTCTTCCGGCCCCTCGGTCCTCGACGCGTCCAGGTCCTCCGCGCCCGGCCCCTGGTCGGCCCGGGCCCTGCGGGCGGTCCGGGCGGTGCCGGCCGGGCGCTGGGACCTCGCCCTGGCCGGCGGCTTCCTGCTGCTGATGGCCGTCGAACGGATCGGCGCGTCCGCCGAGTTGCACGGCGGCCTGCCCCTGGCGCTGGCGCTGACCGTGGCGGTGGCCGGTCCGCTGGCGGTCCGGCGGAGCAGGCCGCTGGCCGGCTACCTGGTCGGCGCCGCCGCCCTGTCGGTGGAGGCGCTGTTCGTCCTGCCGAGCCCGGTCTCGCCGTACGCCGACCTGATCGGCCTCTACTCGCTGGGCCTGTACGCGCCCCGGCGGCGGGCCTGGTACGGGCCGTTCGCCGCCCTGCTGGGGATGGCCGCCTACTTCGCCGACCTCGGGCACGACTACCCGGTCATCCCGGCCGGGGTGCTCTTCCTCTGGCTGCTCGGCTGGGCCGTCGGCTACGGCACCGCGCGGCGGGCCGAGGAACGGGAGGCCGCCCGGTGGCGGCTGCGCCGGGAGGTGGTCACCGAGGAGCGCGCCCGGCTGGCCCGCGAGCTGCACGACTCCGTCGGCCACACCCTCAACGTGGTGCTGGTCCAGTCCGGGGCCGCCCGGCGACTGCTCGACCGCGACCCCGAACGCACCCGGGAACTGCTCTCCGGGATGGAGCACACCGGACGGGACGCGCTGGACGACCTCGACCGGGTGCTCGGCCTGCTGCGGCGCGAGGGCGATTACGGCGACGACGGCGAGGGGGCGGCCCCGCAGCCGGGCCTCGCCGACCTGGAGCGGCTGGCCGAGCGGCTCGGCCGGGCCGGCCCCCGGGTGCGGGTGCGGATCGACCCGGCGGCCCGGCGGGTGCCGCGCAGCCTGGACGTGTCGGCCTACCGGATCGTCCAGGAGGCGCTGACCAACACCGTCAAGCACGCGGGCGCCCGGACCGTCGAGGTCACCGTCCGCCGCGCGGGCGGGCGGCTCGCGGTCGAGGTGTGCGACGACGGCCGGGGCGCCCCGGCCGGGTACACGCCCGGCCGGGGACTGCTGGGCGTGGCCGAGCGGGTGTCGATGCTCGGCGGCCGGGTGGAGCACGGACCGATCGGCCCCGACGGGCCGGGCGGACCCGGCGGATTCCGGCTGCGCGCCGAACTGCCGGTCCCGTGACGGCCGCCGACGACCAGGGCGGACCCGGGGTCCCGAAGGTGCGGGTGGTGGTCGCGGACGACGACGCGCTGCTGCGGGCCGGGGTCTCGCTGGTCCTGGAGACGGACGACCGGATCGAGGTGGTCGGCCAGGCCGCCGACGGGCTGGCCGCCGTCGCCCTCTGCCGCGCGCTGCTGCCGGACGTGGTGCTGATGGACGTCCGGATGCCCGGCGTCGACGGGGTGGAGGCGACCCGCCGGATCGTCGCCGCCGGCATCCCCACCCGGGTGCTGGTGCTGACCACCTTCCACCACGACGACTACGTGTGGGGGGCGCTGCGCGCCGGGGCGGCCGGCTTCCTGCTGAAGCGGGCCTCGGCCGAGCGGCTCGTCGACGCCGTGCACACGCTGGCCGGGGGCGAGTCCGTGCTGGACCCGGCGGTCACCCGGGACCTGGTCGCCCAGGTGGTCGGCCGGGACGGCGGCCGCCCCCCGCCGGAGCCGGAGGACACCCGGCTCGCCCAGCTGACGGCGCGGGAGCGGGAGGTCCTGCGGCTGGCCGCCGAGGGGCGTTCCAACCAGGAGATCGCGGCGCTGCTGGTGCTCGCCGAGTCGACCGTGAAGACCCATATGAAGCGGATCCTGGCGAAGATCGACGCCCGGGACCGCGCCCAGGCGGTCGCCATCTCCTACCGCGGCGGCCTGATGCCGCGCCAGGGCCCGGGGGGCGGGTACTAGGGCGCCGGGCCGGGCCCTCACATCGCGCGGCCCGGCTCAGGACGCGGGGTCAGGCCGCGGGGCCGGGGCGGCGGGCCGGGAAGCCGTGGGCGCGGGCGGCCAGGACGACCGCGAGCACGACCAGCAGCAGGAGCAGCACCGCCCACGGGAAGGAGCCCGCGCCCAGCCGGTCCAGCAGCAGGCCGCCGGCCACGCCCCCGCCGGCCATCGCCGCGTTCCACAGGGTGACCAGCACCGTCTGGGCGGCGTCCGCCTGCTCGCCGCCCGCGTCGCCGAGGGCGGTCTGCAGCAGGGTGGGCATGCCGCCCCAGCCGAGTCCCCACAGCACGGCGGCCGCGTACACCGCGAGGGTACTGCCGGTGGCCAGGCCGAGGACGGCGGCCGCGGCGGCGATCAGCAGCGCGCCGCCGACGGAGAGCGCGCGCAGCCGGCGGTGGATGTGCGCGCCGGTGAACCAGATGCTCACCAGCGAGGCCGCGCCGAAGGCGAGCAGCACCGCGTCGGTGGCACCGCCCATGCCGCGCCGGTCGAGGAAGGGCGCGATGTAGGTGTAGAGGACGGTGTGGGCGAGGACCAGGACGACGGTCACGGCGAGCACCGGGGTCACCCCGGGGACGGTGAGGGAGCGCAGCACCGGGGTCCGTTCGCCGCGGGCCCGGCCGGGCACCTCGGGGACGGCCGCGGCGATCCAGCCGGTCACGCCGACCGCGACCGCGGTCATCAGCAGGAACGGCACCCACCAGCCGAGCGCCTCGCCGAGGAAGGTTCCGGCGGGCACGCCCAGCGCCAGCGCCAGCGGTAGCCCGGCCATCGCGACGGCGATCGCCCGGCCCTGGAGCTCGGGCGGCGCGAGCAGCCGGGCGTACCCGGCGAGCAGGGCCCAGGCGAGGCCGGCGGCGACCCCCGCGAGGAAGCGGGCGGCCATCGTGAGCGGGTAGTCGGTGGAGAACGCGGTGACGGTGTTGGCGGCGGCGAAGCCGGCCATCGCGGTGAGCAGCAGGCGCCGTCGGCCCCAGCCGGCGGTGGCGGCGGTGAGCGGGACGGCGGTGAGGGCGGTCCCGACGGCGTAGACGGTGACGGCCTGGCCCATGGCGGACTCGCCGACGCCGAGGTCGGCGCTCATCGCGGGCAGGACGCCGGCCGGCAGGGTCTCGGTGAGGGCGGTGACGAAGACCGCGGTGGCGAGGGCCAGCAGGGCGGGGAGGGGCAGGGTCGCCGGGGCGGGGGCCTGAGCGGTGGCCCGGGCGGTGGGCGAGGTGGTCCGGACGGTCGTCCGTGGAGTGGTCCGCATGCCGGATATGCTCGAACCCTCACATCGATGTGAGGGTCAAGGCGACCGACTGTGAGGTGGGGCACATGCGGATCGGCGAACTGTCCGAGCGGACCGGGGCGTCCCGGCGGCTGCTGCGGTACTACGAGGAGCAGGGCCTGATCCTGGCCGAACGCTGCGCCAACGGCTACCGCGCCTACGACGGCACGACGGTGGACCGGGTGCTGCAGATCCGGGGGCTGCTCGACGCGGGGCTGCCGACCAGGATCATCAAACAGATCCTGCCCTGCCTCGACAAGCCCCGCACCATCCACTTCGAGCACGCCACCCCGGAGATGATCGCCACCCTGGAGCGGGAGCTGGCCGGGATGGGCGAGCGGATCTCCTGCCTGACCCGCAACCGGGACGCGATCGCGGAGTACCTGGAGGCGGTCCGGGTGGACCGCTGAGCGGCGGGTGCGTCCGACCCACCGCCGCCCAGCGGTCGTTCCGGTGCGGCCGGGGGCCGCGGTCGGGCAGCGGTCAGCGGCGGAAGTAGGAGTCGAAGTTCTTCGAGAACTCCCGGTTGCCGAACTGGTCCCAGTTGATGGACCAGGTCATCAGACCGCGCAGGCCGGGCTGGGCGCCCGCCTTCGGGACGTAGCTGCCGCAGTTGGCGAGCTTGGTGAGGCAGTCCAGCGCCTTGTTGACCTCGGCCGGGGCGACGTAGCCGTTGCCCGCGTTGGTGGTGGCCGGCATGCCGATGGCGACCTTGGAGGCGGGCAGCGCCGGGAACACGTTGTTGGTGTTGCCCGCCACCGGGAAGCCCTTGAGCAGCATGTCGGTCATCGCGACGTGGAAGTCGGCGCCGCCCATCGAGTGGTACTGGTTGTCCAGGCCCATGATGGAGCCGGAGTTGTAGTCCTGGACGTGCAGCAGGGTCAGGTCGTCGCGCAGGGCGTGGATGACCGGCAGGTAGGCGCCCGCCCGCGGGTCCTGGCCGCCCCAGGGGCCGGAACCGTAGTACTGGTAGCCGAGTTGGACGAAGAAGGTCTCCGGCGCCATGGTCAGCACGAAGTTCGGGCCGTACTTGGCCTTGAGCGTCCGGATCGCCGAGATCAGGTTGACGATGACGGGGCTGGTCGGGTTCTTGAAGTCGGTGTCGCCGGTCTGGAGCGACAGCGAGTGGCCCTCGAAGTCGATGTCCAGGCCGTCCAGGCCCCACTTGTCGATGATCGCCGAGACCGAGCTGACGAACGTGTCCCGGGCGGCGGTGGTGGTGAGCTGCACCTGGCCGTTCTGGCCGCCGATCGAGATCAGCACCTTCTTGCCCTTGGCGCGCTTGGCCGCGATGGCGGCCTTGAAGTCGGCGTCGGACTCGACGGTCGGGCACTCGGTGACGGGGCAGCGGTTGAACCGGATGTCGCCCGAGGTGACGGAGGTCGGCTCGCCGAAGGAGAGGTTGATGAAGTCCCAGGAGTCCGGGACGTCGGCCACCCGGGTGTAGCCGGCACCGTTGGCGAAGCTCGCGTGCAGGTAGCCGACCAGCGCCTTGGATCCGGGCGGCGGGCTGGTCGGGGTGCCGGTGGGCGTGACGGTCGGGGTCACCGTGGGGGTGACGGTCGGCGTCACGGTCGGGGTCACCGTGGGAGTGACGGTCGGCGTGACCGTCGGGGTGGCGGTGGGCGTCGCGGTCGGGCTGGGGGCGCCGGGGCCGTCGAGCGAGACGTCGTCCGCGTAGTAGGTGCCCTGGCCGTACCAGCCGTGGGTGTAGACGGTGGCGCTGGTCTGGGTGGCGCCGGTGGTGAAGGCGACGCTCAGCTTCTGGTAGGCGCCGCCGGTACCGGGCGTCCAGGTCGAGGTGCCGCCGTCCACACCGAGGTAGACGTACGAGCCCTTGACGTAGGCGCTGAGCGTGTAGGCGGTGTTCGGCGCGACGGCGACCGTCTGCGCGCAGCGGGCGCTGTCGCCCGCCGAGGCGGCCCCGGCGAGGGCGTAACTCCCGCCGTGGGACTGGCCGGTGACAACGCTCCCGGTGCCGGCGGAGCAGCTCCAGGGGCCGAGGGCACCGCTCTCGAATCCGCCGTTGACCAGGAACTCCCCGGCCGAGGCGCTGGGCGCGAGGCCCAGGGTGAGGCCGACCATGGTGGCGGCGGCGACGGCCGAGGCGGTACCGGCGGCCAGCAGGGCGCGCGGCCGCCGACGGGCGGGCGCGGGCGGGTTGACGAGTGATCTGCGCATGTGGGGGACTCCTCGCGGAGGCGCGGGTGTGGGGGCGTCCGGGGCACGCCGGGGGGCGCACCGACGGTGGGGGAACGGTGCGGACCGGCCTACGAGTTGGACTAGACCACTGAAGTGGATCCGGCCGTTCGGTGTCAATGGTCCAGACCGGTTCCGGGCGCCGGGGAGCGCAGGTCGGAGCCGGTCCCCGGAGCCCGGAACGACGGACCGGAGCCGGTCCCCGGGGTCGGGCGCGGCGGGCCGGAGCGGGCCCCGCAAATCCGGAATCCATTGCTCCGGTTGCCGGGCGTGATCCCCGGCCGAAGCATGGAAGGGTGACGTCGCCCGGCTACCTCCGCCACCCCCACCTGCGCGGGGGCCTGCTGGCGTTCACCGCCGAGGACGACGTCTGGATCGCCCCGCTCGACCCCGACGCCACCGGCGCCGTCACCGGAACCGGCCGGGCCTGGCGGATCAGCTGCGACCGCACCCGGGTCAGCCACCCCCGGCTCTCCCCCGACGGCCGCACCCTGGCCTGGACCGGCTGGCTGAGCCTCGCCCCCGAGGTGTGGACCGCCCCCGTCGACGGCGGCGAGGCCCGCCGGCTCAGCCACTGGGGCAGCCAGGACACCCGGCTGCGCGGCTGGCTGCCCGACGGCGAACTCCTCGCCGTCACCTCGTACCACGAGCCCTTCGGCCACTACACCTGGGCGCACGCCCTGCCCGCCGACGGCAGCCCCGCCCGCCGGATGCCCTGGGGACCGGTCGGCGACGCCCAGGTCGGCCCCGCCCACACCGTGCTGCTCACCGGCTCCGCCCCGCACGAACCCGCCGCCTGGAAGCGCTACCGGGGCGGCGCCACCGGTCGGCTCTGGGTCGACGGCACCCGGATCCTCGCCGACCTCCCCGGACACCTCGCCTCCCCGATGCCGGTCACCGCCGCCGACGGCGACCGGATCGCCTTCCTCTCCGACCACGAGGGCATCGGCAATCTCTACTCCTGCCGCCCCGACGGCACCGGCCTGCGCCGGCACACCGACCACGCCTCCTACTACGCCCGCGAGGCCGCCACCGACGGCACCCGGATCGTCTACCAGCACGCCGGCGACCTGTGGCTGCTGGACGGCCTCGACGCGCCCGCCCCGCGCCGGCTGCGGGTCCCGCTCGGGGGTGCCCGGGCCGGCCGCCGCCCCTACCGGGTCACCGCCGCCTCCCACGTCAAGGACCTCGCCTGCGACCGCACCGGCCGCGCCGGGGTGATCACCGTCCGCGGCAGCCAGTACTGGCTCACCCACCGCGACGGCCCGGCCCGGGCGCTCGCCGACACCCCCGGCGTCCGCACCCGCTTGCCGGTCGTGCTCGCCGGCACCGGCGAGGCCGCCTGGATCACCGACGCCGAGGGCGAGGACGCCGTCGAGATCGTGCCGCTGCCCGGCCACGAACACGCCCCCTCGCAGCACGGCCACCGGGTGCTCGCCGCCGGGCGGCTCGGCCGCGTCCTCGAACTCACCGCCGCCCCCGACGGCGCCCTGCTCGCCGCCACCTCCTCCGACGGGCGGCTGCTGCTGCTCACCGCCGCCGACGGCACCGTCCGGGAACTCGCCGCCTCCGGCCACGGCCCGGTCACCAGCGCCCGGTTCTCCCCCGACTCGCGCTGGATCGCCTGGTCCCAGCCCGCCGCCGGCCGCTCGCTGCGCCGGATCCGGCTCACCCGCACCGACACCCCCGCGCCGGTCGTCGACATCACCGACGGCCGGTTCGAGGACGAGCAGCCGGCCTTCACCCGCGACGGCCGCTACCTCGCCTTCCTCTCCTGGCGCGGCTTCGACCCCGTGCACGACGTGCACACCGGCGACCTCTCCTTCCCGCTCGGCTGCCGCCCCTACCTCGTCCCGCTCGCCGCCGACACCCCGTCCCCGTTCGCCGCCCCCGACGAGGACCCGGCCCCGCACGGCGACGGCGGCGGCGACGGCACCGTCCGGGTCGACCCCGAGGGCATCGGCGAGCGGCTGATCCAGTTCCCCGTCCTGGCCGGCAAGTACTCGGCCACCGACGCCGTCCGGGGCGGCCTGGTCTGGCTGCGCTGGCCGATCTCCGGCACCCTCGGCCAGACCTTCACCAACCCCGACGACACCTCCGGCCGCCCCTCGCTGGAGTACTACGACCTGGCCCGGGGCAGCCGTTCCACCCTCGCCGAACGGCTCGACGGCTACGCGGTCTCCGGCGACGGCGGCTCGGTCGCCGTCTACTCGGCCGGCACCCTGCGCATCGTCCCGGTCGCCGCGCCCTCCGGCGCCACCAGCGTCGACCTGCGGCGGATCACCCACACCGTGCACCCCGCCGCCGAGTGGCGCCAGTCCTACGCGGAGGCCGCCCGGATCGTCCGGGACCAGTTCTGGGACGAGGGCATGTGCGGACTCGACTGGCCCGCCCTGGTCGCCCAGTACGAACCGCTGCTGGAACGGATCGCCGGCCCCGACGACTTCGCCGACCTGCTGCGCGAACTCCTCGGCGAACTCGGCACCTCGCACGCCTACGTCACCCCGTCCCGGCGCGGCGAGGGCCCCTCCCTCGCCCAGCAGCCGGTCGGCCTGCTCGGCGCCAACGCCCACCGCTCCCCCGACGGGCACTGGCTGCTCGACCGCATCCTGCCCGGCGAGTCCTCCGACCCGCGCGCCCGCGCCCCGCTCGCCACCCACGGCGTGCACGACGGCGACGAACTGCTCGCCGTCGCCGGCCGACCCGTCGACCCGGTGCGCGGCCCGCTGCCGCTGCTCGCCGGCACCGGCGGGACCAGCGTCGAACTCACCCTGCGCCGGGGCGGCCCCGACGGCACCGCTCGCCGGATCACCGTCACTCCGCTCACCGACGAACGGCCCGTCCGATACCAGGACTGGGTGGCCAAACGGCGCGCCCTGGTCCGGGAGTTCAGCGACGGCCGGTGCGGCTACCTGCACATCCCGGACCTCGGCGGCTCCGGCTGGGCCCAGTTCAACCGGGACGTGCGGCGCGAGATGGACAAGCCCGCGCTCGTCCTCGACGTGCGCGGCAACGCCGGCGGAAACGTCTCCGAACTCGTCCTGGAGAAGCTCACCCGCCGCGTGCTCGCCTGGGACTTCAGCCGCGGCCGGGAACCCGTCCGGTGGCCGCGCGACGCGCCGCGCGGGCCCGTGGTGGCACTCGCCGACGAGGCCACCAGCTCGGACGGGGACGTCGTCATCGCCGCGATCCGGCTGCTCGGCCTCGGCCCGGTGGTCGGCAACCGCACCTGGGGCGGCGTCGTCGGCATGACCGGACGGCACCTGCTCGGCGACGGCACGCAGATCTCGGTGCCGAAGAACGCCTCCTGGTTCACCGGCGGCCTCGGCTGGTCGATCGAGAACCGGGGCGTCGAACCGGACGTGCACGTGCTCCGGACCCCCGGGGACTGGGCCGCCGGACGCTACCCGGAACTGGTCACGGCCGTCCGGCTGGCGCTGGAACTGCTGGAGGACGCGCCCGCCGCGGTCCCGCCGCCGGCGGACACCCCGCGTCCGGACCTGCGGCGGCCGCCGCTACCGCCCCGGGAGGCGTGAGCGGCGGCCCGCGCGGTCCTGGATCTCAGCCCCAGGGGTCGCCCTCGGCGGTCATGTCCTGGCGGGCCCGCTCCTCCGCCTCCCGCTCGCCGATCGCGGCCGACTCCCGGGCCTCCCGGGCCTTCTCCGCCTCACTGCCGAAAGCGTCGGCGGCCTCGTCGTGCGCGAGCGCGGCCCGCTGGGCGGCGTCGTTCATCGAGATGCCACCCTGCTCGGGGGCCCCGCCGAGCGAGGACCTGGCCTCCTCGGCGGAGTGCTGCGCCTTGTGGCGGAACCTGTCGAAGATGCCCATGACTCCTCCTCCGGGCGAATTCCGGTTTGCCCCCACTCTCACACCGCCGTGCCGCCTCCGCACCCGCTGCGGGAGGGCGCTCCGGCGGGGGCGCTCGCGGGCGGCCCACCGCACCGCCTCCGGGCCGTTGAGCCTTTGAGCCGTTTGAGTCGTTGGTCCCTGGTCGCGGGCGCCGAAAGGCCGTAGCCGGGGCAACGGGCCGGGGAGAGGGTGGAAGGCGTCAGCCGGTCCCGTCCACCCCAGGAGCCCGCCGTGACCGTCGCCGCCCGCCCCCGCCTCCCCCGTCCGGGTGAAGAGCTGCACGGCGGACCCCGCCGGCTGGTCGGACCGCTGGCCGCGCTGGACGGTCGGCTCCCCGGGGCCCACGACCTGCTGCTGATGCAGTGCACCGGCTCGCTGCGGCCCGTCGGCGGCGGCGAACTCCCCGGCTGGGCCCGGCAGGTACTGCGCGCGCACCCCTGGGTGACGGTCGCGCGGGCCCCCTCGGTGGCGGGCTCGCCCGTGGACACCCCGCGCCCCGTGCGCTGCACCAGGGAGACCTCGGCCGCCGCGGAGACCTGGATCCCGGTCACGGTGCGCGGCCCCGAACGCGGCCAGCGGCTGGACGCCCTGGCACCCCGGGCGGCGGTCGCCCGCACCCTGCGCCCCGAGCAGTTGTCGGACCGGCTCGGTCTGCTGCCTCCCGAGCGGATCCGCGCGGTCCCGGCCCTGGCCGTACTGCCCGCCGCCGGGGAACTGGTCGCGGACCACCGGCTGGTCTGGGGTCCGATCGGCGCGATCGCCTACGAGCTGGCCACCGGCGAACCGGTCGCCGGACCGCTCAGCCCACTGCGCCTGGTGCTGCGCGCCCCGCAACCGGTCAGCCGCCGCGACGCCCTGCAGTTGCGGCGGGCGCTGAGCCGCCTGCGGGTCCCGCTCCAGGCCGAACTGGAGACGCGTCATGGAGCGGTGCTCCTGGCCGAGTACGCGGCCTCGCCGCTCACCCTGACCCTGCTCACTCCGACCGGCCCCCGGGAGGTTCACGACCCTTGGTTCCCAAGGGAGTTGTGACGCCGGGGCCGACCCGCCGGGGCCGGCGGCCGAGGACGACCAAGGCTTCCTCGAACGGCTGCCGGGCCAGGTAGGCCGCCGACCAGGCGACGCCCCACCGGGCACACCGCGGGCAGTTCCACGTCCGCCCGGAGGTGTTGGCGTCGTCGAGCAGATCGACCGCCGTGCGGCAGTCCGGTGCCGGGCAGGTCGCGGAGCCGGTCAGGAGCACGGCGGGGTCGAGCCCTCGCTCGACCCCGCCGCCCAGTGGTCCGACGTGGGCGCGCCCACCCTGGGTGCCCGCGAAGGCGGCATTTTGGTGGGACGACGAATCCTTCAACAGGGCACCGACTCAGGGTGAAGGAGGTACGGGTGGATTCTCTCTGAAGGCCGCAGCGAGCACCCCGGTCTCACTCCAGCGGGGGCACCGACCTCCGCACGACCGTTCGCGGATCATCGAGCCAGAACCCGTGCGACCCGTCAGCGGCCACGGTCAGCCCGTAACGTCCTGGCCCAGGCTCGCCGCTGGCGATCCACCAGGCATGCGCCTCGGCCACCTCGTCCCACAGTCGCCGGGGGCCGTACTGCCACACCGTGAACCCCTTCGTTCCGGCGCCCGCCCAGTCCACGGCCGCCCACGACTGCGCGTCGGTGGTGGCAAGCCAAAGCCTGCGGGCAACACCGTCCACACTCGGATCGTGGTCCCAGGCATGCCAGACGTTCCCCAGGCGAATGCCCATGCTGAAGGACAGATCCCCCCGATCCTCCGCGATCTCGAAGGCGTGCAGGTCGGTGTGGGATTCTTCGGGCACGTGCTCGTCGTCGACCACGTCCCGGTAGAGCCTCACGCCGGACCGGTGCTTCCGGTTCAGCATGAACGCACTGTGCGGGCTGAACCGCCCCGAAGCGCTGCCGTCCGCGGCAACTGCCAGCAGCAGCAAGCCCCACCCGGACCACGGGCTGTCCCACGGCAGCAGAACCAGCCCGCCGGGCACGGTCTGTTCGATCAGATCCGGTGGTACGAACCGGAACGCGCAGGTGGCGATCACGCGATCGTACGGGGCTCCCCGGGCCCATCCACGGCTACCGTCACCGCATACCACCACCGGGGACAACCCGAGGCCGTGCAGGGCGTTGCGGGCGCTCGCCGTCACGTCCGGATCGATTTCCACACTGGTCACCAGGCCCGGGCCGAGGCGGTACGACATGAGCGCCGCGTTCCACCCCGGACCGGTACCGATCTCCAGCACCCGCATGCCATTCCGCAGGTCGAGCATGTCGAGCATGCGGAAGACGATCCCCGGATCGGACAGGGAGGATGTCGGAACCGGGTCGTCATCGGTCTCCCGACCGTCGTTGATCTGCGTGACCACGGGGGCTTCCGCGTAGGCGGAAGCCCACCAGTCGGTGGGGTCACCGGTCCTGCTGATCGGCTCAAGCGTGTCCGCGTCCCGGATCAGGTCCGGCATGAATCGATGGCGGGGCACCGCGTAGGCGGCGGCCTCCCACTCGGGGGCCACATCGTGGCCGAGGTACTCCGCGACAGCCCGGAGCAGGCCGCGCACAGCAGCCCGCTCCGTCTCGTGCTCGCCGGTCAACTACTTCTCGTCCTTCTTGTGCTTGTTGTCGACCTTGCCGCTCTGGTGATCGGCAGTCGTCTTGGAGTCACCAGGGTCCTTCTTGCCCCCGTGCCTCCCCTGGCCACCGTCGTTGGCGCCCGATCCGCCTCCGCTGCTACCGCCTTTGCCGGTTCCCCAAGCCATGGTCGGTCCCTCCTGCCTATGTGATCGGTCAGCCGGCGTTCTCGGTGTACCGCTTGGTCTCCGGAGCCGTCGGGCCGGGGGGACGTTCGGTCGGGGTGCTCATGATCGCTACTCCTCACTTCGGAGAGAGCCGGGCGTCGAGCGACGCTTCCGGTTGTGCATCGGCGGGACGCATCCGTTCCGGTCGCCCCGTGAAGGGGCGACCGGCCCTGACGTCTCTGATCCCACTGCGCATGGGGACAGCCACCTGCCAGCACCTCCATTCAACGGCGCAGAGCCCTCACCGTGGACTCCGATCCGGTGACTCCAAGTTGGAGTCCGCACACACGCTGTGGGCCTACGATCGGAGCGCGCACCGTCAGGGGGAGCCGAACAATGGACCTGGGCCAGCCGCCATCACCGCGCGATGTCGTCGCGGGGCTCCTCGGAGATGAGCGGATGCTCGCCATCCTCCGAGCACGCGACATCGGCGCCCTCTTCAAACTCCTGAACGGCCGAGGCGTCAGCACACGCCGTCTCGCCGCAGCAGCGGAGATCACACAGGGGCGCCTGTACGACTACATGAACGGTCGGACCCGGGTCGAGAAGTTGTCGATGTTCGAGCAGTTGGCCGACGCATTCCACATTCCGGGTACTCTCCTCGGCCTCGCGGCACGACCGTGGGAACCAATGGCGCCGGTGCAGACGGCATCCTTGGCGGACGTACTTGCCGAGTCCGACGACCTTGCGGCATTGGACGCGTTTCGTGAGGCAGACCGACAGACCGGCGGCGGACGACTGTACGGCGCTGTTGTGCAACACCTGCGGATGAGTGTGGCTCCGAGATTGATGGACGGCACGACGGGCCCGAACGTCTTCGGCGCCGCCGCCGCACTCACCGAGATGGCTGGATGGATGGCGCACGACTCGGGCCAGGACGCCCTGGCGGCCGCGCATTTCGCCAAGGCATTGCCACTCGCGCGGATCTCGGGCGATCATCTGCTCGCGGCGCACATCGCCGCGAGCAGAAGTCACTTGTCGCTACAGTCCGGCGACAGCAAGCAGGCTGCACATTGGGCACTGGCGGGAATCGAGTTCGCCCGTGGTGGACCCCACGTGCCGAGTCTGGCCGCACGCCTTCATACGATGCACGCCCGCGCTCTGGCGGCACTGGCACAGCCGGCGTCGGCGCGGTACGCGCTCGGGCATGCTCGCACCCTCCTCGATCTCACTTCGGATGAGACCCATCCTTGGCTCAGCCCGTTCGACCGGGCGGCGCTCGCCAGTGAATCCGCTCTGGTGCTCCAGGACTTGGGGCAGTACGGCGGTGCTCTGGAGCATGCGCAGGAGGCGGTACGTCTCCGGGGTCGCGGACGGGCAAGGTCCCTGACTCTGAGCCGCATCACGCTCGCCGCCGTGTACGTGCAACGCAGGGACCTCGATGCCGCTGTCGGCGTCGGGACCGAACTCCTCCTCACCAGCCCCGCTCTCGGGTCGGTGAGGGTCGTGCACCAACTGGACGGCCTTCGGGATCTGCTCGCCAGGCATGCCGACCACTCTCCCGTCCGTGAGTATCTGGCACGATTCGACGAAGCACGCAGAACCCGGGCGTTGCTACTGGCCGACATCATGCCGCCGAGGGGAGGGAACGGCAGTGGGGACACCGACACCGGATGACCCAGTGGCATGGCACGCCTATCTTGCCGAGGGCAACGCCAGGCAGGCACGGAAACGCGTTGCCGCCGACGTGATCATCAGGGACTCGGCGGGCCGGATCCTGGTCGTGAACCCCGGCTACAAGCCTGGCTGGGACCTCCCTGGCGGGATGGCAGAGGCAAACGAAGCCCCTGAAATGGCCGCACGCCGCGAGCTCCGCGAAGAACTCGGCCTGGAGATCCGCACCTGTGGGCTTCTCGTCGTCGATTGGGTGCCCCCGCACGGACCGTGGGACGACCAACTCGCGTTCATCTTTGACGGGGGGCTGATCACCGCCGACCAGGCGGATGCCCTACTCCCCCACGACGCGGAGCTGATAGAAGCCGCGATGCTTGCGCCTGCCGACGCGCGTCAACTGCTGCGTACTCGACTTCTGCTTCGTTATGACGCCGCTCTGGCAGCCCTTCAGGACCGGCAGCCCCGCTACCTCAATGACGGACACCCGACTTCCTGAACGACGCTCGGCCGCACCAGGCGGTCTGATTCAAATGCCGGGGCCCGCCACCCGAAGCATCGGGTGGCGGGCCCTCTCCTGCACTCAGCCGGTGACGCTGTTGGTGCCGGTCTCCAGGTGGCCGGTGAAGCGCTGGGACCAGGTGGTGTCCACACTCACCGTCACGGTGAAGTCGTACCAACCGCCGTTGTAGGCGACGGCGTTGAAGTAGTCCGTCACGCTGCCGCCGGCCGGGACCTGGTACGTCCAGGGGCCGTCGGTGCGGTAGTTGGTGGACGTGATGGTGAAAGTCATCGCCGTGGTGCCGGTGTTGGTGAGCTTGAAGTACACGGCCGGCTTGCCGGTGCCGGGCTCGACCGCGTACGAGCACGTCACGGCCGCGTTCTTGCCCGCCTTGTTGGCGTCGCCCTTGAAGCGGCGCAGGAAGCGGTTGGGGCCGACCACGCTCAGGTCGTAGGGGCCGCCGCCGAAGCCGGTGCCGCAGTTGAAGAAGTCGCTCTGGTTGCCGCCGGGGTCGACGGTGTACTGCCAGGGGCCACCGCTGCGGTAGGCGTTGGCGTACGCGGAGAAGTGGGCGGACTTCGTCGCCGCCGCGCCCTCGTTGACCATCTTCAGCCAGACCTTGACGGCACCCGCCGAGCCGTACTCCAGGTGGTCCAGGTTGGCGTTCGGCTGGACCGGCACCGCGCGGGCCGGGCGGGTGCCGGACTCCTGGGTGGGCAGCTTGTTGTCGACCGGGGCCGGGTTGGGCAGCGGGCCGCAGCTGGACATGCCGACGACGGCGCCGGCCGTGTCGGGCAGCCCGGGCAGGCCGTAGACCGGGTTGGCGAAGTCGAACAGGCCGGTCAGGTCGCCGCAGACCCGGCGGCGCCAGTCGCTGATGTTGACGCAGGTGGCGGGCTTGCCGAGGGCGGCGGTCCACTTCTCCAGGAAGCGCAGCACCGAGGTGTGGTCGAACACCTCGGAGGACACCCAGCCGCCTCGGGTCCACGGGGAGATCGCGATCATCGGGACCCGGAAGCCGAGGCCGATGTTGGTGCCGCCGTAGAACTCGCCCGGCGTGCCGGCCGGGGCGGCGGGCGGCGGGACGTGGTCGAAGAAGCCGTCGTTCTCGTCGTAGTTGAGGAAGAGGACGCTGGAGTTGAAGACGTCCGCGTCGGCGTTGAGCGCGTCGATCACCCGGTGGACGAAGTGCGCGCCGTCGGCCGGGGTGGCGTAGGGGTGCTCGGAGACCTCCTGGTTGGGGACGATCCAGGAGACCTGCGGGAGGGTGCCGGCCTGCACGTCGGCCTTGATCGCGGCGACGATGTCGTCCGGGGTCTTCCCGGTGACCTTGGGCACGGAGCCCATGCCCTTGACCGCGAGCGGGCTGCCGGCGGGGGCGTTGGCGAACTGGGTGAAGTAGGCGAGGGCGTTGTCGCCGTAGTTGTCGGCGGCGTTCTGGTAGACCTTCCAGCTGACGCCCGCGTTCTCCAGCGCCTCGGCGTAGGTCTGCCAGCGCAGGCCCTTCTCGTCGCCGCCGTCGTAGGCCGGGCCGCCGGCCGCGCCGGTCGGGTCGATCTGGCCGGACCAGTGGTAGGTGCGGTTGGGGCCGGTGGCGCTCAGCGTCGAGCAGAAGTAGGCGTCGCAGACGGTCCAGTTCTCGGCCAGCGCGTAGTGGAACGGGATGTCCTGCCGGGTGAGGAAGCCGAGCGGGCGGACGTTGCCCTTGGCCGCCACCCAGGAGTCCATCCTGCCGCCGTTCCACGCCTTGTGCTGATCGCCCCAGCCGTGGCCGAGGTCGCCGTTGCACTGGGCCAGGCGCTCCGGGTCGGCGCCGCCGGCCGGCTTGGTGAGGCTGAACTGCCACGGGTACTGGCGGGCGAGCAGGCC
This sequence comes from Kitasatospora sp. NPDC094019, assembly GCF_044764505.1. Taxonomy (NCBI): domain Bacteria; kingdom Bacillati; phylum Actinomycetota; class Actinomycetes; order Kitasatosporales; family Streptomycetaceae; genus Kitasatospora; species Kitasatospora sp. NPDC094019. The sequence continues at coordinate 67,361 of NZ_JBIWIF010000011.1, forward strand.
GTTCGGCTGGTTGAAGACGGAGTAGCCGCCGGCGATCTGGATGGCGGAGCGGTCGGCGAAGCCGCGGACGCCGCGCAGCATGCCGAAGTAGTGGTCGAAGCTGCGGTTCTCCTGCATGAGGATCACGATGTGCTTCGCGTCGGCGAGGGTGCCGGTCTGCGACAGCGCCGCCGACGGGGCGGCGGCGGGCACCTCCCCCGGCGTCCCGGCGGCGGGGGAGGTACCCGCTCCGGCGCTGCCGGCCCCGGTCGCGGCGAGGCCCGCGGCGGCGGCACCGGACAGGGTCACGAACTTCCTACGACTCAACTCGGCCATCAGCCCAGTCCGTCCCTTCACTGGCGATGTTGTGCACACAACTCGGGCCACTCGATCGCGCAGCATCTTCCACCCGCCCGGAACGGCCCGACCAGAGGGCGGAAGCAGGTTTGTCGGACTGTTCTCCCGGCCGTCACCGAACGACCGGGAGCTGAACTCCGGTGCGGACCGATCCGCACTCCACCGTCATTTGAACACGTTCAAATTACATGCCACACTGGCCCGACCATCAACTGTGGGGGACTCCATGCAGATGACACGCCTGGCGGCCGGGGCCGCATCCCTCGTGCTGGCCGTCGCCGCGCTGACCGCCTGCGTCGCCCGGCCGGGCGACGGTTCGGCCCCGGCCACCGCGCCGGAACCGGCCGCCACCGGCGCGGCCGGAGAACTCGCGGCCACCGCCGAGGTGATGGGCAGGGCCGGCAACAGCCGGATCCGGTTCCACGTGGCGGCCGCGGGCCTGTCGACCACCGGGACCGGGTACGCGCGGTGGAACGGGCGCCCCGCCCTCCAGTACGTCGACGGCAAGCAGGGCGCCACCCGCATCGTCGGCGGCGACCTCTACTACGCCCCCGCCGCCGACGGGAGCGACGGGACCGAGGATTGGAGCGTCATGCGCCGGGACGAGCACAACTCGACCCCGGTGCACCTCTCCACCCTCGCACTCGAACGGGTCGCCGACCCGGTGGCGGAACTGCGCCGCGCCGCCGACCGGAGAGACGTCACCGACCAGGGCACGGAGAGCGTGGCCGGCGCCCCCGCGCGGCACTTCCGCAGCTCCTCGCCGCTCCTCCGGCGGATCGGCGGGACCGGACACGGCCTCTTCGACGGGCTCGCCGACTACCGGCCACCGCTCGGCGCGACCTGCACGGCGGACTTCTGGATCAACGAGCGGCACGAACTCGTCCGGCTCACCCTCACCCTCTCCGCCGACGCGAAGAGGCAGGACGTGGAGGCCGACTACAGCGAGCCGGGCAGCGCCCCGGAGATTGCCGCCCCGGCCTCGGCGAGCCCGATGCTCTGAACGGATCCCGGTCCGGCGCCGCTCCCGGCTCAGCCGTCCTTCACCGTGATGCCCAGGGCCTGGGCGAACCGGGGTGCCAGTTCGAGAAGCTGGGTGGAGCTGATCAGGGCGCCGCGCAGGCCCAGGTGGCCGTCGGGGAGGTCGAGCGAGACGGCCCCGCGCAGGTCGACGTCGCTCAGGGTGGCGCCGCGCAGCCGGACCTCCTCCAGGGTGGAGCCGGGGAAGGACACCCCGGTGAGGCGGGCGTCGCCGAAGTCGACGTCGCGCAGCAGGCAGTCCTCGAAGACGACGTCGCGCAGGACGGCGGCCCGCAGGTTGACCGCCTCCAGCTTGCAGCCGCGCAGGACCACCCGGCGCAGCGCGGCCCCGTGGGCGGCGATGCCGGCCAGAACGCCGCCGGTGACGGCGCTGTCCTGCCACTCGCTGTCGACGAGGTCGCACGCCACCCAGCGGCCGGCCTGCGACCAGACCTCGTTGAACCGGGCCTGGCGGAGCTTGACGCCGCTGAGCGAGACGCCGGTCAGGGCGCACTCCAGGAAGGTGGCGCCGGCGGCCGACTGGTCGGTGTACTCGCCGCCGTCGAAGTGGACGGTGTCGTAGCGGTCGTCGCCGCGCAGCGGTCCGCGGTGCGGGACCAGGTGGTCCGCGTACGGCAGGTCCTCCAGGCGGTCGGGGACGTGCTGGGGCTTGGACGGCGGCATGGCGGTGGCACCTCGTGGTCGACGGCGGACGGCTCCTGGTCCGCATGCTCGCACGGGCCACCGACAGGACCGGGGCGCACGACCGACAACAGGTCCGGGGCGCACGGCCGACACCGGGAAGTACGGCCGATCCCCGGGGTGCGGCGCGAGCGGGCGCGGCGGTGGCACGGTGGGGCGCCCACCGCCGGCCCTGCTCAGGTGCGCCTCAAGGGGCGGGAACGCACGCGGGGCGGCCCGGTCGCCGGGGTTCCGGCGACCGGGCCGTCCACTGCGGTGCGGGGGAGGATCAGCCGGCCAGGCCGTTCCGCCAGAGGGAGTTGACCCGGCTGCGCTCGGCGCTGTTCGGGTTCGGGTTGGTGCAGGAGGTGCCGGGGCCGCCGCCGGACATCAGCTCGCTGCAGGGGCCCGAGTAGTGGTCCGGCAGGCCGAGCACGTGCCCGGTCTCGTGCGCGACCACCCGCAGGGAGCTGTACTGGCGGTTCTGCGCGTAGTCGAGGAAGACGTAGCCGCTGCCGTGGCCGTCGGTGCTCGCGTACGAGCCGCGCGAGTCGTTGCCCTCGTAGTAGCGGAAGTCGGCGCCCGAGCCGGAGCGCAGCTGGACGTTGGCGACCGAGCTGTTCCAGATCTGCGCGCTCTGGGCTATCTGGTTGCGGAAGGTGGGCGCGCTGCTGGCGTCGTAGGTCACGGTGACCGCGAGCAGGTACGGGTTGGCGGCCTGCTTGGCCCGTGCGGACTTCATGACGGCCTCGTAGAACGCCTTGTTGTTGGCGTCCTCGGTGGGCGAGCCGGCGTAGGCGGAACCCGAGGCGGTGTAGCCCTGGGTCGGCGCCGCGGCGGCGGTGGTGGTCGGCAGGACGGCCAGACCGGCGGCGAGCGCCAGCCCGACGGCGGCGGAAAACGTGCGCGAGACACGGTTCATGTGGGGGCTCCCGTTCAAGGGTCGAGGGGTGGGAGGTACTTCGGGTGGGGGTACCGCGGTGGTGCGGGCGCGCCGGACCGGCCGGAGGGGCGTCCGGGCGACGCGCGTCGAGGGGCCGGCGGACCGGCGGGGTACGAGCGGCGGCTCAGCGGCTCAGCGACTCGGGGGGATCAGCGGGTCGGAGGATCGGCGGCTCGGCGGGTCAGCCGGCCAGCCCGTTGCGCCAGAGGGAGTTGACCCGGCTGCGCTCGGCGCTGTTCGGGTTGGGGTTGGTGCAGGACGGACCGGGGCCGCCGCCGGACATCAGCTCGCTGCACGGGCCCGAGTAGTGGTCCGGCAGGCCGAGCACGTGCCCGGTCTCGTGCGCGACCACCCGCACCGAGGAGTACTCCTGGTTCTGGGTGTAGTCGAGGAAGATGTAGCCCCGGCCGTGGCCGTCGGTGCTCGCGTACGAGCCGTTGTCCGGGTCGTCGCCCTCGTAGTAGGCGAAGTCGCCGCCGGATCCCGCCTGCAGCCGCACGTTGGCGACCGAGCCGTTCCAGATCTGCGCGCTCCGGGCTATCTCCGCCGCGAAGGAGGGCGCGTTGCCCGCGTCGTAGGTGACCACGACGGCCTTCAGGTACGGGGTGGCGGCCTGCTTGGCCCGCGCGGACTTCATGACGGCCTCGTAGAACGCCCGGTCGTCCGCCTTGCCGGCGCTCTTCGCGGCGGCGCCCGGGGTGTACCCGTGGGCGGCGGCCGGACCGGGAGCGGTCACCGGGGCGGCGGTGGCGGCGGCGGGCAGGGCGGCCGTACCGAGGGCGAGGGCGATTCCGAGCGCGAGGGAGAGCGTTCGCGGCACGCGGTTCATGTGGGGGCTCCGATTCGGGTGTGCGCCGCGGACGGTGGGGGCCGGACCGCGGGCATCGGATGAATGCTTGCTGCCCACAGAGCTTCGGCCAGGCCGGCGGCCCGGCGGATGATGTCAACCGGCGATAGCCCGAACCAATCACCGGCACCCGCCGAGGGGCTCCGACGGAGATCGGTCCGGGGGTCGCCCCGGGGTCGTCCGGGTATCGCCCAGGGGTCGTCCAGGGGTTGCGCGCGAGCCGCGCCCGGGCCGCTCGGGGTTTGCGCGGGGACTGTCCGGGAAGCCGTCCGAACGGTCCGACGCCCTCGCCCCTGCCGACCCGGCAGTCTGTCATGTCCCTGGCGTCATCCCGTTTTGGCCGTTACGCTCCCCCTTGTGGAGCTCGACGTGAGACACCTGAGGGTGCTGTGCGCGATCGCCGACACCGGAAGCCTCCGCAAGGCCGCGCTGCAGCTAGGGATGACCCAGCCGTCGCTCACCACCCAGCTGCACCGCATCGAACGGGCTGTCGGCGGAACGCTGTTCACCCGGGAGCAGACCGGCAGTCGGCCGACCGCGCTCGGCCACTCGGTGCTGTCCAGGGCCAGACCGGTGATCACCGAGATGGCCGCGCTGGTCGCCGCCGCGCGCCAGGAGGCCAGGGAGGCCGCCGGCGGCGAGCGGGCCCGCCGGCTGCGCATCGGCAGCGTCGGCAGCCGGGCGGTGGCCGCGTGGCTGCGCCGGGTGCACGACCGGCTGCCGGAGACCGACACCACCATCCAGATCGACATCTCGGCCAACGCCCTGCTCCGGATGATCGCCGCCGACCAGTTGGACGTCGCCTTCGTGCACGAGAGCGAGGGCTTCCCGGTGCGGCTGCCCCCGGACGCCGAGCACCGGGTGCTGCTGGCCCGCGAGCCGCAGTTCGTCGCGCTCACCGCGGGCCATCCGGCGGCCGCGCGGCAGGTGGTCCGGCTGGACGAACTCGCCGATGACACCTGGATGGTGGACCCGACCGCCGACCACGAGTACGCCGCGATGCGCCGGGTGTTCCGCGCCGCCGGGCTCAATCCGCGCGTGGTCCAGGTCCGGGACAACGCCACCGCCGCCGAGCTGGTCGCCTCCGGCGAGGCGGTCCGCCCCTGCCAGCCGACCTCGCTGCCCGGACCGGGCACCGTCGTCCGGCGGCTGCACGGCGACCCCCTGACCGTGCGGCTGCTCCTGGTCTGGCGGCCGCGCGGCCTCGGCCGACCGGCCCGCGAGGCGCTGTACGAGGAACTGTGCGCGGCCTATCTCGACCTCGCCCAGGCCAGCCCCGCGTACCGGGCCTGGCTGTCGGGGCACGGCGAGGTGCTGAACGGCCTGCTCGGGCCGTCGCCGACCGACCCGGCCCGCGCGGACGGGCCGTCCCCGGCGGCCTTCGTGGCGGGTTTCGGCGGGTCCAACGGCGCGCACGGGACCAACGGCGCGCACCAGCCCAACGGCACGCACCAGCCCAACGGCACGCACCAGCCCAACGGATCGAACGGACAGCACGGGCAGAACGGGTCCGGCGGAACGAACGGACAGCACGGGCAGCGGACCGCGACCGCCCCGGCCGGGCCGGTCGCGCTCGCTCAGCGCTCCCTGGCGTGCAGCGCCACCCCGACCGTCACCGTCAGCGCCGTCACCAGGCCCGCCGCCAGGACCCCGGAGCCACCCGCCGCCGTACAGGCCAGCACCGCCACCGACGCGGCCGGCAACAGCACCTGAGCCGCGCCGGTCTTGACGTGCCGGGCGTGCAGCACCCACACCGTGACGAGGTAGAGCGCGGTCGGCACGGTCACCGTCGCGGTGGCGGCCGTCTCGGACACGTGCGCCTTGTGCACGGCCGATTCGACCGCCACCTCCAGCCCGGAGCCGATCGCCGCCGCCGCGCCGAAGACCAGGTAGTGGCCGTACCCCCAGAGGAACGCCTGCCGGTTGGACCGCAGATGGTCGTGCACCGGCCGGGCGAAGTAGATCCACCAGGCCGAGAAGCAGATCAGCAGACCGCCGGCCGCGACCGGCAGCAGCCGTCCCAGCCCCTCGTGCTCGTCGACCGCGGACTGCACCGCGACGGTCGCCGCCGCCACCGTCTCACCGAGCACGATCAGCGTGAACAGGCCGTACCGCTCGGCGATGTGGTGCGGGTGCCAGGTGGTCTGCATCCGCAGCTCGGCGACGACCGGCACGGACAGCTCGGCCAGGATGCCGATCGGGATCACCGCCGTCCGGACGTCGTGCGGGAGCACCAGCACCACGCCCCAGCCGATCTGACAGAGGGTGATCCCGGCGGCGTAGCGCAGCGCCACCCCGCGGGCCGGTCCCTCCTCGGAGGCCGCCGCGCGCAGCCACTGGGTGACCATGGCCAGCCGCATCACCACGTAGCCGACCACCGACAGCACGATGTCCTGGTCCGCGAAGAGCCGCGGCACCCCGGCCGCGAGGATCAGCACGCCGGCGATCTGGACCAGGGTGGTGACCCGGTACGGCACGTCGTCGCAGTCGTAGGCGGAGGCGAACCAGGTGAAATTCATCCAGGCCCACCAAATTGCGAAGAATGCGAAGAAATAGCCGCTCAGGCCGTCTCCCCAGTGACCCTCGGCGAGGTCGTGGGCCAGCTCCCGGCCGGCCTGGCCGACGGCGACCACGAAGCAGAGGTCGAAGAAGAGTTCCAGCGGGGTGGCCACCCGGTGCGGCTCGTCCCGGCTGCGCGGGACCATCCGGCGCACCGGGCGCGGGTCGGCGTGGTGCGGGCCGTGGTGCGGTGGGGGGACTGCGGCGGATTCGCTGCTCATCGACGGTTCTCCGGGCTCCGGACGGGCGGGCTGTACCCGCCGCATCCTGGCAGCGCACCGGTCCCCGCGCACGCACCGCCGCCCGCTCCGGCGCGGTCGGCGGCACGGGCGGCGGCACGGGGGAGGCGCGGCCGGGGGGCGCCGGAGGGAGTGCCGGAGAGCTACGTCGATTGCACCGTAACCGCCCGATTTGCCCTGTCGTCAGCGAGAGTTGACGCCTCGGTGCGCGAACCGGGTGACAGCACGGCGGGTTTCCGGGCGCGCCCCGCGCGGTAGGGCGCGGCAGCCCGGAGCACACCGCTAGATTCGTCCCGGTTCGAAGGGAACGGGGTCCGGGGACGGACCCCACGACACGGGCGGCCTGCGGGCATCGCGGAAGGTCAAGGCGGGTGGCAGGACAGCGGGGGCGGCAGCGCCGGTACCCCCGTGTCCGTACCACCGGCCTCGTGATCACCGCGCTGCTCGCCAGCGCCTGCCGTGGACCAGCCACCGCGCTGCTCGCCAGCGCCTGCCGTCGACCCGCCGCCGCGTCGCCGCGCGCTCCGGCCGCCGACGCGCCGCGGGCCGCCCCACCCCCGGGCGCGGCCCCGCCGGCTACTTCTCCCAGCCGACCTTGGTGTAGTCCGTGCTCGCCAGGCCGAAGGCGCCGTAGTTGGCGAGCCCCTTGCGGGCCGCTACCACGGTCGGCCGCTGGTACAGCTCGACGGTGTGGCCGAGCTCCCAGATCTTCGCGTCCGCCTGGTTGTAGAGCTTCGCCGCCTCCACCGGGTCGATCGTGCCGGCCGCCTTCTTCAGCAGCCCGTCGATCTCCTCGGTGCCCAGCTTGGAGTAGTTGCCGAACACGTTGTCGCCCTGCGGCAGCCGGAAGTTGGTCAGGCTGCTGGAGAGCGGGAACGAGTCGGTGTTGCGCCAGCTGGCGATGTCCCACTTGCCGACGTTGACGTACTTGGTGAAGAAGTCGTTGGCGGCGACCTTGTCGACCTCCACCTTGACCCCGGCCGCCAGCCACATCGCCTGGGCTGCGGTGGCGAGGTCGACCTGGGCCTGCGGGGTGGACTCGTTGAGCACCCAGTGCAGGGTCAGCGACTGGCCGTCCTTGGTGCGCGGCTGGCCGCTGCCGGCCTCCTTCCAGCCCGCCTCGTCCAACAGCTTCTTCGCCGCCGGGACGTCGAACTTCGCCCACTCGCCGGAGTTGTCCTGGTAGCCGGCCTGGTTGGGCATGAAGATGTGGTTGCCCAGCGGCTTGAACTCGACCGGCACGCCATTGTTGGCGATCTTGATGAGCGCGTTGCGGTCCAGCGCCTTGCCGAGCGCCTGACGCACCTTCTGGTCCGCCAGCGCGCCACCGCCGCCGAAGGAGATGTGCACCTCGTCCCAGGGGCTGGCGGAGCGGATCACCGCGTCCTTGGCGTCCTTCAGCTGCCCGTACGCGGTGGCGGTGCCGGCCGTGGCGTAGTCGATCTCGTTGTTGAGGAACGCCTGGGTGGTCGCGGACTGCGACATCACCCGGAAGACGATCCGCTCCGCCTTGGGCTTGGCGCCCCACCAGTTCGGGTCCGGGACGAGGGTGAGGGTCTGCGCGGTCTTGTCGGCCGTGCCGATCTTCAGCGCGCCCGCGGTGATCGGGACCTTCTCCACCCAGCCCTTGTTGAAGTCGTCGGCGCCGGCGATCCCGGCGGCCGGGATCAGCGGGCGGAAGAGGTTCTGCCAGTCCGCGTACGTCTCGGAGAAGGTCACCTTGACCTCGGACGGGTCGGCGCCCTGCTCGACGCCGGAGATCAGCTCGTAGCCGGCCGAGTCGGCGATGTTGTAGCCGTCCTTCTTGCCGTTGCTGGCTTCCCAGTCGGCCTTGAAGTCGAGGTGGCTCAGCGGTTTGCCGTCCGACCACTTGGCCTTCGGGTTCAGCTTGTAGGTGACCACCTGCGGCGAGGTCGAGGTGACCTTGGCGTCCACCAGGTAGTCGGCGTTCGCCTTGAAGGTGCCGGTCTCGTCGGTACTGAAGAGGTCCGGCTCGATGGTTCGCATGATCTCGACCGCGTCGCCGTACCGGCCGTCCACCTGGAACGGGTTCCACTGGGTGATCCACTGGTAGAGCGGGAAGCGGACCTCGCCACCGTCGCGGATCTGGTCCACCGACTTGGCGTTGATGTCGATGGATCCCTGCCCCGGCGCCTCGCTCTTCACCGCCGTGTCCGCCGAGCCACCGCCACCGGAGCTGCACGCGGTGGCCGCGAGGGCGACGGCGAGAGCGAGTACGGCGGTGCGGCCGAGTCGGCGCGCGGGTGTGGCGGAAGCGTGCATGAGGGTCCCCCCGTGATGTCCGGCGAGTGGCGAGAGATGAGCGTCGCGAGGTGTGGCGAGGCTTGAGCGTGGGCAGCCAAGTCGGTGCCGGGGACCGAACGTAACAGCCGATCAGGACGAGTACCAGGGGGCGTGGTGGACACCTGATCCAAACGAAACGGGGCGCAACACGACCGCAATACCGCGGCCGCGCACCGGTGCCAGACTCTGACCTGCGCTTTCCTGACCACGGTCAAGAGACCGGCCGGGGCGCCCCTCGGTCCACCCACCCACCCTCCGCCCCGCGGCACCCCCGCTCCCCCACCCCCGACCCGAAGGCCACCCTCCGATGCCCACCAGACGCGTCGGCCCCGCCTCCACCCTTGGCGGCCGTTGATGCTCCGTTACCTGACCAAGCGGTTCGCCTACTACGCCGTCCTGCTGGTCGCCGCCGTCTTCCTGGCCTACGCGCTGGCCGGCGCCGCCCTGCAGCCGCGCGTCTACTTCGAGGCGAAGGTGCCGCGCCCGGCCGCCGCCTCGGTCGAGCGCCAGCTCACCGACCTCAACCTGAACGACCACACCCCGGTCGTCGAACGGTTCGGGCACTGGGCGGGCGACCTGCTGCTGCACGGCGACCTCGGCCGCACCATCCACGACACCCCGGTGATGGACGACTTCCGCCGCCGGGTCTGGGTCTCGCTGCGACTGCTGCTGATCGGAAGCCTGCTCGGCATGGCCCTCGGCGTCGCCGCCGGGGCGTGGAGCGCGGTGCGCCAGTACCGGATCTCCGACCGGCTGCTGACCGTGCTCTCCTTCGTCCTGCTCTCCACCCCGGTCTTCCTGGTCGCGCTCTTCCTCAAGAACGGGGCCATCGCCGCCAAGGACGCCGTCGGCCACGAGGTGGTCCCCTTCACCGGGTACGAGACCCCCGGTCTCAGCGGCGGGCTCGGCGCCCACCTCGCCGACTGGGCACTGCACCTGCTGCTGCCCACCCTGTCGCTGGCGCTCGGCGGCCTCGCCACCTACAGCCGCTACCAGCGCGGCACCATGCTCGACGTGCTCGGCTCCGACTACCTGCGCACCGCCGAGGCCAAGGGCCTCACCCGGGGCCGCGCCCTGGTCAAGCACGGGCTGCGGACGGCCGTCATCCCGATGTCGACGATGTTCGCCTACAGCTTCCTCGGCATCTTCACCGGCGCCGCGTTCACCGAGACCATCTTCGGCTGGCACGGCATGGGCGAGTGGTTCATCCAGTCCGTCAACGAACAGGACGTCAACGCGGTCGTCGCGGTCAACCTGTTCGCGGCGGTCGTGGTGCTCGCCTCCGGCTTCCTCGCCGACACCCTGCACGCCGCCCTCGATCCGCGCGTGCGGTCCTGAACCGAGGAGAGCCCTCTTGACCGCCGTCATCGCGGAAGCCGCCGGCCCCGCCGAACCCGCCGGACCCACCCCGTCCACGAGCCCCGCCGCTCCCGGACCGACCGGCCGGGGGCGGATCGTCCTCGCCCGGCTGCTCGCGGCCCGCTGGGCGGTGGCCGGACTGGTCGTCGTCCTGCTGCTGTTCCTGCTCGCCTTCGGCGGCGAGCTCCTCACGCCCTGGGACTACGCCACCCCCGACTACGGCGCGCTGCGCCAACCCCCCTCGGGCACCCACTGGTTCGGCACCAACGGGGTCGGTCAGGACGTCTTCGCGCAGACGATCCGCGGACTGCAGAAGTCGCTGGTCATCGGCCTGCTGGTGGCGCTCTTCTCGACCGTGCTGGCCTCCCTGGTCGGTGCCTGCGCCGGCTACTTCGGCGGCTGGACCGACCGGGTGCTGATGTTCCTGGTCGACCTCATGCTGGTCTTCCCGAGCTTCCTGGTGATCACGATCGTCTCGCCCCGGCTGAAGGGCGCCGGCTGGCTCGCCTTCGTCCTGCTGCTCGCCCTGTTCAACTGGATGATCACCGCCCGGGTGGTCCGCTCGATGACCATCTCGCTACGGGAACGCGAGTTCGTCCGCGCCGCGCAGTTCATGGGCGTCCGACCGCTGCGGATCATCGCCCGGCACATCCTGCCGAACGTCGCCTCCTTCCTCATCATCGACGCCACGATCGCGGTCGGCGGCGCCGTGATGAGCGAGACCGCGCTCTCCTACTTCGGCTTCGGCGTCAAGGCACCCGACGTCTCGCTCGGGACCCTGCTCGCCGCCGGCACCAGCGAGGCCCCCGTCTTCCCCTGGCTGTTCTACTTCGCCGCCGGGCTGCTGGTGCTCTTCGTGCTGGCGGTCAACCTGATCGGCGACGGGCTGCGGGACGCCCTCGACCCCACCTCGGACGCCGCCCGACGGCCCCGCCGCTCCCGGGCCGACGCCCGCGCCCGTGCCCGCGCAGAGAAGAAGAAGAGGACCAGCGCGTGACCGCCCCCACCGCGACCCCCACCGCGACCACCGCCACCGGGGCCCCGCTGCTGCGCGTCCGCGACCTGCGGGTCGACTTCACCGGCCCGCGCGGCTCCGACCCCGTCCCCGCCGTGCGCGGCGTCGACCTCACCCTGCACCGGGGCGAGACCCTCGGCATCGTCGGCGAGTCCGGCTCCGGGAAGTCCGTCACCGCGCTGGCCGTGCTCGGCCTGCTGCCCGGCACCGCCCGGGTCCGGGGCTCGGTCCGGCTGGACGACCGCGAGCTGATCGGCCTGCCCGGCCGCGAACTGGCAGCCGTCCGCGGCCGACGGATCGCCATGGTGTTCCAGGACCCGTTGTCCGCCTTCACCCCCGTGTACCGGATCGGCGACCAGCTCGTCGAGGCACTGCGGATCCACCGGCCCGGCCTCGGCCGGGCCGCCGCCCGCGCCCGGGCCGCCGAACTGCTCGACCTCGTCGGCATCCCGGCCCCCGACCGCGCCCTCGACAGCTTCCCGCACGAGTTCTCCGGCGGCATGCGCCAGCGCGCCATGATCGCCATGGCCGTCGCCAACGACCCCGACGTACTGCTCGCCGACGAGCCCACCACCGCCCTGGACGTCACCATCCAGGCGCAGGTGCTCGACGTGCTGCGCACCGCCCGCCGGGAGACCGGCGCCGCCCTCGTCCTGGTCAGCCACGACCTCGGGGTGATCGCCGGGATGGCCGACCGGGTCGCGGTGATGTACGCGGGCCGGGTGGTCGAGACGGCGGGCGTGGACGAGTTGTTCGCCGCCCCGCGCCACCCGTACACGCTGGGCCTGGTCGGGGCCGTCCCCCGGCTGGACGGGCGGCGCGGACCGCTGGTGCCGATACCCGGCACGCCCGCCCCGATGGCCGAACTGCCGCCGGGCTGCCCGTTCGCCCCCCGCTGCCCGCTGGCCGAGGACCGCTGCCGAACCACCGAACCACCGCTGACCGGCGACGGGGCCGCGGGGACCGACGCGGACATCGACACGGACAGCGGTACCGACAGCGCTACGGACACCGGGGCCGACGGCCCGACCGACCCGACCCGCCACCTGGCGGCCTGCGTCCGGTCCGGCGAGCTGGCCGAGCGGCGGCCCGCGCCCACCGAGGTCTACCCCGTGCCCGAGCTCCCGCCCGCCCCGGCCACCGCACCGGTTCCCCGGGAGCTGCGCCCGCCGGTCCTGGAGGTCGAGGGGCTCACCAAGACCTTCCCGCTGCTCAAGGGCACCGTCTTCAAGCGCCGGATCGGTTCGGTCCACGCGGTGGACGGCGTCGAACTGTCGATCCGGGAGGGGGAGACCCTCGGCCTGGTCGGCGAGTCCGGCTCCGGCAAGTCCACCACCCTGTTCGAGCTGCTGCGCCTGGCCGGCCCCGAGTCCGGACGGATCGAGCTGCTCGGCCGGGACACCGCCGAGCTCTCCCGCGCCGAGGCCCACCGGATGCGGTCCGATCTGCAGATCGTCTTCCAGGACCCGATGGCCAGCCTCGACCCCCGGATGCCGGTCGGCGACATCGTCGCCGAACCCCTGCGGGCCCAACGGGCCGGCAAGGACGAGATCGCCCGCCGGGTGCCCGAGCTGCTCCGCCAGGTCGGCCTCGATCCGGCCCACGCCGTCCGCTACCCGCACCAGTTCTCCGGCGGCCAGCGGCAGCGGATCTCGATCGCCCGCGCGCTGGCCGTCCGGCCCCGGCTGCTGGTCCTGGACGAGCCGGTCTCGGCGCTGGACGTCTCGATCCAGGCCGGGGTGCTCAACCTGCTCCAGTCCCTCAAGGCGGAGCTGGGCCTCTCCTACCTCTTCGTCTCGCACGACCTCTCGGTGATCCGGCACCTCGCCGACCGGGTGAGCGTGATGTACCTGGGGCGGACGGTGGAACAGGGCGAGGTGTCCGCCGTCTTCGACCGCCCCCGGCACCCCTACACCCGGGCCCTGCTCTCGGCCGTCCCGCTGCCGGACCCGGACGCCGAGCGGACCAGGACCCGGATCCTGCTGGCCGGGGACCCGCCCTCCCCCACCGTCCGGCACACCGGCTGCCCGTTCCGCGCCCGCTGCCCGGTGTACGCGGGACTCGACGCGGGGGCGCGCGGCCGGTGCGAGACGGAGGCGCCGCCGCTCACCGGTGCCGGCCCGCTGCCGGCGGCCGCGGGCGGACCGGCCCCCGACCACCGGGCCGCCTGCCACTTCCCGGAGGGGTGACGGGGCGTCCACCCCTTCCCGGAGGCCCGGCGCACGGGTGTCCGCCGCTCGCACCCGAACGGCGGAGGCCCGCCTGGCGGGCCTCCGGGAGCCGTGCGACAACTGCTGCTATGACCTGGTCCAATCTGACGATCATGTTCGGCACCCTCGCCGTCGTCGCCCTGGGCCTCCACCTGCTCCCCCGTCACCCCCTGCACAAGGCCCGGCCGCCCAGCAACGAGGTGGCCGCCGCGATCTTCGCCATGGTCGGCGTGCTCTACGCCGTCCTGCTGGCCTTCGTGGTGATCGTGGTCTGGGAGGCCGCCGACGAGGCCCGCGCCACCACCTTCCGCGAGGCCGACCACCTGGCCGGCCTGTACTGGAACGCCCGCCAGTTCCCCAGCGCCCAGGGCGCCGAACTGACCACCCTGACCCTCCAGTACGCGCACAGCGTGATCGACGACGAGTGGCCGATCATGCAGGACGGCCACACGAGCGCCCCCCGGACCACCGAACTCGTCTACCGGATCCGCGACACCACCAACGCCCTCGCCCCGGTGGGCCCGGGCCAGCAGGTCCAGTACGAACACGCCGTCGGCCATGTCGAGGGGCTGGCCACCGAGCGGCGGGCCCGGCTCAGCCGGATCCAGGACGCCGTCCCGCCCCTGCTCTGGGCCCCGCTGGTCCTCGGCGCGGTGCTGTCGATCGCCTTCGTCTTCCTGTTCAGCGTCTCCAGCCTGCGGCTGCACACCACGATGGCGCTGATCATGACCTCGATGATCTGTGTGGCCCTCATCGTGGTGAAGGAGATGAACTACCCGTTCGACGGTCTGAGCGCCGTCCATCCCGACGCGTTCGAGGTCTTCCTCGCCCGGCTGCCCACCACCCACTGACCGCGGCCGCTCCCTGCTCACGGACCCACCGCCACGGTGAGTGACCACGCTGTCGCGATTCGGCGGATCGGCCCGAATGCGTGTAATGTCTTCCAGGTCAGCAGGCGCCGCTAGCTCAGTTGGTTAGAGCAGCTGACTCTTAATCAGCGGGTCCGGGGTTCGAGTCCCTGGCGGCGCACCGACGGTCGAAGGCCCCCTCGCAGCAGCGAGGGGGCCTTCGGCGTTCCCGCGGTCCCGGATCGTTCCTCCCCGTTCTCCCCAGGACCCGGAAACGGCGGCGGTTCGGCGGGTAGCGTGGGCTTCCGTCCTCGCACCGGAGGTGCCGCCGCCGTGGATTCCCCCGGACCGCCCGCCCAGCCCGGCCCGTCGGACCCGTACGCCCCGTACGCCCCGTCCGACCGCCTCCCGCTCGCGCTCGCGGAGGAGTTGCTCCTGCTCTGCACCGACCCGGACAGCGGCACCCTGCGGGTCTCCCGGGCCGCCTTCCAGCGGGCGGTCGCGGCCGCGGTGCTCGCCGAACTGCTGCTGGCCGGCGCCATCACCGCCGAGGACCGGCGGATCACCGCGTTCCGCCCCGTCGAGGCGCGCGACGAGGTCACCGCCGAGGTGCTCGCCCTGCTGGGGCGGACCGTCTGGGGGCGCGGGCCCGGGCTGGACCGGATCATGCGCCGGGTGCCGCGGGCGCCGGCGGTGCGGTCCTTCCGGGAACGGCTGGTCGCCAGCGGGCACCTGACCCTCGAACGCCGCCGGATCCTCCTGCTGGTGCCGTACCGCGCCTGGATCCCGGTGCGCGCCACCGTCGGCGCCGAGATCGCCGAGCGGATCACCGCCACCCTGTCCACCACGAAGTCGGCGCCCGGGTACGGCCCCGGCGTCCCCGGGTGGGGCGCCTTCCCGGCGGCCGAGCGGGACCGGCACCTGGCCGGGCTGCTCTGGGCCGCGATGCTGGACCGCCGGCTCTTCCCGGGCCGGGCCCACGCCGAGCTGCGGAAGTCCTTCCGGGTGGTGGCCCGGGAGCAACCGGTCGCCCAGGCCCTGCGCCGGGTGGTCGGGGCGGACAACGCCAGCGGCGGCTGAGCGGCGGGAGCGGACGGGTGGCCCGCCGGGTTCAGCCCGGCCCCCGGGACGTGTCCAGGACCGCCGAGGCCACCGCGTCCGGCCGGTCGAACATCAGCAGGTGCCCCGCCGGGGCGGTGCGCCGGTACTCCGCGCCGAGGAGTTCGGCGAGCCCCCGCTGGGCGGCCAGCCACTCCTCGGTCCGGGGGCCGCCGAGCCCGTCGTCGGCGGCGAGCACGGTCACCGGCAGAGCGGCCGGCAGCGGCGCGGCGCGGCGCAGCGCGGCCAGTTCGGCGGCCATGTCCAGGTAGTGGGTGTTCTCCCGGAGCAGCGCCCGCAGCGACCGTCCGGTGCGGTAGCAGCGCCGGACCAGCGGCGCGGGGGCGAGGTCCTCGTGCCGCACCGTGGTGGCCCGGGCGACCGTCCGGCGGGCGGTGGGCCCGAGCAGGTAGGGCACGGCGACGGCGGTGGCGGCGGCCGCGGTGGCGCGCGCCGCGAGGTCCCGCAGGCCGGGGGCCGGGCGCGGCCGGGGGTCCGGTTCGACGCTGCCGTCCAGCAGTACCAGCCCGGCCGTCCGCTCGGGGTGGAGCCGTGCGAACGCCTCGGCGTGGAAGCCGGCCAGCGAGTGCCCGGCCACCGTGCAGGGCCCGGGCAGGTCGAGCGCGTCGAGGACGGCCCGGATCCGGCGGGCCTCCCCGGCGGCGGTCGGGACGGGCCGGTCGGCCGGTTCGGGCGCGCTCAGGCCGTAGCCGGGGCGGTCGAAGCGGACGACGGTGCGGTACGGGGCGAGGAAGGGGACCACGAGGTCCCAGTCGAACCAGCTGCTGCCGAGCCCGCCGGTGAGCACGCACACCGGACCCAGGCCCTCGACCCGGACGTGCAGCGGGGTGCCGTCGATCCGGACGAAGGCGGGCCCGCCCCCGCGGTCGTCGGCACCCCCGTGACCGTCGGTGCCTCCGGGTCCGTCGGCGCCCTCGCGATCGTCCGGGCCGCCTGGGCCGTTCGGGTGCTCGGGGCCTCCGGCGCCCTCGGCGGTCGGGCCCCGGGCGGCGCTCATGCCGGGTCCCGCCGTTCGGTCCGGGACGGCGCGGCGGTGGTCGGGACGTGGTGACCGGCGCCCCCGGCGTCCGCCGCGAGCGGTCCGGCGGCGCCCCCGGCGGCGGGACCGGTCCGGTCCGGCAGGCCGAGGGCCGCCGCGAGCAGCCCGAGCCAGAGGGCGACGAGCAGTACCTGGAGCCGCTGACCGGCGCCCAGCGCCCAGGTGCCGTGGCCCGCCTCGAAGGCGGCGATCGCGCCCAGGCTCCAGCCGGTGGCGAGCACCTCGGCGCCCAGGAGCCACGGGCCGTACCGGTGCACCGGCGCCCACCGGCCGTAGCGCCGGGCCGCGACGGTGAGCGCGGTCAGCCCGCCGAGCGCGCCGAGCATGGCCAGACTGCTGGTCACCGCGTGCGCGGTGTGGGTGGCGGGGACGAGGCCGGCGGTCTCACGGGCGGCGCACATCTCGTCACTGGTGGGCGCGCAGCTCAGCGGGAGCCGGGAGTCGGCCGCGGTGGCTGCGCCGAACAGCGCGAGCGCGGCCCAGCCGCCCACTTCCCAGCGGCGCCGGCCCGGGTTCTCCCCGGCCGCCGGGCGGCGGAGGTGGAAGGCGGACAGCGCGAGCAGGGCGGCGGCCAGCACCGCGAGTCCGGCGACCAGGTCGGTGGCCCGGAAGAGGCCGCCCAGCGGCTGGTCCTCGGCGGCGAGCTCGCTGATGTACGCCTGGACCGGGTCGAGCCCGGTGCTGAGCACCACCTCCAGGACCCACGCGGTGTACGCCACCGCGCTGAGCAGCAGCAGCGCGGCGACGGCCCTGGCGGCGGTCACCGGTCGGGCCGGGACCGGGCGCGGGGCGGCGTCACCGGTCGGGCCGCGGGCCGGGGCGGAGCTCGTGGGGAGGGTGCGCCGAGCGTTCCGGCGACCGGGGTGGGAGCTGGGCACGAATCCACCCTAGCCGTCGACAAACTCCACCCCAACCGGGCGGAAACGGACAGGACGATCCCGGTGACGTCCGGGTGGTTCGAGGCACCCTTCGGAAGCGTGTATTGTTTTCCTCGTCAGCAGGCGCCGCTAGCTCAGTTGGTTAGAGCAGCTGACTCTTAATCAGCGGGTCCGGGGTTCGAGTCCCTGGCGGCGCACAGACACCGGGGAGCCTCTCGTTCACACGAGGGGCTCTCCGGCTTTTCGCTGCCCATTGACGCCCGATTTGTGTGT
Organism: Kitasatospora sp. NPDC094019; assembly: GCF_044764505.1. Taxonomy (NCBI): domain Bacteria; kingdom Bacillati; phylum Actinomycetota; class Actinomycetes; order Kitasatosporales; family Streptomycetaceae; genus Kitasatospora; species Kitasatospora sp. NPDC094019. Next base: position 85,031 of record NZ_JBIWIF010000011.1, read on the forward strand.
GATGTCGGTCTCGCTTCCCGTCACGGTGGAGCCAACCGGTACCTTCGGCGCGTTCTGGGCTGTACACCGGAAAAGGGACAAAGGTCCCCGACCGCCGACGGTCCCGTCCGCGCGGGCCGGCACGGCCGTACGTGCCGCCGCCCCGCCCCGGGAATCCCTCCCCGTCGTCCGCCCGCAGGAAAGGCCGCCGCTTTGTCCCGTAACGCCCTGAGCGGCGCGCAGCGCACCCGGAAGACCAAGGTCCGACGGCCCCGGCGCACCGGCTGGCGCCGGCTGATACCGACCTGGCGGACGACCCTGGTGGGCCTGGTGGCCTCGGTCCTGCTCGGGGTCGGCCTGTTCGCCCTCGGCATCGCCCTGGTGAAGGTGCCGGACGCGCACGCGGCCGCGACCACCCAGAGCAACACCTGGCTCTACCAGGACGGCTCGGTGCTCGCCCGGACCGGCCAGACCAACCGCCAGAACGTGGCGCTGGACAAGGTCTCCCCCGCCGCGCAGCACGCGACCCTGGCCGCCGAGGACCGCAACTTCTACCACGAGGGCGCCGTCAACGTGTCCGGGATGATCCGGGCCGCCCTCAACACCGCCAAGGGCGGGGCCACCCAGGGCGGCTCCACCATCACCCAGCAGTACGTGAAGAACACCTACCTGAGCCAGGAGCAGTCGGTCAGCCGCAAGGTGAAGGAACTCTTCATAGCGATCAAGGTGGACGCCACCGAGACCAAGGACGAGATCCTCTCCAGCTACCTGAACACCTCCTACTACGGGCGCGGCGCGTACGGCGTCCAGGCCGCCGCCCAGCAGTACTTCGGCGTCGACGCCGACAAGCTCGACGCCGCCCAGGGCGCCTACCTGGCCACCCTGCTGAACGCCCCCAGCGCGTACGACGTGGCCACCGCCACCCCGGCGGGCAAGCAGAACGCGGTCAACCGCTGGAACTACGTGCTCGACGGCATGGTGAAGGAGGGCTGGCTGCCCGCCGAGGAGCGGACCGCCACCGCCTTCCCCGAGGTCAAGGACCCGCAGGCGCAGCTCGGACTGTCCGGCCAGGCCGGCTACCTGGTCAACGCCGCGACCGAGTACCTCACCACCAACCAGATCATCGGCGAGTCCGAGCTGGCCAAGGGCGGCTACACGATCAGGCTGACCGTCGACCCGGCGCGCCAGCAGGCCCTCCAGGACTCCGTCCAGGCCCAGCTGCACGACACCCTCAACCCGGACAAGCGCAAGAAGGACGCCGCCGTCCAGGCCGGCGCCGCCTCCGTGGACCCGAGGACCGGGGCCGTGGTCGCCCTCTACGGCGGGGTCGACTACACCAAGCACTACATCGACAACGCGACCCGGCGGGACTACCAGTCGGGCTCGACCTTCAAGGCGATCGCCCTGGCGGCGGCGCTGGAGAACAACGCCAGGACCCAGTCCGGCCAGACCGTCACGCCGCGCACCGTCTACGACGGCACCAGCGAGCGCAAGGTCCGCGGCGGGAAGGGCACCCCGTACGCGCCGCCGAACGAGGGCGACAAGAGCTACGGCCAGATCACCCTCCAGCAGGCCACCGACTGGTCGGTGAACTCGGCCTTCGCCCAGCTCGCCCAGGACACCGGGCTGGCGAAGGTGCGGGACACCGCGATCGCGCTCGGCCTGCCCAGCAACACCCCGTCCCTGGAAACGGTGCCGTCGATCCCGCTGGGCACCTCGACCCCCAGCGTGCTCGACATGGCCGGGGTGTACGCCACCCTGGACAACGGCGGCAAGCAGATCACCCCGTGGCTGGTGCAGTCGGTGGACCGCGAGGGCGAGCCGGTCGCGCTGCCCGCCCACAAGACCACCCAGGCGGTCGGCGAGCAGACCGCGCGCCAGGTCACCTCGATGCTCCAGGGTGTGGTGGCCGACCAGGGCGGCACCGGCTGGCGGGCCAAGGCGCTGGGCCGGCCGGCGGCGGGCAAGACCGGCACCACCGACGAGCACAAGTCGGTCTGGTTCGTCGGCTACACCCCGGAGCTGGTCACCTCGGTCGCGCTGTTCGGCCAGGACCCGGGCACCGGCGCGCAGGTCAGCCTGAGCGGCACCGGCGGACTCGACGGCGCGGCGGGCGGGCAGTACCCGGCGCAGATCTGGACCGCGTACATGAAGGCGGCGCTCAAGGGCCAGCCGGTCTCCGACTTCCCCGCGCCCTCGGGCGCCGAGGACTCGGGGCGCGGCGGCTGGGGCTCCTCCGGGGCCGGTGCCTCGCCCAGCCCCTCGGGCGGCGCGAGCTCCGCACCGGCCGCACCGGACGGGTCGGCGACGCCGTCCGGCGGACCGTCGCCGCAGGCCGGCCAGGGCGGATCGGGCGGTTCCGGTGGATCGGGTGCCGGTTCCGAGCCCACCACCGCACCGAGCACCGGGGCGACCACGGCACCGCAGCCGACCGGGGGCACCGGCGGCTCCGGCACCGGCGGGGCGACCAGCACCCCGACCCAGCCGGTGACGCCGCAGCCGACCGGCAGACCGACCAGGACCCCGGCGCCGACCACCACGCCGACCACGGCACCGCAGCCGACCGGGGGCACCGGCGGCTCGGGGACCGGCTCGGGCACGGGGTCCGGCACCGGGTCCGGCGGCGGCACCGGAACGGATACGGGCACCGGGACCGGCTCCGGCCAGTAGCGGGACCTCACTCCGAGTGACGTGCAGGACCGAATAACGAAATGACCCCTTACCGGAATTGCGGTCCTACTGTCACAATTCGTCGGTGCACAGCTCGAAGTCCCCGCTCGGCCGCTCCGACCGCTCCTCCGGCCGGACCCTCGGTCTCACCCTCGCCCTCGTCTCCGCGGTCGCCTTCGGCGGTTCCGGCACCGCGGCCAAACCGCTGATCGAAGCCGGGCTGTCGCCCCTGCACGTGGTCTGGCTACGGGTGACCGGCGCCGCCGTCGTCCTGCTGCCGCTGGCCTACCGCCACCGCGCGGCCGTGCTGCGGCGGCCCGGCCTGCTGATCGGCTTCGGCCTGCTCGCCGTCGCCGGTGTCCAGGCGTGCTACTTCGCCGCCATCTCACGGATTCCGGTCGGCGTCGCCCTCCTGATCGAGTACCTCGGCCCGCCGCTGCTCATCGGCTACGTCCGGTTCGTGCAGCGGCGGCCGATCAGCCGGGGCGCCGCGATCGGCGCCGGCGTCGCGGTCGCCGGACTCGCCTGCGTGGTCGAGGTGTGGAACGGACTGAGCTTCGACCTGCTCGGGGTGCTGTTCGCGCTCGGCGCCGCCTGCTGCCAGGTCGGTTACTTCGTGCTCGCCGACGCCGGGAGCCGGGGCGAGCGCCCCGTCGACCCGATCGCCGTCAGCGCGTTCGGTCTGCTGATCGGCTCGGTCGTGCTCACCGCCCTCACCCGCCCCTGGCAGGCGGACTGGGGCCGGCTCGGCGGGGACGTGGTGATGAACGGGCACACCCTGCCGGCGCTGATCCCGGCCGCGTGGATGGTCCTGGTCGCGACCGTGCTCGCCTATCTGACCGGCGTCGTCGCCGTCCGCCACCTGTCGCCGCCGGTCGCCGGCGTGGTGGCCAATCTGGAGGCGGTCGTGGCGACCGTGCTGGCCTGGGTCCTGCTCGGCGAGCACCTCGGCCTGCCGCAGGTGACCGGCGGTCTGCTGGTGCTGGCCGGCGCCTTCGCGGCCCAGGCGAGCAAGCCCGCCGCCCCGGAGACGGTGGGAGCCGCGGGCCCCCCGGGAGCCGCGGACGGGTCCGGGACCGGCGGGAAGAACGTACGGACCGGGCCGGACGCGGGCCTCGCGGCGGTTCCGGCGGGCGCGACCGCACTCGGTGAACGGCTCGCGCGGGCCGCCGGGGCCGGCGAGCAGCTGGAGAAGGAGCGCGGCCGGGAGCGGTGACCGGAACACCGGGGACCGGAGCCGGTCCCCGGCCGGATCAGCGGCCGACCCAGCCGAACCAGTCGAGGTGGCCGAGCGGCCACACCACCGCCGACACCGGACCGACCACGTTGTCCACCGGCACGGCGCCCCCGCCCGGACCGCGCTGGTGGTACCGGGAGTCGGCGGAGTCGCTGCGGTGGTCGCCCTCGACCCAGACATGGCCCTGCGGCACCGTCACCGGGCCGAAGTCCAGGCCGGCGCAGGAGTCGTCCCCGGGGTGGAGGTACGGCTCGTCGACCTTGGCGCCGTCGACCGTCAGCGTGCTGCCCGAGCACTGCACGGTCTGCCCGCCTGTCGCGATCACCCGCTTGACCAGGTAGTTGTCGTCCTTCGGCGGCACCAGGCCGACGAAGGAGAGCGCCGAGCCCAGCGCGTCGGTGAGCGGATTCCCGTCGGTCGTCTGCGGCGGCAGCCAGCCCCCCGGGTCCTTGAACACCACCGGCTGACCCGGCTCGGGCTTCCAGCCGGTCAGCGGGGCGAGCTTGTTGACGCCGACCCGGTCGCCGATCCGCAGGGTGTTCTCCATCGAACCGGAGGGGATGGTGAACACCTGGAACAGACAGGTCTTGATCAGCAGCGCGACCACCAGGCCCACCGCCGCCATGGCCGGGATCTCGATCCACCACGGCCGCGGCCGGCGCCCCGACCGGCCCTTCTTCGGCGACCTGCTCCGGCGCCCCTCGGCGGCCCGGCGCGCCCGTCGGGCGTCGGCCCGGCCCCCGACCGGGGCACCCGGGGCCGCGGCCCCGGCCCCGGCATCGCCGCCGTGCGTATCAGGCAGGTTCACCGCCATCGTCGCTGCTCCACTCTCCGGCTGCGGGGGAACCTGCACGCTACGCCAACCGGGGATCCTGGCGAAATCGGGCGTTTACCCGCGCCCGACATCCCTCCGGGCCCGACCTCTCCCCGGGGCCCGGCCCTTCCCCGGCCCGCGGCTCCGGCCCCCGGTCGGGGCCGCGGGCCGCGCGGGCCGTCAGACGGCGTCGTTCCCGCCGGTCACGGTGTCGCTCGCGATGGCCTCGTGGTGGCGGATGACCTCGGCGATGATGAAGTTGAGGAACTTCTCCGCGAACACCGGGTCCAGGTGCGCGCCGGCGGCCAACTCGCGCAGCCGCTTGATCTGGGCCCGCTCGCGGGCCGGATCGGCCGGGGGGAGCTTGTGCTCGGCCTTGAGCCGGCCGACCCGCTGGGTCGCCTTGAAGCGCTCGGCCAGCATGTGGACCACCGCGGCGTCGATGTTGTCGATGCTCTCGCGCAGGCTGGTCAGCTCGGCCCGCACGGCGTCGTCGACCCCCTCGGGCAGTCCGGCGTCGGGGGTCGTGGGGTGGTCCGTCATCGGGGCGGCTCCGCGGCTCTCTCGGTCTTGCGCCCGGCCGTCCGGCGGCCGGGCCCGGGCCCGGGCAAATCTAACAGGGCGCCCGACGCGGGCCCGCACCATTTGGCCGATCGGTCCAGGATATGGACGGCACACGGACCGACCGCCGGACAGCGCTCCGAGCTGCCGGGGCCCGCCCGCAGGAGGCCGGGCCGGCGCGGGCGGCCGAGGGATTTTCGGACTCGGCGGGCCGAGGCGCTACTTGTGGCGGGCCCCCGACCTGCACGTAGGCTGGGCGCGGCATGACCGGACGTGACGAACCAGCAGTTCCTCATTCTATGGAGGTACCGATCGTGGCAACCACCCGCACCGCCCACACGGCTTGGGAAGGCAACCTGGTCGACGGCAAGGGCCAGGTGACGTTCGCGTCGTCCGGCATCGGCGAGTTCCCGGTGTCCTGGCCGGCCCGGGCCGAGGCGCCGAACGGGCTGACCAGCCCGGAGGAGCTCATCGCGGCCGCGCACTCCGCCTGCTTCTCGATGGCTCTCTCGCACGGCCTGACGGGCGCGGGCACCCCGCCCACCAAGCTCGACACCAAGGCCGACGTGACCTTCCAGCCGGGCACCGGCATCACCGGCATCCACCTCACCGTCACCGGTGAGGTGCCCGGGCTGGACGAGGCCGGCTTCGTGGCCGCCGCCGAGGACGCCAAGGCGAACTGCCCGGTGAGCCAGGCCCTGACCGGCACCACCATCACCCTCACGGCCGAGCTCGCCTGACCGTCCGGTCCACCCGCTCCTCCTGTTCCTCGGCCCCGATGGGGCGCGCGTTCGGCGCTCCGCCGGGGCCCGAGGGCGCACTTCCGGAGCACACGCCCTCGGCGCACATCATGTGATGTGTACCGGGGGCGTCCGCATGTATCGCCGCACTTGCCCCCAAAGCCGACGAATCACCCTGGCGGCGGTCACCGCGCGTTGCCATCGCGTCCTATGATCGGCCGCAGCACCCTGTTCTCACGGTTCCTCAGGCGGGCTTCGGCCCGGCCCGCTCCGTCCCGAGCGTTCCGCCGCGCCGCCCGTCCCCAGGAGCCCCGGCAGGGTGCGGAGCCGGCCGCCGCAGTCGGGTGACCGGCCGGACCAGCGTCAAGCGTCAGCAGCGGACGGGAGCATGCCGTGCCGGGCCAGAACGAGGGGGCCGACGCTCATCACCCCGGCGTACGGCGCGAGGAGCCACGGGCGCACCACCGCCTCCCACCACCGGCCCTCCATCCCGTCGGCGGCGCGAACGGCGGCGCGAACAGCGGCGCGACCGGCACCGGCTCCACTGCCCAGGCCGTTCTGGAGGGCCTGGCCGGCCTGGCCGACCTTGCCCACGCGACCGGCGGCGGCCCGCTCTGCCCGACCTGCGCGCGGCCGCTCTCCGACGACGCCCACCGGACGGCCGACGACGGCCCCGACGGCGCGGCCCCGGACCGGGGACCGGCCGCCCCCCAGGGCGGCGACCGGCAGCTGGCCGCCCTGCGGGTGAGCGAGGCCCGGCTCCGGGCCGCCTTCTGGGACGCCGGTATCGGCATGGCCCTGATCGACCCCGAGGACCGGATCATCGAGGTCAACCCCGCCTTCGCCACGCTCACCGGACGCACCGTCGGCGAACTGGCGCGGATCCACATCCACGAGATCGTCGATCCCGAGGGCATGCCGCACCGGCTCTTCCCGGCCCTCGTCAACGGCGAGCACGACCGGCTCCGGGTCGAGAAGCAGCTCAAGCACCGCGAGGGCCGAACGGTCTGGAGCAAGGTGACCGTCTCGCTGATCCGGGACGCCGAGGGCGGTCCGCTCTACACGCTCGCGCTGGTCGAGGACATCACCGAGCAGCGCCGGCTCGGCGACCGGCTGGAGTACCAGGCCCTGCACGACCCGCTGACCCGGCTGCCCAACCGGACGTACTTCTTCGAACGCCTCGACGCCGCCTGCCTCACCGCCGACCGGTCGACGACGCCCCCGCCGTCGGCCGGGGACGGGCCCGGGGACACGGCGGACGGCCCCCGGGTCGGCGTCTGCTACCTGGACCTCGACGGGTTCGCCGCGATCAACGAGACCCTCGGCCACCACATCGGCGACCAGTTGCTGATCGCCGTGGCCACCCGGCTGCGCCGCGGCTTCTCCGCGCACGGCACCCGGCTGGTGGCGCGGATGGGCGGGGACGAGTTCGCCGTCCTGGTGACCGACAGCCGGGGCAGCGACCAGCTGACCGAGCTGGCCGCCCGGATCCTCGAAGCCCTGGAACGCCCGTTCGACGTGGCCGGCCACCGCCTGGTGGTCACCGCCAGCGTCGGCGTGGTCGAGCGCTCCGTGCACGAGACCACCCCCACCGACCTGGTCAAGGACGCCGACGCCACGCTGTACTGGTCCAAGGCCGACGGCCGGGCCCGGTGGACCCTCTACGACCCCGACCGGGGCGCCCACCAGCTCACCCGCCAGTTGCTCGCCACCGCCCTGCGGCCGGCCCTGGAGCGCGGGGAGTTCACCATCGAGTACCAGCCGCTGGTCGGCCTCGCCGACGGCGCCGTGCACGGCGCCGAAGCCCTGGTCCGCTGGCGCCACCCCCGCTACGGGACCCTCTCGCCGGACCGCTTCATCCCGCTCGCCGAGGAGTCCGGGGCGATCGTGCCGCTCGGCAAGTGGGTGCTGGAGGAGTCCTGCCGCCAGGCCCGGCGCTGGCTCACCGAGTTCCCCGAGACCGAGACCTTCGTGAGCGTCAATCTGGCCGCCCGCCAGATCTGGGACTCCGACGTGGTCGCCGATGTCGCCCAGGCCCTCGAACGCACCGGACTGCCGGCCCGGCTGCTGCAGCTGGAGATCACCGAGAGCGCGCTGCTCGGCCCCGGCGGGCGCCCGCTCCAGGCGCTCCAGGCGCTCGCCGACATGGGCGTCCGGATCGCGATCGACGACTTCGGGACGGGCTACTCGAACCTCGCCTACCTCTCCCGGCTCCCGGTGCACGTCCTGAAACTGGACGGCACCTTCATCGAGGGCTTCCGCGACCCCTCCCCGACCGGCTCCCGGGCGGAACTCCCCGAGTCCGGCGCCCGGCGCAGCGACGCCGACGAGCAGATCGTCGGCGCGATGGTGCAGCTGGCCCACACCCTCGGCCTGACCGTGACCGCCGAGGGCATCGAGAGCGCCGCGCAGGCCGAACGACTGCGGCTCACCGGCTGCGACACCGCCCAGGGCTGGTACTTCGCCCGCCCGGGCGAGGCCGAGCTGGTCGCGGCGATACTCCGCGACAGCCGGGACGGCCGGGAGGGCGGGGAGGACCAGGGCGGGGAAGGCTAGGGACTGCCTCCGGCCCCCGCCCCGGGAAGGGGCCGAGGGCCGGAGACCGGGACCAGGACCGGGACAGGGACAGGGACAGGGACCGGGACCGGGGGTCAGTCGGCCTCGGGCCGGGCCCCGGTCAGGCCGTACGCCTCGGCGATCAGCCCGTAGGACCGCAGCCGCGCCTCGTGGCCGTGGATGTGCGAGGTCACCATCAGCTCGTCCACCCCCGTCCGCTTGCGCAGCGCCTCCAGCCCGTCGGCCACCTCGCCCGGCGAGCCCAGCACGACATTGCCGAGCCACTCGTCGATGAAGTCGGCCTCCGCCGGGCTGTACGGGTAGGACTCGGCCTCCTCCGGCGTGGGGATCGGGCCCGGGTTGCCACGGCGCAGCCGGAGCATGCCGAGGGCCGCGGAACGGGCGAGACGGCGGGCGGCGGCCCGGTCGTCGGCGGCGACCGCGCCCACCCCGATCAGCGCGTACGGCTCGTCGAGGACGGCCGACGGTCGGAACTCCGAGCGGTAGAGGTCGAGCGCCGGGAGGGTGTTGACGCTGCTGAAGTGGTGCGCGAAGGCGAACGGCAACCCGAGCCGGCCGGCCAGCTGGGCGCTGAAGCCGGAGGAGCCGAGCAGCCAGACCGGCGGCCGCCCCTCGCCCTTCGGGACGGCGGTCAGCCGGGAGTAGGCGTGCTCGGCCGGGAAGCTGCCGTCGAGGAAGTGGGTCAGCTCCGCGAGCTGGCGGGGGAAGTCGTCGGCGCCCTCGCCGAGACCCCGGCGCAGTGCCCGGGCGGTGGCGGCGTCGGTGCCGGGGGCCCGGCCGAGGCCGAGGTCGATCCGGCCGGGGTGGAGCGCTTCGAGCAGGCCGAACTGCTCGGCGATCGCCAGCGGGGCGTGGTTGGGCAGCATCACGCCGCCCGAGCCGAGCCGCAGGCTGGTGGTGTGGGCCCCGAGGTGGGCCAGCAGGACGGCCGGGGTGGAGCTGGCGACACCGGGCATGCCGTGGTGCTCCGCCACCCAGAAGCGGTGGTAGCCCCACTCCTCGGCGCTGCGGGCGAGGGCCGTGGTCGCGGCGAGCGCCTCCGCGGGCGTGTGGCCGACCCCGACGGTGGCCAGGTCGAGAATCGACAGCGGGGCCGGCGCCGTTCCCCGGGCCGTGCCCCGGACCGCGTCCGCGGCGGGTGCCGCGCTCCCGTCGGCCCGCTGCTCCGCCCGCCTGTCCTCGGTCGTCATGCCGTCCGTCCTCCTGGCCGTGGAAATTCCGTCCGCCGGTGGGTGCACCGGTGCCGGCCACTGGGGCGGTCGGTGCCGCCGCCGGTGCCGACAGTGGTCAACCCCGGCCGCGGTCCCCCTTGTTCCCCGCCGTGACCCCCGCCCCCTGTTCCCCGCCCCGTGCCGTCCGGCCGCGTCCCGCCCCCGCACCGGCCGTGTCCCGTCCGACCCGTTCGCGAACGCCCGTCCCGTCCGTCGTCCGGGGCCCCGGGGGAACGGGCGGAGGTTGACGCAGAGGTAGCGGACGAACACCCGTGGCGACTTCACGCCAGCGCGGGAATTCGCCAGCCGCAGGGCTCGCGGCCGGTGTCCGGCTTCCGGCAGGCTGGGATCCAGGCGGGTCACCCAACCGGATCCTCCTCACCAGCAAGGTCGTCGGGCTGGACCAGCGCCGACCGATCCCCGCGAGCCCCCGGAGCGGCACCCCGCCCCGGGGGCTCGTGCCATTCCGGGGCCGGACGGTACGCGCGGTCGTACCTCCGGCCGGGCCGGGTGGTACGGCCCCGGCTGTGAGCCGCCGCACAGCCGGGGTGCTTCATGGCATGAAAAGTCGAGGCGCTAGCGTTGTCCCTTGCAACCACTGCTCCTCCGGGCAGCCTGGAGGGAGGAAGCACATGGACATCGCGACACTGGCCGGATCCTCGTGGATCTGCGCCCTGGCACTCTGCGCCGTCCTCGGTGACGCCTTCCTCCCCTTCATCCCGAGCGGGACGCTCGTCATCCTCGCCGTGCTCAAGACGGCGCAGATAGACGGCGCGCCGCTGATGCTCGGGCTGGGCGTGGCGACCGCCTCCTTCCTCGGCGATCTGCTGCTGCTCCAGCTGGCCCGTCGCGGCGCCCCCATGGTCAACCGGCGGCTGGAACACCGCCCGAAGCTCGCGGCCAGCGTGGCCCGGGTCCAGCAGGCCCTGGACGGACGGACCACCCGGGCGGCGGCCGCCATGGTCGTGGTCGCCCGCTTCGTGCCCGCCGGGCGGACCATCCTCGATCTGGCCATCGGCCACTCCCCCGAGCACCCCCACCGCTTCCTGCGCTGGTCGGCGCTGGCCGCGATGATCTGGGCGGCCTACATCGTGACCCTGGGCTGGCTGAACAGCCACTGGTTCGACACCGCCTGGCTGAGCCTCGCGGTCTCCTGCACGGCCGCCACCGCGGTGAGCACCGCCATCGCGCGGATCGTGCGCCGCAACCGCCGGCTCTCGCTCGGCTGACGCCGCGACGGCACGCCCCTCGAATCGGGCGAAGCGTCACAGGACGGCAACAGAAGACATTTCTTCGCATCCCGTACAGGCGTACCGAGCGTGTTCATGGTCGGCGGCCCCGGTTCCCGGCTCCTTGGTGACCCGTGCGTCCGCGTGCAATCCTAACGACGGATAATCAATCAATTGTCCGATATGACTGATGCGGGCACGGCCACGGCCACCACCCGGTCCGGACGACCCCAGGGGAGACGATGGGCAGCATCTCGCGCAGGACCGTGCTCACAGCCACCGCCGCGACCGCGGCCCTCGGAGCGGTGACGGCCTGCTCCGGGGGCGGCTCGGGCCCGACCGCCGCCTCCGGTTCCAGCTCCGGCCCCGCTCCCGTCCCCACCACCGGCGGGGTGAGCACCGGAACCGGCACCCCGAGCGGCACCCCGACCAAGGGCAAGCCGATCGGCGACGGCTCCACCTCCGACACCGGCCCGCAGCCGAACCAGCCCAAGCCGGAGAAGCTCAAGCCCGGTGAGCGCCCCCCGCAGTTCGTGGTGTTCTCCTGGGACGGCGCCGGCGCGACCGAGGACGCCCAGTTCCCCCGGTTCCTCAAGCTCGCCGAGGAACACAAGGCTTCGATGACCTTCTTCCTCTCCGGCATCTACGCCCTGCCCAAGGGCAGGTCCGAGCTGTACCAGCCGCCGAAGCACTCGGTCGGCGCCTCCGACATCCCCTACCTTTCGGACGGCGCGGTCAAGAACACGATCAAGCTCGTCAGCCAGGCATGGCTGGCCGGCCACGAGATAGGCACCCACTTCAACGGCCACTTCTGCTCGACCCGCCCGGACGGCAACGGCGTCAACAAGTGGACCCCCGAGGACTGGCAGAGCGAGATAGACCAGGCCGTCGGCTTCGTCACCCAGTGGCGGACCAACACCGGCTTCACCGACGTCGACCCGCTCCCCTTCGACTACAAGAAGGAACTGATCGGCGGCCGCACCCCCTGCCTGGAAGGGCAGAAGGCCCTGCTGCCGACGGCCGCCGCCCTCGGCTGGAAGTACGACGCCAGCTCCTCGGGCGGCCAGCAGATCTGGCCCCAGAAGGTGCAGGACGGCAAGGTCTGGGACCTCCCGCTGCAGAGCATCCCGTTCCCCGGGCACACCTTCCAGGTGCTCTCCATGGACTACAACATCCTGGCCAACCAGTCGAAGGTCACCAACGGCGACCCGGCCAAGTTCAACGACTGGCGCACCCAGGCCAGGGACTCCTACCTGGCCGGCTTCGACCGCGCCTACAACGGCAACCGGGCGCCGTTCTTCATCGGCAACCACTTCGAGCAGTGGAACGGCGGCATCTACATGGACGCCGTCGAGGAGACCCTCAAGACCGTCGCGGGCAAGCCCGAGGTCCGGCTGGTCTCGTTCAAGCAGCTCGTCGAGTGGCTTGAGGTCCAGGACCAGTCCACCCTCCGCAAGCTGCGCACCCTCAACGTGGGGCAGGCGCCGGCCGGCGGCTGGGAGTCCTTCCTCGGCACCGCCGGCTAGGAGCCGCCGCCAGGGCCCCAGCGGGGCTACCCGGTGGCGGCCGTGGCCAGGCCCAGCGCGTACGGGAGCCAGAACTCGCCCGCCCGGGGCTCGCCCCGGCCGCACTCGCCGTCCGACTCCCCCGGGTTCTTGATCCACAGGAAGGCGTCCACCCCGGGCTGCCCGGTCTCCGCCGTGGGCGGAGTGCCGAGCGCCCGGCCGGGCGGGTTGCACCACGCCTCCGCGCTCAGCGGGCCGTTGCCGTTGCGGCTGGTGTCGACGACGAAGCCCTTGCCGTCCAGCAGGGCGGACAGCTGGGCCCCGTAGCCGGTGGTGCGGTCGGTGGGGTAGAAGTTGGAGACGTTCAGCGCGAAGCCGTCGGCCGCCCCGACCCCCGACCTGCGCAGGGCCTCGGCCAACCCGGCCCGGTCCTGCACCCAGCCGGGGTTGCCCGCGTCCAGGTAGACCCGCACCCGCGGACGCTTCTTCAACTCCTGCACGGCGAAGGCCAGCAGACCGTAACGCTCGGCGGCGGCGTCGCCCTTGACCCCGCAGGCGTCCAGGGTGTGCGCGACCGCGTCGGGCTCCAGCACCACCCAGGCCCGGCGGTCACCGAGCGCCTCCGCGAGCCCGGTGACCCAGGCCCGGTACGCGGCCGCGTCGGTGGCGCCGCCGGCCGAGTAGAGGCCGCAGTCCCGGTGCGGGATGTTGTAGGCGACGAAGACCGGCGTCCGGTCGGCCTCGGCCGCGCGGCGGCTCACCTGCTCGGCGGTGCCGCGGGCGGCCTGGTCGGTCAGCCACTGCGAGGACGGCCGGGCGGCGATCCGCAGCAGGGTGTCCGCCTCCGCCGTCCGGCCCTGGCCGCGCAGCGCGGTCACCTGGCGGGCGGCGGCGGTCTGGTCGGAGACGTAGAAGGTCTGGCCGGGGAGCTGCGGCAGCCCTCCGGGCACCGGCCCCCCGGACCCGCTCGCTCCCCCCGGAACGGCGCCGGGCGCGACCGGCGCGGGTGCCGCAGGCGTCCGCGCGACCGATGCTCCCGCTCCCGCCGGACTCCCCCCGGCGCAGCCCGCGGCCCCCGCCACGAGCCCCAGCAGAGCCGCCCCCACGGCCGCCCGGAATCCAGCCCCTCGCCCAACTCGGCGCACGTACCGCCCCTCCCAGCCCCGGTCCGGTGACCAGGTCCGGCCCCAGCTTCGCACACCGGGCACCACCCGCCGCCCACCGGAAGGTGAACGGCGGGCGGCCCGCGGCGAGGAGACGGCCCATCAGGAGAGTGCCGGTACCGGGCGCCTCCGCGGGGCTCGGCTCAGGCCTGCTTGAGGTCCGGGATCCGCCAGTCGATCGGGTCGACCCCGAAGCCCTCCAGCGCGGTGTTGATCTGCGAGAACGGGCGGCTGCCGAAGAACAGCTTGGCGGACAGCGGCGACGGGTGCGCCCCCTGCACCACCACGTGCTTCTCGGTGTCGATCAGCGGGAGCTTCTTCTTCGCGTAGTTGCCCCAGAGCACGAAGACCACCGGCTCCTCGCGCGCGCTCACCGCCTTGATCACCGCGTCGGTGAACTTCTCCCAGCCCTTGGCCTTGTGCGAATTGGCCTCGTGCGCCCGGACCGTGAGCACCGCGTTGAGCAGCAGCACGCCCTGCTCGGCCCAGGGCATCAGGTAGCCGTTGTCCGGCGCCGGAACGCCGAGGTCGGCGTCCAGCTCCTTGAAGATGTTGCGCAGCGAGGGCGGCGTCCTGGTGCCGGGAAGCACCGAGAAGCTCATCCCGTGGGCCTGACCGTCGTCGTGGTACGGGTCCTGGCCGAGTACGAGCACCCGGACCTTCTCGTACGGCGTGGCCTCCAGCGCGGAGAACTCCTGCCCGCTCGGCGGGAAGACCTGCTGCTCCGCGCGCTCGGCCGCCACGAAGGCCGCCAACTCGGCGAAGTACGGCTTCTCCGTCTCGGTGCCCAACACCTCCCGCCAGGACTCCGGCAGCTCCAGACCGGCTCCCGATTCCGCCCCGCCCACGTTCGCCTCGACCGTGTCCGTCACGACGACATCTACCTCCCACCGGACGGCCGCTCACCGCGGCACCGCCCCGACCTGCGGGCATATCGCGCCCCTCGCGCCGTACGCCCTCTTTCACCCCGAACGCTACACAGGCCCACCGACAACCGGGGCCCCGACGGCTTCTCCGGCCGGTTCCCGGGCCACCTCCTCGGCCGCCGCGGCCGCGGCCCGGGCCACCCACACGTGCTCGAACGCGTTCAGCACCACCAGCACCACCGCGAGCGTCACCAGCGCGGCGAGCGCGGGCCAGCGCACCATCGCCGGGGCGAGCGCCAGCACCACCGCCGCCGCCACGACCCGGGTGGTCGCCACCGAGCGGAACATCATCCACCGCGTGTAGCCGAAGGTCAGCAGATACAGTCCGCACCCGCCGTACAGCAACCCCACCGAGGCCGCCCCCAGCGACCGGCGGGGATCGGCCACCGTCTCGCCGAAGCCCACCGCCACCGCGATCACCGAGGCGGCCAGCGCCAGGTGCCCGTACTGGAAGACCCGGCGGACCATGTCCCGGCGCGAGTCGGCGACGGTGACGGCGTGCCGCATGGCATCGGCCGCGAACACGAAGTACTGCCACCAGAGCCCGGCCGAGATGGTGAACGCGGCCGAGACGGCGACGAGTTCGGCCGCGTCCAGGCGAACCGCCGCCGCGCTCGCGCCGATCCCGACGATCGACTCCCCGAGCGCCACCAGCAGGAACAGGGCGAACCGCTCCGGCATGTGCGAGGGGTGGTAGGCGACCTTCGCCAGCTTGTTGCGGAACACCACCGGCCCGGCCAGGTCGCAGAGGGCCGCCAGCGCCCAGAGCAGCACCCGCGGCCCCTCCGGCAGCAACCCGCCCGCCACCAGCAGCGGCCCGCTGACCAGCACCCCCACCCCGTACGGCCCGCGCCAGACCCCCGGGATCCGCACCAGCAGGAGCAGCAGCACCACCCGCGCCGCCCAGTACCCGGCCCCGAGCAGCACCCCCCGGCTCCCGTACGCGCCGGGTACGGCCAGCGCCATCACCAACCCGGTGAACCCGACGGCCAGAATGCCCAACCGGTCCCGCGCGGTGTCCACATCGCGGATGTTCGCCTGCACGGTGGTACCGACCCAGCACCAGTACACCGGCACGAACACCACCAGCGCCTGCGCGATCCCGACCGGATCGTGGCGATGGTGCAACAGCCCCGACACCTGCGTGATGGCGAACACGAAGATCAGGTCGAAGTACAGCTCCGCCCAGGTCACCCGCTTCTCCGGCAACTCCCGCACCGCTTCCCCCGTGTCCCCCATGACGTCCTCCCCGACGCACACAACGAACGGGCCCCGCCCCGGCCATCAGCCGGGGCGGGGCCCGCAACAGCAGTCGGAGGTCAAATCAACACGATGAGGTCCGCGATGCGCAATCGACATACTCAACCCGAGCCTCATCTGACACGTCGGGCCGTCGCACGGGCTACCACATCCGCCGCATTCCAAGAGCGACTGGAGAACTAGCCTCCGAGCACCTCTCGAATTCCGAACTGGACGAAATCTGAATAACCTTCAAGATCGGCCGGTTCCATCAGCCCGGATCGGGCTAGGATTCCGAGCGATCGGCCGATTTCATCGCCGGCCGAGTCCGCCAGGATCTCATCCAGCCCCGCAGCCTTCACGGCAGAAACAACCCTGGAGTCCCGCCACTTCGGAAGATCGATGACAGCTTCGCAGCGGAAGTCGAAATCAGCCGATTCATCCAGCAGAAGATCTGCAAGACGTTCGGCCCGCCAGTCCCACCGAAGAGGGGTTGAACGTCGCAAGCAATCGACAAACGGTCGCGGCGGAGAGTATCCATGATCCTCCACATAATGCAGGATCATCACCGGGGCAGAGTAGACATTTCCGTCGTCAAAATAGTATCTGTATTCGCCATTCCCTTCGAACTCCTCCCCTTCTGGGCAGAGCTCACATTCATGCACTCCAAGCGTCACGCTTCCAGGCCGCACCGAGAGACGCTTCAGGACGTCAAATTCGGCAGCCGCCAACGGCTCCGAACCTTCGCTCTGCAGCCCCTGCGCGCGCCCGAGCCATCCAATGGAAATCATCGGAAGCGGGAAACTCCTGTACTCGTACGGCGATCCGTCGAGATATTCCATGACAGCCTCCAGGCACTCCGAACGACCTCGACTCTACAACCACATCCTCGCCGGCCCGGTGATCGGGCCGGCGAGGATTCGATCAGCGAGGATTCTTCCTGCCGCGACAGGCTGCCCAGTGACACGTTCCCATGTCCGGCTTCAGCAGGTCGCTCAGCATCGTAGGCTCGTCCACCACCCTGGAAGAGTCGCGGAACGTGAACCCCGGACCAAGAGCATTAAGCCTGTAGTTGGGGATCTCTTCACCGGCCTTGGCCACGTAGACCGGATCCATTCGAGGGCCACCCGGCCCGGTAATCCGCATTCCCTCCTGCCGGCTGATCGTGAAGCCGTGTTCACCGTAGAAGGCGAGCTCTGTACCCTTCGGAACAACGACCGTACCGAACTCGGGCACCCACGTCCCGTGGCCGTGGAAGACCAACTCACCGTCCCCGCGGCCCGGCGCGTACGTACGCGTCGCGCCACCGGACGTCCCCTTTGCAGGCGTGGCAGCCGGCGCGGTACGGCCGCCACCGTTGCTGCTGGTGCCCTTCGACTTGGAGGACTTGCCGAGAGTTCCACCGCCTCCGCTCAGAGTCTGCCCGCCACCCGACGCCTTGCCGCCGCCGGCCTTGCCGGCGCCCGGGGTGGGGCCGGCCTTGCCGCCGGCGGTGGCGCGGGGGGCGGAGGGGACGGACTTGGAGGCGCCCCGCACGCCCTTCGCCGCCTCGCTGCCGCGTTCGACGGCCTTGGCCACGTCGGTGGCGGCGTCGACGACGTTGGCGGCCTTGGAGGCGATGCGGGCCGCGGTGGCCGCGCTGCCGATGACGGGGACGACGGCGACCAGGGACATGGCCGCGTTCTTCCAGTCGCCCTCGGCCGCGTACCAGACGCCGTTGACGATGTCGCAGGCGTCGCCGATCACCGGGATCATGCCGGCCACGTCCAGGACGGTGTGGCCGATGTTGGAAATGGTGCTGTAGTTCTCCTTGACCACGTCGACGGCCTTGCTGACCGCCTGCGTCGCCTTCTTGACGATGCTGGAGCCCCACCACAGGCCGCTCGGGTCCGAGAACGTCAGCGGGCTGTTGTTCGCGTACAGGTAGCCCTGGAGCTGCTGCGGGTCGCTGGCGTCGATGACCGGGTCGACCGACAGGAAGCGGCCGAGCTTGGGGTCGTACTCGCGGGCGCCCAGGTGGGTCAGACCGGTGGCCTTGTCCTGGGTGCCGCCGACGAAGCCCTTCTCGCCGAGCCACTCGCCGGGCGCGGGCTGTGCGCCGCGCTCCTCGCCGAAGGGCTTGAACGCCCGCCGGACGACGCCGAGTGTGGAGGTGTCGATCGACGTGGTGCCCGTGCCGTTGAGGTCGGAGGCGATGTAGCTGAGCCGTCCGTCCGAGGTGCGGGCGATGGTCGGGCCGCCGGCGGTCGGGTAGTACCGGGTCCCGGTGACCTCTCCGGTCGCGGCGTTGAGGGTCAGCTCGGTGCCGCCGAGGTAGAGCGTGGTGCCGCCGGGGTCACGGCGCAGCAGGCGGTTGCCGTCGGCGTCGTAGACGTAGGCGGAGGTGCCGCCGCTGGTGGCCGCGGTGGCCAGGTGGCCGTCCGGGTCCCAGGTCATGGTCTGGGTGTTGCCGCCCTCGTCGGGGCGGGTGAGGGTGTTGCCGGTCTGGTCGTAGGTGTAGCCGGTGGTGACGGTCGGGCCGGCGCCGGTGGTGGTCCGGGTGGTGGTCGGGGCGTGCGGCCGGGGCTGGCCGGGGGCGGGGTAGGTGTGGCTGGTGGTGACGTCGTTGGCGGTGTTGCCGGTGGGGTCGTGGTCGACCGTGCCGGTGCGGTTGCCGGTGGCGTCGTAGCCGAAGGACTGCCAGTAGGGGTTCGGTCCCCCGATGGCGGCGGGATCGGGAGTGCTGTTGGCGCAGCCGCCGATGCCGGGCACGGACGGACCGGGGCGGGTGCTGGTGCCGCCGGTGTCGGTCCATGCCTGGGTGAGGCGCTTCAGGTGGTCGTACGTGAAGCACTGGGTGTCGGTGGCGCCGTCGTTGCGCCAGCTGGAGACGGAGGTGACGTCACCGGCCGGGCTGTAGGTGTAGTCGGTGATGTCCACCGACGTCCGGCCGTCCTCCTTGTCGAGGAACGAGCGCAGCAGCCGGCCGGTGCCGGGCTGGTAGGTGTGGGTGAGCGCGACCTGCTTCGGCACGTCGCCGTAGGTGATCCGCTCCAGCTGGCCCAGCTCGTCGTAGCTGGTGAAGTTGACGTAGTCGTCCAGGCCGCCCATCGAGACGGCCAGGCCGTTCGGGTTCCGGCCGATCATGACCATCTCGGCCGGGAGGCCGCCGGCCTCGGGCAGGTCGGTCTGGAAGGGCAGGCCGGAGATGGCGTCGTAGTAGGTGTTGGTGGTGTAGGAGCCGGAGAGGGCGCCCTCGCCGTCCGGGACGGTGAGCTTGGCGCCGAGCGGACGGTAACCGGTGTCGTACTCGGTGACCTCCTGGCGGTAGCCCTTGCCGTCGGACCAGCTGGTCGCGGCGGTGGGCAGGCCGGGCAGCAGGGTGTCGTACTCGTAGGTGGCCAGCGGGGTACCGGTGGTGCTGCCGAGGTTGCGCGACAGCGGCCGGCCGAGGATGTCGTAGCTGACGGCGACGGTGGTGCCGCGGGCGTCGGTCGTGGAGACCGGGCGGTCGGCGACGTCGTAGACCGTGGTGGTGGTGCCCTTGTCCGGGTCCTCCGCGCGGGTCTGCCGGCCGTGGATGTCGTAGCCGTACTTCCAGGCGTTGCCGACCTGGTCGGTGACCTGGCTCAGCTTGCCCTCGACGTCGTACGTGTAGCGGGTGGCGTCGTAGCCGCCCTGGGCCGTGCCGCCCTGGTACTGGCGCAGCTCGGTCGTACGGCCGCGGGCGTCCACGAAGGTGGTCGTGGGGGTGCCGCCCTGGGGCGGGGTGGCGTCGGTGCGGTCCACGCCGGGGTAGGAGACGGTGGAGCGCCACTGCTCGATCGCCTTGGACGAGAAGGTCCGGACGACCGGACGGCCGAGGCCGTCGTAGAACGCGGCGTTCTGGCCGGGGACCTCGTTGTCGTTGGCGACGAAGCGGGTGGTGCCGGGATCGCCGGTGCGGTTGATGTACGGCTGGTTGGTCTTCACCACCTGGCCGTGGCTGTCGTAGAAGGTGTCGCTGATGACCCGCGACTGCGCCGCGGCGTTCGCCGGCGAGGACTGGTTCTGGACCGGCTCGCCGAAGGCGTTCAGGATGGTGACGCCGACGGTGTAGCTCTTGCCGCTCTCCCGCAGCTGCTTGGTGGTGACGGAGCTGGTGCCGGTGTTGGTCAGCCGGTACTCGACGACGGTGTCGGCGAGGTCCTTGCCGGGGGTGCGGCCGGGCTGCCAGGCGGCCGTGGTGCGGCCGAGGGCGTCGACGGTCTGCTGCGAGGTGCGGCCGTTGTGGTCGGTCGAGCTGACCGGGACCTCACGGGTCGGATGGTAGGTGGTGGTACTGCTCCAGCCCTTGGCGTTGGTCACCTTGACGCTGGTCGGCAGCACCTCGGCGGCCGGCTGGTACTCCGTGCCGGTGGTCGCGCCGGCGGCGTCGGTACTGGTGGTGACCCGGCCGTAGGTGTCGTAGCCGACGGTGGAGACCAGGGAGAACACCGGCTGGCCGCCGGAGAATCCGTCCAGCTCCTCGGTGCGGGTCACCTGCCCGGGGCCGTTGAGGGTGTTGAACGCCTGGCCGTCGAAGTAGGCGCGGTTGCGGCCGAGCGTGTTGGCCTCGGTCGGGTCGGTGGCGCAGTCGCCCTGGCCCTGGATCGTCTCGGCGACCCGGTCGACCATCCACGCCGCCGTGTTGCGGGCGTACTTGGTGACCACGCACAGGTCGGGCAGGCCGTCCGCGCGGTCGACGACCCGCTTGGGCATGCCGTACTCGTCGAAGACCGCGGTCTTCGAGGTCGACTGCCAGGTTCCGTCCGAACGCAGCGCGCTGTCCTTGCCCGTGCCGTTGCGCAGCATCTGCGCGGTCAGCGGGGGCAGTCCGGTGCCGCGGTTGTGGGTGGCGGCGGGCGCCGACAGCCACATGTCGGACTTGGTGATCGCCACGACCGTGCCGCCGTCGGCGGTGTAGGTGTGGCGCTCGCGCAGCGAGCCGGCCAGCGGGTTGGCGTCCTTGACGGTGGCGCCGTTGATGTCGGTGTAGGTGGCGGCGCGCCTGCTGCCGTCGGCCTTGTAGTCGCCGTCCATGCCGCGCAGGTAGAACGCGACGGCCTTGCCGATCGGGTCGGGGGCCGCGCCGCTGCGGGTGACGACCTGCTCGTAGCCCCGGAACTGGTTCCAGGTCCGGCGCTTGGGGTCGGTGTACTCGTCGTCGTCGCGGTGCCAGGCCGCGTCACCGAGGTACTGGTAGGTGGTGGTGCGGGCGGGCGAGCCGCCGAACGGGTCGCGCTCGTTGACCTGGGCGACGACGTACTTGTGGAACCAGTCGAGGGTGGGGTCGAGCGGGCTCTTCTCGTCGGCGTTCCAGTAGACCGGGTAGCAGCGCTTGCCGTTGCCGTCCTGGCTGCCCGGGAGCGCGCCGGGGGCGCAGTCGGTCCCGGCGTAGACGGCCTCGGTCACCTTGCCGGTCTCGGCGGTGACACCGATGATGCGGCGCCGGTTGAGCGCGGGGCGGCCGTCGGTGCTGGAGTCGACGCGGTTGTTGTAGAACTGCCCGGTGAAGGTGATGGCGGGCTGTTGGATCCGGTTCGCGCCGTCGTACCCGGTGTGGGTGAACGACTTCAGCCACAGCGCCGGGGCGGTGCGGTCGCCCGGGTCCGGGTACTCCTGGTCGAGCGCGTAGGAGTCGACGTCGGCGTAGCCGCCGCCGTTGAGGACCTGGGTGGTGATCTTCGCCAGGCGCTTGGTGGACCAGAAGGTGGCGGAGTAGTTGGTGCAGGTGCCGCTCGCGCCGCAGTTCTGGTCGAACGGCACGTCGGGCCACTTGGCCGCGTTGGCGGCGTTCAGCTTGCCGGGCGCGCAGTCGAAGGAGTCGCTGGGCAGGCAGCGCTCGACGGTGTCGAACAGCACCTGGCCGGTCGGCTTGACGCTGTCCGCGTCGGTGAGCCTGGACCCGTAGGCGATCCGGGTCAGGTAGCCACCGCGCACGTACGGGGTGCGGGAACCGGCCGGGTTCTGGGCGGAGGCGCCCCGCATGTACTGGTTGGTCTCCTTCTCGTACCAGTGGGAGATCACACCACCGCGCGGGTCGACGACGAAGTCGAGGTTCCAGCGCCATGCCTGGTCGCACCAGGAGGCGTCGAAGGTCGGCTTGTTGCACTCCTCGCCGGCGTTGTTGCCGTACACCGGGGTGGTCCAGGCCGAGTTGGTGGCCGGGGCGCCCGCGCCCGCGCCGGGCTTGCGGCCGGCGCCGAACCAGTACTGGGTACCGTCGGTCGTGGTGACCCGCCAGTGCTCGCCGTTGTTGTCGCCGTTGACGGCGCCGGTCAGCAACTCGACGCGCGAGGCGTCGTCGCCCTCCAGCCGCCAGGCGCCGGTGCCGTCGTCGCGGACCAGCGTCGAGGAGCGGCCGTTCAGCGAGATCGTCGCGTTCCAGCCGGAGAGGCACTGTTCGCCGGAGCCGGCCTGGCCGTCCTTGGCGCACGGCTTGAAGCGGCGCTCGACGAAGCCGGGGGTGTAGTCCCAGCCCTCACCGATCCAGGAGGACTGGTTGTTGGTCGCGGCCGTCCGGCCGTCCACCGCCTGCGAGCTGTACGACAGGCTGACGTTCGGCTTGGAGCCGCCGAGGCCGTCCGGGACGGCGATCGGGTACGACCAGTTGAAGCCACCGGTGCTGCCACCGACGGTCCAGGTGCCGGACGGCGCCAGGCCGGTGGCCGCGAAGGTGCCCGCGGCACCGCCGGGGGCCGCCGACGCCGCCAGCACCATGGCGCCCGACGGCGCGGCCGCCAGCGAGCGGGCGCCGGGGTCGGCGGCCGCGGGCGCGCCCTGCGCCGCTCCCGACCGCAGCTCGACGTCGGTGCTCAGCAGACCGGGACGGGACGGCGTGCGCCGCGTCTCCACCGGCGTCTGAGTGCGGCACTCGGGCCGCTCGGGGGTGGTCAGCGCGCACTCGGGCAGCGCGACCAGACGCGCCCGGGAGAGCCAGTCACCGCCGAACGCTCCCTCGACCGAGGACACGTCCACGTCGACCTTGACCGGAGCGCCCGCCCCGCCGCCGGAGACGGCCGGACGGACCGACAGCAGCAGGCCGTTGACGCCCGCCTTCTCGGCGGCCGGACGGTCCGCGACCGTCACCCGGACCTTGTTCCCGACCGGTGCGGACCGCTCGGCCCGGAGGGATTCGGGTGCTTCGGGTGCTCCGGCCCCGGAGGGGGCCGCGGCGGCCACCGCGGTGGGCGAGCTCACCCAGACCGGCGCGCCGCCCGCCCGGCCCTCGGCCGGAGTGTCCTGGGCGACGGCGGCGAAGGCGGACCCCTTGAGACTCCTCGGAGCCGCCGCCATCGGTGCGAGGTCGACCTCGGTGTCCACCGCGGTCGGCCAACTGACCGCCTTGGACTTCCAGGCCGGTGCGCCGTCCCCCTTGGGCGGTACCGCCTTGACGGGCGCGACGTTGTGGCCGCCGACCGCCGCCGCCTTCTCCAGGCTGCGGGGCGACCAGACCTTGGGATTGCGCGGCTTCCACTCCGCCGCCTGCGCGGGCGCGGCTCCGGCCAGCAACGACAGCACGAGGACCGCGACGGTGCTCAGCCGTCGCCTTCCCCGTGGCCGCCCGCCGGCGCGGAAACCCCCTGATGATGCCAACACGACTTGCCTCCTGGCATGCCGAAGCAGACCTCCTGTCGGGAGGTCTGCGGGACAGAGATTTTCGGGCGGATCCTAACGTTCGCCGGATTACGTGATCCATCGGTAACCGGAACAACTCCGACAGTCAGCGAACTGACGCCGCCCGAAGCATCGACAGCGACATTACGGAGAGTCAGAAAAGGTGGGCGCTTTACCCGCCTTTGGCCTTTCCTGTGCCGATCCGAGCGCTACCGATCGCATGCATCCCAGCCCCATGACCTGACCTTTTGTCACCGGAGGAGGTCGAATGTGATGTCCGACACGCCCCGTGCGACCTCCCGTCAGGATCGACGTCGGTCACGGGTGTTAGGTTCCCGTTCGCCGATATCCGCACGGCAATCCACCATCCGATGAGAGGTTTTCTTCCATGGGGTCCATATCCCCGCGCCGAATTCGTCGACACAGATCGGTGCTGGCCGCCTCGATCGGCCTCGCGCTGACCGTCGGCGCGCTCGGTGCCACCGCGCCCGCGTTCGCGGCGGACGCTCCCTCCCCGGCCGCCCCGCCGGCCGCCGTACCCGCCGGGGCCGACCCGGCCGCGGCCGCCCGGGCCGCCGAGGCGGCGGCCGCCGACGCCGCGCACCGGACCGCCGAGGCGGCCGCGGCGGCCGAGGCCAAGCGCACCGGCAAGCCGGTCGAGGTGCCCTCGCTGACCACCGAGACCGACACGGTGGTCGCCAACCCGAACGGCACGCTCGGCCTGCGACGCACCGTCGCCCCGGCCCGCGCCAAGCAGGACGGGGTCTGGAAGGACCTCGACCCGACCCTCTCCAGGGCCTCCGACGGCACTGTCCGGCCCAAGGTGACCAGCAATCATCTGACCCTCTCCGGCGGTGGAACCGGACCGCTCGCCACCCTCGACCAGGACGGCAGGAAGCTCGCCCTCAGCTGGCCCGAGAAGCTCCCGGCGCCCGTCCTGGACGGGCAGAGCGCGACCTACCCCGAGGTCGCCCCCGGGGTCGACCTGAAGGTCACCGCGAACCAGGCGGGCGGCTTCTCCCAGGTCCTGGTGGTCAAGACCCCGGCGGCGGCCAAGGACCCCAAGGTCAAGGCCCTCACCCTCGGGATGAGGACCGAGGGCGTCTCGGTGAGCGCCGACACCGACGGCAGCCTCAACGCCACCGACCCCGCCGGCCGCGTGGTCTTCCACGCGCCCGCCCCGACCATGTGGGACTCCAGTTCCTCGGCGCCGACGGCTCCCGCCGCGCCGACGGCTCCCCCGGCGGCGAAGTCCGGCGCCCGTTCGGCCCTCGCGGCGCCGGCGGCCGCCCCCGTCCCCGCGCCCGCCGACCCGGACGCCCCCAAGGCGCTCTCCGACGCCGGCGGCCCCGGCCTCGGCGCCAGGATCTCGACGCTCGCCGCCACCCCCGCCGGCGGCTCGCTGACCGTCACCCCCGACACCGGCTTCCTCGACGCGCCGACCACCGCCTACCCGGTCTACATCGACCCCACCTGGACGCCGACCAACCGGGGCACCCAGGCGTGGACCTGGGTCCAGGAGGCGTACCCGGGCCGGACGCACTACAACGACTACAACTTCCGCTACGACCCCGGCGTGGGCTACCAGCAGTGGGAGGAGGACCGGGGTCTGGAGCGCTACTACTTCCAGATCGACTCCGGCGACCTCGGTGACAAGGTCATCCAGAAGGCGACGCTGGTGGCCACCCAGTCGTACGGCGCGGCCAACAACTGCGCCTCCGTCTTCAACGTCACCCTGCACGCCACCGATTCCATCAACGACAGGACCAACTGGAACACCAAGCCCTGGGACTGGGGCGCGCTCGGCACCGACGACCTCAACAGTGCCGGGGGCAAGGGCTGCCAGGGTGCCACCACCACCGGCGAGTGGGACGTCCGCCAGCACCTGACCGACAACAACTGGCGCGGCTCGCTGACGTTCGCGCTGTTCGCCGCGGACGAGTCCAAGCAGGCCGGCAACATCGGCTTCAAGCGGTTCACCCGCACCCCGAGCAAGCTGCCGTACATCTACATCGAGTACAACCGGCCCCCGTACAACCCGTGGAGCCAGTGGATGAGCCCGGCCCCGCAGAACCCCAACGGGAACGGCTGCGGCTGGATCGGCGCGACCAACGCCGCGACCGGGATCCGGCTGGCGGCCTGGGTCGGCGACCCGGACGGCAACCAGATCGACGCCCAGTTCGAGGTGCGCGACGTCGCCACCGCCGACGAACCGCTGGCCTGGGACAGCGGCTGGGGCAACCTCGGCAACAGCAACCACGAGGCATACGCGAGCCCCGGCAACCTGCAGGACGGCCACACCTACTACTGGCGCGTGAGGACCGGTGACGGCGCGATCCCGTCGGGCTGGACCAACGGCTGCATGTTCAGTCTGGACCTCACCCCGCCGGAGGTGCCGACCGTCACCTCCGCCGACTACCCGCCGTCCGGCACCCTGCCCGGCTCGGCCAAGCACATCGGCGAGTCCGGCGCGTTCACCGTGCGCGCGAACGACAACGCCAGCGGCACCATGTACTACGAGTACGCGTTCAACTCGGCCATCCCGGTGGGCGGCGCCAACCGGGTCGACGCCGGTGGCGACGGCTCCGCGGTCATCAACCTGACGCCCACCATGTGGGGCACCAACATCCTCCGGGTGCAGGCGGTGGACCGCGCGGGCAACCGCTCCCAGGAGAACTCCTACGCCTTCTACGCGCCCTCCGACCCGAACGCGAAGACCGTCCTCGGTGACATCACCGGCGACGCCGTCGTCGACCTCGTCCTCCCGGACACCAACGGCAACCTGATGCTGTACCCGGCCGGCGTCGAGCCGAGCTTCGGCGGGCCCATGGCCTCCAACAAGGCCAACAGCCCCGACGGGGTGGGCTGGGACAACGTCCTGGTCACCCACCGCGGCGGCAACGGCATCCGGATCGACGACCTCGTCGTCTACGCCGACTCGAACCTGTGGGCGTACCGGAACTCGGTCTGGGAGGGCGGTCTGGCAGCCGCGGGCAACCTCTACTTCACCAGCAAGAACTCGGCCCTCTCGCGGCGGCCGGTGGCCTGCACCACGACCGGCGTCCCCGGTGCCAGCTGCGCCGGCTACAACAAGACCGACTGGCACGGCGTCAAGGGTGTCCTGGCGATCGGGGACATCGACACCGTGGGCATCCCCGACCCCGCCGCCGACAAGCGCCGCTACGACATCCTGACCCAGGAGGACGACGGCACCGGCAAGGTCGGCCTCTGGCTCTTCCGCGGCTACACCGGGACCGGCACCTACTCCTCCGGCACCCCGCTGAGCCGGGCCGACTGGTCGAACCGCACCCTGATCGCCCCCGGCGACGCCACCGGCGACGGTCTGATCGACCTCTGGGTGCGGGAGAACAGCACCGGGAACGTCTACCAGTACGCGAGCCGCAAGCTGGCCGACGGCAAGCCCGACATCACCGCCCTCGTCGACGACAGCACCCGCACACTGATCGGTCACGCCTCCGCGGCGGACTTCCCGAAGCTGACCTCCTCGGGTGACGTCAGTGGCGACGGCATCCCGGACCTGTGGGCCCGCGACACCGGCGGGGTCCTCAGCGTCTGGAGCGGCGTCACCGGCACCGGCAAGGCCGACGCCCCCGTGACCGCCTTCCTCTCCGCCGCCGCGCTCGGCTACCCCGGAGGCACCATCAGCCTCCACTCCGGCGCCAACGGGAACAAGTGCATGGACGCCAACGGCGGCACCGACGGCAGCCGGCTCCAGCTCTACAACTGCTGGAACGGCGACAACCAGCACTTCACCTTCCGCACCGACGGCACCCTGCGCACCCTCGACATGTGCGTGACGGCCGACGGCGTCGACAACGGCAGCGCGGTCAACCTGCGCACCTGCGTCCCGGACGCTCCCGGCCAGCGGTGGACGCTGCGCCCGGACGGCACGCTGTACAACCCCGGATCCGAGCGCTGCCTCGACGACCCGGGGGCCGGCGGCACCGACGGCCTCCAGCTGTGGCTGTGGGACTGCCACGGCTTCGGCAACCAGAAGTGGACCAGCACCGCCAACCGGCCGGTCAACCTCCACTCCGGGGCCAACAACGCCAAGTGCATGGACGCCAACGGCCCGGACGAGGGCTCGCAGATCCAGCTGTACGACTGCTGGAACGGTCTCAACCAGCGGTACGACCTGCGCACCGACAGGACCGTCCGGGTCTACGAGAAGTGCGTGACGGCCGACGGCAACGTGGACGGCAGCCCGGTGACGGTACGCAGCTGCACCGGCGCCGACACCCAGAAGTGGGAGCTCCGGGGTGACGGCACCCTGTACAACGCCGCCGTCGACCGCTGCGTCGACGACCCCGCGGCCGGCTCCACCAACATGACCGCACTCTGGATGTGGACCTGCAACACCCACGCGAACCAGCGGTGGACCACCGCCTGACCACGGTCTGACCAGCACTGACGACGACCCCACGAGGTCATCGACCGGCCCCCGGCCCGGACCCTCCGCCTCGGCGGAGGCCGGACCGGGGGCCGGTCCGCTCGGCGATCGGGCCTGTGAGCGACGGGGGTGGACGACTAGGCTGATCGTCGTTGGGGCAGCCATTGGCGCCCGGCCGGCCGCTGGTGTCCGGTCCGGTGCGATTTTCGAACCATCGCAAGACCTAGGAGACACCACCGTGGCAGACCGCAAGCCCATCGACACCTGGCTGACCGACATGGACGGGGTCCTCATCCACGAGGGCGTCCCGATCCCCGGGGCCGATGCCTTCATCAAGCGGCTGCGTGAGTCCGGCAAGCCGTTCCTGGTGCTCACCAACAACTCCATCTACACCCAGCGCGACCTGCACGCCCGGCTGTCCCGGATGGGCCTCGACGTCCCCGCCGAGCACATCTGGACCTCCGCGCTGGCCACCGCCAAGTTCCTCTCCGACCAGCGCCCGAACGGCACCGCGTACGTGATCGGCGAGGCCGGTCTGACCACCGCGCTGCACGACGTCGGCTACGTGCTCACCGACACCGACCCCGATTTCGTCGTCCTCGGCGAGACCCGGACCTACTCGTTCGAGGCCATGACCAAGGCCGTCCGCCTGATCAACGACGGCGCCCGGTTCATCGCCACCAACCCGGACGAGACCGGCCCCTCGGCCGAGGGCGCGCTCCCCGCCACCGGCTCGGTCGCCGCCCTCATCACCAAGGCCACCGGCGTGGAGCCCTACTTCGTCGGCAAGCCCAACCCGCTCATGATGCGCGCCGGCCTGAACGCCATCGGCGCCCACTCCGAGCGGAGCGCGATGATCGGCGACCGGATGGACACCGACATCGTCTCCGGCATGGAGGCCGGCATGTCGACCTTCCTGGTCCTCACCGGCCTGACCCTGGCCAGCGAGGTGGAGCGGTTCCCGTACCGCCCGACCCAGGTGGTCGACTCGATCGCGGACCTGGTCGACCTGATCTGAGCGGCGGTCACCACCCCGGGTCCCCACGGCGCCCCGAAGGCCCTCCCGCGTGCGGCGCGGGAGGGCCTTCGCCGTGGCGTCCGCCGTCCGGGGTCGGTCCGGCCCGCCCCTCAAGGACTCCTTAAGCCGCCCCTAACCGCACCGATGACCCCTCAGCGGCGCGGCCCGGCCCGGTTAACGTGAGCGCCACGCCGGGTCACCCCACACCGGCCCCGGCGGTCACCACCCCCGGATCTGCCGCCGCCGCGCCCCCCACCGCGGCGGCGGCAACACCCCGCCTCGTCCGTCGGCCCCCGCGCCGGACGGCAGGACCGCACGGCAGGGCCGGGCACGGCACAGCAGGGCAGGGCAGGGCACAGCAGGGCAGGGCAGGGCAGGGCAGGGCAGGGCAGGGCAGGGACCGAACGCCCCGGGTGCGACGCCGGAACCGGGGCCCACCGGGCCCACCGTGGTTGAGTAGGGCACATGACCACCTCCGCGCGCCCCGCCGCCCCCGGAGCTCCCGGCTCCCGCCCGCCCTTCCGCGTCGGTCTGATCGGCTACGGCCTGGCCGGCTCCGCCTTCCACGCGCCCCTGATCGCCACCACCCCCGGACTCCGGCTGGCCGCGGTGGTCACCGCCAACCCCGACCGCCGGGCCCAGCTGCGGCGGGAACACCCCGACGCCCGCGCCGTCGACACCCCCGAGCAGCTGCTCGCCGACCCCGACGCGCTCGACCTGGTCGTCATCGCCTCCCCCAACCGCACCCACGCCCCGCTCGCCCGCGCCGCCCTGCGGGCCGGACTGGCCACCGTGGTCGACAAGCCGCTCGCCGGCACCGCCGCCGAGGCGCGCGGGCTCTGCGCGCTCGCCGGATCGAACGGCACCCTGCTCACCGTCTTCCAGAACCGCCGCTGGGACGGGGACTTCCTCACCGCCGCCCGCCTGGTCCGCGAGGGCGCGCTCGGCCGGGTGCACCGCTTCGAGTCCCGCTTCGAGCGGTTCCGGCCCAAGCCCAAGCCCGGCTGGCGCGAGCTCGCCGACCCGGCCGAGGTCGGCGGCACCCTGTACGACCTCGGCAGCCACCTCGTCGACCAGGCGCTCACCCTGTTCGGGCCGGTCGACACGGTGTACGCGGAGATCGACGTGCGGCGCGACGGCGCGGTGGTCGACGACGACGCCTTCCTGGCCCTCACCCACGCCAACGGCACCCGTTCCCACCTGTGGACCAGCGCGATCGCCCCGCTCGTCGGCCCCCGGCTGCGGGTCCTCGGCGACGCCGCCGGATACGTCAAGCCCGGCATGGACCCCCAGGAGGCGGCCCTCCGGACCGGCCTGCGCCCCGACGGCACCCTGCCCTGGGGCGCCGACGACCCCACCCAGTACGGCACCCTCGGCACCGACGGGGACACCACCGCGCTGCCCACCGACCCCGGCGACTACCCCGCCTTCTACGCGGGCGTCGCCGCCGCCCTGGCCACCCCCGGCACCCCGCCCCCGGTCGACCCGCGCGACGCCGTCGCCACCCTGACCGTCCTGGAGGCCGCCCGCGCCTCGGCCGCCACCGGCACCACCGTCCGGCTCGACGGCCTTTCCGGCTGACAGCGTCCGCGCCCCGCCGCGCCGCCCGCCCCGCCCGCGCCGCTGTGAGCGCGGGCGGCGCAGCGGGGCGCGGGACAGCGGGACAGCGGGACAGCGGGGCGCGTCAGATCCCGATCACCTCGACCGCCGAACCCAGCCCCTTGAAGTCCGAGATGTTGCGCGTGTAGAGCGGCAGCCCGTGCGCGGAGGCGATCGCCGCGATCATCAGATCGATCCGGCGCGGACGCGGCTGCCGGCCGGCCGCGATCGTCAGCGTCACCAGGGTCCCGTAGCGGGCGGCGGCCGCCCCGTCGAAGGGCAGCGGATCGAAGTCCGCCACCGCCGCGCCCAGCACCTCCATCCGCGCCGCCCGGCTGACCGGGTCGCGCGCCATCGACACCCCCTGCTGCAGCTCCGCGAAGGTGATCGCGGTCAGCTCGGGCACCGCCGGCAGGTCAGCCGGGCTCAACAGCGCCAGGTCGATGTAGACGCACGTGTCCAGCACCCCGGCCGGACGCCGCCGGGACGCCCGCCGCCGCTCAGCCACGCGGCCGCTCGAACGGATCGCCGTCCTCGTCCCCGACCAGTTCCTCCGGCCCGAAGTACTCCTCGGACTCCTTGCGCATCTGCTGGTAGTCCACCCGCGGCAGCTTCACGTGCCGCGCCACCAGTTCCTCGGCCGTGAGCCGTCGGCGCCCCGCCACCGGCCGCAGCTCGGCGACCTCGACCCCGTTCCTGGTGATGTGGAAGACCTCGCCCGCCTCCACCGCGTCCATCACCGCGGCGGAGTTGTTCCGGAACTCCCGCTGGGTAATCGTCTTCATGCTCTCCAAGGTAGCCCCGTGTAGCACCCGCGGCTACGGCTCTCGCGCACCGGTCCGCCGGAAATCCGCCACCCTCCGCCCCGCCCTCGGTTACCGTACGGAGACGACCAATCACGCCGGGGGGCAACGATCATGGCCGACTCCACCGAGGCCCAGCGGAATCCTTGGCTCCACGGCCAGGACGGCCCGCCGCCCGGCCTCCCCCGGCCCGCCGCCGGGCCGGGCCCCTGGGCCGCCGGTCCCTCCGCCGGGGCCCCCGTCCACGTCGAACCCGCCGCCCTCCGCCGGGCCGCCGAGGTCTCCCGCCGCCTCCAGGGCGAACTCCGGCAGGCCGTGGGCCACGCCGCCCCGGACACCGGCGCCGCCGCCCAGGCCCTCACCGCGCGCGGCTTCGGCTCCGGCGCCGCCCTAGACCAGGTCCTCACCTGGTGGACGGCCCGCTGGAACAGCCTCGACACCCGGCTCGGCCTGACCGCCGACCGACTGGAGGCCACCGGCGCCGCCTACCGGTCCACGG
Source organism: Kitasatospora sp. NPDC094019 (assembly GCF_044764505.1). Classification (NCBI taxonomy): domain Bacteria; kingdom Bacillati; phylum Actinomycetota; class Actinomycetes; order Kitasatosporales; family Streptomycetaceae; genus Kitasatospora; species Kitasatospora sp. NPDC094019. The sequence goes on from NZ_JBIWIF010000011.1 coordinate 116,829, forward strand.
ACGCCTCCGCCGCCACCGCGTTCAAGGCCCCGTGAGCCGGCCGTGGTGACCTTCGCGCAGCTGCGGGACGCTGCCTTCGACCCCCTGTCCAAGGCCGGGGACACCTGGAACGGCATCGCCGGACAGGCCGAACACCTCGCCGGCCAGGTGCGGTCCGGCGTCCTGCGACCGCTCACCGGCGCCGGCCCCGGCCCCCTCTCCCCCGGCGGCGCCCGCGCCTGGACCGGCGTCGCCGCCGACGAGGCCACCCGGGAGATCGGCCTGCTCGCCGACGAGCTGACCGCCTTCCACTACGAGGCCCTCGCCGTCACCGCCGCCCTGCGCCGGGCCGGAACCGCGTTCGCCCGGGCCCAGCAGGACCTGCTCCGCGCCGTCGGCGACGCCGAGGCCCTCGGCGCCACCGTCACCGCCGACGGCGCCGTCACCCTGCCCCCGCTCCCGCCCGAGGACCGCAACGACCCGGACGCGATCGCCTACCAACGGCGCAGGTGGGACGAAGTGCAGCAGCACGTCGAGGCGATGCGGAAGGCCGTCACCGCCGCCACCGAGGCCGACACCACGACCGCGGCCGCCCTCCGCGCCCTCGACCCCGCCGACGTCGACCCGGCCACCCGCCCGGGGGCGGTGGACAACGCCAAGGCGGACGTGATGGGCGCGGTCGGCCTGCCGAAGGACCGCAAGGACATCCCGGCCTGGTGGGCCACGGTGGACCCCGCCGTCCGGGCGCAGCTGCTGGAACTGGCACCGGGCCGCCTCCTCGAAGCCGGGGTCCTCGACCCGACCTATGTGTGGACTGCGCCGGACAGCGGGGCGGGTCCGTTCTACTCCCGCGAGCCGGGGCCCGGCGAACACGCGTTCCGTGCGTTCGCCGGGCTGCTCCTCGCCGGGGGCCACGTCGCGGGCCGCACGGACGCGGCCCGCAACCTGCAGCATTTCCTCGACGGGACCGGGGAGCCGTTGACCGTGGACGTTGACCGGATGCTTCGCGACGACCCGAGGTTCCGCGATCATGTGGCGGGCCTGCTCACCGCGAACGACGCCCAGTGGCGGGAGACGGCACTGGCCGCGTACCGGAAGTCGGGCGGTGCTCCGGTCGCGGTCCCGGTGGAGACTCCGCGCACCAAGCGCAACGACTACTCGTTCCCGGCAGACAGCCAAGCGAACTGGTTCACGGCCGTGGGCAGTGAGGCGTGCGTGCTGTCGGGCGTGGTCACGGTACGGCCCGGACCCGACGGCAATCCCTCGATGTCCATGAAGTACCAGGTCAACGTGTGGGACCGGTACAACTGGGACGCGGGCAAAACCACGAATATCGCCGGCGTGACCGTCTCGGACTCGGACATGCAGGGTCTCCATCGGACCGGCTTGGCACAGGAGTACGACCTGAGCGGCCGGAGTGCCCCCTATGACCGGGTGGTCGGCGACGGTGTCCCGCTCGTACCGGCGGGCACGGGTGAGCGGTACAACGACCGCGAGGCCGGGCGCGCCGACCCCGGAAGGGAGACCCGGTGAGTTCCACGACGCGCACGGCACCGGCGACCGCCCGATCCCGGCGGAGGCTGCTGCTCGCTGTGCTCGCGGCGTTCCTCCTGCTCCTGGCCGCCGGGGTGGGCGGGCTCTACTGGGTGGACGACGACCTCCGCCATCCGAAGCCGGACAGCGGGCGGCCCGGTGCCTGGATGACCGTCGACCGGGACGAGGTGTCCCGCTTCGCCCACGTGACGGTCCCGGTGTCCGCGGAGGACATCCGGTGGGGTTACCAGAACGGGTTCCAGGACGACTTCGTCGTTCTCGCGTTCCGGATCCCGCAGGGCGAACTGGAGCAGTACAAGAGCGCTCTCCCCGCTTCCGGGTGGACCGACACCAGCTACGTCCCGCAGATCGACCTCGACGGTTTCCAACACATCGGAGCCCCCGATCCGTCCACCACTCCTCCGCTGACCTGCGGAGACTTCTACACTCCTGGCCCCGCCAAGAACATCGGCACCCAGGTCTGCGTCGCCTCCCGGTCCGACGGGACGAGCCAGGTGTGGGTCAGCGCCGTCCACACCCCCTGAACGGGATGCCCGCCCGGCCCCGCCGTCTGGCATCATCGTCGACAAGTACTGGTCCGGAGCGCAGAGGAGGCAGGGACGTGGCCGTGATCACGATGCTGCTCGGGCTGCTCCGGATGCTGAGTGGGGAGTGGCTCGCCGAGGGTGGCGGGTCGCTGACGCAGGTGGCGGCCGCGGCTGCCGTGGTGCTGGTGACCGGGGCGGTCGCGGGGGCGCTGGTCGTCGCGCGGCTACTGGGGGCGCGGGCGCCGGCGAGTGTGCGGGCCGGGGTGCTGCGCAGGCGCGCGGCCCGGACGGCGTTCCTCCCGCAGCGTGATCCGGATGCCCGGGGCCGACAGCGCCCGAGGGCCCCGGGAGCGGTCCCGGCGGCCGCGTAAGCACCGGGGAACCTTTCACCACCGGCCCGTCGCGGCCGTCCTCCGTCGATCACTCGTACCCCGAGACCCCCGGAGGGCTCGCTCCACCATGTCCGTTTTCGCAATCCTCGACCCGGCCGTGCGCCTGGCCCACGATGTCGTCGCCGCGCTCGCGCAGGTCGTCCCGACGGCGCTCGCGATCGTCCTGTTCACCGTCTGTGTCCGGCTGGCGCTGCATCCGCTGGCGCGGGCGGCGGCGCGCGGGGAGAAGTCCCGGGCGCGGCTGGCGCCGCGGATCGCCGAGTTGAACCGCAAGCACAAGGGCCGCCCGGAGAAGCTCCAGGCCGCGCTGTCCGAGCTGTACCGGGAGGAGAAGGCGTCGCCGTTCTCGGGCTGCCTGCCGATGCTGGTGCAGATCCCGTTCTTCTCGGTGATGTACCGGCTGTTCACGACCCCGAACGATCTGCTCGGCCACACGCTGTTCGGCGCCCCGCTGGGGCTGCACATCCGGTCGGCGCACGGTGCGGGCGAGTGGGCGGTGTTCGGGGTGCTGTACGCGGGGCTGGCGGCGCTGGGGTACGTCAACTTCCGGCGGGCCCGGCGGGCCCAGGCCAAGCAGGCGGCCCAGGCACCGCGGTCGACGCAGGGCGCGCCGGCGCAGCCCGCGCTCGCGTTCCTGCCCTACCTGTCCTTCGGCACCGTGCTGTTCGCCGCCCTGGTCCCGCTGGCGGCCGCGGTCTACCTGCTGACCACCAGCACCTGGACGGCGGCCGAGCGGGCCTGGCTGTACCGGGACGGGGCGCCGGAGCCGGCGGTTCCGGCACTGGCCTGAGGCCGGATCCGCCCGGCCTGCTCCAGCCTGTGTGATCGTTTGGGCCGGTCGGCCGGACGATCACGCAGGTGGTCGGGTGAAGGGACGGAAGGCGTCATGGCGGTCGCCGCGCCGGCGGTGGCGGACGTCGCGGTCGGCGGCCTCGGCCCGACCCGGGCGGTGGTGGCCGGTATCGCGGTGATCACCTGGGGGACGGTGGTGGCGCACCTGGCCTCGATCCTGTCCTCCTCCCGGCTGCGGTAGAGCCGTCCTACGGGGGTGTCCCGCCCCCTCCCATGCCGGTGCGAGGGTGTCCGGCCCACCCCACCGGGACGGGTCCGGGCAGGTCCCCGGGGGTGGGGCGATGCCCTCGGGAGGGCGACGCGGGACCGGTGGGCCTGGTGCGAACGTGGCTTCCGGGGCCCGAGGTCCGGGCCCGGGGAGGAGCACCATGAGGGTCGTCCGGAACGCCCGCGGGACCGGCCGGAACCACCGGAACCATCGTGACCACCGGGACCGCCGGTTCGTGCCGGGCCCGGTCGCCGTCGCACTGGCCGGCGCGGTTCTCGCCACGCTCGCACCGTCGGCGCCGCGCGCCACCGCTTCGGCGGCGACGTCATCGGCCCAGACCCAGACCCAGAATCAGGCCCAGGCGGCGGGGCCGAGCCGGGAGCTGCGGGCCCTGGTCGAGCGCGGTTCCTCGACGGCCGCGCTGGGCGAGACGCGCGAGGACGGCCGCCGGGTCTGGCGCGACGCCGCGGGCGTCACCGACCTGGAGTCGCGGCGCCCGGCGCGGGCCGACGGCCGGTTCCGGATCGGCAGCGTGACGAAGACCTTCGTGTCGACGGTCGTCCTCCAGCTCGTCGAGGAGGGCAGGCTGCGGCTGGACGACCCGGTCGAGCGCCATCTGCCGGGCGTCGTCCCCAACGGCGGCGCGATCACCCTGCGCCAACTGCTCAACCACACCAGCGGCCTGTACGACTACCTGGACGATCCGCGCTACTTCTTCCACGACGACGCGTCGCTGCGGACCTTCCTCGCCGAGGGCCGCTGGGCGGACCACCCGCCGGCCGAGCTGATCGGGGTGGGCGTGCGCGGGACGCCGTACTTCCCGCCCGGGCAGGGCTGGCACTACTCGAACACCAACTACGTCCTGGTCGGCGAGGTCATCCGCCGGGTCACCGGGCGCAGTTGGCAGAGCGAGGTGGAGCGGCGGATCGTCCGGCCGCTGCACCTGGACGACACGACGTTCCCCGGCTCCCGGCCGGACATCCCCGGGCCGCACGCCCACGGGTACGCCCGGCTGCCGGAGGGGCCGGCGGACATCACCCTGATCAACCCGACCCTCGGCGACGCGGCCGGCAACGGCATCTCCACCACCACCGACCTCGGCCGCTTCCACGCCGCCCTGTTCGGCGGCAGGCTGCTGTCGGCAGCGCGGCTGCGGGAGATGACGACGGCCGTCCCGGCGCCGATGATCGGCGCGCACTACGGGCTGGGCCTGATCCGCTACGACCTGCCGTGCGGCGCGGTCTGGGGGCACACCGGCGGGGTCCCCGGGTACAGCACGGTGCTGCTCGGACCGATCGACGGGACCCGGCAGTTCGCGCTCTCCTTCAACGTTCTCGCAGGCGCCGAGAACGACGCCACCGACGCCGCGGTGCACGCCTTCGTCGAGCGCGCGGCGTGCGGGCCGCAGTCGTCGACGCCGATCGGTGCCACGAACAACTCACTACTCTCCGGCCTGCGTTGACGCACAGCGGGGCAGGGCGTTGTCAACCCCGGTGATACCGAGGGGCGGAGCCCGGACCCCCGCCGTTCGACCGGGGTGGTCGCTACCTCCGTCGGACGGCCGGGGACGGTCGAGGCCGGTCCGCAGGATGACGCGGGCCGATGGGGGCGACTGCCAGCCTGGACACGGAGGGCCCGAGGTCCGGGCCGGAGGGTGATAGAACATGATGTCCAGTCAAAACTTTTTCAAGACAAGCAACTTGAGCAGTGACAGCCACGGGCGCGGCCGACTGGCGCGGCGACTGGCCGCCGTCGCCCTGGCGGCCGCCACCGTCGGCGCGCTCGCCCCCGCCGCCGTGGCGGCGCCCGCCCCCGCCGGGGCCGATGCCCGCCGGGGCGGGGTCGACGCGCGGGCGGAGCTGCGGGCGTTCGTCGCGGACGGCGCCTCGACGGCCGCGTTCGCCGAGGTCCGGGAGGACGGCCGGCGGATCTGGCGCGACGCGGTGGGCACGTCCGACCTGGCCACCGGGCAGCCGGTCAGGGCGGACGGCCGGTTCCGGATCGGCAGTGTCACCAAGGCGTTCGTGTCGACGGTGGTGCTGCAACTGGTCGGGGAGGGAAAGCTGCGGCTGGACGACCCGGTCGAGCGCCACCTGCCGGGCGTCGTCCCCAACGGCGGCGCGATCACCGTCCGCCAGCTGCTCAACCACTCCAGCGGCCTGTACGACTACCTGGAGGACCCGCAGTTCTTCTTCCAGGACGAGGCGAGCCTGCGCGACTACGCCCTCGGGAACCGCCGTTGGCAGGACTACCGGCCGGAGCAGCTGGTCGCGATCGGTGTCGCGCACGCGCCGTACTTCGCCCCGGGCCAGGGCTGGAAGTACTCGAACACCAACTACATCCTGGCCGGCATGCTGATCAACAAGCTCACCGGGCACAGCTGGCAGAGCGAGGTGACGCGGCGGATCGTCCGGCCGCTGCACCTGGACGACACCGTGTTCCCCGGTTCCGAGACCGGCATCCCCGGCCCGAACGCCCGTGCCTACGCCAAGCTCGCGGAGGGGCCGGCGGACATCACCCGGCTCAACCCCACCGTCGGCGACGCGGCCGGCAACGGCATCTCCACCACCACCGACCTCGACCGCTTCCACGCCGCCCTGTTCGGCGGCAAGCTGCTGCGGCCCGCCGAGCAGGCCGCGCTCACCACGACCGTTCCGACCGGCTCGGGCCACAGCTTCTACGGGCTCGGCGTGGCGCAGGCGGACTTCGGCTGCGGCCCGTTGTGGGGCCACGACGGGGGCCTGCCGGGCTGGGGGACGCTGCTGTTCGGCACGGCGGACGGGAAGCGGCAGGTCGCGCTGTCGTACAACCCGTACGAGGGCACCGACCAGTCCGGGCTGGACGCGGCGGTCGTCGGGCTCGCGGTGAAGACGCTGTGCGGCGCGACGGCCCCGGCGGGCGCGGCCGCCGCGGCGGCGGAGGCCCTGTCGTCCCTGCGGGGCGCCACCCGCTGAGACCCGGCCGTCGGGCGGTCCGGTGGGTGAAAAGGAGTTGCCCGCCGGGCCGGACGGCGGTCGGATGGTGCCCCATGAACAGCGACACCGCGGACCTGCACCCCGGCCAGCACCCCATCGACGAGGACCTCGTCCGGCGCCTGGTCGCCGGCCGGTTCCCGCACTGGGCCGGGCTGCCGGTGACCCGCTTCCCCTCCGGCGGCACCGTCAACGCCATGTACCGGCTGGGCGAGGCGATGGTGGTCCGGCTGCCGCTGGTGGACTGGGGGGCGCCCGACGTGGCACTGGAGCAGGAGTGGCTGCCGCGCCTGGCGCCGCTCCTGCCCGTCGCCGTCCCCGAGGTGCTCGGCGCGGGCGGGCCCGCCGAGGGGTACCCGTGGCCGTGGTCGGTGTACCGCTGGCAGAGGGGCGACCATCCCCGGCCGGGCGGGCTGCGCCGACCGGTGCGACTGGCCGAGGACCTCGCCGGGTTCGTCACGGCGATGCGGGCGCTCACCCTGCCGGACGCCCCGCCCGCCTACCGGGGCGGGCCGATCGAGCTGCTCGACGAGGAGACCAGGACGGCGATCGAGGAACTGCGGGCCCTGCCCGAGGAGGGCGTCGACTGCGGGGCCGTGACCGCCCTCTGGGAGGACGCGCTGGCGGCACCGGCCTGGGACGGGCGGACGGTGTGGCTGCACTCCGACCTGATGCCGGGCAACCTGCTGGTCGACGAGGACGGCCGGCTGGCGGCGGTGATCGACTTCGGCTGCGCGGGAGCGGGCGATCCGTCCTGCGACCTGATGCCGGCCTGGAACCTGCTGCCGGCCGAGGCACGGGCGGTCTACCGCGCGGCGCTCGACGTGGACGACGCCACCTGGCGGCGCGGCCGGGGGCGGGCACTGGCGCTGGCGCTGAACGCCCTGCCGTACTACCGGGAGACCAACCCGTCGATGGCGGACAACGCCCGGCATGTGATCCGCGAGGTACTGGCGGAGGCGTGAACGGCTGTCATCCCCGGACCAGGGTCCACCGCGCCCTGCTCGTGCCAGTCGAAAGAGTCCGCTTCCTTCCATCGATCTCGTTCGACAACCTGAGGACACAGGTGCTGGGCTGCTCGAACCGGACGGTGACCTGGTACTTGGCGTCCGGGTCGCGGCTCTCGCTCCAGGTACCGGCCGCCACCTCCCACAGTTCGTCCGCCCTCGTGGCCGCCGCAGCGTCGGGGCAAGCGGCGGCCGGTATGACGGAAGGGCCGAGCCGCCCGTCCTCTGCCAGCTCCAACCGAGTCCCGTCCGCGCTCCACCGGCCGACCGCGCTCGGCGGTGGGCCGGTGGGGAAGAGCTGTGGAAGTACGAGGAACGCCGCGAGCACCAGGAAGAACGCCAACGCGACGGCAGGAACGGCGTACTTCGCGGCTCTCGACATGCCGGGACGCTAACAGCACGGGGTGAACGGGTCGGCCTGCGCTCCGGGGAGGAGTCCGCTCCCGCCGATCGGCAGATGGACGGGGGCGGTGCGCCCTGGGGACGATGAGATGCGCCCGACCTGGCCGACCGGGCAGCCGGCCAGGCCGGGCGCGCGGGCTCGCGAACACCCGACCGGCTACTCGGGTATGCGCCGGTCGCCCTCACGGTGGCGGTCGTGGAGAAGGTCCGACCTGACCCGGCAGACGGCGCCGACGACGGCCGCGGCGATGACGAGGATCAGCAGTCCGATCATGGTCACGCGGCGTGGTCGAGCTCGAACCAGACCAGCTTGCCGCGCTTCTGGGGTTCGGCACCCCAACGGTGGGTCAGGCCCTGGACGAGCTGGAGGCCCCGGCCGGATTCGGCGAGGTCGGCGAGCGTGCGGCGCTCGGGGAGGTCGGAGGAGTCGTCGCCGACGGAGACGCGGAGCGTCCGGCCGAGAATGAGGACGAGCACGACGGGTGCGGCCGTGCCGCCGTGGCGCCAGGCGTTGACGATCAGTTCGGCGAGGGCGAGTTCGGCGTCGGCGATGACCTCGGGGTGGAACCCCGCGCGGGCCATGGCGGACCGGAGGGCCTCGCGGGCGACGGTGAGGGAGGGGGTATTGCGGTTACACATGGGGACTCCCAGCGGTGCAGGTGGAGGCGCACCAAACGGAGGCATGAGGGTGCCAACTACCGTGTTCCGGGGAGTTGATGACACTCCGTCCAGTGAGCGGTGCATCACAGACTGTAGGGCATTTGAGCTCACATGTGCCACGCAACCAGAAAAACACGTGCCACCAGAACACCGCTGGACTGATCGGCCACCCATGGACATGCTTGACGCATGCCACCACGCGCCACCCCAACGGTCAGGCAGGAGCGGCTGGGTATCGAGCTGCGCAAGATGCGAGACTGCGCCGGCCGCACCACGACTCAAGCCGCCGCCCTCTTCGGCCTCGACAGAACAAAGATCACGCAGATCGAGAAGGGCTACTACCCGGTCACACCTGATCGCGTCAGAGCCCTCGCCGCCGAGTACGAAGAGGGAGACACCGAGTACATCGATGCGCTCGCCCGGATGGCGGGCGAGCGCCACAAGGGGTGGTGGGAGGAGTACCGAGGATCCGTCCCTACCGGGTTCCTCGACACATCGGAGCTCGAATACTTCGCCCAGGGCATGATGACCTACCAGATCTGCCATCCGCCCGGGGCGATGCAGACAGAGGAGTACAGCAGGGCCATCTTCCAAGAGGCATTTCCGCCGCTGAGGCCACGGCTCTTGGAATCGCGAGTGGAGAACCGCCTGCGCCGCTCGGAGATCCTCATGGAGCAGGGCTCTCATCCCTACGTCGCCGTGGTCCACGAGGCGGCTCTCCGGATGCGATTCGGCGGGGCGGAAGTCGCCAGAAGGCAGTTGGACAGAGTTCTGGAGCTCGCTCAGCTGTCGCACGTGACCATCCACGTCGTCCCGTTCGAGGCGGACGGCTTCAAAGGCGCAGGGCAAGCGATCGTCCACGCCAAGGGACCGGTCCCACGACTCGACACCGTCCAACTCGATGCAGTCGGCGGCCCGGTGTTCCTCCACGAGCGCAACCAGGTGGACAACTATCAGCGGATCATAGACCGAATGATTGAGCGGTCACTCGCCCCGCAACAGTCGCTCGACCTGATCAACCGCATCAAGAAGGGAATCTGAGCCATGGAACCGTTGACCTGGACTCGGCCATCGGCATGCGCCGACGCCACGAACTGCCCGGAGGTCGCCATCACCGACGACGCTGTCTACGTCCGGAGCAGCCTCCTGCCCTCCTCCACAGCGCAACTGACCCTCCCCGAGTGGCGCGACCTCCTCGCCGGGATCCGCAACGGCGAGTTCGACGCCTGACCCGCTCCCTCCCGGGCCGGCGCCCCGCCCCGGGGCGCCGGCCTTCGCGACTTCCCTGGAACTCTCCCCACCCTGCGGACACTGGATCTGCGTCGTGTGATTTCATCTCCGGCATCCAGAAGGACCAGTGAGGAACCCATGGAAGAACTCCTGTGGCAGCGGCCGAGCCGTTGTGCCGACTGCAGCAACTGCCCGGAGGTCGCCATCACCGCCGACGCCGTCCACCTCCGGAGCAGCCTCCGCCCCGCCGAGGTGACCCGGCTGACCCTCGCCGAGTGGCGCGACCTTCTCACCGGGATCCGCGACGGCGAGTTCGACGTCTGACCCTCCCCGAAGTACCGGTCTCCTCAATTTCCCCGAAATTCCCTGGAACCCCCTCCGCCCTGCGGACACCAGATCTGCGTGGAGTCCTCCTTGTCCAGTAAGCAGACGCAGGCCGGCGAGCGCCAAGTGTTCGCCGAGCTCTACGATCAGCACGCTCGCACGGTCTTCGCGCACGCGTACAGATCGACCGGGGACCGCGACCTCGCGGACGACGTCGTCTCGCTGACCTTCCTCGAAGCCTGGCGACTGCGGAAGAAGCTCCGCGACGAGGTGCTCCACCCCCGCGCCTGGCTGCTGGCCATCGCCACCAATGTGCTCCGCAACACCGCCCGCACCGCGCGCCGGCACCGCGACGCGATGTCCCGCCTGCCCCGCCGCGACCCGATCCCCGACTTCGCCGACGAGGTGGTCGGCCGGATCACCGACGCCGGCACGGCCGCGGCCGCCGTCCGCGCGCTCGACCAGCTCGCCGTTCCCGAGCGTGAGGTCTTCACACTCGTCGTCTGGTCGGGGCTCGGCTACGCGGAGGCCGCCCAAGCCCTGGGCATACCCGTCGGCACCGTCCGCTCCCGGCTCTCCCGGGTCCGGGACAAGCTCCGCCGGATCGTCGACGCCGAGGATCCCCCCGCGCCACGGGTCCCCTCCGCCTCGTCGACGCCCGCCGGTCTCACCATCAGTCATCAGTCCGTGGGCCACCACCAGGAAAGGCGGCCATGACCAACCCACGCACCGACCACACCGAGTGGGACGAGCACTACGAGCGCCGTGAACTCGCCCGGCTGCTCCCCCCGCCGCCCCACTTGGAACCCTCGCTCTCCCAACTGGCCGACCGCCGCGACTTCCTGCTCACCGAGTTCTCCCGGCCCCGGCCGTTCTCCGGTCTCACCACCCGGTGGCGGGGCCTGGTCCTGGTGACGGCCGTCGCCACCGCCGCGGCGATCACGGCGATGACCCTCGCCCCCGACTCCTCCGCCGAGGATCCGGCGCCGCCCGCGACCGCCGCCTCCGTGGAACTCCTCGACCGGATCGCCAGGGTCGCCTACACCCAGCCGCAGCCCTCGGCCCAGGACAGCCAGTACACCTACATCAGGACCGTCGGCCACAGCACGGCGCTGGCGGAGTCCGCCGACGGTTCGATGCGGCGCAGCACCACCACGACGAACACCGAGCGGTGGACGGCGGTGAACGGCGCCCGTCCGGGGCTCCAGCGCCGGGACGGCGGTGACCAGCAGCTTCCGGCACCGGACCCGGTCTCCCTCAACTCGCCCAGCTACCGGATGCTGGCCGGTCTGCCGAGCGACCCGGAGGCCCTGACCAAGGTCATCTACGCCGATGCCGGGTACAACCACGGGGGCGGCTCCGGTTCGAGCACCGGTCCCGACCAGGAGGCGTTCGTCACCATCGGCGACCTGCTGTGCAACGCGGTCGCGCCGCCGGCCGTCTCCGCCGCGCTGTACCGGGTGGCGGGCCGGATCCCGGGGGTCACGACCGTCGACGACGCGGTGGACGCGGTCGGACGCCACGGGGTGGCCGTCGCCCGGGTGCACGACGGCACCCGGTTCGAGTGGATCTTCGACCAGCGGACGATGCAGCTGTTGGGCAAGCGCACCGTGCTCGTGAAGGACGGTCCGTGGGGCCGGGCCGGGGACGAGGTGGACTCCGTCGCGCTGGTCGCGCAGGGCATCGTGGGTACTCCGGGTGAAGGTGTCGTGATCGGCACCACAGAATCAAGCCACTGACCGAAATCGGTCAGCCATTGTCCGGTCCTCGTCGGAACTATTGTGCGAACGGCGGATCCGGCGTTGGGTCGTGGCAGCACTGTCCTGCCACGACTCACCAAGGGAGAAGTTGACCGTGCGTTCCTTCCGCACGCTCGCCGTCGTCACCGCTGCCGCCGGCGCGCTCGCGCTCGCGGCCCCGGCGGCCATGGCGACGCCCGCGCCGTCCGTTCCGACGGCCCCGTCCGCCGACGCTCCGCAGTCCGCCGGCCCGGCGAAGGCAACGCCGTCCACGCCGGTGATCGCCACCTACCGGGGCAAGAAGATCGACCTGGCCAAGGGCTGGGCCGGCGCCAGCGTCTGCACCGAGGTGAAGGGCGGTGCGGTGTACTGCCACGACAGCGTCGCCGAGGCCGACCGGGCGCTCACCACCCTCGCCCCGGCGGCGGCCGCCGCCGTCAAGGCCGCCAAGGCCGCCGGAGCCCCGGCCCCCGCCACCGGCGGCCAGGTGGCGCAGTCCACCTCGGACTGCCCGTCCGGCTGGGCCTGCCTCTGGGAGGACGTCAACTTCTCCGGTCTGCTGCTGCGCTGGTCGGAGCCCGGCACCAAGTACCTCTCCGACTGGTCCTTCCGCGACCGGGCCAGCTCCGCCTGCGTGTTCCGCAACGGCGGGGACCTCACGCTCTACGACGACCGCACCCTGCAGCCGGACCCGTCGGTCTACCTGTGGAACGGCAACTGCTACAACCTCACCGGTCTCAGCTACCCCTACGGCGGCAGCTGGAACGACAAGGCCGACTACATCGTTCTCTGAGCCGGCCCGGGCTCGGAGCGTACCGAGGCAGGCCGGAGGCCGGCCCCCCGTGAAGGGGTGCCGGCCTCCGGCCTGCCTCGTCCTGCTCAGACCGCCGGCTCGGCCACCGGCTCCTTGGCCGCCCCGGGAGCCTCGACCGGCGCGCCCGGCTTCCGGTTGCGCAGCACCAGCGCCGCCACCACGGCCGCCGCCACGACACCCACCGCGCTCACGGTGAGGGTGGTCGACATCGCCGAGGTGAACGCCTCCCGGGCGGTGTGCATCGCGGCGGGGTCGCCGTTGGCCTCGGTCAGCGCGCCCAGGATCGACTGCTTGGCCTGCTCGGAGGCGCCGGCCGGCATCCTGTCGGCGTAACCGCTGGCCAGCAGGGAGCCGAGGATGGCGATGCCGAGCGCGGTGCCCGCCTGCTGGATGGTGTCGTTGAGCGCGGAGCCGACGCCGGCCTTCTCGGCCGGGATCTCGCTCATCAGCGCGCCGACCGCGGCCGGCATCGCGAGGCCGGCCCCCAGGCCGAGCAGGCCCAGTGCCACGGCCGGGACGGTGAAGCCGGTGTCCGCGTCGACCGTGCTGAGCAGGACGAAGGAACCGGCCATCAGGGCCATGCCGACCAGGACCAGCGGCCGATGGCCGGTCTTCGCGCTCAGTCCGGCGCCGGCGCCGTTGCCGATCAGCGCCGCGACCGCCATCGGCACGAAGGCCAGGCCCGCCTTGATCGGCGAGTAGTCCAGCACGAACTGCAGGTACTGGGTGAGGACCAGCAGCAGGCCGCCGTTGCCGATCTGCACCAGGGTCAGCGAGAGCGAACCGCCGCTGAAGTTGCGCTTCTTGAACAGCGCCAGCGGCACCATCGGCTCCGCGACCGTGTTCTCCCAGATCATGAAGCCGGCGAGGGAGAGGACCGCGACCACCAGGGCGACCAGCGAGCCGCCGCCGAACGCGCCGTGCTTCGGGATCTCGATGATCCACCAGATCAGCGCCGTCATGCCGACCGCCGAGAGGACGGCGCCCAGCGGGTCCGGCTTCTGCCAGGGCCCCTTGGACTCGGGCATCAGGAGCAGCGCGGCCGTGATCGCCACGACCACCACCGGCACGTTGATGAAGAAGATCGAGTGCCAGGAGAAGTGGTCGATCAGCACACCGCCCAGGACGGGGCTGCCGACCAGGCCGAGCATCGAGACCGAGCCCCAGGCCGCCATGGCCTTGCCCCGCTCGTCCTCCTCGAAGACGGTGATGAGGATCGACAGCGTCGAGGGCATGATCAGCGCGCCGCCGATGCCCATCGCCACCCGGCTCGCGATGACCTCACCGGGATTGCTGCAGAGCGTCGCCGCCAGCGAGGCCGCGCCGAAGAGCACCAGGCCGATGATCATCACCTTGCGGCGGCCGAACCGGTCGCCGAGGCTGCCCGAGGTCAGCAGCAGGCCGGCGAAGACCAGGATGTACGAGTCGAGGATCCACTGCGTGTCCTGCGCGGTGGCCTTGAGGTCCTCGGTCATCGACGGCACCGCCACGGTGAGCGCCATGCTGTCGACCACCAGGACGAGCGTGCTGAGGCACAGCACGAGCAGGATCCACCAGCGCCGTGGGTTACGGCCTTCCATGTCTTTTCCCCTCCGAAGTACGCCCGATGCGTACGATGTACCGTCGATGCGAACACTGTACGCAGTGCGGAACAGTGTGCGCAACCATGTTTCCTGTACGCTTGGTGCGAACGGTGTACGCAGGGATTTCCGTGACCGATTCCGAGGAGGACAGCCGGTGGCCGCCAAGGCGACGAACCCGATCCCGTCCGTGTGGGCCCGGCGGCAGCGCGAGCCCGAACAGCCCGTGCTGAGCCGGGACACGATCGTCCGCGAGGCGATCGCGATGCTCGACGCCGACGGGGTCGAGGCCCTCTCCATGCGCAAGCTCGGCGCGCGCCTCAACGCCGGAGCGACTTCGCTCTACCGGCACGTGGCGACCAAGGACGAGCTGATCGAACTCGCGGTGGACGAGATCTTCGGCGAGATCCCCGTCCCCGACCCCGGCAGCGCCGACTGGCGCGCCGACGTCGTCGCGACCTGCGAGTCCTTCCGGGCCACCACGCTGCGCCACTACTGGCTGGGCTCCGTCATCGGCCAGGCCGGCCTGGTCTACCTGGGTCCCAACCTGGTCAACGTCTCCGAGCGAATGGCCGGACTGTTCTCGGCCGCCGGCTTCCCGGAACCCTCCCGGGCGATCGACACCGTGCTCTCCTTCGTCCTCGGGATGAGCACCACGGAGGCCGCCTTCCTCACCACCGTGGCCCGGAGCGGGCGGACCGAGTCCGAGTTCATCGCCGGGCTGATGCCCACCGCCCAGGAGGCGGTGGCCGGGCACGACTTCCTCGCCGACGCCTTCGCCCAGGCCGCGGTCGGCGCCGTCGAGAACCCCGTCCTCGTGCGCGACCAGAAATTCAACTACGGCCTGGAGGTCATCCTCGACGGCCTGGCGCTGCGCCTGCCGCGCTGACTCCCCGTCGGGCACGCCGTCGGGCACCCGGCGGGCGGACCGCCTCCGGCCCACCGGGACCCCCGCTCCCCCGGCCCCGCCCCCTACCCCCCGGACCCGCGGCCGCCCCCCGTCCGGGCGGCCGCGGGGGTCAGGCGCGCCGGATCACGATGTCCCCGAGCTGGGTGCGGGCGGTGATCTCGACGGTCTCCCCGCCCCCGGCGGGCGCGCCCGAGGAGTCCAGCGCGTTCCGGACCGAGCCGACCTGGGTCTGCACGTCCAGCCAGGCGGCGGTGCCCTCGGCGATGCCGACCTCGACGGTGCCGACCGCGGTCTCCAGCGCGGCGCGGCCCCGGACCAGCTCGCCGATCCGCAGGCTGCCGTTGGCGGACCGGAGGTCCACCCCGGCCAGCGCGGTGCCGACCGTGACGGCGCCGTTGGCCGCGTTGGCCCGCAGCTCGCCGCCGACCTCCCCGACGACGGTCTCGCCGTTGAGGTTCTCGACCTTGAGCGCGCCCCCGACGGTGCCGATCTCTATCCGGCCGGAGGACGCCACCTCGGCGTCCCCGTCCGCCCGCCCCAGCCGGACGTCCCCGAGCTCGTTCCTCAGCTCGGCGGTCGCCGCCTCGTCGACCCGGATCCGGCCGACCGAGGTCCTGATCCGGCAGTCACCGAACACGCCCTCCAGCAGGAAGTCGCCCATCGGCGCGTCGGCGTCCACCGAGGACCCGACCGGGACCTCGACGGTGATGTCGACCGATCCCGTCCGGCCGAAGATCCCGCGCTTCTTCGGGACCTTCACGATCAGGGCGCCGTCGGCGAAGGAGACCTGGGCCTGCTCGGCGCGCTGGACGTCCAGCGCGGCGCCGGGGTCGGTCGGGCGGACCTCGACCAGGGTGTCGGCGCGCTTGGCGGCCGCGATCCGGACCGAGCCGATGTCGAACCGGAGGGTGGCGCGGATCGGGCTCGGAGTGTCGAACGAAGGCATGGCTGTTCCGTCCTCATGGCTCTGTGCTGCGTTTCCGCAGGTGAAAGGGGTGACTCGGCGAATGAGCGGGGTGGGGCGGGCGGGCCGGACCGGGTGCTAGCGGACCCAGCCCGTAAAGCCCTGACCGACCCCCCGGCCGATCCTCGGCCCGGGCCTGGCGGGTGCGGCCGGCTCCAGCGACGCGGCGACCGCCCGGACCAGCCAGGCGTTCACGGAGAGGCCCTCCTGCCCGGCGGCCTCCTCGACCCGGGCCTTGAGGTGGCCGGGAAGCCGGAAGTTGATCCGCGCGGTGGCGCCGTCCTCGCCCTCCCCGGCCGCACCGGCCGGTGCCACCGGTGGCGCCATCGGCGGTGCCACCGCCCCCGGCCCCACAGGGCCCTCGTCGTGGAACGGCACCGCCCCGTGGAACGAATCGGCCCCCGGCGGCACGGTGACCACGAACTCCGGTTCGAGCCCGCGCAGCCGGACGTCCACCGAGCCCGGGGCCAGCTCCCTGGTCACTTCCCCCATCGCGGCGGAGAGGGCGTTCAGCAGGGTGAGCCGGACGGCCGACTCCAACGGCAGGGTCAGGCGCTCGGCCAGAGCGCGGGCTTCGTCCCCGCCCGCACCCGCGGCCACCGCGAGCTCGTGCCGGAGATTGTCGACGTACGGCGTGAGGTCCATGCCCAGAAGAATGGCACATCCATGGCGCCATGTCGAGCATTTTTGGCACCATGCCTTGGCGCCACTCGAACGAGTGAATGGCGCCATCCCGGGCGCACCGCCCCGCCCCAAGGCCGGAGCGCGCCCGGCGGGGAAACGCCGAGGGCCCCGCCGGCGACTGCCGACGGGGCCCGGAACCGCGCGGGGCCGCGGCTCAGACCTGGCGCCACCGGGCCAGGTGGGCGTCGATCTCCCCGGCCAGCCGGACCTTGCCCGGGGCGTCGAGGAAGGACGCCTCCACCGCGTTCTTCGCCAGCCCGGCCACCCCGGCCTCGTCCAGGCCGAGCAGCCGCGCCGCCACCGCGTACTCGGTGTTGAGGTCGGTGCCGAACATCGGCGGATCGTCGCTGTTGACGGTCACCAGCAGCCCGGCCTCGACCATCCGCTTGATCGGGTGGTCCTCGATCCGCTCCACCGCCCGGGTGGCGATGTTGGAGGTCGGGCAGACCTCCAGCGGGATCCGGTGCTCGCCCAGGTGGTCGAGCAGCGCCCGGTCCTTCACCGCCTGGGTGCCGTGGCCGATCCGCTCGGCACCGAGCACCCGCAGCGCGTCCCAGACCGTCTCCGGCCCGGTGGTCTCCCCGGCGTGCGGGACGCTGCGCAGGCCGGCCGCCCGCGCCCGGTCGAAGTAGGGCTTGAACTGCGGCCGCGGAACGCCGATCTCCGGGCCGCCGAGGCCGAAGCTGACCAGGCCCTCGGGCGCCAGGTCGACGGCGAGCCGGGCGGTCTCCTCGGCGGCGGCGAGGCCGGCCTCGCCGGGGATGTCGAAGCACCAGCGGAGCACCACCCCGAGCTCCTTCTCGGCGCGGTGGCGGGCGTCCTCGATGGCCTCCATGAAGGCGACGTCGGGGATGCCCCGGCTGACCGAGGAGTACGGGGTGACGGTCAGCTCGGCGTAGCGGATGTTCTGCCGGGCCATGTCCTCGGCCACGCCGAAGGTCAGGGCGCGGACGTCCTCGGCGTCCCGGACCAGGTCCACCACACTCAGGTAGACCTCGATGAAGTGCCCGAAGTCGGTGAAGGTGAAGTACTCGGCGAGGGCCGCCGGATCGAGCGGTACCTTGGTCCGGCCCTCGTGCCGGGCGGCCAGTTCGGCGACCACCCGGGGCGAGGCCGATCCGACGTGGTGGACGTGCAGTTCCGCCTTCGGCATCGCGGCGATGAACGCCTCGATGGAGCGGTCCGCGGAGTCCGCGGGGGTGCTGCTGGGGGTTCCGATCCGACTTCCGTCCGGCTGGACCACGGTGGTGCCCTTCTTTCCTCTGCCTCGACGAGCCGCCTCGCCGCGCGCGCTTCTACGCGCGTACGGGGTGGTGCTGGCAAGGATAGAGGCGGGCGGTGCGGTGGGGACGGCGGGCACACCCCCGTGCCGCCCGCTGTCCCCGCCGTACCGCCCGCCACCGCGTCGTCGACCTGCGGCGGGTCCGCGGTCCGGTCGATCACCGTGCCGCGGAACCTGCTGGAACCACTCTGGCGCACACCGCCGGGGCGGTCGGACCGTTTTCGCCCGTCCCACCGCGTCTCCGGTCGGCACCGCGAGTATTTCCGCAGGTCAGAACCCTTGTGAGGGCGGTGTCTCAAGCTTCGGTTGGAGACACCCGCCGCTGTCTCAGCCGCCGAACGCGACCGCCACCGAGTGGATCAGCAGGCCCGCCAGGGCGCCGACGACCGTGCCGTTGATCCGGATGAACTGGAGGTCCCGGCCGACGTTGGCCTCGATCTTGCGCGAGGCGTCGTCGGCGTCCCAGCCCGCCACCGTCTCGGAGATCAGCGAGGTGATCTCGGTCCGGTAGGTGCCGACCAGGTACTGGGCGGCGTCCTGCAGCCAGCCGTCCGCCTTGGCCTGGAGCTTGGGATCGGTGGCCAGGCGCGCACCGAAGGTCCGCACGCCCTCACGGATGCGCCGGCGCAGTTCGCTGTCCTCGTCCTCGGCGGCGTTCAGCACCAGTGAGCGGACGGCCGCCCAGGTGGAGGCGATCAGCTCCTGCACCTCGGGCCGGGCGAGCAGCTCTCCCTTGGCCCGCTCGACCCGGGCGATGGTCTCCGGATCGGTCTGCAGCTCGGTGGCGAAGTCGGCGAGGAAGTTGTCGATCGCGCCGCGGGCCGGGTGCTCCTGGTCGTCCCTGATGTCGGTGACGAACCGCATCAGCTCCTTGTAGACCCGTTCGCCGACCTGGTGGTCGAGGAACTTCGGGGTCCAGCCGGGGGTCTTCTGGGTGACCCGCTGGACCACCTCGGCGTGGTTCTCGGCCAGCCAGTCGTGCGCCCGGACGGCGACCAGGTCGACCACCCCGTGGTGGCCGCCGTCCGCCACCACCTTGCCGAGCATCCGGCCGGCCGGCTCGGCGACCGAGGTGGCGGCGGCCCGCCGGGTCACCGCCTCGGCGACGACCGCCTGCACGTCGTCGTCGCGGAGCACCGCCAGTACGCCGCGCAGCGCCGCCGACGCCTCCTTGGTGACCCGCTCCGCGCTGCCGGGCGCGGCCAGCCACTCGCCCAGCCGGCGGGCGATGCCGAGCGCGGCGAGCCGCTCGCGCACCACCTGGCCGGAGAGGAAGTTCTCCCCGACGAAGTCGCCCAGCGACCGGCCGAAGGAGTCCTTCTTGGTCGGGATGATCGCGGTGTGCGGGATGGGCAGGCCGAAGGGGCGCCGGAACAGCGCGGTCACCGCGAACCAGTCGGCCAGCGCGCCGACCATGCCGGCCTCGGCGGCCGCCGCCAGGTACCCGGCCCAGGCGCCGGCGCCGGCCGCCTTCGCCCAGGTGGCCAGGGCGAACACCAGGGTCGCGAGGGCCAGCAGGCCGGTCGCGATGGTCTTCATCCGGCGGACGCCGCGTCTCTTCTCCTCGTCGGCCGCGGTGAACCGCATCCCGGGGCCGGTCCCGCTGAAGGCTTCGTCGCTCACCCCGCCAGTCTGCCCGTTGCCCGGCGCGAACGGACGGCGCGTCCGCCCATCGCGCGCCGGTCGGCCATCACGACCGCCCGGCGCCCGCGCCTCGCCCGCGCCGGTCGACCGAACCAACCGCCCCGCCGCCGCGCCTCGCCCGCCCCGCGCGGCCCCGCCGGGCGGGCGTGGCCCCGGCCTCAGGCGCCCCCGAGCACGATCCGGCGCACCCCCGCCACACCGGCCCAGCGGTCCGGGTCGGTGCACCGCCGGCCGTCCAGCAGCACCCTGACCCCCGGCAGGTCCGCCGGGGTCAGCTCCCGGTACTCGGGGTGGTCCGCCTGCAGCACCGCCGCCACCACCGGCTCGCCCGCGTGCGCGGGCAGGCCCAGCGCCGTCAGTTCCCCCGCCGGGTACAGCGGATCGGCCACGTACGGCCGGGCACCCGCCGCCCGCAACGCCTCCACCAGCGGGAACACCCCCGAGTAGGCGGTCTCCTTGACCCCGCCCCGGTAGGCGGCGCCGAGCACCAGCACACCCTGCCCGGCGATCCCGCCCGCCAGCGCGCCGTCCAGCACCCCGACCGCGTAGGCCGGCATCTCCAGGTTGGCCGCCCGCGCCGCGCGGACCACCGTCGCCGAGGGGTCGTTCCACAGGTAGAGCCGCGGGTAGACCGGGATGCAGTGCCCGCCGACCGCCACGCCCGGCCGGTGCAGATGGCTGAACGGCTGCGAGTTGCAGGCGTCGGCGACGGCGGCGAAATCCACTCCGATCCGGTCCGCGTACCGGGCGAACTGATTGGCCAACGCGATGTTGACGTCCCGGTAGGTGGTCTCGGCGAGCTTGGCGAACTCCGCCGCCTCGGCCGACTCCAGCTCCCACACCCCGTTCGGCCGACCCCCCGCCGCCAGGTCGGGGCGCGGGTCGAAGTCCAGCACCGCCCGGTAGAACTCGGCGCCGCGCCGGGTCGCGGCCGGGTCGGTCCCGCCCACCAGCTTGGGGTAGCGGCGCAGGTCGGCGAAGACCCGGCCGGTGCGGACCCGCTCCGGGCTGAAGACCAGCGCGAAGTCCCGGCCCGGGGTCAGCCCGGAACCGGCCGCCAGCCGCGGCGCCCACCGGCCCCGGGTGACGCCCACCGGCAGGGTGGTCTCGTAGCTGACCAGCGTGCCCCGGCGCAGCCCGGCCGCGACCGCGTCGGTGGCGGCGTCGAGCAGGGTGAAGTCGGGCGTGCCGTCGGCGGCGGTGACCAGCGGGACGACCAGCACGACCGCCTCGGCGCCGGCCACGGCGGCCGCGGTGTCGGTGGTGGCGCGCAGTCGGCCCTCGGCGACGACCCGTTTGAGCGCCGCGTCCAGTCCGGCCTCCCGGGGGAACGGCGGCCGCCCCTGGTTGACCGCCTCGACCACCGCCGGGGCGACGTCGGCGCCGGTCACCCGGTGGCCCTTCGCGGCGAACTGGACGGCGAGCGGAAGTCCGAGCTTGCCCAGGCCGACCACACAGATGTCGAGCGGGATCATCGCCGCCCCCCGTTCCGGCCGTCGGCGGCCACCGCGTCGGCGAGCCGGCGCCAGACCGGGTGGCCGCGCAGTCGACGGCGCACCCGGACGGGCACCGCGCCGCGCCAGAGCCGCTGCACCCGGTTCGGCGGGGGCGGCCCGGCCTCCCCGCCCGGACGGAGTCCCGCCGGCCCCGGCGCCTCCGGTTCCGCCGGCGTCTCCGCCCGTTCCTCGCCGAGCAGGAACAGCTCGTCCGCCAGCCCCGACGCGCCGTCCCGGAACACCTGGTAGGCCGCGTACCGCCGCCGGACGCCGTCCGCCCCGTCCTCCGTGACCACCGGCGGCGGGCCGTGCTCCGCCTCGTACGCGATCAGCTCGCGCAGTTCCTCGTACCGCCCGGTGGCGGCGAGCTCCAGCCGGACCCGGTCGGGCACGGCGAGCCGGTGGTACACCTCGCGGGCGCCGAACTGCCGGACGAGTTCGCCGACCCCGTCGCAGACCTGCTCCCGCAGCCCGGCGTCGAGGGCGAGCAGGCCCTCCTGGAGCAGCTGCGGCACCTCCCAGCCGAAGTGCCGGGCCCGGATGGCGTCCAGCTGGCCGCCGGGCGCGGCCAGTTCGGCGGCCACCCACTGGACGGCGGCGACCCCGCGGACCCGGTCCAGCGCGCCGGCCCGCTGGGTGACGTTGCCCCGGTCCTCGCGCAGCACCAGGAAGTAGTGGTCGTAGTCGGCGAGCACGGAGATCCGGCGGGCCCGCAGACAGGCGGCGAGGGTGAAGGGCTGGTCGGAGTAGACCTTCAGCTCCTCCTTGCGGGCCAGGTTGTGCCGCCGGACCAGGTCGAGCCGGAACAGCTTGGTGTCGGCGAGCGCCCAGGCCAGCGCGGAGTCCTCGAAGCCGACCGAGGCGGCGGTGACGTCGAAGATGCCCTGCGGCACCAGCCGCCCGTTCACCCCGACCTGCTTGGGGATCAGGATGTCCGACCCCCAGTCGTCGGCGGCGGCGACCATCCGCGCCAGGGCCTCGTCACCGAGCCAGTCGTCGGCGCCGAGGAAGAGCACGTAGCGGCCGCGGGCGAGTGCCAGCCCCCGGTTGGTCGGCGCGGCCGGGCCGCCGGAGTTGGCCTGGTGGACGACCTGGAACAGCCCGGGGTGCCGGGCCGCGTAGGCGTCGAGCAGTTCGCCGCCGCCGTCCGTGGAGCCGTCGTCGACCGCGACCACCTCCATGCGCGCGGGCCCGATGGTCTGCCGGACCAGCGAGTCCAGACAGGCGGTCAGGTACGGCATGGTGTTGTAGACCGCGATCACCACGGTCACGTCGGGTACGGTCATCGGGCGCTGCCCTCCGGTGCGCGGGTCGCCGAGCTGTCGCCGCCCGGCGGCGCGCCGTCCGCGGAACGGAGCGGGCGGCGCGCCGCCGGGCGATGCAGGGTCAACTCGGCGGCACGCCGCGGGGTCACGTCCGCCACCCGCACGAGCGAGGCGGAAGCGAACGCCCGGCCGGGCGGCGAAAGCCCGACCGACGACGGCCGCGCGCTCCCGCCGGTCGGCCCGGCCTCAGCCGATCGCGACCTCGGCGTACATCCGGGCGATCACGTCCTCGATCGCGGGCTCCCGCACCGACAGGTCGACCAGCGGGTAGCGGGCCGCGACGGCGGCCACCACCGGGGCCGCGCTCGCCTGCGCCGGGAAGGCCAGCCACTGGCGCGGTCCCTCCACCCGGACCACCCGGGCGCCGGGCACCTCGATCGGCGGGTGCGTCCCGGCCAGGTCGACCACCAGGGTCCGTTCGCTGTCGCCGGCCGCGTGCAGGGCCTCCAGTCCGCCGTCGTGAACCACCCGGCCGTGGTCGATCACCATCACCCGGTCGCACAGCTGCTCGATGTCGGTGAGGTCGTGGGTGGTGAGCAGCACCGTGGTGCCGAGGTCGCGGTTGACCTCGCGCAGGAAGTCCCGCACCTTGGCCTTGCTGACCACGTCCAGGCCGATGGTCGGCTCGTCGAGGTACAGCACCCGCGGGTCGTGCAGCAGCGCGGCGGCGAGGTCGCCGCGCATCCGCTGGCCCAGCGAGAGCTGGCGGACGGGCGTGTCGAGCAGCGCGCCGAGGTCGAGCAGTTCGACGCAGCGGTCCAGGTTCGCGCGATACCGGTGGTCGGGGATCCGGTAGAGCCGGCGGGCGAGTTCGTAGGAGTCGCGCAGCGGGAGGTCCCACCAGAGCGTGGTGCGCTGCCCGAAGACGACGCCGATCCGGCGGGCCAGGGCGACCCGTTCGCGGGCCGGGTCGACGCCGGCGACGCGCAGCCGACCGGCGGTGGGGACGAGGATGCCGGTCAGCATCTTGATGGTGGTGGATTTGCCGGCGCCGTTCGGGCCGATGTAGCCGACGCACTCGCCGGCCTCGACGGTGAAGGTCAGCCCGTCGACGGCGCGCACCTCGCGCTTCTCCCGCCGCAGTCTGCCGGACTTGGCGCGGACGGTGAAGGTGCGGCGGACGTCGTCGAGTTCGATCAGTGCCATGGTGCTTCCTCGCATGTCGGGGAGAGGGGTGGGAGGTCAGCCGCCGGCGCCGCGGTAGGCGCGCAGCCCGGCCCGCCAGGCCAGGCCGGCGGCGGTCAGGGCCAACGCGGCCGCGACGGGCGAGGCGTACTGGAAGGCGGTGGGCAGGCCCAGCGGGTCGGGCCGGTCCAGGATCCGCAGCGCGGGCAGCCAGTTGACGAAGGCCAGCGGCACGCCGAAGACGGTTCCGGCGACGAGCTCCTTGGCGAAGACCGTCGGCGGGTACTGGAGCACGGTGGCACCGCCGTAGGTGAAGGAGTTCTGCAGTTCCTTGGCCTCGCCCCACCAGAACTGGAGGCTGGCGAAGCCGATGAAGACCGCGGCGAAGATCAGCGTGCCGCAGACCACCAGGACCGGCAGCAGCAGCACCCGGTCCCAGGTCCAGTGCACGTCCAGCACCGTCAGCGACCAGACCAGCACGGCCACCGCCTGGACCGGTCGGCCGAGCCGGCGCAGTGAGAAGCGCTCGGCGCACAGCTGGGCGAGCGCCGGCGCCGGCCGCACCAGCATGATGTCCAGGGTGCCGGTGCGGATCCGCTCGCCCAGGGCGTCGATCGAGCCGACGAAGAGGTTGGCCAGGCCGAGGGCCAGCGCCGAGGTGCCGTAGAGGAAGCCGAGTTCGGGCAGGGTCCAGCCGCCGAGCGTGTCGGTGTGGCGGAACATCAGGACGACCACGACGAAATCGAGGAAGGTCACCACGGTGTTGGCGCAGAGCATCATCACGAACGACGCCCGGTAGGACATGATCGCCCTGGTCCACATGGCGGCGGCGAGCCACCAGGAGCGCACCGCCCACGCCGCCCGGGCGGCCGGGGACTCGCGGGTGACGGCGGGCAGGGCCGCCCGGGTCACCACGGCCTGGTCAGCCACCCTGGACCACCACCTTGCGGGTCGCCAGCAGCTGGACCAGCCGGCCGGCCCCGAGCAGGACCACGGCCCAGCCGAGCTGGAAGCCGAGCGCGCCGAGCAGGCCGGGGCCGGTGACGCGCTCCAGGAAGACGTCGGTGGGCACCTTCACCAGGGCCGCCCAGGGCAGCAGCGGAGCGATGTCGCCGAGCCGGCCGGGGAAGAGCGCGAGCGGCAGCAGCATCCCGGAGAAGAACATCGACACCACCAGGGTGACCGAGCGCACGCCCTCCGAGTCCTGCAGCCAGAAGCCGGTGAGCGAGACGAGGAAGCGCACCCCGAAGCTGACCACCACCGCGAGCAGGACGGCGAGCAGGAAGTACCCCCAGGTCAGCGGGTTCTCGGGGAGCCGGACGCGGAAGACCAGGGAGCCGACCAGCATCGGCGGCACGCCCCTGGCGAGCAGGTGGAAGGCGGCCCGGCCGAGGTCGGTGGCCAGCCACCAGCCCTGGAAGTCCACCGGGCGGTAGAGGTCGACGGCGATGTCCCCGCTGCGGAACCGTTCCTGGACGTCGTCCTGGAAGCCGCCGCCCATGACGGCGACGGTGACCAGCAGCCCCTGGCTGACCCAGATGTAGGTGACCGCGGTGACCTCGTCGTAGTCGCCGAGCCCGGGACGGGCGTGCCAGAGGGCGAGGAAGGTGGAGGCGAGGATGAAACCGAAGACGGTGTTGGTGAAGGCCCCGGCGAGGCTGGCGGCCCGGTAGGTGGAGAAGCGCCGGAACGCGCCCCGGACGACGGCCGCGTAGAGGCTCAGGGCGGCGCGGAGGTCCGCCGCGGCACCGCGCGGGGCGGCGGCCGGACGCGACGGGCGCGGGGGCGCGGGGGTGTCGCCGACGGGATCAGGAGGATGGAGCCCTGCGTTCTGCATATTGTCTCCTTGTCGACAAAGAGCGGCGCAGGGAGACCCCTGGCCGCGGGAGCGCATGGCGGACCGGCCCCGACCACCGCGCCCGGGGGGGGTCCCGGACCTGGCGGGCGGAGCTGCACCGGGCCGGAGCCCGAAGTGACCGCGCTATGTCGTTAGCACCTTTCACCGTACCGACGGACAGCCCGCCGCGCACCCGGTTTTCCCCCGACCGCCCGGCGCCGCCCCACCGCCTGATCCGCAGTCAAATAGCACATAATCTCGGCATGACCTTGAGCACCGGCCGCCGCGCCAGACGGGCCGCCCGCCGCGAGGCGCGCCGCGCCCTGCCGCTCCTCCGCCGGCTGCTGCCCACCTGGCGGGTCTGCCTCGGCGCCGCCCTCGGCGTCCTGCTGATTGCCGTCGGCGCCTTCGCCGTGCTCTACGTCATCGTTCCGCTGCCCGACCCCAACGCCCAGGCCGTCGCCCAGAGCAACATCTACCTCTACGCCGACGGCGTCACCGAGATCGCCCGCACCGGGACCGTCAACCGCACCGACGTCGGCATCGAACGGATCCCCGTCAGCACCCGGCAGGCCGTCGTCTCCGCCGAGGACCGCACCTTCTACCAGAACCGCGGCATCGACCTGAAGGGCATGGTCCGGGCCGGCTGGAACACCCTGACCGGCCAGGGCATGCAGGGCGGCTCCACCATCACCCAGCAGTACGTCAAGAACTACTACCTCACCCAGAGCCGGACCATCGAACGCAAGGGCCGCGAACTCCTGATCGCCCTCAAGGTCGACCAGCAGCGCGGCAAGGACGAGATCCTCGCCGGCTACCTCAACACCAGCTACTTCGGCCGCGGCGCCTACGGCATCCAGAGCGCCGCCCGCGCCTACTACGGCGTCGACGTCTCCGAACTCACCCTCCCCCAGAGCGCCTACCTCGCCGCCCTGCTCCAGGCCCCCAGCGCCTACGACGTGAAGACCGCCACCCCCGCCAACCGCGAACGCGCCCTCGCCCGCTGGCAGTACACCCTCGACGGCATGGTCCAGCTCGGCTTCCTCAGCGCCACCGAACGCGCCGACACCGCCTTCCCCGACCCGATCGACCCCCAGCCCGCCACCGGCCTGGCCGGCCAGGCCGGCTACCTGGTCGGCGTCGCCGACGACTACCTCGTCACCAACCGCGTCCTCGACTCCGCCACCCTCAAGGCCGGCGGCTGGCGCATCACCACCACCTTCGAGCAGGACAAGCAGGACGCCTTCGCCCGCGCCGTCCACGACGAACTCACCACCGAGCTCGACCCCGCCGCCCGGCCCGCCACCGACACCGACGTCCGCGTCGCCGGCGCCTCCGTCGAACCCGGGACCGGCCGCGTCGTCGCCGTCTACGGCGGCCCGGACTACGCCAAGCAGCCCTACAACGACGCCCTCCGCCAGGACAACCAGATCGGCTCCACCTTCAAACCGATCGACCTCGCCGCCGGCCTCACCTCCCGCGGCACCAGCGCCGACGGCCTCGCGATCACCACCGAGACCCGCTACGACGGCACCAGCGAACGCCCCGTCACCAACGGCCCCACCCCGTACGCGCCGCCCAACGAGGACGACATCGACTACGGGTCCATCACCCTGCGCCAGGCCATGGTCAGGTCCGTCAACTCGGTGTACGCGCAGGAAGGCGTCGACGCCGGACTCGCCCACGTCCGCGACACCGCCCTCCGCCTCGGCATCCCCGCCGACGTCCCCGGCCTGGACCCGGCCAACACCTCGATGACCCTCGGCACCGCCACCCCCAGCGCCCTCGACCTCGCCGGCGTCTACGCCACCCTCGCCAACCACGGCGAGGCGCACCGGCCCTGGTCCGTCGCCAAACTGGAACGGGTCAACCCCGGTCCCGCCCCCGTCGACGTACCGGACCTGCCCGAGCAGTCCGGCTCCACCGCCCTCGACCGGGGCACCGCCGACGCCGTCACCGACGTCCTGCGCGACGTCGTCGGCCCGCGCGGCACCGGCGCCGCCGCCCTCGGCCTCGGCCGCCCCGCCGCCGGCAAGACCGGGACCACCGACGCCAACCTCTCCGCCTGGTTCGCCGGCTACACCCCCGACCTCGCCACCACCGTCGGACTCTTCCGGGAGAACCCGAGGACCCACGCCAAGGAACCACTGGCCGGCACCGCCGGCTACGCCCGGATCAACGGCGGCGCCTTCCCCACCCGGATCTGGACCAGCTACATGGACGACGTCCTGGACGGCAGCGTCATCCGCTCCTTCGACCTCCAACCCACCGAGGGCAACACCCGGCCCGCGACCACCGGCCCCAGCACCACCCCGACCACCACCGCCCCCGCCACGGCCTCCCCCTCCACCGCCCCCGCCCCGGCACCCACCACCGGCGGCACCGGCGGCACCGGCGGCGCGCCGATCCCCGCCGCCCCGGCACCCACCGCCCCCCGCCGGCCCACCGCGACCACCGGCCCCGGCACCACCGCGCCCGACCCCGTGCTCACCGTCATCACCCCCGACCCGCCCACCCCGGTGCCGCCCAGCCAGCCCG
This sequence comes from Kitasatospora sp. NPDC094019, assembly GCF_044764505.1. NCBI lineage: Bacteria > Bacillati > Actinomycetota > Actinomycetes > Kitasatosporales > Streptomycetaceae > Kitasatospora > Kitasatospora sp. NPDC094019. The sequence goes on from NZ_JBIWIF010000011.1 coordinate 144,874, forward strand.
AACCCACCCCCTCCCAGCCCACCCCCACCGCCCGGCCCACCACCACCCGGCCCAGCACCGAACCGGGCACCACCTCCCCCACCAGGACCCCGGACCCGACCCGCTCACCCGCGCCGCCGCCCACCGGTGCCACCAAGCCCCCGAGCACCGGAAAACCCCCGGCCACGGCCGACCCGGCCACCCCGCCGCCGGCCTGACCGGCCCGGGGGCCCGCCCCGCCGAACTCGCGGGAGCCCGGCCTCAGGCCGCCAACTCGCGCTCCAACGGCGTCCGGAACCTCGGCGTCACCCGCACCTCACCCAGCCAACCCCTCAGCCGCTCCACCTCCACCCCGACGGCCGCCACCGCCTCCGCCCCCACGTCCTCGAACAGCCGCCACACCACCTCGCCGTCCGCCCGCTGCGCCCAACCGCCGACCACCCGGCCGCACCACCACACCGTCGGCCCGGCGTTCCCCGCCCGGTCGAACAGCGCCGGCACGTCCTCCGGCCGCAGGTACCAGTCCCGCCCGCGCCAGCCCATCACCGCCGGATCCAGCCCCGGCAGCAGCGCAGCCCACGGCTCCGGCTCGACCACCGGCGCCTCGTCCCCCGGCAGCACCAGCCCCACCGCGCCGCCGTCCAGCGCCACCTCCACCGCGCCCACCGCACCCAGGGCCCGCCGGACGTCCCCCAGCGTCCAGCCCGTCCACCACTTCACGTCCTCGACCGTCCCCGGCCCGTACCGCGCCAGCCAGCGCCGCACCACCTCCGCCTTCGCCTCCGGCACCGGCACCTCCGGCCACTGCTCCACCGGCGCCCACGGATAGCTGCTGCTCAGCCACGACCCGCGCGGCCGCGACCGCCGCACATGCCCGTCCGAGGCCAGCAACCGCAACAACCGGCTCCCCACGCTCTGCTTCGCCTCGTACGGCTTCCCCGCCGCCATCAGCATGGTCTCGCGCAACGCCGGCACCTCCGCGCCCAGCTCGGACGTCGTCGCCTCCCCGCGCTCGGCCAGCACCGCCAGCACCGCCCGCTCGGTCTCCGCCAACCGCGCCTCGCTCCACCCCTCGGCGAACTCGCCGAGGTGCTTCAGCAGCGTCGCCCGTTCCTTCACCGCGATCGGCCGCGCCGCCGCCGCGCTCACGAACGGCGCGAACTCCTCCGTCACCGCGAACAGCGTCCGCCGCATCGACAGCAGCTTCACCAGCGAGACGTCCTCGTACAGCGCGCGTTCCACCTCCGCCGCCGACGGCTCCCGCAACCGCGCGCACGCCGACAGGTACACCGTCGCCGGATCGGAGGCGTGCAGCCCCACCACCGCGTCCGCGGTCTCCTCCACCCGCGCCGCCCGGACGGACGGCTCCAGCAGCTGCCGCCGCCCCAGCCGCGCCCGCCGCTGCCCGGCACCGATCCGAACCGCCCCGTCACTCGCCATGGGGCGGATCCTACGACCCGTCACCGACACTCGCCGGGAACGGATCCGACCGGCGTGAAGTGGTCTTGACCGCACACCGCGCGGCCGCGCGACACTGGGAGCCGCCCTGAGCGTCCGCCGTCGCCACCGGCCACGAGGCCACCACCTGGGAGTACCCCGTGAACCGTTCCTCCGCGCTACGGTTGCGCGCCGCCGCAGCCCTCCTCGCCCCCGCCCTGCTGCTCGGCGGGACCGGCGCGGCCCTGGCCGCCCCGGCCACGACCGCCCCCGCCGGGACCACCTCCACCGGGACCACCGCCGCGTTCGAGACGGCGGTCTTCGTCGGCACCGCCTGGAGCTCCAACCCCGACGACGCGGTCTACCTCGCCTCCGAGGCGGCCTACCGGAAGGCCATCGCGGCCTTCTGGTGGCGCAACGAATGCGTCGTCGGCGGCACCAGCTTCACTCGGGACCTCGGCTGGTTCCAGGGCACGGCCAACCTCTACTGCCGGCGCTGACCGGCCGCCGTCCCGCCGGTGCGTCCCGGAGCCCCCGGAGCGCACCGGCGGGACGGCAACCCGGAGGGACGGCGCCCCGGCCCGGCTCAGGTGTTCGGCGACAGGACGAACAGCGGGAACACCCGGCGCCGCGGCACCTCGCCGATCTCCTCCAGCGCCGCCCGGATCTCCCGCAGATGGCCGACCGTCAGCTGCAACGGGACCTCGTCCGGCTGGTAGCCGTACCGGATCGGGTAGTCCACCCCCGGCTCCGTACTCATCTCGATGTGGCAGCCCAGCACATGGCCGACCGTCCGCTCCTCGCAGAACTCCACCAGCCGGCCGATCGACCGTCCGAACGCCGCCCAGTCCTGGATGTAGAGCCGCCCCGGGTAGACCGTGTCACCCGTGAGCAGGAACCCGCTCCACGGGTCGAAGAACGTCACCGCCGCCTCGTGGTGCCCCGGCGTCGCCAGGCACTCCAGCACCCGGCCCCCGAGGTCGACCCGCGCCACCGCGTCCGGATCCGCGTCGAAGCCGAAGAACGCCCACGCGCTCCCCCGGTCCGCCCGCACCAGCCGGGTGGCCGGACGCCCCTCGAACTGCCCGTCCCCCGCGACGTGGTCCCCGTGCCCGTGGGTGTGCAGCACCAGCAGCTCGTACCCGTCCCGCGGGTTGCGCTCCAGCCACTCGTCGAGCAGCCCGTCGACGGTCTCCCGCAGCGGGAAGAACTCCGCCGACGCGGTGGCCCCGGTGTCGATCAGCACCGCCCGCTCATTGCCGAACAGCAGGAACAGGAACGGCGCCTCGTAGTTCACCGCCATGTTCTGCCGCAGGATCACGGTGTGCTCGTCGTACCGGTGGACCTGGATCTCCGGATCGGTGTTGTGCTTCGCCGACTCGGAGCCGTGGATCCACCGCACCCCGTCCAGCCCCCGCACCCGCACGGCCGCCCCACCGAAGTCGACCGAAGCCCCGTCCCCGCCCATACCCGTCCCCCTCGCTCCGTGCCCGCCACCGCGCGGGCCCTGTCCGCCCGGCGACGCTACCAGCGCGCCCGGGCGGGCCGGGGCCCGTGAACGACGGCGGGCCGCCGTGCCCGCGGCACGGCGGCCCGCCCGGGGACCGGGATCAGCGGCTCACAGGTAGAGGCCGGTCGAGCCCTCGGTGTCGCCGAAGCGCATGGCGGCCACCGCGTGGAGGTCGCGCTCGCGCAGGAGAACGTAGGTGGCGCCGCGGACCTCGACCTCCAGCTTGTCCTCGGGGTCGTAGAGCACCCGGTCGCCGGGCTCCACGGAGCGCACGCTCTGGCCGACGGCGACCGCCGCGGCCCAGGCGCAGCGCTTGGAGATCTCGGCCGTGGCCGGGATGAGGATGCCGCCGGTCGAGCGGCGCTCGCCCTCGCCGCCCTCGGTCCTCACCAGCACGCGGTCGTGCAGCATCTTGATCGGCAGCTTCTCGCCCAACCGGTCGTGGCGCCGCTCGTCGGCCTCGGCGGGGAGGGACTGCTGGGTGGGTTCGTCGTTCGTGCTCACGACCCCGAAGGTACCGCCCCCGGCCCCGGCGCGTGACGCCAGCCCGGTTCCGGGGCGCCGGACGGCGCGACGGCGCGGCTGCGGGCCGGACACGGGGTGTCCGGCCCGCAGCCGCGCCGTCGGGAATCAGCCCTTGCGGCGCTTGCGCGCGGAGGCGACCAGCAGCACCAGACCGACGCCGACCAGGGCGGCCGGAACGATCCGCTCCTTGCGCGGCTGCCCCTTCTCGTCCACGAACTGCGCCCGGGCCTGCTCGACCAGACCGCTCGCGGCCACGTACGCCCGACCGGCCTTCTCCTCGACCGCGGCCACGGCCTTCGCCTTGACCTGGGCCGAGACGGTGGTCGGATGCACCCGCACGGCGAGCTCGTCCAGGGTCGCCGCCAGCTGGGTGCGGGTACGGGTGATGTCCGCCTCGATCTGGGCGGTCGTCCGCGCCGACTTGTCCGTAGTGCTCGCCTCGCCCACTCGGGCCACCCCATTCACTGATGTTGTCCTGTGCGACTGACCCAGTGTGTCAGCTGCCACCCGGGCCCGCGCGGCCCCACCCACCATCAGGGGTAAGTTGGCCGTGGTACGACTGCCCGTCCAGCACCAGGAGAAACCCCGTGAGTGAGCGTCTCCAGCCCGGCGACACCGCGCCCGCCTTCACCCTGCCCGACGCCGACGGCAACGAGGTGTCCCTGGCCGGCCACCTCGGCCGCAAGGTGATCGTCTACTTCTACCCGGCCGCGCTCACCCCCGGCTGCACCAAGCAGGCGTGCGACTTCACCGACAACCTGGAGGTCTTCGCCGGCGCCGGCTACGACGTCATCGGCATCTCGCCGGACAAGCCGGAGAAGCTCGGCAGGTTCCGCGAGGCCGAGGACCTCAAGGTCACCCTGCTCTCCGACCCGGAGAAGAAGGTGCTGGAGGCGTACGGCGCGTTCGGCGAGAAGAAGCTCTACGGCAAGACCGTCACCGGCGTGATCCGCTCCACCGTGATCGTGGACGAGCGGGGCAAGGTCGAGCACGCGTTGTACAACGTCAAGGCGACCGGCCACGTGGCCAAGCTGCTGCGCGACCTCGAGGTCGAGGCGGCCTGACCCGGGGCTTCCCCACGACGACGCAGCGGTGGCGGCGCACCCCCCGACCGGGTGCACCGCCACCGCCGTCTCTCACCTCAGGCGTCCGCTGTCATCAGCAGGCGCCGAGGTCGCTCCAGACACCCCAGGCGCCACTGGCGCTCGGGTCGTCGCCCTTGGTCCACCACTTGTTCTGGTAGTAGTGGCCCTTCCAGGAGACCTTGGTGGTGGTGGCGTAGGTGGTGCCCGCGTCCCAGCTCGGCGCACCCGCGCAGCCGGTCGGCGGCGTCGTGGGCGGGGTCGTCGGCGGCGTCGTGGGAGGCGTCGTCGGCGGAGTGGTCGGCGGGGTCGTGGGCGGAGTGGTCGGCGGCGTCGTGGGAGGCGTCGTCGGCGGGGTCGTGGGCGGAGTGGTCGGCGGCGTGGTCGGCGGGGTCGTACCGCCGTCCACCGCGCCACGGGTCAGGTCGCCCTTGAGCCCGTACAGCGTGCCGGCCACGTTGACCGTCCAGTTGGACGGCGTCGACACCGGCAGGTAGTAGACGAAGTCCAGGTCGACCGAGGCACCCGGGGCGAGCGACTGCCAGCCCGGCAGCTTGACCGACACCCGGTTGTAGGTGCCCTTCAGGCCGCCCACGTTCGGACCCGTGTGGTCCTGCTTGATCACCGTCAGCCCGAAGCCGGACTGGTCCTTGGCGTTGCCCGGGGCCGAGTTGCCGTAGTCGAACTGGAACTCGGTGCCGCCCGGCAGGGTCAGCGTCGAGTTGTTGACGATGTGGATCTTCGGGTTGATCGGGTAGTTCGAGTCACCGAGCGCGAAGTTGGTGAACGACACGTCGACCGGCAGCGTCTGCTGCGGCAGCGCCGTCGTCGAACGGATCGCCCCGTACGGCGAGGCCGCCTTGAACTTGTCGTACATCAGCGAGGTCAGGGTGCTGCCGGGCACGTACTGACCCTTGCCGCCGTTCGCGGCCGCGTCCCACTTGTAGTCGCCCGCGAGCTCCCAGATCATCGCGCCACCGGCGCCCTGGTTGACGATGTAGTCGGCCTTGGCACCGACCGACTGCTCGTCCTCGGTCGACAGGAAGACCTTCTTGGTGTCGTTCCACAGCCACGGCGCCACCAGGGTGGAGCTGTAGTTGCGCACGTAACTGCCCTGCAGCGCGGTGTCCTTGACCCCGTACTTGGACAGGTAGTCGGGCAGGATGCCCTTCTCCAGGTTCTTCGCGTGCCACATCGGGTTCGACCCGGCCGGGGACTCCTTGCCCGCGTCGTCCTTGTCGTTCCAGATGTTGTCGATGCCGACCGCGCCGTCACCGCAGGAGGTCAGACCGGCGCCGACCGGGCAGGTCGTCGCCGCGGCGGTCCCCCAGAGGCCGTTGGTGCCGCCCTGGACGTTCTTGAAGCCGCGGGTGTAGTACGGCAGGCCGACATTGACCCGGCCGCCCGGCATCGAACCGCGGAAGTAGTGGTACGACCAGTCCGCGTTGAGATACCCGATCCCGCCGTACTGGCCGGTGCCGTAGACGTTGGCCGCCGCCAGCTCGCCGTCCTTGCCGTCGTCGAACAGCGAGGCGTTCGGGCCGACGTACTTGTTCCAGGCGCCGTGCAGGTCGTACGACATGATGTTGACGTAGTCCAGGTACTGCGCCACCTGGAAGGTCTCCATGCCGCGCAGCAGGTAGCCGGACGACGGGGCCGCGACCGAGAGCAGGTAGTGCTTGCCGTCGGCGGCACCCGCCCGGTCCAGCTTCTCCCGCAGGGTCTTCATCAGGGCGGCGTAACCCTTGGCCAGCGAAGCGCGCTTGCTGTTGGCGAGCTGCCAGTCGAGCGGGTTGCCCGCGTCCTTCATCGAGGTCGGGTACTCGTAGTCGATGTCGACGCCGTTGAACCCGTACTTCTTGATGAAGTCCACGGACGAGGCGGCGAAGGTGTCGATGCCCGCCTGGTTGACGCTGCCGTCGGGGTTGACGGTCATCGAGTAGAAGCCGCCGGTGTTGACGCGCTTGCCGTCGTCACCGAAGTAGCCGCCCGTCTCGGTCCAACCGCCCACCGAGATGAGGGTCTTGACGTTCGGGTACTGCTTCTTGTACTTGGTCAGCAGGTTGAAGTGCCCCTTGTAGGGCAGCGACGGGTCGAGCTCCGCGCCGGGCACGCCGGGGAACGAGATGCCGGTGGCCTCGTTCTTGTCGTTGTCGGTGCCGACGGACAGCTTGTTGTCACCGCCGACGTGGCCGAAGGCGTAGTTGAGGTGGGTGACCTTGTCCCACGGGATGTCGCTGACCAGGTACGGCGGCGTGCCGTCCTTGCCGGTGCGCCAGCCGGTGAAGTAGCCGATGATGCGGCGCTGGTGGTCCGCGCCCATCTTCTCGCGGCCGTTGGTGTCGTAGACGCTGCAGTACGGGACGTCGACACCGGGTGTGGCGTAGAGGCCGTCGGGACGACAGGCGGCGTTGTCGACGGTGGCGGACGCCTGGGAGGGCGCCGCGCCCAGCGTGGCCATCAACAGGCCGGCCATCGTGGCCGCGGCCAACGAGGCCAGGCCGGCGCGGGCCGCCGGGCTCTTGGACCGACGGGCAGCGGTGGGACGCCGCTCCGCCGTGGATCGGATCAACACTCGGTCCTCCGGGCAGAGTGTCGGCGCGTGCCTGTGGGGGAGCACGCACGTGGGGGAAAGCAGATTGGCGCCGAAGCTATGTGGTCTGAACCACATAGGTCAATAGGTCTGTACCAATTGGTAATCAATTCCCCAACCCCGCCGCTCCGCAGACCCCCCTCCACCCGTCACCCCGACCTCACCACCACCACCCGCCCCACCACCCCTGCAGCCCCCGAAGCACCTCCCCGGAGACCCCCGTAACCGATCGCCCCCGCACTCGTTCGCACACACGGGGGACGGGCGCACACGAGCCCTAAGGGGGAGCACCATGCCTGCCGAGTACACCCGTGACCTGCTCACAGCGAAGGCCGCAGCCGCCACGTCGCTCGACGAGATGCTCGTCGCGCTGGGCAAGGAGCCGAACAAGGACCGCCGCAAGTACCTGCGACGCAAGCTGACCGAGTTCGCCGTCGACACCTCGCACTTCCGCCCCGGGGGAAGCGTCTACACCCGGGACCTCCTGCAGGAGGCGGTCGACGCCTCCCACAGCATCGCCGGGGCCGTGCGCCACCTCCAGCTCCGGCAGGCCGGCGGCACCCAGGCGCACATCGGGCGCCGGATCAAGGCCCTCGGCATCGACATCTCACACTTCACCGGACAGGCTCACAACCGCGGCAAGCACTCGACCAAGTGGCTCTCCCCCGAGCAGATCCTGGTCCGGCGACCGCCGGAGGCCAAGCGACTGCCCGGTGCCCGCATCCGCGCCGCACTGGCCGAACTCGGCCGACCGGAGCTCTGCGAGGGGTGCGGCACCGGCCCCGAGTGGCTGGGGCGTCCGATGACCTTGGAGGTCGACCACATCAGCGGGGACTGGTCCGACAACCGGCCGGACAACCTGCGCCTGCTGTGCCCCAACTGCCATGCCGTCACCGACACTTACTGCGGCCGCAACAGGAAGCGCCGACCCGGGCCCGCCCGGTGCGGCGCCCAGGGCGGGCCGCGGCCCGGAATGACGGTGTCCCCGCACCGCACGACCCCCTAGACTGAAGGCCGTGCGGCCTTGGCGTAACTGGCAGCCGCGTGGGTTTTAGGTGCCCATGGGAGAAATCTCGTGAGGGTTCGAGTCCCTCAGGCCGCACTGGGCTTCGAAACGAAGGCCCGCCCGGAGTGATCTCCGGGCGGGCCTTCGTCGTTCCCGGAGTTCCGGATCAGCCGATCAGCTCGCGGACCACCGGGGCGAGGGCGCGGAACGCCTGGCCGCGGTGGCTGATGGCGTTCTTCTCCGCCGGGGTGAGTTCGGCGCAGGTGCGGGTCTCGCCGAGGGGCTGGAGGATCGGGTCGTAGCCGAAGCCGCCGTCGCCGGCCGGGGTGGTGCGCAGGGTGCCGAGCAGGCGGCCCTCGACGACGCGCTCGGTGCCGTCCGGGAGGGCGAGGGCGGCGGCGCAGAAGAAGTGGGCGCCGCGGTGCTCGGGGGCGATGTCGGAGAGCTGGGCGAGCAGCAGGTCGAGGTTGGCGCGGTCGTCGCCGTGCTTGCCGGACCAGCGGGCGGAGAGGATGCCGGGGGCGCCGCCCAGGACGTCGACACAGAGGCCGGAGTCGTCGGCGACGGCGGGCAGTCCGGTGGCGCGGGCGAGGGCGTGGGCCTTGAGCAGGGCGTTCTCGGCGAAGGTGATGCCGGTCTCGGGGACGTCGGGGATCTCCGGGTAGGCGTCGGCGCCGACCAGTTCGACGTCCAGGCCGGCGTCGCCGAGGATGTCGCGGAGTTCGGCGACCTTGTGCTGGTTGCGGGTGGCGAGGATGAGTCGGGTGGTCATGGATCCACCCTAAACGGACAGCGGCCGTGAGTCCTCGTCAGCCGGTGCAGACCTTGGTGAGGTTGGAGGCGGCGTTGCCGAGCGGCTTGAAGTCCGGGACCTGCTTGTTGTTGACGGCCTGCTGGACCCTGTCGACCTGGGTGTTGAGGTCGTTGATGGCCTGGACGACGTCGGTGTCCTTGGAGTTCTTGCCGAGCTGGTCGAGGTCGTTCTTGAGCTTCTGCAGCGCCTGCCCGGCGGCGGCCGAGTCGTTGCTCGCGTTGCTGTAGGCGTTGCTGACCTCGTTGATGTCCCCGGTGATCCTGACGGCGGTGTTGCCGCAGTCGAGTGCCTTCTGGGCGGCGGAGCAACTCACGGCGCTGAGGGGGAGGATGGCGATCAGGCCGGCCACGGCGAGCATGGTGGGGCGGGCAATGCTCTGGGGCATCCGGTCCTCCTGGGTGCGCGGGTCTCCGGAAGGGAAGGACGCGCGCTGAGGGGTGCGCGGTTCCCGGAACGGGGTGCTGCCGGAACCGTACGGGCTCCGGACCCGGCGTGTACAGCGACCTGGTCCGGAGCCCGGGGGATTTCGCGGAACCGAGACGGAACCGGTATCCGGGGCGTGCCGGCGTCAGCCCTCCAGCTCGCCGAGGACCTTGCGCTGGACCTCGTCGAGCTCGGCGCAGCCGAGGGTGCCGAGGTCCAGCAGCTGGTCGAGCAGGGCGCGGTCGAAGGGGGCGCCCTCGGCGGTGCCCTGGACCTCGACGAAGCGGCCGTCGGAGGTGCAGACGATGTTCATGTCGGTCTCGGCGCGGACGTCCTCCTCGTAGCGGAGGTCGAGCATGGGGGTGCCGTCGATGATGCCGACGCTGACGGCGCTCACCCCGCCGGTGAGCGGCTTGCCCTTGGCGCGGAGCAGCTTGCGCTCGCGGGCCCAGGCGACGGCGTCGGCGAGGGCGATGTAGGCGCCGGTGATGGCGGCGGTGCGGGTGCCGCCGTCGGCCTGGAGGACGTCGCAGTCGAGGACGATGGTGTTCTCGGCGAGGGCGCGGTGGTCGACGACGGCGCGCAGCGAGCGGCCGATGAGGCGGCTGATCTCATGGGTGCGGCCGCCGAGGCGGCCCTTGACGGACTCGCGGTCGCCGCGGGTGTTGGTGGCGCGGGGGAGCATGGAGTACTCGGCGGTGACCCAGCCTTCGCCGCTGCCCTTGCGCCAGCGGGGGACGCCCTCGGTGACGCTGGCGGTGCACAGCACCTTGGTGTCGCCGTAGGAGATGAGGACGGAGCCTTCGGCGTGCTTGCTCCAGCCCCGTTCGATGGTGACGGGGCGGAGCTGGTCGGGGGTGCGGCCGTCGATGCGTGACATAGGCACCGAGCGTAGTCGGTTGCGGGGGGTGTCCCGGGCGTGCCGCGGCCCGCCGACCGGAGGGGTCGGCGGGCCGGGGTGGCGCGGGCGCGGGGCCGGGGTCGGGGTGACGCGGCCGGGCCGGCGCGGGCGCCGGACGGAGCGAGCCGGTGGGCTCAGCTCACATCATGTCCTCGATGTCGGCGGCGATCGGGTCGGCGTCGGTGCCGATGACGACCTGGATCGCGGTGCCCATCTTGACGACGCCGTGGGCGCCGGCGGCCTTCAGCGCGGCCTCGTCGACGAGGGAGGCGTCCTTGACCTCGGTGCGAAGGCGGGTGATGCAGCCCTCGACCTCTTCGATGTTGTCGATGCCGCCGAGACCGGCGACGATCTTCTCAGCCTTGCTGGCCATTGCTTTCTCCCTCTGTCTCGGCTCGTCGGCTGCTCTGCCGGGTGCCGTGCTGCGCGGTGACCTCGGTCGCGGGTGACGCGTGGTCAGTGGTCGGTCGTGCCGTGGCGTGCTGTCGGAGCAGCGCGACCAGCATGACGTGATCCGGACCGATATGTCACGTTAGTCCACTTTTGGCCCACTCCGACGCGCATACCCCTGGTCGGCACCCGAGGATGACGAGCAGCGGGGCCGGTCTCCCGGTGCGCGGACTGCGTCCCAAAGTGGTCTACACCAATATAGGTGTACTCCGATGAACGCAGGAAGGGCCCCGGGTGTTCCCGGTCCCCGCCCGAGGTCCCGCCGGGGACCACCGGACGGCAACCGCACTCGGAGGGCGAAGGATGAGTTCGGCAGGCGCCGCGGCGTCGCAGACCACGTGGTGGCACACCTTCTACGGCGGACTCCAGAAGATGGGCCGCTCGCTCCAGCTGCCGGTGGCGGTGCTCCCGGCCGCCGGCATCCTCAACCGGCTCGGGCAGCCCGACGTCTTCGGCAAGGACGGCCTGGGCTGGGACAATGTCGCCAAGGTCTTCGCCGCGGCGGGCGGCGCGCTGCTGGACTCCTCGCTCGGCCTGCCGATGCTGTTCTGCATCGGGGTCGCGATCGGCATGGCCAAGAAGGCCGACGGTTCGACCGCGCTCGCCGCGGTGGTCGGCTTCCTCGTCTTCTACCGGGTGCTGCACGCCTTCCCCGAGCACTGCCAGCCTCCCACGGTGCTGGTCAGCGACCAGTGCGTGGACTACACCTCGGCGAAGGCGGCCGCCGCGACCTACCAGAACCCCGGGGTGCTGGGCGGCATCCTGATCGGTCTGATGTCGGCCTGGCTCTGGGTGCGGTTCCACCGGACCCGGCTGGTCGACTGGCTGGGCTTCTTCAACGGCCGTCGCCTGGTGCCGATGATCACCGCCCTGGTCGGGATGGTCATGGCCTGTCTGGCACTGTGGGTCTGGCCGCCGATCGGGCGGGGCCTGAACGACTTCAGCCAGACCCTGGCCGACCTGGGGTCGGTCGGCGCGGGCATCTTCGGCGTGGCCAACCGGGCCCTGCTGCTGATCGGCATGCACCAGCTGCTGAACACCTTCGTCTGGTTCCAGTTCGGCGAGTTCACCAAGCCGGACGGCACGGTCGTGCACGGCGACATCCCGCGCTTCCTGGGCGGGGACCCGACGGCCGGGCAGTTCCAGTCCGGCTTCTTCCCGATCATGATGTTCGCGCTGCCGGCCTGCGCGCTGGCCATCGCGCACGCGGCCAAGCCGCACCGGCGCAAGGAGATCTACGGCCTGATGGTCTCGCTGGGCCTGACCTCCTTCGTGACCGGCGTCACCGAGCCGATCGAGTACTCCTTCGCCTACATCGCCCCGGCGCTGTACGCGGTGCACGCCCTGCTGACCGGTGCCTCGATGGCGATCACCTGGGCGCTGGGGGTGCACGACGGCTTCAGCTTCTCGGCCGGCCTGATCGACTACGCGATCAACTGGAGCCTGGCCACCAAGCCCTGGCTGATCATCGTCATCGGCCTCTGCTTCGCCGCCGTGTACTACGCGCTGTTCCGCTTCATCATCGTGAAATTCGACCTGAAAACTCCGGGGCGGGAGGACGAGAGCGAGGTCGAGGACGTGACCAAGGCATAAACCGAGCGTCACCGCCGCCAATCCGAAAAGGCCCCCGGACCCTAGGACCGGGGGCCTTCGGCATATCCGGCCCGGGCCGATGGTCCCGGTGCGGAACGCCGGTCCGTCACCGGTGACGAGCCATCGGTGACCTGCCGGGGAGTCGCCGGGCCCTCCGGCTTTTTGTTGCGCAATTAGCCAAAATCCCAATCACGGCGGGTAATCAAGATCGTTGATCCGCAAGTAGGTTTCGATTTCATAGCGCTTCCCACCAGTACCGCTTTCGAGGGTTCCGCGCCCCCTCCACCCGTGCTACAAAACTGGTCTACACCACGTGTGGTGTAGACCAGTTCGCGGTTCGGCCCCTGTGCACCCTCCCCCCGACCGACCCGCCCTTGCCGTTAGGAACCCACCCCCATGAGTCAGTCTGCGCAGGCACCGGCGCCCGCCACGGCTCCGGCCACGCCAAGTGCCGCCAAGAAGTTCGGCCAGAACACGCTGCAGGGTCTCCAGAAGATCGGCCGCAGCCTCCAGCTGCCGGTCGCCGTCCTCCCCGCCGCCGGCATCCTGCTGCGCCTCGGCCAGGACGACGTCTTCGGCAAGGACGGCCTGGGCTGGGGGAAGGTCGCCACGGTGTTCGCCACCGCCGGTGACGCCGTCTTCAGCAACCTCGCGCTGCTCTTCTGCGTCGGCGTGGCGATCGGCTTCGCGAAGAAGGCCGACGGCTCGACCGCGCTGGCCGCCCTGGTCGGCTTCCTGGTCTACAAGAACGTGCTCACCGCGTTCCCGGTGGACGGATCGGTCACCGCCGCCCTGCCGAAGGGCAAGCCGCAGGACCCGGGCGTCTTCGGCGGCATCATCGTCGGCCTGCTCAGCGCCATCATCTGGCAGAAGTACCACCGCACCAAGCTGGTCGACTGGCTCGGCTTCTTCAACGGCCGCCGCCTGGTCCCGATCCTGATGGCCTTCGTCGGCACCCTGCTCGGTGTCGTGTTCGGCCTGGTCTGGGGCCCGATCGGCACCGGCCTGACCAACGCCAGCGACTGGCTGACCGGCCTCGGCGCCGGTGGCGCGGGCATCTACGGTGTCGCCAACCGCATGCTGATCCCGGTCGGCATGCACCAGTTCCTGAACACCTTCTTCCAGCAGCAGGTCGGCAGCTTCACCGACGCCTCCGGCGCCACCTGGACCGGCGACATCCCGCGCTTCTTCCACGGTGACCCGACCGCCGGCCAGTTCATGTCCGGCTTCTTCCCGATCATGATGTTCGGCCTCCCGGCCGCCGCCCTCGCGATCGCCTACTGCGCCCGGCCCGAGCGCCGCAAGGCCGTCCTCGGCATGATGATCTCGGTCGGCCTGACCAGCTTCGTGACCGGTGTCACCGAGCCGATCGAGTTCTCCTTCATGTTCATCGCCCCGGTGCTGTACGTGATCCACGCCCTCCTCACCGGCCTGTCGATGGCGGTCACCTGGGGCCTCGGCGTGCACGACGGCTTCGGCTTCTCGGCGGGTCTGATCGACTACCTGCTCAACTGGAACCTGGCCACCGACCCGTGGCTGATCATCCCGATCGGCCTCGCGTTCTCCGCCCTGTACTTCTTCCTCTTCCGGTTCGCGATCGTCAAGTTCGACATCAAGACCCCCGGCCGCGAGGACGACGACGAGATCGAGGACGTCACCAAGGCGTAACGTCCGGAACCACCCGCACGCCGCTCACGGCCCCGCCCCGCCACCCGCTCCCCCGGGTGGCGGGGCGGGGCCGTTCGCGTGTCCTCCCCGCCGCCCGCCCGTCGGGACGGCGGTTGACGAACCGGCGGGAGCGCTGGTCAACTGGGACCGTGAACGCCTCCCGCCCGCTGGTGACCCGCAGCCACATCGACTTCGGTCGCGTGTGGTCCGCGGCGTGTCGCGGCTGACCCGAGCGTTCCCCCCGCCGCCGCCCGGCTGACGTCCCGCCGCGGCCCGGCCGTTCCTCCCGCCTCCCGCGCCCGCCCGTGACCCGGGTCGGCCGCCCCGTGCCCGCCCGCGTCCCGCCCGTCCCCGCAGCCGGGGCGCGGGCCGGTCCGCGACCGCCGCACGCACCTCTCCCGCACGAGGAAAGTCAAGGCCACCCATGCCCCGCCAGCTGCACCTTTCCGCCGCCCTCGACAGCCCCGGCCGGTTCGACGCCGACCACTTCACCGCCCTCGCCCGGCTCGCCGAGCGGGCCACCCTCGACTTCGTCACCCTCGACGACTCCTACACCCCCGAACCCCGCCGGCTCGACGCGCTGGCGACCTTCGCCCGGCTCGCCCCGGTCACCCGCGGCCTCGGGCTGGTCCCGACCGTCACCACCACCCACACCGAGCCCTTCCACACCTCGATCGCGGTCAACACCCTGGACTGGGTCAGCGAGGGCCGGGCCGGCTGGCTGGTCGGGGTCTCCGACACCGGGGCCGAGGCCAGGGCCTTCGGCCGCCGGGGCACCGCCCCCGCCGAGGAGCTCTGGGCCGAGGCGGCCGACGCCGCCGAGGCCGCCTCCCGGCTCTGGGACAGCTGGGAGGACGACGCGGAGATCCGCGACACCGCCACCGGCCGCTTCGTCGACCGCGCCAAGCTGCACCACATCGACTTCGAGGGTCCGTACTTCTCGGTCCGAGGGCCGTCCATCACGCCGCGCCCGCCGCAGGGCCGCCCGGTGATCGCGGTCACCGTCGCCGCCGCCGACCTCGCCCCGGACGCCGGCCCCGGCGGCCGCGCCCGGGTCGCCACCGCCGCCCGGTACGCGGACGTCGTCCTGCTCGACGCCCCCGACCGGGCCGGCCGGCTGACCGCCGCCACCGAGCTGCGGCTGCGCGGCGGCGAGGCGCTGCGGATCCTGGCCCGGATCCCGGTCGCGCTCACCACCGCCGCCGCGACCGCCGCCCTGCTCGCCGAGGCCACCGACGGCGGGGGCGGGGTGGACGGCTTCCACCTGGTCCCCACCGACCCGGCCCGCGACCTCGCGGTGCTCGCCGACCACGTGGTGCCGGCCCTGCGCGAGCGCGGCCTCTTCCGCGCCGGCTACACCGGCCGCACCCTGCGCGACCGGCTCGGCCTGGCCCGGCCCGCCAGCCGCTACGCACCGGCCGCCGCCGGAACCGCGCCCACCACCGCCGCGTCCGCCGCCGGTACGCCCACCCGCCCCGCCGCGACCACCGAGGTGACCCGATGACGGACCGTCC
This sequence comes from Kitasatospora sp. NPDC094019, assembly GCF_044764505.1. NCBI lineage: Bacteria > Bacillati > Actinomycetota > Actinomycetes > Kitasatosporales > Streptomycetaceae > Kitasatospora > Kitasatospora sp. NPDC094019. The sequence continues at coordinate 160,369 of NZ_JBIWIF010000011.1, forward strand.
GCTCAAGCAGATCCACCTCGCCGCGCACTTCCCCGGCGTCAACAACACCACGGTGTGGACCGATCCGGCCGCCGGCAGCCAGATCGCCTTCGAGTCCTTCCGCCACCTCGCCGCCACCGCCGAGCGCGGGCGGTTCGACTTCCTCTTCCTCGCCGAGGGCCTGCGGCTGCGCGAGGTCAAGGGCCGGATCCACGACCTGGACGTGCTGGGCCGCCCCGAGTCGATCACCGTGCTGAACGCGCTCGCCGCCGTCACCACCCACCTGGGGCTGGCGGCGACCGTCAACGCCACCTTCAACGAGCCGTACGAACTGGCCCGCCGCTTCGCCTCGCTGGACCACCTCTCCGGTGGCCGCGCAGCCTGGAACGTGGTCACCTCCTCGGACGCCTTCACCGGCGAGAACTTCCGCCGCGGCGGCTACCTCGACCGTGCCGACCGCTATACCCGGGCCGCCGAATTCGTGCAGCTGGCCCGGGAGTTCTGGGACGCCGCGGGCACCGGCACGGTCAGGCACCGGGGCCCGCAGTTCGACGTCGAGGGCACCCTCTCGGTGCCCCGTCCGCCGCAGGGCCACCCGGTGGTGATCCAGGCCGGGGACTCCGACGAGGGCCGCGAGTTCGCCGCCGCCACCGCCGACGTGGTCTTCAGCCGGCACTCCACCCTGGCCGCCGGGCAGGCGTTCCACACCGACGTCAAACGGCGACTGGCCGCGTACGGGCGCAAGCCGGACGAGCTGAAGATCATGCCCGGGGTGACCTGGGTGCTGGGCGACACCGAGGAGGAGGCCGTCGAACGGGCCGCCGCGATCCGCCGCGCCCAGGTGAGCCCGGCCACCACCGTCGCCTACCTGGAACAGGTCTGGGGTGTCGACCTCTCCGGCCACGACGTGGACGGCCCGCTGCCGGCGGCCGACCCGGTGCGCGGCTCCGGGCTGGTCCAGGGGCGGACCTCGCTCGGCGATCCGCTGGAGATCGCCGCCGAGTGGCGGGCGGTGGCCGCCGCGAAGGGGCTCAGCAGCCGCGAGCTGGTGATCGAGGTGACCGGCCGGCAGTCCTTCGTCGGCACCCCGCAGAGCGTGGCCGAGCAGATCGACCGCCATGTGCAGGGCGACGCCGCGGACGGCTTCGTCCTCGTCCCCCACCTCACCCCGGGCGGGCTGGACGAGTTCGTGGACCGGGTGGTGCCGCTGCTCCAGGAGCGCGGGGTGTTCCGCACCGAGTACACCGGGACGACCCTGCGCGACCACCTCGGCCTGCCGGTCCCCGGCCGCCGCTGAGACACCGCCACCGAGACGTCGTCACCGGACCCGCCGCCACCGGAGGCACTGCCACTGCGCGCGCCACCGCCGGAGCCGCCCGTCCGGGCCGGCCGGGGTCCGGTCCCCGGCCGGCCCGGACGGGCTCAGATCTCGTAGACCGCCCCGGCCCGGGCGATCTCGACCGGCCCTGGATAGGCCGCGGCCGCGTCCCGCCGGTTGAGCTCCGCGTCCGTCCACGGCGGGATGTGGGTGAGCACGAGCCGACGGGCGCCGGCAGCGGTGGCGTGCTCGCCCGCCTCGCGGCCGTTGAGGTGGACCGCCCGGTAGGTGTCCCGGCCGTCCAGGTAGGCGGCCTCGCACAGGAAGAGATCGGTGTCCCGGGCGAGCTCGACGAGGTCGGCGCTCTCCCCGGTGTCACCGGAGTAGACCAGGCTGCGGCCGCCGTGCCCGAGCCGGAAGGCGAAGGCGTCGACGGGGTGGTTGACCTGGGCGACGTCGATCCGGAAGGGGCCGAGGTCGAAGCGGCCCGGGGTGAGGGTGCGGAACTCGAACACCTCCTTCATCCCCGGGTTCTCCGGCATGTCGTAGGCGCGGGCCATCCGTTCGGCGGTGCCCGCCGGGCCGTAGACGGGCATCGGCGCGGGGCAGCCCTCGGCCCGGTAGTTGCGGGCGACCCAGTAGGCGCACAGGTCGATGCAGTGGTCGGCGTGCAGGTGGCTCAGCAGGATCGCGTCGACCTCGTAGATCGAGGCGTACTTCTGGAGGGCGCCGAGCGCGCCGTTGCCGAGGTCGAGCACGACCCGGTAGCCGTCGGCCTCCACCAGGTAGCTGGAGCACGGCGAGTCGGCCGACGGGAAGCTCCCCGAGCACCCCACCACGGTCAGTTTCATCCGAGCCCCTCCGCCCCGACACGTCCTGGCTGCCGCTGGTCATGACAGCGGGCCGGGAGTACCGGCCGGAGGCGCTGCCCTGCGCGTGTTGTCGAGAGTAAGGGCGGAGCGGCACTTTGCCCCCGTCTCCGTGCCGTGCTGTGGCTGGAATCACCAGAACGCCGGGGGGACGGGGGACGGACGGTGCGCCGGTGGCGGGCCGCCGCCGGCACCGGGCGGCTCAGCGGCGGCCGGGGCGTCGGCGGGCCCAGGCCCGGACGGTCTCGGGGTACCACCGCGGGTGACCGCCGCCGTCGACCAGGTCGGGTTCGGGGAGCAGTCCGTGCCGCCGGTAGTTGCGCACGGTCTCCGGCTGGACGTTGATGTGACGGGCGATCTCGGCGTACGACCACAGCTCGGTGCTACGACTCACGGGCCACCTCCGCTGGTGCGTGGGAGACGTTCGTGAGCAGCCTTTCCACGCCGGGCGGCGGCCTCGCACCGGAACGGCCGCCGTGGTCGTACCGTGACGAACCGGAAGCACGGTACGGACAAATCCCCGATCGTCACGACCGGGGCGGCACGGGTTTCAGGCCCAGAGCTGGCCCTGCAGCGCCTCGACGGCGGCCTCGGTGGACTCCGCGGTGTAGATGCCGGTGGAGAGGTACTTCCAGCCACCGTCCGCGACCACGAAGACGATGTCGGCGCGCTCGCCGGCCTGGGCGGCCTTGCGGCCGACGCCGATCGCCGCGTGCAGGATCGCGCCGGTGGACACGCCGGCGAAGATGCCCTCCTCCTGGAGGAGTTCGCGGGTGCGGCGGACGGCGTCGGCGGAGCCGACCGAGAAGCGGGTGGTCAGCACCTCGGCGTCGTACAGCTCCGGGACGAAGCCCTCGTCGAGGTTGCGCAGCCCGTAGACGAGGTCGTCGTAGCGGGGTTCGGCGGCGACGATCCGCACGCCCGGGACCTTCTCGCGCAGGTACCGGCCGACGCCCATGAGGGTGCCGGTGGTGCCGAGCCCGGCCACGAAGTGGGTGACGGTGGGCAGGTCGGCGAGGATCTCGGGGCCGGTGCCGGCGTAGTGGGCGCCGGCGTTGTCGGGGTTGCCGTACTGGTAGAGCATGACCCAGTCGGGGTGCTCGGCGGCGATCTCCTTGGCGATCCGGACGGCGGTGTTGGAGCCGCCGGCGGCGGGCGAGGGGATGATCTCGGCGCCCCACATGCGGAGCAGTTCGCGCCGTTCCTCGCTGGTGTTCTCGGGCATGACGCAGACCATCCGGTAGCCCTTGAGCCTGGCCGCCATGGCGAGCGAGATGCCGGTGTTGCCGCTGGTGGGTTCGAGGACCGTGCAGCCGGGGGTGAGCCGGCCGTCGGCCTCGGCGCGCTCGATCATGTGCAGGGCCGGACGGTCCTTGATGGAGCCGGTGGGGTTGCGGTCCTCCAGCTTCGCCCACAGGGTGACCGCGCCGTCGGTGTTGCCGGGCACCGCGGCGGACAGCCGGGGCAGGCGGACCAGCGGGGTGTTGCCGACGGCTTCGAGCGGGCTGTCGTATCGCAAGGGGTCCTCCGGCGGCGGCGGTGTGGTCGGATCCGGTCGGGCGGGGGCCCGCCCCGGCCCGGGCGGTGCGCGGGCCGGGGCGGGCGGGGTGTCAGCGGGCGCCGCCGGCGACGGCGGGCAGGATGGTGACGCTGTCGCCGTCGGCGAGGGCGGTGGAGATGCCCTCCAGGAAGCGGACGTCCTCGTCGTTCAGGTAGACGTTGACGAAGCGGCGCAGTTCGCCGCCGTCCAGCAGACGGGCGGCGATGCCCGGGTGGCGGGCGTCGAGGTCCTGGAAGAGTTCCCCGAGGTTGCTGCCGGAGCCCTCGACGGCCTTGGCGCCGTCGGTGTAGGTGCGGAGGATGGTCGGGATGCGGACCTCGATGGCCATGGCTGCGCTCCTGTGCGAGTCGTGAGGTGGGTGGGCCGCAGCGGGCGCGGCAGGGCGTGACGGCCCGGGGCGGCGGGAGCCGCGGGCGGGCCGGGACGGGCGGCTCAGCGCGAGCGCGCCGGCGTACCGGGACAGATCGCGCCGGCGTGCCGGCACAGGTCGATGTGCAGGCGCGCCACGAGGCGGGTGCCCGGGGCCTGGTTGCTCACATCGACGGAACGCATGGGCTCATCGTATAGATTCCCGGGCCCGCTCCTCCATGCCCGTCCCGGCATCCGGATGGTTCCGTCCCCCATGTCGAGACGCCCCGGGGAAAGCAGTGGCCCGCCGACCACTCGCGGACGGTCGGCGGGCCTCGCCCAGGTGGGTGCGGGTCAGGCCCCGTGGGCCTCGACGACCTGGACGTCTTCCTCCGTGATCACACCGTCCACGATGCGGAACGAGCGGAACTCGTACGGGTCCTCGTCGCCGTTGCCCTCGGCGGTGGAGACCAGGACGTAGTGGGCGTTCGGCTCGGAGGCGTAGCTCACGTCGGTGCGCGAGGGGTACGCCTCGGTGGCGGTGTGGGAGTGGTAGACGATCACGGGCTCCTCGTCCCGGTCGTCCATCTCACGGTAGAGCTTCAGCAGGTCGCCCGAGTCGAACTCGTAGAACGTGGGTGAGCGGGCGGCGTTGAGCATCGGGACGAACCGCTCGGGGCGGCCGCTGCCTTCCGGACCGGCGACCACGCCGCACGCCTCGTCCGGGTGATCGGCGCGGGCGTGGGCGACGATCGCGTCGCGCAGTTCTCGGGTGATGGTCAGCATGGCGTCAGGATGCCACGCCCCGGCGGCTCGCCGCCGGGGCGTCCACGAGGGGCGGGGGTGCCGTCTCAGTGGGTGTCCGGGCCGTCGCCGCCGGTCGCGTGGAGGTGGTCGTGGGCGACCGCGTGGATCGCCTCGGGGCGGCGGCGCTTGAGCACCTGGTAACCGGCGACGAGCAGCACCGCCCACACCGGGAAGACGTACAGCGAGATCCGGTTGTCCGGGTCCAGCGCGATCAGCACGACCACGAGGACGAGGAAGGCGAGCGAGGCCCAGCTGCTCCAGACGCCACCGGGCGCCTTGAAGGTGGGCGGCGGCAGGTGACCGTTCTGCCACGCCTTCCGGTAGCGGATCTGGCAGATCAGGATCATCGCCCAGGTCCACAGGCCGCAGACGGTGGCGACCGAGGTGATGTACTCGAAGGCCCGGGCCGGGACGACGGCGTTCAGCACCACGCCGGCGCCCATCAGCAGGCAGGAGAGGGTGATCGCGACCGACGGCGTGCGGTGGGAGTTGAGCTTGGTCAGCCGTCCGGGGGCCTGGCCGCGCATGGCGAGGTCGCGCAGCATCCGGCCGGTGGAGTACATGCCGGAGTTGCAGGAGGAGAGCGCGGCGGTGAGCACCACGAAGTTGATGATGCCGGCCGCCGCGGGGATGCCGATCTTGCCGAAGGCGGCGACGAACGGGCTGACGCCGGGCTGGAACTCGGTCCACGGCACCAGCGAGAGGATGATCACCAGGGCGCCGATGTAGAACAGCGCGATGCGCCAGGGCAGGGTGTTGATGGCGCGCGGGAGGGTCTTCTGCGGATTCTCGCTCTCCCCCGCGGTGACGCCGACGAGCTCGACGCCGAGGTAGGCGAACATGACGATCTGCAGGGTCATCACGGTGGCGCCGATGCCCTTGGGGAAGAAGCCGCCGTTCTCCCACAGGTGGGTGATCGAGGCGGTGTCGCCGGCGTCGCTGAAGCCCAGGGTGAGGACGCCGATCCCGATCAGGATCATGCCGATGATCGCGGTGACCTTGACCATGGAGAACCAGAACTCGATCTCGCCGAAGAGCTTCACCGAGATCAGGTTGGCGCCGTAGAGGATCACCAGGAAGACCAGCGCGCTGAGCCACTGCGGGATGTCGGGGGCCCAGAACCGGACGTAGACGGCCGCGGCGGTGGTCTCGGCCATGCCGGTGACCACCCAGAACAGCCAGTACGTCCAGCCGGTCACGTAGCCGGCGAAGGGGCCGAGGAACTCCCGGGCGTACTCGGCGAAGCTGCCGGAGACGGGGCGGTAGGTGAGGAGCTCGCCGAGCGCCCGCATGATCGCGAAGATCACCACGCCGGCGACCGCGTAGGACAGGATCAGACTGGGGCCGGACTTGGAGATCGCGGTGCCGGCGCCGAGGAAGAGTCCGGTGCCGATCGCGCCGCCGATGGCGATCATCTGGATCTGGCGGCTGCCGAGCCCCCGCTCGTAGCCCTCCTCGTCCGGTTTCGCGTCGACGACCTCGTCGTAGAGCCGTTCGGCCATGGTGCACCGTCCTGGATGGGATCTCGTGGTGGGACTCGTGGGGGTGGGGAGCAGTCGTACCACGCCCGATCCGGGTAGCGGTGTCCATCTGAGCGATATTTGAGCATGTCCCGATAGGGTTTCGCCCGTTCTGACCGGAAAAGCCCCGGCCGCCCGTCCAGTATGCGGACGGGCGGCCGGGGCCTGCTCCGTACTTCGACGGCCGCTTCCGGGCGGCCCGGCGGCTCAGCCGGCCATCGCCTCCAGCAGCGACTCCTGCAGCGCCCCGAGCCACAGGTAGGCCATCACCAGCGGCTTGCGGTCGTCGCTGTCCGGCAGCTCGTAGAGACCCTGCTCGTCGTCGTCGGCGACCTCCAGACGCACCCCGAGGGTCAGCCGCAGGTCGTTGAGCGCGCCGAGCCAGTGCCGGCAGCCGACGGCGTCGAGCTCGACCGTCCCGTCCTCCCCGCCCAGGCCGTCCAGGGTGCGGACGGCGTACAACGCGTCCTCCCGCTTGCGGGTCCGCAGGTCGGGCTCGGTGAAGCGGCGGAACTCCGCGGCCGCCTCCCGGGACTCCCGGTCGCCCGGTCCGGCGGGGTCACCGTAGGCGTCGGGGAAGAGGCGCGCCAGCGCCGGGTCCGCGGGCGCCTCGGTCGGCCCCTCCGCGAACAGCGCCGCCAGCGGGTCGCCGCCGTCCCCGCCCGGGCCGGGCCCGATCAGCTCCAGCATCTGCACTTCCAGCGAGCGCAGGATCGAGGCTTCCAGCTCCTCCAGCGCGAGCACCGCGCCCCCGCCACCGGCACTCTCGAACAACCCAGCCATCGGTATCGGTCAGCCCGTCTTCGTCTTCGTCGTTTGCGCTGGCCCGCGGCGGTGGTGCCGCGGCCTCAGTCGTGCTGCAGGGTGGCCCAGAGCCCGTAGCCGTGCATCGCCTGGACGTCGCGCTCCATCTCCTCGCGCGAGCCGCTGGAGACCACCGTCCGGCCCTTGGTGTGCACCTCCATCATGAGCTTCCTGGCCTTGTCCTTCGGATAGCCGAAGTAGCTCTGGAAGACGTACTGGACGTAGCTCATCAGGTTGACCGGGTCGTTGTGCACGATGGTGACCCAGGGGGTGTCCGGTTCCGCCACCGGTACGCCCTCGACCTCCGGGCGCTCGATCTCCACGGGCGCGACACTCACCGCGGGGTCCCTCCTGTCGCCTGGCTCTCCAGGTGGCTCCCACCTGGCCGTCACGTGGTTGCCACGTGCCCCTTCAGCCCCATGCTGCCATCCGGGGGACCTCGGGGCGATTCCGCCCCCCGGGGCCGCGAGACGCTCCCGACCCGCTCCCGACCCGCCCGCGAGGGGGGCGCGCGCCGTCCGCGAGGAGCCCCGCGACGCGCCCGCCGACGATCCGCCACGAGAAATCGTCACTTTGACGCTAAGGGGTAGTAGCATCATCCTCATGGACGCCACTTCCGTGCCCGCGGCCGGCTCGACCGCGCTGCTCACCGACCGCTACGAGCTCACCATGCTCCAGGCCGCCCTGCGCAGCGGGGCGGCGCACCGCCGCTCCGTCTTCGAGGTGTTCACCCGCAGGCTGCCCGCGGGCCGGCGCTACGGCGTGGTCGCCGGCACCGGCCGGGTCCTGGACGCCGTGGAGAGCTTCCGCTTCACCTCCGCCCAGCTCGACTGGCTCGCCGGCCAACGGATCGTCGACGAGGAGACCCTGCGCTTCCTCGCCGACTACCGGTTCACCGGCGACATCCACGGCTACCCCGAGGGCGAGGTCTACTTCCCCGGCTCCCCGCTGCTCACCGTCGAGGGCAGCTTCGCCGAGGGGGTGATCCTGGAGACGGTGATCCTCTCGATCCTCAACCACGATTCGGCGATCGCCGCCGCCGCCTCCCGGATGACCTCCGCCGCCGGCGGACGCCCGGTGATCGAGATGGGCGCCCGGCGCGCGCACGAACAGGCCGCCGTCGCCGCCGCCCGCGCCGCCTACGTGGCCGGCTTCACCGCGACCTCCGACCTGGAGGCCGGCTTCACCTACGGCATTCCCACCACCGGGACCGCGGCGCACGCCTTCACCCTCGTCCACGACAGCGAGCGGGACGCCTTCCGGGCGCAGATCGACTCGATGGGCCGGGGCACCACGCTGCTGGTCGACACCTACGACCTGCGGGAGGCCGTGCGCACCGCCGTCGAGGTGGCCGGCCCCGAACTGGGCGCCGTGCGGATCGACTCCGGCGACCTCACCCTGCTCGCCCACCGGGTCCGCCGCCAGCTGGACGAGCTCGGTGCCACGGACACCCGGATCATCGTCACCTCCGACCTCGACGAGTACGCGATCGCCGCGCTCGCCGCCGCCCCGGTGGACGGCTACGGCGTCGGCACCAGCCTGGTCACCGGCAGCGGGCACCCGACCTGCTCGATGGTCTACAAGCTGGTCGCCCGGGCGTCCGGCCCGGACGGCCCGATGGTCCCGGTCGCCAAGCGCTCGGCCGGCGGCAAGACCAGCGTCGGCGGGCGCAAGTGGGCGGCCCGGCGCCCGGACGCGGACGGTGTCGCGGACGCCGAGGTCGTCGGCACCGGAACGGTCCCGGCCGAGCTGGCCGCGCACGTGGTGCAGGTGCCCCTGGTCAAGGCCGGCGAGGTGGTCGGCCGGGAGCCGCTGGAGGCCGCGCGGGAGCGGCACGTCCGGGCCCGGGCGGCGCTGCCGCTGTCGGCGACCCAGCTGTCCAAGGGCGATCCGGTGCTGGCGACCGAGCTGCACGTGTGACACCGGGGCCGTCGGGTCGGCGCGGGTCGGCGGGTCGGCGCGGGTCGGCGGGTCGGAGCAGGTCGGCGGAGCGGGTCGTCGCGTCGGCGCGGGTCGGCCGGTCGAGTCGGCGGGCCCGCACTCCGGTTCCCCGCGACCGTGGCGTGGGCCGGATCCGCACGACGGTTCGTGGACGGGCCGAAGCGCCGGGCCCTCCCCGGGCCTTCCGCCCCCGGATGCCACTCCCTACAGTCGACCGTAGAGTTCCCCTCACACGGGGTCTGAGGTCCCCTCACGCCCCCTCCCCCACGTCCTCCGCAGGACCCCACCGGACCGAGGAATACCAGCCATGCACCGGGCACTGATCGTCGTCGACGTGCAGAACGACTTCTGCGAGGGCGGCAGCCTGGCCGTCGCGGGCGGGGCCGAGGTGGCCGCCGCGATCACCGACCTCATCGCCGAGTCCGCCCCCGGCTACCGGCACATCCTCGCCACCCGGGACAACCACATCGACCCGGGGGACCACTTCTCCGACGACCCCGACTACGTGCACAGCTGGCCGGTGCACTGCGTCGCGGGCACCGAAGGGGTCGGCTTCCACCCGAACTTCGCGCCCTCGGTCACCTCCGGCGCGATCGAGGCGGTCTTCGACAAGGGCGCCTACGCCGCGGCCTACAGCGGCTTCGAGGGCGTGGACGAGAACGACCGGGGGCCCGCCGAGTGGCTGCGCGAGCGGCAGGTCACCGAGGTGGACGTGGTCGGCATCGCCACCGACCACTGCGTCAAGGCCACCGCGCTGGACGCGGCGCGGGCCGGGTTCACCACCCGGGTGCTGCTCGACCTCACCGCCGGGGTGGCCGCGCCGACCACCGCCGCGGCGCTGGACGAGCTGCGGGCCGCCGGGGTGGAACTGGTCGGCACTCCGATCGTCGGGGGCTGAGCCGGGCCCCGTCCCGCCTTCGGGAGCGACGCCCGGGACCGTCCGGCGGCAGCGACGGCTCCGGATTCCCGGGCGCTCACCGCTCGGTGACCAGCAGCTCCACCACGTCGGTGCCGCCCAGCCGGAACGCCTCCCGCAGTTCGGCGCCGACGGCGTCCGCGTCCTCGACCAGCCGCGCGCCGGACACGTACACCACCCGGACCCCGAGGTACTCCATCCGGTGCTGCCCGCCGCGCACCCAGGCCGCCTCGCCCTCGCTGACGCAGCGCAGTTCCGAGTCGACCTCGACCGCGACACCCGCCTGCGGCCAGTAGAGGTCCGGTACGGCGATGTAGGTGCCGCCGCGCATCCGCAGCTCCGGGGAGGTCAGCGGCACCGGCAGCAGCCACTCGTCCACCAGCTCGCCGACCCGGTCCAGCACCCGGTCCCGCTCGGCGGCCAGCAGACCGTCCAGCACGGCCCGCACCCGGGGGTCGGCGGTCAGACCCGACTCCGCCAGCTCGGCGGCCAGCTCCCCCGCCGAACAGCGGAGCTCGGGCCGGCGGACGGCCTCGGAGAGCACTTCCCGGACCGGCGCGGGGGCGAACACCCCGGCGTCCGCGCCGGCCGTCCACTCGGCGGAGGTCCACTCGCGCAGCGCGTCGGCCACCGCCCTGGCGACCGGCGCACAGGCCAGGCCGTGCACCGAGCGGGCCACCAACTCCCGCTCGGTGCGGCGGATCCGCACCTCCCCGGCGTCCTTCAGCCGGCGCTGGCGCGGCACCAGCACGTCCACCCCGGTGACCGCCGGCAGCCGGGGCACCGCCGCGAAGCCGTAGAGGGCGAGCGCGGCCGCGCCGGTGATCACCGCCCCCTCCCGGTGCCCCTCCTCCCGGCCGTTCTGCGCCGCGTACAGCAGCGCGGCCCACATCCGCTGCTCCGGCGAGGGTTCGCCGGACTGCATCAGGTAGACCCGGGGCAGCATCCGCTGCCAGGGCCCGCCGCGACGGCAGTGCTCGCTGACGACCCGGGACGGCACGCCCCTGGCGCGCAGCTGACCGGCAGTGAGGACGTTCTGCTGACGGCGCGCCAGCTCCTCCAGGGAGGGCGGCGGCGTGGGAATCCGGTAGTTCATGCCGACACCATCCCCAACGCTCAGCGGCCTCTCCCGGGCGCCTGACGCACTGTTACCCAACCGTCGCGAAACCGGGACCAGCCCGCACTAAAGTCCTCATACCCTCACCCATTCGGAGGAATGGGTGATCATCGTCTTGTCATACTCGATCACACTCGATCGACCACCAGGATGTCTGACCGTGCGTGACCAAGCACATACGGCAAAGTCACCTCCGGGCGTCACTCCAGCCCGCCGGATTGCCTACCCTTAGTACATGTCACGTGACGAGACCGCCGGCCTCCGCGCGGCCCAGCTCCGCCTCGGACGCCTGCCCGGATACGTCCGCCGGCCGGACCCGGCCCGCCGCAGCGGCGCACAGGGCCATACTTACAAGAAGGGCTGGGAGGTCCGCTTCACCGCGCGCAGCGAAGCGGAGATAGCCGAGATCCGCGACCTGGTGGTCGCCGCCGGATTCGCCCCCGCCCGCCCCTTCTTCAAAGGCCATCAACTGATCCAGCCCGTCTACGGAATGGCGGCCGTCCAGGCGTACCTGGCGGCTAGACAGGCGGCCGAGGACCATGCGGCGCGCACCGCCCCCGCCGGGCGGGTCCGCGGGGCCGCAGAGGCCCCCGGGGCCGCCAGGTTGCGATCGGCCACCAGGGCCGCGCACGAGGCCGCCCGGGAGGCCGCGTACGAGCCCCGCGGGCTCCGGGAGGACCCCGGCCGCGGTGCGCCGGACCCCGACGCACCGGACACCGGGCCGCCGGACGTCGGACCGCCGGACATCGAACTGCCCGACATCGGGCGGCCGGACCACGGCACGGCCGGCGTCCGGCCCGAGCACACCCGGGGCCGGGAGCCCGAACGGGAACATGAACGGGAACACGAACGGGAACGGCTGGCCGTGGCCGAGGAAGTGGCCCGGACCGCAGGGGCCGCGGCTGCGGCGGCCGCGCGGCGAGCCCGCCGCCGGGCCGCGGAATCCTTCCCCGCCCAACTCGCCCGGAGCGCCGCGCCGGACGACCTGACCGCTCCGACGAAGACCCGCAACACAACCTGACAGTTCGTCAACTCTTTACTCGTACACGGCATTCAGCCGACGAAGGGCCGGGCACGCGGGATGCGTGCGACGGGGCCGGCCCACCGCCCCACCCGATCCGGAACCACGCCGCCAGGCCGCTGCCCGCGCCATCGTCGCAGCCCGGCCCGGCCCGCCCAGCGCGCGAGCGGTGGTGCGTCCGGTGGTGCGGGCGCGGCTTCGCGCCGCAGGCGTGGACGAGAACCGCCGAACCGCCTACGGTGGCACATCACACCCCCCGCGGTGGCGCACCGACCGATCCGCCACCACCGCCGCACCACCCCGCTGACCGGCCACGAAGCACCGCACCCCAGCCTCTGACACCACTGCGCAGCACTCCACGCCCCTCCGCCACCGCCGCACCGCAGGCCGACCCTCGGTCGGCCACCGTCGGAACCGGCCGCACGGCGACTCCTTCCGGGCATTCCATCCGATTGGTAACCCAGCGCACCGAGCGCCTACCGTAGAGTGAGCACAGATGATCGACCGTCAGATGCCCATCTCACTTGCCGAGAAGCCGAGATGACCCAACGCCACGACAGCACCGCCGAGCCACCCCCGGGACTCGGCGAACCACCCGCCGTACCACTGGAGTTCGCCGCGTTCTGCGAACTGCACCGGCCGCGGTACCTCAGCTACGCCCGGGTCTGGCTGCCCGACCCGGACCGGGCGACCGGAGCCGTCCAGCAGGCGTTCGCCGAAATCGCCGTCCAGTGGCGCGAATTGCTGGGGAGCTCGAATCCCACCGCGCACGCCTGGCAGATCCTGCGCACCACCGTCGACGAACACACCAGGCAGAGCGGCCTGCCCTCCAGCCGCCCCAGCGCCCAGGACCGCCCCGGCCACGCCGCCGACGACGACCTCGCGATCCTGCACTACGTCGTCGGCCTCGCCGCGCCCGAGATCGCCGACGTCGTCGGCACCGACACGGCCAGCGTGGCCGGCCGGCTCCGCCGCACCATGCTGCGTGAGGCTTCCGGCTGGTGAGCCGCCGCCCGGGCCCGCCCCGGACCGCCCCCGGCCCGCGCCCGGCCGGCCCCGCGCGAACCCACTCAGACCCGCACGCCGGTCACGTCGTACAGGTGGTGCACCGGGTCGTGGATCAGATAGCGGGCGAACGACTCCACCGTGAAGCGCGCCCCGTCGGAACGGTTGCCGGTCCGCGCCCATTGCGCGCCCGCCACCCCCTCGAACGCCGCCGCCAGCACCTCCGCGGCCTCCGCCAGCTCCTCCGCCACCACGTCCGGCCGCTGCTCGCCGTAGCGCTCGGCGACCGCCGTCGCGTCCTGGTCCCAGTTCGCGAACAGCGGGTCGTCCCGGTCCAGCATCAGCTCCAACCGGACCCGGAACAGCCGGAAGACATCACGGACGTGGCACGCGTATTCGAGGTCCGACCAGATCTCCGGACGCGGACGACGGCCCAGCGCCTCCGGGTCGCCGCACAGCACCGCCGTCCACCTGGCCGCGTTCGCCCGGACCATCCCGGCCACGTCCTCCCGCACCACGGCGCCCGCGTCCAGCCCGCAATCGGCGCAGGGCTGCTCCAGCACCCAGGTCCAGTCCTTGGTGTCGGGGACGATCGCGTCGGCGGTCACGGCGGTGAGAGCGGTGACGGCGGCGTCCGCGTCCGTGAGGGCGGCGGGCTCGGGCGAGGTGCGCTCGGAATTGGTCATGCGCCCAGGATGGCCGCGCCCCGACCGCACCCACCAGCGGCGTCAACGCCAGCGGCCGCCGAAATCCTGCCAGCCCTACCGCTCCACGCGCTCGGAAGCCTCCCGTGCGGCGAGCAGCTCCGCCAGATTCGCCCGGCTCCAGTCGCACACGGCGTCCATCGGCCCCAGCAGCGTCCGCCCGAGCGGCGTCAGCGCGTACTCGACCCGCGGCGGGTTCTCCGCGAACTCCGTCCGCTCCAGCACGCCGTCCTGCTCCATCGACCGCAGCGACTCGGTCAGCACCTTCGCCGTGATCCCCACCAACGGCACCCGCAGCTCCGAGAACCGGCGCGGGCCACCCTCCAGACACCGCAGGATCCGCCACGCCCACTTCTTCCCGCCCAGCACCGGAACGGTCGGCACGGGGCAGTCCGGGTCGAAGAAGTCCGGTGGCAGCGGCGCGGGCGCGGTCCGAGTCATCCCCCGACCGTAACCGAACAGAGCTCCCCGCCGGTACCGTTGAAGTAACCGGCACCCCCCGGTCTACCGTCACCGCGACGGCGGACGGCCCCCTGGCCCCGCCCCGCCCCACCGACGGAGACCGCCATGGACCGCACCCCCGCCCTCACCACCGACCTCGTCGTGTTCGGCGCCGGCGGCCAGGTCGGCCGCGCCGTCGTCGCCGAGGCCCGACGCCGCGGACTGACCGTCACCGCCGCCGTCCGCGCCCCCGAACGGCACCCCGACCTGGCCGGCCCCGGAGTCGCCCTGATCCCCTGCGACGTCACCGACCCCACCGCCGTCGCCACGGCCGCGCGGGGCCACGCCGCCGCCGTCAGCACCGTCTACACGCCCGACGTGCCCGCCGGCGACTTCTACCCCGCCGCCACCCGCGCCCTGATCTCCGGCCTCGCCACCGCGGGCGTCCACCGCCTCGTCCACGTCGGCGTCGCCACCACCCTCGAAACCGCCCCCGGCGTCGCCGTCCACGACGACCCCGCCTTCCCCGAGGCGTACCGGGCCTTCTCCCTCGGCCACACCGCCGCCCTCGACCTGCTCCGCGACTCCCCCGCCACCCTCGACTGGGTCGTCGTCACCCCGCCCCTCGACCTCGACCGCACCGCCCCCGGCACCGGCCACTACCGCGTGGGCGGCCCCCAGGTCCTCGGCGACCGGATCGCCCAGGCCGACCTGGCCACCGCCGTCACCGACCAGCTCACCGGCCCGGCCGCCCGCCACCGCGAGCAGATCGCCGTCGCCGAATAGCCCCTCACCCCTGCCGCGGCGGCGGATACCCCTGGTACGCCGCCGCGGCCGCCCGGTCCCGCCGGCGCCGCCCCCGCACCACCAGTACCGCCACCACGCCCCCGACCGCCACCGCACCGGTGATCCCCACCGCACCCACCGCCACCCACCGCACCCCGCGGTTCCCCCCGTCCGCCACCGGCGCCGCGGCCACCGGCGACTCCCACGCCTCCTCCGACGGCGGCGGCACACTCCCCTGCGACTCCACCCGCCCCACCAACGGATTCTCCCGCGACCCCCCGTCCACCACCGGATTCGCCTCCAACGCCTTCCCCGGCGCCAACACCCCGTACCCGTACCGGTTGCTGGGCACCGCCGACCCGTCCCCGGGCGCCGCGGCGGTCTTGATCATCCGATTGATGACCTGCCCGGCGGAGAGCTGGGGGTACTTCGCGCGGATCAGGGCGGCGGTGGCGGAGACGTAGGCGGTGGCGTCGGAGGTCCCGTTGCCGATGCCCTGGGCACTGGTCGACTTGGCACCGGCCAGGGGAATGTCCGCGCCGGGCGCCACCAGAGTGGTCTCGGGTCCGACGTTGGACTTTCTCCAGAGCTGGCCGTTCTGGTCGACGGCCCCGACCGCGACCACCCCGGGGAACGCTGCCGGGTAGAGCACAGAGCTCGTCTCATTGCCTGTGCTTGCCACCAGGACCACGTCCTTGTCGACCGCGTACTTGACCGCCGCACGTTCCTCGGGATCGGTCCGGGAGAGTCCACCGATGGACATGTTGATGACGCTCGCACCATGGTCGGCTGCGTAGCGGATCGCCAGGGCGAGCTCCGACTGCAGCGAGAGCGACTCCCCCTCCATCGGGATCCGAACCGGAAGAATCTTGGCCTTGGGAGCCAGACCCATGATGCCGGCCCCATCGCCGTGGCCATGGCCGGCGATGAGACTGGCCATACCGGTTCCGTGGCCATTGGTGTCCACGGTGCCGTCGGTGTTCGCCCCAGTGAAGTCCTTACCCGCCAACACCTGCCCAGTCAGGTCTCGATGGTCCTTCAACACACCGCTGTCGATGACCGCGACCGTGACACCGTCCCCCTGCGAGACCGGCCAGACCGCAGACTCGGCCCGGTACGTGGCAAGCGGCCACTGAGAATCCCTCACGCTGTCGGCGCGGGACACCCCTGCGCCGACGACTACCAGCAGCACCCCCGCCACCACGGCTGCCCCACGACTCAGACGCCTGCCAGTCAAGCCCTGCCACCCCACTCAGCGCAGAGGCTGCCCCGGATCCGAACGACCCATTGGGCAACCGATCGATTCGCCTGGGCCCGAAGGCCGGTCGTCATTCCACCACGTTCGGATTTGCGGGCTTGTCAGACGCCCAGGTCTCCTCGTCCTCGACCAGGTAGTCGGGACGTCGCCGCTTCTTCTCCTCGTTCTCCCGTCCTCTGCCAGAGCTGCCGAGCGGCATCAATGGCGTCTGCGTAGAAGGACTCCTGCCACCGGTCTCCGGCTGGATCCGCCCCCGCGCTCCCAACCCCGAACCGCCTTCGGTGAATGCCTGCTTTCCTCCACCCCCCTTGCCTGGCCGGTCACCTGTACCGACGATCGTGCCTCCGGCGCGCCCGGCTGCACCTCCGGCAGTTCCTCTCCCCCGGGTAGAACCGGCGCCGGACATCCCGCCACCGCTCGCACCGGACATACCCTCCGCACCGAAGGCCGCGCCGCTACGACCGGCGGTGTTCCGACCCGATGTCCGCTCCTTGCCGACACGCGCGGCCTCAGGCTCCGATGTGTCGCGCCGGGCCCCAGCGACAGGAGAGAACGGCTGCGCTGTCCCGTTCGGATGAGGAGATGTGCCTCCGGCCCCCTGCGATGCGACGGGCTGGGCCGCCGAACTGCTCGGCAGAACTTGATTGCCGCCGCTCCCCGACGTACCGAGCAAGGACGTGCTGCCGGGGTCCGGCGACTTCCTGCCGGGCGCTGAGGAGGAGCCAGGCTCGTTGCCGTCCACGACCGTTCCGGCGCCGAAACTCACCGGCACGGACTTGGGTGGCGACAGGGCAACCCCACCTTTGACGCCGGGGTCGGAGGGAGCGGGTGATGGTGTCGAGTACGCCGGACTCGCTGCCGGGGAGGCCGAACGTCCGGTACCGCCGGTCCGAGGATCCGCCACCCCCGTCTCCCGTGGCCGGGAGACAGGCACCGTGCCCGCCCCGGAGTAGCCTGCTCCGGCACCGCCGAGGAAGCCACCGACAGCCGCGTATCCACTTGCTCCGGTGCCGTCGTCCTCAGGCAGATCTGTGTAGTCGTTCTTACCTCCCGGCTTCCCCGGAGGTGGCGGTGGCTTCAGCATCGGGGCGGCGGTGCGGTAGTGCATGGCGAGGGTCTGGAGGACGGTGGCGGCTTCGGCCTTCTTCTGGTTGGCGAGGTCGGTGCGGGTGTCCTCGTCGTCGTCGCCGAAGAGGGAGGAGAAGGTGTCGCCGACGCCGTCCTTGAACTGGGCCCAGCCGCTGGGTTCCTCGGGCATGGTGCGTTTGGCCTCGGCGATGGCTTCGGAGACCGCCTTGAGGGTGATCGCCGCGTCGTTGGCGTAGGAGGCGGCGGTGTTGATGGTGGTGGCGAGGTGCAGCATGCGGGTGTGGAAGGCGTCGCTGGTGCTGCCTTCCCAGGAGGTGGCGGCCTCGGTGCTGGCGCGGGTGAGGGTGGTACGGATCGCTTTGAGGGTGTCGGCGGCGCGGCGCCAGGGGTCGGCGGCGGCCATGACCTCGCCCGGGTTGAGGGCCTGGACCATGGCGCGGAGTTCGGCGTGGCTGAACTGCCGGAAGTCGGTGTACTTCATCGGACGCCCTTCCCGTCGTCGTGCCGGGCCGGGGCGGTGGTCCGGGTGTAGGCGGCGGCGCTGGTGGCGGACGGGTCGGCGACGGACCAGCCGTCGTCGCCGAGCTTCAGCTTGGCCTTGGTCCGGTGTTCCTGTTCCTCGTAGTTGGTCGCGGTGAGTTCGGCCTTCTTCTGGGCCTCGTCGACGGCTTCCTGGAGCTGGTCGAGGACGTCGCGCAGGCCGTCGCGCATGGTCTGGTAGCGGCCGTGCAGGTCGGTGGCCTCGGCGAAGGTGCCCAGGGCCTTGGGGCCGATGCCGCTGCGGCCGTGGGTCGCGGTGCCGTCGGCGTGGTGCTGGAATTCGGCGAGGAGCAACCGCACTTGGGCGGCGAAGGCGCGCAGCTGTTCGACCTCGACGCGGTAGCCCCGGCCGGCTCCGCCGGTCGGTCCTGTTCCCCTACCCGTTCCGTTCCCCGTTGCCACTGCGGCGCCTCCCCCGTGCGTCCGGCCGGTGTGTCGTTCACGGTTCTGGTGAGCTGGTCATGTCTAACACACGATCCGGACCCCTGGCGCACCGTCAGTTCACGTCCGAGGCAATCGTGGTGGCGGTGTGGACGGCGAGAGCGCGGCGGCAGAGGGAGTCGGCGTGCCGGGTGGTTTCGGGGAGGCGGTAGCGGGGGGTGAGGGCGAGGGTCGCTTCGACGGCTTCGGTGAGGCCGATGCGGTGTCCGACGGAGACGAAGACGGGCTTGACGCCGGCCCGGGTGCGGACGGCGCTGCCGACCTCCTCCCCGGTGACGGGGTCGGTGAGCGGGGTCCGGTCGCCGCGGTCGGGGCCGGGGGGCAGGTGGTCGAAGGTGAACGGGGTCTTGGCGACGCCGAGGGTGCGCAGACCGGTGAGGACGCCGAGGTGGCTGGCGAGGCCGAGGCGGCGGGGGTGGGCGAGGCCGTAGCCGTCGCAGACGACGGTGCCGGGGCGGTGGGTGAGGGCGTCGAGGGCGTCGAGGACGGCGGGGATCTCGCGGAAGGCGAGCAGGCCGGGGATGTAGGGGAAGGCGACGCGTCCGGTGGCGGTGGCCTCCTCGACGACGGCGAGGGTGGTGCGGTCGAGCACCACGGCGGCCGCGACGACGAGGTCGCGTTCGTCGTCGTAGGCGACGTCGACGCCGGCGATCAGCCGGTCGTCACCGATCGTCCCGGTGGGCTCGACCAGCGGGCGCAGGCGTTGTTGTTCGGCGAGCGCCTCGGCCTCGGTGGTGGGCCAGTCGGCGGGGATGGGCACGGCGGTTCCCCCGGGTGCGTGGTGCGGTGGTGCGGTCGGGCCCACGGTACCGAGCGGGGCGGGCGGGTCCGGGGGGGGCGGCTCCGTGAGTCCGTGCGCCCCCTGTGCCCCGGGCGCGCCGGGCTAGCCTGGAAGGAATGCCGCGGGCGACCGCCGGAACGCGCCGAACGCCCCTCCCCCGCACGGCTCCCCGCCGCGGTCCGGGCGGCAGTGGGGCGGCCGGTGTCCGTCCCCGGCAGCGCCCCGCTCGTTCCCCCCGACGCGCGAAGGACTCCGCCATGTCGTACCGCCCGACCGCCGCGCAGTTCGCGCTCGGTGTCTTCACCGTGGTCGCCGCCACGGTCGCCCTGCTGGCCGCGACCGGCGTCCCGGGGGTGCTGGGGGTCGCCGTGGTGGTGGTCTTCGCGCTCGCCCTGGGCACCTTGGTGGCCGTACTCGCGGCGCCGGCGCCGCATGCGGCCGACCGGCGCGCGGAGCACCGCACGCCGGTCGGCGGACACGAGTAAGGAGCAGCGGCACGAGGAGCGGCACGGGGCCGTCAGGCGGTGGAGACCACCACGGTCCGGGCGGCCTTGTCGTGGATGCACTGCCGGTACGGCTTGTCGAACACCCCGAACAGACCGTCGATCAGCCACCACAGGACGGCGCAGCAGAGCACCGCGGGCAGGATGAAGACCGCCGCCCTGGTCCACGCGGCCGACTGGGTCGGGGTGTTGCCGTCGACCAGCATGGCGACCCGGACCTTCATGGCCTTCTTGCCCAGGGTCTGGCCGTCCCGGCCGAGCATCACTCCCTCGTAGACGAGGTAGAGCCCGCAGGCGAGCCAGAACGAGCCGGCCGAGCCGGAGCGGTCGGTGAGGCTGGCGAAGGGCAGGACCAGGACCACGGCGACGGCCTGGACCAGCAGGTAGTCGATCAGCCGGGCCACGATCCGGTTGGGCCAGGTGCCGAGCGGGGGCATCCCGGGGACGGGGCCGCCGCCGGGCGCGCCGTAGCCGGCGGGGCCCTGCCCGGGTGGCGGCTGGTCGTAGGGCGACCGGCCGTGGGGGCCCTGGCCGTAGGGGTTCTGTCCGCCGGGGGCTCCGCCGTAGGTGCCGCCGTACGCGCCGGGGCCGCCGGCTCCGGGGCCACCGGGGGGCGGCGGGGTGCCGTACGGGTCCGACGGCGCACCTTCCGGCGTGCCGCCGCCCTGCTGCGGGGGCTGCTTGCCGAAGGAGGGCTTGCCGCCCCCCTCCGGCTCGGGGCCTGAGGGGTCGTAGGTACTCATTCCCCGAGTAGAACATCACGCATTCTATGTATTTGGGATATTCAGTCCGTTTTGTCGGCCAAGGCCACCGGAGCGGAGGACGGACGGACCTGACCGAGGCTCGGCGGGCCGGACCCGGAGCCGGACCGGGCTCAGAGCCGGACGACCCGGGTGCGGGCCGCCCGGTCGTGCCAGCCGCGCCGCGCCGGGCGGTCGAACAGCGGCCAGAGCAGGCCGAGCACCAGCAGCGCCGACAGCTGCCCGACCAGCCACCGGACCAGGGAACGGCCGAGCCCGGGGCGGTCCGGGGCGGCGGCCGAGCCCTCCCGGGCCGTGGCGGTCACCCGGATCCGGGCGAGCCGCTTGCCCAGGGTCTGGCCGGTGCGGGCGGTCGGCAGGGCCTCGTAGAGCAGGCCGACGAAGAGCAGGATGCCGAGCAGGACGGCGACCTTGCCGAGCACGGTCCCGTCGACCAGCCAGACGTCCACCTGACGACGGGTGAGGCGGCTGGCCATCCGGGCCTGGTCGAGCTTGCGCTGGAGGTGGGCCTCGACGGAGCGGGCGAGCGGGACCCCGGCGGCGACGGCGACCACGGCCAGCACGGCGGTGTCGACCAGCCGGGCGGCGAGCCGTCGGCCGAGGCCGGCGGGGCGGGGCGCCGGTGCCGCGCCGGCGCGGCGGCGGGGGGCTGGGGACGACGTCCGGGCGGCCGCCGTGGCAGTGGCGGCGGGGGACGTTCGGCGGGCGGGAAGGGGGGTGGCCAGGGACGGCTCGGCGGCCTCCGCCCCGTCCGCCGCCATGTCCGCCGACATGTCCGCCGCCGCCTCCGGCTCCGGTCCGGTCCGGGGCTCCGCGACAGCGGACGGTGCCGGGGCCGGGGCGGCCGGACCCCTCGGCCCCGGCACGGAACGCGACTCGTCCGGGCCGACGGCACCGGCAACACTGGGAGCACCGGGGGCGTCAAGGATTCCGGGCACACCGGCAGCACCGACACCACCGGGGCCGGCGGCAGCGCCGGGCGAAGCCGCCCCGGCGGGCGCCGCAGCCGCCTCGACCACCGCCGGACCCCCGGCGGACCCCCCGCCCGACACTCCGCCCGACGCCCCGCCGAGCGGCTCCTCCGCCCCCGGGAGCACCCCCCAGGACACCCACCGCGGCGCGCTCCCCGTCTCCATCAGGCCGCGCTGCGCCCGCGGGTCCGCCTGCCAGCCGGCCGGCTCGGGTGCCACCCGGGCCGACGGCTCCGGCAGCGGACCGGCCACCGGTCCCGCCGTCCCGCCGACCGCCGGCTCCCCACCGCGGCGGAAGACCGGGCCGTTGTCCGGCGCCGCGAAGGTGAACGACGCCCCGCCCGCCGTCCGGTCCAGGTAGACCGGCCCGGTGTCCCCGCCGGACACCGGTTCCGGCATCGGCACGGGCGGCGGCACCGACTCGGCGACCACCGGCGGCGGCACGTACCGGGCCCCGGCTCCCGCGCCCGCCGCGGCGGGGCGGCGGGTGGCGTACCGGGGCGGCACCAGCACCTCGCCCTCGGCCGGGGCGGCCCGGCTGGTGCCGGGGACCCAGGCCGAGCCGCCCCAGTAGCGGACGAAACCGGGAACGGACGGGTCGGGGTAGTAGCCCGGCGCGGGGCCGACGGCCGTCTCCGTGCTGCCGCCGTGGGGCCGGTCCGTCATGGGGGTCTCTTTCCTGGCAGGGCCGATACGGCTCGCCCGGCGAGCGGGGTGTGCGCGACGGCGGCACGGGCGACCCGGGATGGCTCCGCCGTCGGCGCGCGCGAGGGGGTACCGCCGAGGAGGCGGACAGTCGCCGGGCAGTCACAAAGGGTAGTGCCTCGGCGGGGGCGCGGCGGCAAGTTACCCATTCGGCGGACAGCCCGGCGCCGCCCACGGTAAGGAAGACGGCGCACATGCCCGAACACGCGCCCACCCTCACCCATTCACCACTCCGTGTACCCCCGGCAACGGGACGCGCCACCCACCCCCGGGGATTCCCGCCCGGCACGCAGGTGTCCGTCAGGGCGTCCTGGGCCGAAGAAATTCCGGAAACCCGTGTAAGAGCGCTCCCGGGCCGCGCTCTCCCAGGTGACAGGGCCCGACACCGGGCACGAACCGCAGGCAGAGAGGAACCCGATCATGGAGCGCCCGACGAGCGTGGTCGAGCACGAGCTGGAGCTCAACCTGGTGCTCTCCCCCGAGCACAGCGTGCCCGTCCCCGCCCGGCTGTCCTACGGCAGCCACGACCCGTACGCCGTGCACATCACCTTCCACCTGGACACCGGCTCGCCGGTCACCTGGGTGTTCGCCCGCGAGCTGCTGGTGGAGGGCACCTTCCGGCCCTGCGGGCAGGGCGATGTGCGGATCTGGCCGACCAGGTCGGGCCGGCGCAGCGTGCTCTGTCTGGCGCTGAGCTCCCCGGCCGGGGACGCGCTGCTGGAGGCACCGCTGCCGGTGGTGGCCGCCTGGCTGGAGCGGGCGCACCGGCTGGTGCCGCCGGGCAGCGAGATGGCCGCGCTGGACATGGACGGCTCACTGGCCGAGCTGCTCGCGTGAGGCGCCGTGCCCCGGCCGCCCGACCGGTCTGCCAGGTCCGGCAGGTCCACCAGGTCCACCAGGTCCGGCCGGACTCCCCCGACGCCCGCCCGGACCTCCTCGGCGCCCGGGCCGGGTCAGCGGGCCGCGGGGGCCTGCTGACGCTCGCGCGCGGACTCCGACGAACCACTGTCGCGCTGACCGGGCAGCGCGGCCGGTGCCGCCCCGGCCGCCAGGCGCCGGGCCCGTACGCGTAGCGCGGCGGCCAGCAGGAAGCAGATCCCGACGAGCGGGTAGACCGAGGTCGGGATCTGGTGGAGCGGCGACAGCTCCAGCACCCGCGCGCCCTGCGGCTTGGCGAGCCACATCGCGAACGACAGGAAGGCGATCAGCGTGGCCCCGAAGGCGAGCCGCCAGCGGAGCTTGCGGACGGCGGCCGGGCGGGCCCGTTCGACCGCCGCCTCGCAGGCGAGCAGCACCAGCACGGGCACGCACCAGACCCAGTGGTGGGTCCAGCTGATCGGCGAGATCAGTACGGCGGTGACGGCGGCGCAGCAGACGCCCCACGCCTCGGAGCGCGCCAGCCACCGCGAGCTGCGGGCGGCCCAGGCGGCGACGCCGAGGCCGGCCGCCGCGACGGCGACGGCCGCCAGGGTGCCCGCGAAGCCCGGTTCTGAGGTGTGCAGCAGCCGGGCGACGGCGCCGCTGAGGGCCTGGTTGTCGACGATCTCGGTCTTGCCGACCCGCGAGGAGTCGTAGAGGTACTTGGTCCAGAAGCCCCAGGTGGCGTCGGGCAGGACGAGCGCGCCGAGCAGGAAGGTGCCGAGGAAGGTCGCGCCGGCCACGAACGCGGCCCGGACCCGGCCGGTGAGCAGCAGGTACACCGCGAACAGGCCGGGGGTCAGCTTGATGCCGGCGGCGATGCCGATCGCGATGCCCTTGCCGCGCTTCCCGTCGGGCCGGGTGAGGTCCCAGAGGATGAGGCAGGCCAGGGCGAGGTTGATCTGGCCGTAGCGCAGCGTGGTGTAGACGGGTTCCAGCCAGACGCCGGCGCCGGTGACCAGGATCACGCCGATCGCGCGGAGGTCCCGGCGCGGCCAGCCGACCAGCTTGAACGACAGGTGGGTGAGCAGCGCGAGCAGGCCGAGGTTGCAGAGCGTGATCGCGACCCGCAGGAACGGCACCGGGAACCAGGTCGTCGGCACGAACAGCATCGCGGCGAACGGCGGGTAGGTGGCGGGCAGGTTCCACTGCGTGACGCGCAGTCCGTAGAGGTCACCGCCGTTGACGACGGCGGCGCCCTCGGCCCGGTAGACGATCATGTCGACCATCGAGGTGTGCGCGAAGTGCCGCACCACCGCGTAGCCGAGCAGGGAGAACAGCGCCAAGGCGGAGACGATCAGCAGCGGCCGGCGCGGGGCCTCGCGCAGGGCGCGGACGGGCGCGCCGAGGGCCGTGCGCAGCCGGTCCGACAGGGGGGCGGGCGTCAGGTCGGGTGGGGTGTCCACCGCGCCGCGCTCGTCTTGCACCGCTGTCACTGTTCGCTCCGTCCGCCGGTAGGCCAACCAGCGACGATACCGGATGGCTCGCGAACGGGTCGGGCCGAAGCTGTCACGGAGAGTGACGATCGCGGGTTTGGAGCCGGCCGGCCGTGCCCCGTTGCGGTCGGGGCACGGACGGCCGGAGTCGGTACGGCGGAGGGGATCCGCC
Organism: Kitasatospora sp. NPDC094019; assembly: GCF_044764505.1. Lineage (NCBI taxonomy): Bacteria > Bacillati > Actinomycetota > Actinomycetes > Kitasatosporales > Streptomycetaceae > Kitasatospora > Kitasatospora sp. NPDC094019. The sequence continues at coordinate 185,081 of NZ_JBIWIF010000011.1, forward strand.
GGGGCCGCGCGCGGTCGGCGGGGGCCGGTCGCGCGAGACCGTCGGGCGCCCGCCGCACGAGGTCGCGCCAGGTCGCGCGCGGTCGGCGGGCACCGCGGGCCGGTCAGCCGGTGTAGGCGCCCAGGGCCCGGGTGAAGTCCAGCGGCTGCTGGACGATCGAGCTGCAGCTCGCGTCCGCGTACGCCTTGGCACCACCCTCGCAGGACTTGTCGCGGGTGCCGGACCACATCGCCAGCCAGGCCAGGTGCTTGCTCCGGGCGAACTCGGCGAGCTGCTTGGCGTCGGCCACGGTGAAGACCTCGGTGGCCACGTCGTTGACGCCGATCATCGGGGTGACCGCGACCCGGCGCCAGGCGGACGCGTCGTCCAGGCCGAGCACGCTCTTCACCTGGGCCTGGGTGGCGGTGGCCGCGGCGATGGCGTAGGTGCCCATCCGGCCCTGGGGATCGGGGGCGACCCCGTCGCCGTAGTCCATCGCCATGATGTTGACCGCCCCGATCGTCACACCGTTGTTCTTGGCGCCGGCGACCAGGTCGACGCCCTCCTGGGTCAGCCCGGAGGGGAGCGCGGGGAGGGTGAAGGAGACGTCCAGGGGCCTGCCCTTGGCGGCGGCGTTCTTCTGCAGCTGGGCGACGGCCTGGGCGCGCCGGGTGTTGGCGGCGGCGTTGGCGATCGCGCCGCCCTCGACGTCGAAGTCGAGCCGGGTGAGGCCGAAGGCGTCGACGGTCCGCTGGTAGACGGCGGTCAGATCGGCGACCGAGGAGCAGGCGAGGGCGAGCTCGCTGCCGTTGGCGCCGCCGAAGGAGACCCGGACGTCGCCGCCGATCGCCCGCAGGGCGCCGATCCGGGCCGCCACCGCGTCGTCGGCGAGGTCGGTCACGCCGCCCCACTTCGGGGTGCAGCCGCCGCCGGAGACGACGAACGCCAGGGTGAAGTCCTTGACGCCGGTGGCCCTGGCGGTGGCGACGAGGTCGTACGGCGGGTAGAGCGAGGTGTCGACGTAGGGCGCGAACCGGCCACCGCCGGCCGGGGCGGGGGTCGCGGTGGCGGTGGGTGCCGGGGTCGTGGGCACCGGGGTGGTGGGCGCGGCGGTGGTCGTCGCGGTCGCCGTCGGGGCCGGGGTGCTCGGCCGCACGGTCGCGCCGGCGGTCGGGCTCGGCGCCCCGGTGGTGGGCCGGGCGGTCCCGGTGGCGGTGGCGGAGGCCGTCGCGGTCGCCGGGACGGAGGCGGACGGCGGGGCCGACGGCGGGACGGAGGCGGACGCCGAGGCCGACGCGGTGCCGGTCGGGCGGCCGGACGGGGTCGGCGCGGTGCCGTCCCCGGCCCTGCAGGCGGTCTTGTTGATCAGACAGTTGCCCGGCTCGGCCTGCGCCGCGCCGGCGCCCTGGGCGACGTAACCGACGACGACGCTCCGCCCGGGCTCCAGCCGCTTGCTCCACGCCTCGGGGCGGACGGTAATGTGTCCGCCCTCGGCGGTGAAGGTGGCGTTCCAGAGCGAGTCGATCTTCGCCCCGGCGGGCAGGTCGAAGCTGAGCGTCCAGTCCTCGATCGCCCGGTCCGCCGGGTTGGTGACCAGGTACTGGCCGGTGCAGCCGGAGTCCCAGCCGCTGGTGCGGGTGTAGACGGCGCCGAGCGGGGCGGCGCTGGCCGAGGAGGCGAGGACGACGACACCGCCGGCGACCAGGGCGGCGGCGACCGCCGAGGCTCCGAGCACCGTGCCCCTGCGGCTGCGCCGACGGCGACCGCCGGGGCGGCGGTGGGGCTGCTGGGTCGTCATGGGGCGTACCTCCGGGGCTGGCAGATGCGCGGTCGGGGGGTGACCGGCGCGGCCGACGCGGACGACGCTAGCGGCGCCGAATGGCCGGAATCCGCCTGCTGAGTCAGGGGTAGAACTCCCTTACGGCGCGCTTAAGAAAGAGGCCCTCCGGGCCGCCTCCGACCGCGCCGCCGCCACGTCGACGCCCCACCGAAGCCCCGAACCGGCGCCGAAACCTTTCTTCAACCGCTCCGCGACCCCCTCCTCAGCGCGTGAACAGCGATCCCCGGCCCCGGCGCCGGCCGGACCTCGCCGGGACGGTGCCGTCCGGCCGGGACCGCAGCCGCAGCCGGATCTCGGCCCCGCCCAGCACCGACGACCGGCCGAGCGCCAGATCCCCGCCGGTGGCCTCGGCCAGCTTGCGGACGATGTCCAGCCCCAGCCCGGTCGAGCCCTCGCCGCCGTGGCCCTCGCCCCGCTTCAGGGCGGCCTCCGGATCGGTGAAGCCCGGGCCCGCGTCGCCGACCAGGACGATCACCGAACTCCCGGTGGCCAGCACGTCCACCGAGAAGGCGGTGCCGACCGCCGTGTGCCGGAAGACGTTGCCGAGCAGCGCGTCCACGGTGGCGGCCAGGTCCCCGCGCTGGACCGGGACCGGCGTCTCCCGGTCCGCGCCGGCCAACTGCCAGCGGCGGCCCTCGTCCTCGGCGAGCGCCGACCAGAAGCCGACCCGCTCCCGGATCACCTCGGCCGCGTCGCAGCCGACCGTGACGGCGGGCGCGTCCTCGGGCGCCCGGCGGGCCGAGCGGATGATCTGGTCGACCTCGCGCTCCAGTTGCGCCACCGCGTGCCGGGTGGCGTCGGCCGCGTCACCCTCGCCCAGCGAGGCCGCGTTGAGCCGCAGCACGGTCAGCGGGGTGCGCAGCCGGTGCGACAGGTCGGCGGCCAATTCCCGCTCGGCGGCGAGTAGTTGGACCACCCGATCGGCCATGGCGTTGAACGCGTGGGCGGCCTCGCGCAGTTCCTCGGGACTGCCGGCCGCCTGCTTGCCGTCCACCGGCACCCGGACCGCGAGGTCGCCCGCGCCGAGCGATCGGGCCGCGGCGGCGAGCCGACGGGCCGAGCCGACGATCCGGGCGCCCATCCGGTCGGCGACCAGCACCGAGACGGCGACCAGGCCGAGCGCGACCCCGGAGAGCACCTGCCAGGCGGTGGCGACCCCCCGGGTGAGGTCGCCGTCGGCCACGAACACCTCGACCACGGCGGTCCGGACGGTGTCCACCGCGACCGGCTGGAGCAGCGCGTAGCCGCCCGGGACCTCGACGGTGAACGAACGTCCCTGCCCCCCGGCGCTGGCCACATCGGCGGCCAGTGCCCGGACTTCGCCGATGGTCGCGCCGGCGGCCGCCGCCGTCCCGTCCGAGACCTTCCCCGCCGGGGCCGTCCCGCCCGGGGTCGCACCACCCGGGGCCGTCCCGCCCGCGCCGCCGCCCGGCCCCGACAGCGCCGCCGCACCGGCCCCGGCCGCCTCGGCCGGCGGCAGGTGCACCGCCATCCGCCCCTGCGCCCCGGCGTCCGTCGAGGCCACCGCCCGGGCGATGGCGTCCTGGTCCGTGGTGATGGCCAGGGCCGGACCGAGTGCCGCCGCCTGCCGCTCCGCGGCCGTGAACGCCCGGTCCCGGGCGGTCTGCTGGACCATCAGACCGAGCGGGATGAGGAAGGCCAGCGCGACCATCGTGGTGCCGGCCACGGCGGCCTTGATCAGGGCCCACCGCAGCGAGTGCCGCAACCGCATCATGTCCGGCGCTCCACCGGGACGGGCCCGGGCCCGGAGGGGTGCCCGGACTCCTCCAGCCGGACCCCGACGCCGCGCACGGTGTGCAGGTAGCGCGGACTGGACGCCGTCTCCCCGAGCTTGCGGCGCAGCCAGGACAGGTGCACGTCGATCGTCTGGTCGCCGCCGTAGGTCTGCCGCCACACCTCGGCCAGGATCTCCTTGCGGGGCACCACCACGCCCGGGCGGGCGGCGAGGAAGGCCAGCAGGTCGAACTCACGCCGGGTCAGGTCCAGCGCCCGCCCGTCCAGCGCGGCCTCCCGGCGCTGGAGGTCGATCGCCAGCCCGCCGACCCGGAGCACCTGACTGACCGGGGCCGCCCCGCCGCCGAGCCGGCGCAGCACGGCGGCCATCCGGGCACTGAGGTGCTCCCCGGAGAACGGTTTCACCAGGTAGTCGTCGGCGCCGTCGTTGAGCAGCCGGACGATCTCGGCCTCGTCGTCCCGGGCGGTGGAGATGATCACCGGGACGTTGGTCAGGCCACGGATCATCTTGAGCGCCTCGCTGCCGTCCAGATCCGGCAGTCCGAGGTCCAGGATCACCAGGTCGCAGCCGACCTGGGCGACCTCGCGCAGCGCCTCCAGGGCTGTGCCCACGCTGCGAACGGCGTGGCCGGTGTCGGACAGGTGGCGGATGAGGGCGGATCGTACGAAGGGGTCGTCCTCGACCACGAGCACTGTTGCCATGGGGCTGCACGGTACGGCATCGGCCCCGAATGGTCTGTACCTCGGGGTCGCCTCGGGCAGCGACCGGTGGGCCCTTCGGGAAGGTCCCGCCGGACGGCGGGGGGTTTGTGCAAGTCCCCTGCGGAAGTGCGGGGGTGCCCACCTGCCGGGGACGGTGATGGGGCAGGATGTGCGCACTATGCGGAACGGACTGGTACAGCTCGGCGCCTGGGCGGCGGCCACCGGGGCGGCGGTGGCGCTGTCCTGGTTCGGCGTGCACACGGTGCTGACCGGAGCCGCGTTCGAACAGCCCTCCGCGCTGCCGCTGCCCTCCCCGGCGTCGGCCGGTGGCACGAGACCCGCGCCGACACCGTCGGCGGAACCCACGCAGTCGGCCGGCCGGCCGGATCCGGCCGCGCCGCCGTCCACCGCCCCGGTGTCGGCCGCCCCGCCGCGGACCGGCGGCCCGGCCGCCGCCGCGCCTCCCGCGGCCCCGTCGACCGCCGCCGCCGCGTCGCACCGCCCGACGCCGACCGCGAGCACGACGTCCGCCGTCCGCAGCTACCTCGTCCCGGGCGGCAAGGTCGCCCTGGACCTCCGGTCCGACCGGGCCTCGTTGGTCACGGCCGCCCCGGACCCGGGCTGGCAGATGCAGGTCTGGGACGGCCCGCAGTGGATCCGGGTCGACTTCACCAAGGACAACCAGGCCAACTCGGTGTTCGTGTACTGGAACGGGCACCCGCCGGTGGTCGAGACCGTCACCCGCTGAGCGGGTCGGGTCCGCGCCCCGTCACCACCGCTCGGAGGGCACGTACCCCGGCAGGTAGGGCCCCCGGTAGCGGGAGCGGTCGACCAGGGTGTGCCTGGTCCCGCCGGGAACCCCGATCGCGGCGAGCACCACGGTGCCGTACGCGTCCCGCACCTCGTACGGCTCGGCGAACGAGGACGCGCCCCGGTCGACGGCGTAGTCGTAGGCGTAACAGACGTCCGGAACGGCGACCGCGAGGTCGATCACGCCGTCCCCGTGCCGGTCCAGGTGACCGGCCAGCTCCCGGCCGCGCGGGCCGATCACCTGGACCAGCGAGGTCAGCACGAAGCGGGTGCCGGGAGCCTGCAGCACATAGGAGACGGTCTCGGGTTCACCGGTCTCGGGCCCGGCGTACGCGGTGCAGCGCAGACCGAGCGCGACCGCGTACCGGTGGGCCGCCCGCTCGGCGTCGCCGACCACGAAGACCACCGCGTCGGCGCGGCCCATCGGGAGGAGGCCGGGCTCGTCCGGTCCGGCGGCGCCGCGGACGGCGGTGAGCAGCACGGGTTCGGCGGCGGTGTCGGTCATGTCAGCCCTCCCGGGTGGGGGTACGGGACCACGGTTCCGCCCGCGGACCGGTGGGGGCCGGCACGCGGGGTTGTGGCTGGAGGGTGGCGCCGGGGCGACTTCCGCGCAACTGTTCCGTTTCCTCCTGGTCAAGCTGTGCTCCGGGGCGGGAGAATCGGCCGCGCCGCTGTACACAATGCCCACCGGAGGACGGAGCCCGTGATGCCCCCCGCCCACGCCGCCAGCCCGACCGGCGCCACCGGATCGCCCAACTCGCCCACCGGGCAAGGGCATTCCGGCACCACCCCGGCCGCACCGGCCGCGACCGCCGCCGGCCCCGGACCGGGAGCCGCTCCAGGGGCCGGACCGGGAGCCGGAGTCGCCGCCGCCGTCGCGGCCGGGACGGCCGGGGCGGCCGCGGGGAGCACCAACGACGCCATCGACGCCCTGGACGGCCGGCTGATCCGGCTGCTCGCCGAGGAGCCCCGGATCGGCGTCCTGGAGTGCTCGCGCCGGCTCCAGGTGGCCCGCGGCACGGTCCAGGCCCGGCTGGACCGGCTCCAGTCGCGCGGGGTGATCGGCGGCTTCGGCCCGGAGGTGGACCCGGCCGCGCTCGGCTACCCGGTGACGGCCTTCGCGACCCTGGAGATCTCCCAGGGCCAGGGGGCGGACGTGCGCGCGCACCTGGCGGCGGTGCCGGAGGTGCTGGAACTGCACACCATCACCGGGCACGGCGACATGATGGTGCGGATCGTGGCCCGGTCGAACGCCGATCTGCAGCGGGTGATCGACCGGGTGGTGGGCTTCGACGGGATCGTCCGCTCCTCCACCGCGATCGCGCTGGAGAACCCGGTGCCCTACCGGATCCTGCCGCTGGTCGACCAGGCCGCCACCGAGTAGCCCACGGCCCCGCCCGCCCGGCGGCCCGCGCTCAGCACCCGGGAACGGCCCCGCCGCCCTGCAACGCCTCCAGCGCCGAGACGGCCTCCCCGAGCGTGCCCACCGGCACCAGCCGCAGCCCCGCCGGGAGGTTGACCTTGGCGTCCGCGCACTCGTCCCTGGGCACCAGGAAGACGGTCGCGCCGTCCCGCGCCGCCGCCTGGGTCTTGAGCGGCACACCGCCGACCGGTCCGATCACGCCCTGGTCGTCGATGGTCCCGGTGCCGGCGACGGTCGTCCCGCCGGTCAGGTCGCCGCCCCTGCCGTCCCCGCGGAGCTTGTCGACGATGCCCAGCGCGAGCATCTGCCCGGCGCTGGGGCCGCCGATGTCACCGAGGTCGATCCTGACCTTCACCTGCGCGGGCGACAGCTGGAGGTAGCCGAGCGCGGCCGTGGTGGCGGCGTCCTGGGATTCGGCCATCTGCTGGGCGGTGACCTCGTTGGCCTTGGCCGGGTCCCCCTGCGGATAGACGGTCTCGCTGGGCCGAACGGCCTCGTCCTCGTCGAACCACGCCTGGAGCGAGCGCCACAGCGTCGTCCGCTCCCCCGGATTGGTCGCCGAGATGGTCACCATCCGCAGCTGCCCCTGGGTGGCACGGACCGGCGCGCCGGTGACGGTGAGCACCGGGCGGCCCTGGTAGCTGCCCAGGGTGTCCGCGGTCACGCCGGGGAAGGTCAGCGTGTAGGGCAGCGGGACGAAGGCGGCCACGCCGAACAGGGCGGCGACCGTCGCGCCGCAGAGCGCGAGGGCCCTGGTCCGGGGGGAGGTCAGGGCGGCGGGCAGCTTGGTGTCGGACACAGGGGCATCCAAACACACCGGGGCCGTCCGGCGGGCACGCACACGGCCACCCGAACGGCCCACCCGGCGGACCGGGACGGTCAGCGCAGCGCGTCGGCGACCTCGGTGGCCGCCTCCACCACCCGGGGGCCGACCCGCTCCGGGACGAGCCCGTTCAGCATCACCACGCCGACGCTGCCCTCGATGCCGCTCAGCCCGAGCAGCGCGGCGGCGGCGCCGGACGCGCCGGACTGCTCCTCCGCCCGGGTGATGACGAAGCCCTGCTCCGGCCGCCGCTGACTGGGGAAGGTCCGGGCCTCCAGGATCGCCCGGCCGGCCGCGCTCTCCCCGAGCGGGTGGCGCAGTCCGGTCCGGTAGGCGACGTGGAAGTCGGTCCAGCTGGGCTCGACGACGGCCACCGCGAGCGCCTCGTTGCCGTCCACCAGGGTGAGATGGGCGGTGGCCCCGAGGTCCTCGGCGAGGCTGCGCAACGCGGGCAGGGCCGCCTCGCGCAGCAGCGGGTGGACCCGGTGGGCGAGCCGGAGCACACCCAGGCCCACCCGGGCCCGGCCGCCGATGTCCCGGCGGACCAGCCCGTGCTGCTCCAGGGTGGCCAGCAGCCGATAGACAACGGTCCGGTTGACGGCGAGGCGGGCCGCCAGCTCGGTCACGGTGAGCCCGCGCTCCGAATCGGCGAGGAGCTTGAGGACCCTGACACCGCGGTCCAGGGTCTGGGAGGTCTCTGCAGTCACGACGCGCAATTCCTTTCCGCGGCGGTCGCGGATCGGCTGGCCGGTCCGGGACTCGGTGGTCGCGCGCAGGGGGGTGGCCGCGCCAGGGCCGCGGTGTGTCGTCCTTGACGTCCTGGGGCCCCGAGGCGCCCGTCCGCGGGGGGTCACCCGGCGGGAGAGCGTGGGGGAAAGGTAGTGAAGGAAATGCGGCGGCGGAAGTGTTTGTCCAAAATTCGGTCAAGATCAATTGCTTCCAGCGGCACAGAAGCGGACGAACTACCGCATTCCACCCGGCCGAACCGGGCGCAAGTTCGAGCACAGTCCGAAGTCCGGACAGATGCCCGGAGCCGGACGAGCCGCCGGAGCGCCCGCGGGCGGCCGCCGAACGGCCTCCGGGAGCGCCCGCGGAACACCCCGGGAACACCGGCCGCCGCCCTCCCGGCGAACGCGACCGGAGCCGGCGGACCCGGCGGATCGTTACTTCGCCGCCCACTCCCGGATCTTGGCGATCCGCGCCTTCAGCTGATTGGCGGTGGCCTGCGCGGTCAGCGGACCGCCGCACTGCCGGCGCAGCTCGTTGTGGACCGTGCCGTGCGGCTGGTCGGTGCGGTGGTGCCAGGCGGCCACCAGCGCGTTCAACTCCTTGCGCAGCTCCCGCAGTTCCTGGTGGGTCACGACCGGCCGCTGCTCGGCCGGCAGCTCCAGCAGATCGGCCTCCTCGGCCGGCTTGCCCTTGCTCCGCTGGATCTGCCGGTGCTGGCGCTTCTGCAGCAGCATCTGCACCTGGTCCGGCTCCAGCAGGCCCGGGATGCCGAGGTACTCCTCCTCCTCCTCGCTGCCCGGGTGCGCCTGCATCCCGAACTCCATGGCGTTGTACAGCACCCGGTCGAATACCGCCTCGGAGCCCAGCGCCTCGTAGGAGAACTCGTCGCCGCCCGCGCCGTCCGGACCGTCGTTGGCCCGCTCGGCCTCGGCGAGCAGCCGGTCCTCCTCGTCGAAGAGGCCCTCGCCCTCCTTCTTCGGCCGGTCCAGCACATGGTCGCGCTGGAGCTCCATCTCGTTGGCGAAGCCCAGCAGCATCGGGACGGTCGGCAGGAAGACGGAGGCGGTCTCGCCGCGCTTGCGGGCGCGCACGAAGCGGCCGACGGCCTGGGCGAAGAACAGCGGGGTGGAGATCGAGGTGGCGTAGACGCCGACGCACAGCCGCGGCACGTCGACGCCCTCGGACACCATCCGGACCGCGACCATCCAGCGCGAGGTCCCGGCCGCGTAGTCGGAGATCCGCTGCGAAGCCTCGGTCTCGTCGGACAGGACCAGGGTGACCTTCTCGCCGCTGATCTCGCGCAGCATCTTGGCGTAGGCACGGGCCACGTTCTGGTCGGTGGCGATCACCAGACCGCCGGCGTCCGGGATCGCCTTGCGCACCTCGGTCAGCCGGCGGTCGGCGGCCTGCAGCACGGACGGGATCCACTCGCCCTGCGGGGAGAGCGCGGTGCGCCACGCCTGGGCGATGAGGTCCTTGGTCATCGGCTCGCCGAGCCGGGCCTCCAGCTCGTCGCCGGACTTGGTGCGCCAGCGCATGTTGCCGCTGTAGGACAGGAAGATCACCGGACGGACGACGTGGTCGGCGAGCGCGTGCCCGTAGCCGTAGGTGTAGTCGGCGACCGACTTGCGGATGCCGTCGCCCCCGGCCTCGTACTGGACGAAGGGGATCGGGTTGGTGTCCGAGCGGAACGGCGTACCGGTCAGCGCGAGGCGCCGGACGGCCGGCTCGAACGCCTCGAAGCAGGCTTCGCCCCAGGACTTCGAGTCACCGGCGTGGTGGATCTCGTCCATGATGACCAGCGTCTTGCGGGCCTCGGTGCGGTTGCGGTGCAGCATCGGGTTCACGCCGACGCCCGCGTAGGTGACCACGATGCCGTGGTAGTCGCGGGAGAGCGGCCCGGAGGAGTACGCCGGGTCCAGCCTGATGCCTATCCGGGCGGCGGCCTCGGCCCACTGCTTCTTCAGGTGCTCGGTCGGCGCGACCACGGTGATCTGCTGCACCAGGTGGTTGTGGAGCAGGTAGGAGGCCAGGGTCAGCGCGAAGGTGGTCTTACCGGCGCCCGGGGTCGCGACGGCGAGGAAGTCGCGCGGCTGCTTCTCGATGTACGTGTCCAGCGCGCCCTGCTGCCAGGCCCGGAGCTTGCCGGCGGTACCCCAGGGGGCACGGCCGGGGAAGGCCGGGGACAGCTGGTGCGAGGAGGTCGGCGCGGCATGGCCGACGGCCCGGACGGGCGCGTGCGACTCGTTCGCGTCGGAGAAGAGCGGCATCGGGGCGGCGGCAGTACTCACGGTCTCCGAGGGGGGATCATCGCAGGTCAGAGGCGGTTTCGCGGCCTCGATCCACGGTCGGACGGCGTTCGGACAACCCACCCAGCGTACCGGTCCCGGCGCCGTTCGGGCGGCCACGGCGGGGCCGGGCCGGGCCGGCGTCCGCCCCGCTCGGGGCGGGTGCGGCCGGAAATCGACGTGAGGTGGATCACATCGGAAACCCGGAGAACCCGAGTAAGCGGAACCCCTCCTACCGACTCTCTTCGGGGTGAGGCCGCTCCACCCTCCCCCGCCCGCCGCGGCCTCACCAGCGAAGGGAACCGCCGTGCACGCCACCGCCGAAGAGACCGTCCAGGCCCGACTGATCCTGTCCGCGCGCCGGTCCGCCCGGCTGCGGGTCACCCTCACCTACCGGACGGACGACCCGCTCGCGGTCCGGATGGCCTTCCCCGGCGAGTTCTCGCTGGACGAACCGGCCGACCCGGCCGGACCGGAGGGCGGCGACATCGTCTGGGTCTTCGCCCGCCGGCTGCTCGCGGGCGGCCTGGAGCTGCCCTCCGGCCTCGGCGACGTGCAGGTGCGGCCCGGGCCCGGCCGGAGCGCCCTGGTCGAGCTGCGCGCGCCCGAGGGCACCGCGCTGGTCCGGTTCGACGCCGCCGACCTGCGGCGCTTCCTGTGGCGCAGCAGCCTGCTGGTGCCCGAGGGCGAGGAGCACCTCCACCTGGACGCCGACCGCGCCCTCGCCCAGTTGCTCGGCTGAGGGGCACGCCCCGGCCGCGCGCTGGCGAACGCCGACCGCCCCGGAGCGGAGTCCGGGGCGGCCGGCGTAGCGCGGGCGCGAGCACCCCGGAGGACGAGCGCCCCGGCTAGGACGACAGCTTGCGCATCAGCCGCACGCCCTGCGTCGGCGTGAGGTGCGGCAGGTACGCCTTGCCGATCGCCCGGGTGATGCTGGGCAGCGCCGCCGGGTCGGGGTACGCCATGTACATCGGCCGGTACTCCGGCTGGAACTTCGCCTTGAAGGCGAGCAGGGAGCGGAAACCGTACACCGGCTCCAGCACCCGGCCCAGCCAGTCCAGGGTCTTCTGCAGCCCGGTCGGCGGCTCCTTCTCCGACCGGGCCAGCGGCGCGCCGGAGAGCGAGAGGAACCGCGCGCCCTCCTGCTTGAAGCCGAGCGCGGCCGAGGCAATCAGGAACTCCGTGACGCCGCGGAAGCCGTCCGAGCTGCGCCGCATGAAGTCCAGCGTCCAGCCGACCGGCTCGCCGTTCTCGTAGACCGGCATCCAGCTGGTCAGGCCGTGCACGGCGCGGTCCCCGTCGATCGCGATCAGCAGCCGCACCGCCGGGTCGTCCAGCTCCTCCAGGCCACCGAGGGTGAACCCCATCTCGGGCAGGCCCTTCTCGGAGACCCACTCCTCGGAGATGGCCCGGATCTGCTCCTTCAGGGCCAGCGGCGCCTCGTGGTACGACCACCACTCGGCGGTGATGCCCTGCTTGCCCGCCTTGTTGAGCGCGGTCCTGATGTCCTGCCACTTACGACCGGTGAAGGCGAGGTCGGGCAGGGCGACCACGGTGTCCTCGGCGACCTGGAGCGAGCGCCAGCCGAGCTCCCCGGCGGCGGCCCGGGTCTGCGGGGTGACGCTGTAGAAGCACGGCGTCCAGCCCCGGGCGTCGCAGTACCGGGCGAAGCCGGCCACCGCGCTGTCCCGGGCCGCCGGGTCGCCGAAGGGGTCGCCGGTGGTCAGCGCCACGGTGTTCAGCACCCGGTAGGCGACGGCGGCCCGGCCCTCCTCGTCGAACCAGTAGTGGTTGCCGTCCCAGGTGGTGAGGAACGACAGCGTGCCGCCGCCGTGCTCGGTGAGCAGCGCCCGGGCCCGGGCGGCGTCCTCGGCGGCGACCTGGACCACCGGCCGGCGGAAGGTCAGCAGCAGCGCGGCCAGCGCGACCGCCCAGAAGCCGAGCCCGCAGTACGTCTCCAGGGCGCGGGCGAACGGGCCGACCGCGATCGGGTAGTCCGGCAGCAGGTCGTTGTAGGCGGGCGGCAGGAACTGGGCCGGCAGCCCGTGGACCAGCCCGCGGAAGGTCGCGCCCGGCTCGAACTGCCCGGCGGTGAGCACACCCAGCCCGGTGTAGGCGGCGGAGGCGACGGCCAGCGCCCCGCCGACCACCGCGAGCAGCCGGCCGAGCACCGCGCGCGGCAGCCGCAGGGTGAAGCGCTTGCGGGTGGCCAGCAGCAGGCCGACGGTGACCATCGGCAGCAGCAGCGCCTCGACGAAGTACTGGACGACGTCGCTCGAACCGGTGCTGGTCTCCGCGAACAGGACGACCAGCATCGCGGTCCAGAGCAGTTCGGTGGCGACGGTGATCCGCCAGGCGAACCGCAGACCGCGGCGCAGCCCCTCGGCGAGCACCAGCAGCAGGGCGGGGAAGAGCGTGGCCATCAGCCGGGCCGGGGTGTCGAAGATCCGCTGCACGGCGTGCGCGCGGGCGCAGTCGTGGGCCGAGACCGAGCAGAAGTCGGCGACCTCGTCCGGGGTGAGCCGGTGCGAGAGGTAGATCTCCGAGAAGGTGTTGAACGGGCCGGCCGCGTTGTCGTACAGCGAGGCGATCATCGGGCCGAGCGCGGCGGCGACCAGGCAGAGCGCGACCAGCACCCGGGTCTCGGTGTGCGAGGAGCGGTGCGAGCGGAGGTGCGGGCGGCGGCGGAACAGCAGCGCGCCGGCGGCGAGGCCGACCAGCGCCCCGCTGAACCGCTGGACGCTCTGCAGGTGCCCCACGTACAGCGCCATCACCAGCGGCATCAGCAGCACCAGCAGGTGCAGTCGCCGGCGCCAGAGCACGGTGAGCCGGTAGCCGAGCACGCCGGCCAGCGCGAACAGGCCGACGCCGGGGCCGACCGCCGTCTGGCCCGCTATGGACAGGGTCCACTGCTCACCGAGGCGCGCGCCGACCGCGACCGCGACCGTCCCGGCCATGACGCCGGCCAGCTGTCCGGCGACCAGCACCCCGAGGGTGCGCAGCCGGCCGAGGCGACGCTCGGCGGCCGGGCCGACCAGGAGCAGCAGCAGGCTGGTGAAGACGTAGGCGCCGATGCCGGAGCACCAGAACAGCGAGGTGAGGGGCGTCCACCAGCGGCCCGCGTGGAGGGTCGGCCGGCCGATGCCGACCTGCTCCAGCAGGGCGTCGGACGGGCCCCGGGTGAGGCTGCCGGTGGCGGCGCCGACGGCCCACAGGCCGACCAGCAGCACCAGGGTCAGCGGGGCCTCGCCGAGCCGGGCGGCCAGCCGGGTGACGAGCCCGGCGGCCGCGCGGACGACGCGCTGCGGCGGCCGCGGCGCGGACGGGCCCGGGCCCGGGGCGCTGTGATCGGGCCCGACGGCGTCGGTGCCCGCGGGCGCCGCGGCGTCGACGCGCTCGGAGCCCGACCCGGTGCGGAAGGACTTGGGCACGAGCAGCCGCGACTGTGCCCCGCCGCGGTTCTGCTCCTGCTCGGCGGCCGCTCCCGGGGCGGCGCCGAGCAGCGTCACCGGATCATCCCGGTCTGCTGTGCCAGCCAGGGCAGCTGGTCGGCGATGCCGGGCCGGAAGATGATCCAGCCGTGCCCGCCGGGCATCAGATCGAACTTGGCCTGCATTCCCGCCTCCACGACCGCGCGGTACACCTTCTCCTGCTGCGGTCGGAACTCGTCGTCGTCACGGCCGACCACAATGGCCCCCGCGGTGTCCGGGAACTTCTTCCGCGCCATCACCTGGAGCGGGTCGACGGCGGCGAACTTCGCCGCGTCGCCGTCGAAGGCCGCCTGGACGGTCTCCTCACGGGTGCCGAGGGTGGGCTCGTCCTGTCCCGACATGTCGAGGAACGAACCGTAGACCTCGGGCGCGTTGACGGCGAGCTGGAGCGCGCAGGTGCCGCCCATCGAGGCACCGGCGATCACCCAGCTCTTGCGGCCCTCGGCCGTCTGGAGGTTGGCGTGCACCCAGGCCGGCACGTCCTCGGCCAGGAAGGTCTGCACGTTGGCGATCCTGGAATCGAGGCAGAGCGTGTTGTTCCAGGTCGAGCCCAGCTGGTCGACCATCACCACGATCGGCGCCAGCCCGTGGTGCTCGGCGGCGAAGGCGTCGAGGGAGTCGGCGATCTGGCCGGCGAACACCCAGTCGCCCGGGGTGCCGGGCTGACCGGCCAGCAGCACGACCACCGGCAGCAGCGGCCGGGGGCTGGCCTGGTAGGCGGGCGGCAGGTACACGTACCCGTCGCGGGACTCGAAGCCGGACTTGGTGCCCGGGACGGCGACCGTGGAGACCGTGCCCTTCGCCGGGAGGTCCGCCGGTGCCTGCCAGACCTCCTCCAGCACCTTGCCGGGCGGCCGGCCGATGGTGGCGGCGACCTTCCCCGTGGTCAGCTCCTGGGTCTTCTCCAGCCACGGCGCCAGCATCACCCGGCCGGTCGGGTACTGGTCGAAGCCCCGGTTCACCTGGGAGGACGCCATCAGCAGCACCAGGGCCCCGGCGGCGACCGCCAGCAGCTTGCGGCGGAACGCGGCGCCGCGCAGCCGGAAGGCGACCAGGCAGAGCCCGACCAGGCCGACGGCGATCCACCAGGTGACGTAGTGCGGGGTCCCCTCGGGGAAGGGGTGCCACCAGTCGTCGACGGCGGTGTCGAGCAGCAGGCTGAGCGCCGCCGCCGTGACCAGGGCCGCGGGCAGCCGGCGCCGCCACCACCCGCTGGTGCGGGAGTAGCAGGCGAGGAACAGCAGGGAACCCCAGCCGGCCACCAGGACGGCGCGCGGGATCGGGCCGCGGGTCAGCGGCCAGTCGATCGGGTTCCAGCTCAGGGCGAGAGAGACGGTGGTCATACGTTCGTCCCCGAACGCCTGGTGTCGGCCAGGAAGCCGTAGGCGACGACGTTGCCGTCGTAGCCACGCTCCTCGCTGTAGGCCCCGCCGCAGGTGATGACCCGCAGCTGGGCGTCGGCGGCCTGGCGGTACACCCGGTCGTCCGGGAAGTCCTTTCGGTCGTGCACTTCGATGGCGTAGAGCTGGTAGACGGCGGTGCGGCCGTCCTCGCGGAGGATCTCGATCCGGTCCCCGCGGTGCAACGCGCCCAGGTCGTAGAAGACGGCGGGCCCGCTGTGGTTGTCGACGTGGCCGGCGATGATCGCCGTGCCGCGCTGGCCGGGGGCGGCCCCGTCCCGGTACCAGCCGGCGAGGTTGCGGTCCTCGTCCGGCGGGGTCTGGAGGTGGCCGTCCCGGTCGAGGCCGAGTCCGGTGACCGGGGCGTCGAGCCGTACGGCCGGGATCCGGATCCTGGTCGGCCGGGAGGGACCGAGCGGCGGCACCACGGAGACCGGGGCGAAGCCGGTGAGGGCCTGCCCGGAGCCGGGGGCCGGGGGCAGCACGGTGCCGCCGTCGTTCAGCAGCCACGCCCCCAGCACGAGCGCGGCGGCGACCGCCAGGGTGCCCGGCCACGGGCTCCTGCTCTGCTGGGCGCCCACCGGCGCTCCCCTCTGCTGACGTCGAACGGTTGCCGGTTTCTGGGAGATGTCTGAGAACAATGCAACCGGATCGGACCTTATGCCACATCCCTACGATGGTCGTACTCACTCCCCCCGATCGGCAGGGGCCGGGCGGTCCGACGTGGTCCGAGCGGGTGAGTCGTCACCGTGACGCCACTCTCCGGTCACCTGGCGGATGCACGTTGTCGCGACAATCTCTTCATCTGACATTCAGGAACGTCATCGCGGTTGCATCCTTCGGGCGATGACTTCCGACCGTTCGTGGTGAAGCACTGACCGCTTCCGATCACATGCCATGCTGGCCCCGTTCACAGGCTTATCACCGCACTTGTCCCACCGGACCCGGTCCGGCGGACGGTCGCGCGCGCCTGCCGTGCCCCGCCCCCGCGCACGCCCCACGAACGGAGTGACCATGGACGCCCTCTCCCGTCGCACCCTGCTGGCCGCGGGTGCCGCCGGCGCCGCCAGCCTCGCCGCGGGCTGCGCGAGCCGGACCGATACCGACGGCGGACAGGCGACCACTCCGGCCCCGGTCCCGGCCACCCCG
This sequence comes from Kitasatospora sp. NPDC094019, assembly GCF_044764505.1. NCBI lineage: Bacteria > Bacillati > Actinomycetota > Actinomycetes > Kitasatosporales > Streptomycetaceae > Kitasatospora > Kitasatospora sp. NPDC094019. Next base: position 201,470 of record NZ_JBIWIF010000011.1, read on the forward strand.
GCCGAGGACCACGCCACGACCCCGACCGAGGCCGCCAAGCCCCCGGTCACCCTGATCGGCGACGGCTCCACCTCGGACACCGGCCCGCAGCCGAACCAGCCCTCGCTCGAACCCCTGCGGCCCGGCCAGCGCCCGCCCCAGTTCGTCGTCTTCTCCTGGGACGGCGCCGCCGAGCTCGACAACGGCCTGTTCGCCCGCTTCCGCCGGCTCGCCCGGGAGCACAACGCGTCCATGACCTTCTTCCTCAGCGGGTCCTACCTGCTGCCCGAGGGGAAGAAGGACCTCTACCACCCGCCGCAGCACAAGGTCGGCGCCTCCGACATCGGCTACCTCAGCGACCAGCACATCCACGACACCCTGGAGAACCTGCACGCCGCCTGGCTGGAGGGGCACGAGATCGGCACCCACTTCAACGGGCACTTCTGCGGCGCCAACGGCGTCGGCCAGTGGTCCGCCGAGGAGTGGGACAGCGAGATCGAGCAGGCGATGGGCTTCGTCACGAACTGGCGGACCAACACCGGCTTCACCGACCTGCCGGCGCTGCCCTTCGACTACCGCAAGGAGCTGATCGGCAGCCGCACCCCCTGCCTGGAAGGGCAGCGCAACCTGCTCCCCACCGCCGTCCGGCGCGGCTGGCGCTACGACAGCAGCGGCAACGGCACCCAGACCTGGCCGCAGAAGATCCAGGGCGGTGCGCTCTGGGACCTCCCGCTGCAGTCCATCCCCTTCCCCGGCCACACCTTCCAGGTGCTGTCGATGGACTACAACATCATGTTCAACCAGTGCGGGAGCAACACCAAGGCCGACCCGGCGCTCCACCCCGGCTTCCAGACCCAGGCCCGGGACTCCTACCTGATGGGCTTCGAGCGCGCCTACACCACCAACCGCGCCCCGTTCGTCATCGGCAACCACTTCGAGGAGTGGAACGGCGGCATCTACATGAACGCCGTCGAAGAGGTGATCAAGGCGATCGCCGACCGGCCCGAGGTGCGGATGGTGTCCTTCCGCCAGCTGGTCGACTGGCTGGACGCCCAGGAGCCGGCGCTGCTGCGCAAACTGCAGGGCCTCGCCCCCGGCCAGGCGCCGGCCGGGGGCTGGGAGAGCTTCTGAGGCCAGAGGCCGGGCCGGACGGGCCGGGTCCGCCGGAGGTCCTCCCGCCCGACCGGTCAGCCGGCCGAGGGCTCGGCCGGCGCCTTCCGGACCCGGCCGGCGACCAGGGCGCCGAGCAGCGCCACCCCGGTCATGACCAGGAAGATCACCGTGAAGGCCGCGGTCGACCCGGTGCCCGCGGCGCCGTCGTGGGCGGCGGCCACCGAGCCGCCGCCCAGCGCCGCGAACAGCACCCCGGCCAGCCCCACCAGCAGCACATTGCCCAGCGCGTCGCTCACCTGGAGCGAGGCCGAGTTGGCCCCGGCGTCCTCGGGCGTGGACAGCTTCATCATCAGCACGCTGATGCTCGCCACCGCCAGGCCCATGCCGATCCCGCCGACGCCCCAGGCCACCGCCGCCACCCAGGCCGGCACCGCCGGGACGAGCACCAGCGCCGCGCCCGCGATGGCCACCGCGGTCAGCGCGAAGCCGCCGCGGATCATCAGCGCCCGGTGCCGCTCCGCCCCCGGCCGGCCCTGGATCCAGGAACCCAGCGCCCAGGACAGGCCGCCGCTGGTCAGGGTGAGACCCGCCAGCGTCGGCGACAACCCGCGCTCGGTCACCATCATCAGCGGGATGAACGCCTCGGCCGCGAAGAACGCCCCGGCCGCGACCCCGCGCAGCAGGATCACCGTCGGCAGTCCGCGCCCCGCCCGCAGCGTCCCGGCCGGCAGCAGCCCCAGCACCGCCGGGACCAGCAGCGCCGCACCCGCGACGGCCGGCAGCAGCCCGGGCAGGTCGCGCCGCTGGCCCGCGTACTGCAGCAGGCCCGCGCCCAGCGCGGCCATCGCGGCCAGCCCGGTCCGGCGGCGGTCGAACCCGCCGCCCCTGAGCACCGGCTGCGCCTTCTCCGAGCGGCGCAGCGCCGGGCCCATCACCGCGAGCGGCAGCAGGATCAGCACCGGCACGGCGAGGAACACCCAGCGCCAGCCGATGTGCTGGGTGACCGCCCCGGAGACCACCGGGCCGATGATCGAGGGCAGTACCCAGGCCGAGGAGAAGGCCGCGAAGACCGAGGGCCGCAGTCGTTCGGGGTAGGCCCGGCCGACCACCACGTAGAGCGCGACGATCACCAGGCCGCCGCCGAGGCCCTGGATCGCCCGGCCGCCCACGAAGATCCACATTCCCGGCGCCGCCCCGGCCACCAGCAGCCCGGCACCGAACACCACGATGCCGGTGAACAGCGGCCGCAGCGGCCCGCTGCGGTCGCACCACTGGCCGGAGACGACCAGGGCGAACAGGGTGGTGGTGAAGTAGCCGGAGAAGGCGAAGGCGTACAGCCCGAGCCCGTCGAGTTCACGGGCGGCGACCGGCATCGCGGTGTTGACGGCCGTCGCCTCGAAGGCGATCACCAGCACCACCGAGACGATGCCCAGGGTCAGCGCCCGGAAGCGGTCGCCCATGACCCCTCCGCCGGGGTCGGTCGATATCGGAACGGGGGCGGTGTCGGCCGACACGGGGGAGGCTGTGGTCATACGTATGATCGTAAGGCGCATCCGGCCCGATGGCCCCTGACCGCGGTCGGGATCCGCCTCCGCCGACAGTCCTAGGACCGGAGGCCGAGGACCCGGCGCGGGGCCTTCCGGACGGCTCGGCCCGGCCCCTTCGGGCGGCCCGGCGCGGTACCTTCGGACCCCGCCCCCGGGTGGCTCAGTGCAGCACCTTCAGGCCCACCACGCCGGAGACGATCAGCAGCAGGCAGCCGATCCGGGCCAGGGTCACCGCGTCGCCGAGCACGGTCATGCCGTACAGCGCCGTGCCCACCGCGCCGATGCCGACCCAGATCGCGTAGCCGGTGCCGATCGGGATCGAGCGCATCGCGTACGCCAGTCCGCCCATCGAGAGCGCCAGCGCCACACCGAACACCACGGTCGGGACCAGCCGCGAGAAGCCCTTGGAGGATTCCAGGGCCACCGCCCAGACGGTCTCCAGGACACCGGAAACAAGCAGAACGAGCCAAGCCATGACGGTCGTACCTCCGCAGTCGGCAGCGGCCGGGTTGCCGCTGTCACTGCGCCGTCTTGTCGTCACCGGGTACGACGCGCTCGTCCGGGGCGGCCGTCGGGGGCCACCTGCTCCCGACCGTAGCACACCCCTCCGTGAATCCCGCCACACGGAATTTACAAAAGGATATTGACGCTCCGCCCGGCATTCCGCCAGACTGAATTCACCAACACGGCGGACGACGACAGGAGTCGGACATGGACAGGAACACGGCGGCCCACGCGCCCCGCACCTGTGCCACCGCTCCCCACTGTTGTCGCCCCTGTCGCTGCTGCCGCTGCGCCTGAGCGCACCCGCAGTCCAGCCGCACCACCAGCCCCACCCCACGGCCGTGTGCCCGAGTGGATCAGGGAACCGCCTGCAAAGCGGTGTACACGGGTTCGATTCCCGTCATGGCCTCCCCGAAAACGAATTGCCGGTCCGGCCCCGAAAAGGCCGACCGGCAATTCGTCGTGCTTTCCGAAGAAAAGCCCGGGCACCGGGTGATTCCGCGATCGCCGCGGAATCACCCGGTGGCACCGGCTCACCCGGTGGCACCGGCTCAGCCGGTGACGGCGTCCTCCGGGCGGATCGGCAGCCGGCCCACCGGCAGGCCAGTGGCGGCCCGGACCGCCGCGGCCACCGCCGCCGGCGCGGTCACCGCGGGCACCGCGCTGACCGCCTTGGCCCCGAACGGGGCCACCACGTCGCGCTCCTCCAGCAGGGCGGCGACCCGGATCTCCGGCGTGTCCAGCGCGGTCGGCAGCCGGTAACCGGTCAGCGAGGGGTTGGCCAGCACGCCGCCCTCGGTGCGGAGGTCCTCCAGCAGCGCCAGGCCGACGCCCTGGGCGACCCCCGCCTCGATCCGGTCCTCGATCTGGCGCGGATTCAGCGCCCGGCCCACCTCCTGGGCCACCGTCACCTCGACCACCCGGACCGCGCCCAGCTCGATGTCCACGTCCACCACCGCGCGCATCGCGCAGAACGCGATGGAGACGAAGGCGTCGCCCTGCCCGGCCTCGTCCAGCGGCTCGGTCGGGTGCGGGCGGCACTGCGCGGTCGCCCAGAGCTCCTTGCCCTCCAGCGCCTCGGCCACCGGCATGCCGAGCACACCGTCGTACGAGGTGATCTTGCCGTCGGCGATCTGCAGCAGTTCCACCGACATCCCGAAGTCGGCGGCGATCGGCTGCAGCAGCTGGTGGCGGACCATCAGCGCGGCCCGCTCGACCGCGCCGCCGGACACCCAGGTGTGCCGGCCCCGGGCCGCCGGCCCGGCCTCCGCCTGGTCGCTGTCGGCGGGCGCGATGTACACCTCGCCGACGCCCAGCACGCTCTGCACGATCTGCCGGGCCAGCGTGGCGAAGCCCTGGCCGGCGTCGACCGCGGCGCAGATCACCGTGGCGTGGTCGCCGCTGACCCGCACCGTCGCGGTGGCGACCTCGTCCTCGCCCTCGGCACCCAGCATGTGCACCATGCCCAGCGCGTAGCCGATCCCCCGCCGCACCGCGGCCGGGTCGCCCGCGCCGCCGGGCCCGCCCGGCAGCAGCCATTCGGCGTCCGGGTCGTCCACCGGCAGCGCCGGCAGCGGCTCCGCGGCCACGGCGTCCAGCAGCGCGGCCACCGGCGCCGGGCAGGTCACGGCCTGTCCGGTGGGCAGGGGGTCCCCGGTCGCCATCACGTTGCGCCGGCGGACCTCCACCGGGTCCACCCCGATCCGGGCGGCCAACTGGTCCAGCTGTGACTCGTAGGCGAAGCACACCTGCAGCGCGCCCTCGCCGCGCATCCGGCCGGCCGGCGGGTTGTTCGTCCGCACCGCCCAGGCGTCCACGAAGACGTTGGGGCAGTTGTACGGACCGACCGAGAAGGCGGTGGCGGCGGCCAGCGCCTCGGCCGAGACGTCCGCGTAGGCGCCGCCGTCCAGCAGGATCTGCGCCTCGACCTTCACCAGCGTGCCATCGGCGTCCGCGTGGTGGCGGTAGCGCAGCAGCGCCGGGTGCCGCGAGGTGTGGGTGTGGAAGGACTCCTCACGGGTGAGCGTCATCTTCACCGGGCGGCCGGTGCGCAGCGCCAGCAGCGCCAGGGTGACCTGGAAGGAGAGGTCCTCACGGTCGGAGGTGGCGCCGGGCACCCCGGTGACCACCAGCCGCACCCGGTCCGGCTCCAGGCCCAGGCAGGCGGCGGTGCGGTCCCGGTCGCCGTGCGGGTCGGTGGAGGACAGGTGGAGTTCGACCCCGCCGTCCGGGCGCGGCACGGCCAGGCCGGCCTCGGCGCCGAGCGGGGCCGGGTCCTGCCGGCCCACCTGGTACAGGCCCTCGACGATGATCTCGCCGGCCGCCTCCGGGTCGCCGGTCCGCAGCGGCAGATGGCGGAAGAGGTTGCCGTCCGGGTGCAGCGCCGGGGCGGTGAAAGCCTGCTCGGGGTCGGTGACGGCCTCCAGCGGCTCGTACTCGACGACGATCAGACCGACCGCGAGCCGGGCGGTGTCGGGGTGGTCGGCGGCGACCGCGGCCACCGGCTCGCCGTGGTGGCGGACCACTCCGGCGGCCAGCACCGGGCGGTCGGCGACGATCGGTCCGGACGGCGCGCCGTCCGGACCGCCGTCCGGACCGGCCGGCAGGTCGGCGGCCGTGACCACCGCGTGCACACCGGGCAGGGCCAGCGCGGCCGAGGTGTCGATGCCGAGGATCCGGGCGTGCGGGTGCGGCGAGCGCAGCACCGCGCCCCACAACAGGCCCTCGGCCCACAGGTCGGCGGCGTACGGGAAGATGCCGAGCGCCTTGGGCAGGGCATCACTGCGCAGCGGGGAACTGCCCAGCCCGAACGGCTCCGTCGCGCCGCCCGCGTCACCGTCCTGCTGGAGTGCTGCGCCGATGTCGGTAGGCGACGTCATGATGCGTGGTCGTCCTCGGGGAGCCGGATGCCGTGGGCGGGGGTGGCGCCGTACGGGACGCCGGCCTGGGCGGTGCCCTCGGCCGGGGCACCGTGCGGCGCGGGGACGTACGGCGTGCCGTGCGCGGGGGTGGCGGGGGTCTCGTAGACCGGGCCGTCGTACGCCGAGGCGCTGTCGTAGCCGGGCTGCTGCGGGTAGCCGCCCTGGTCGGGGTAGCCGTTCCCCGGCAGGTAGGTGCCGTGCGCCGGGGTCGCGCCGGGGTAGGGCTGCTGCTCGGGGTAGCCCTGGGCGGGGAAGAAACCGGTGGAGCCGTCGGCCCGCTGCGCCGGGACGTCCCGGATCGGGGCCAGCACGGTGGTGTCGTACACCCCGCTGTCGTAGCCGCCCTGGCCGTCGGTCCGGCCGGGCCCGCCCGGGGCGCCGTACCCAGGGGCCGCGCCGGGGCCGGCCGGGGGGGCCGCCTGCTCGGCGGGCGGCTGCGGGACGTGCTCGATCCAGGCGTCCTCGGTGTAGACCGGCAGGTCGGTGGTCGCCGGCCCGGGGTCCGCGGCGGCGGCCGCGGGTGTCGGCGCCGGAGCGGCCGGGGCCTCCTCGGCGACGGCCTCCACGGCACCGGCCGCGGCCGCGCGCGCGTCGGCGACGGTCTGCACGGCGGCCAGCGCGCCCCGGTAGCCGGTGCACCGGCAGAGGTTGCCGCACAGCGCCTGGCGCGCCTCGACCTCGGTGGGCCGGTGGTTGCGCTGGAGCAGGTCGTGCACGGCCATCGCCAGGCCGGGCACGCAGTAGCCGCACTGCACCGCGCCGGACTCGGCCAGCGCCTGCTGGACGTCGCTGGCGCCGCCGCCGGCCGACAGGCCCTCGACGGTGTTGATCTCGCTGTCCTGGGCGAGCGCGGCGGGCACCAGGCAGCCGGCCACCAGCTGGCCGTCGACCTGCACCGAGCAGGCCCCGCACTCGCCCTGCTCGCAGCCGTCCTTGGCGCCGGCCAGGCCCAGCCGCTCGCGCAGCACGTAGAGCAGGCTCTCGCCGATCCAGGCGTCCGTGACGGGCCGTTCGAAGCCGTTGACCCGCAGGCTGTACGAGGTGGTCGGCCGCAGCTCCCGGCTGACCTGCGGCGCGTGGTCGTGCGCGTGGTCGAGCATCCCCGCGTCCAGGGCCTCGATGGGGTGGTCTGTGGTCACTTGAGCGCCCTTCCCAGTGCCCGGCGGGCCAGCACGGCTACGGTACGCCGCAGACGGACGGCGGCCGCGCTCGGCCCCTCGGTGACGGCCTCCCAGGCGCCCTCCGCGCCGTAGCCGTCGGGGACGCAGGCCGCGGCCACGTACTCGCCGAAGGCCGCGGTCGCGGCGGGGTCGATCTCCCGCGAACCGTCCCAGTCGATGCAGCCCGCCACCCACGCCTCGGCCTCCAGCGGCCGCAGCGGCACCGGGGCGACGGCGCCGACGGCGCAGCGGACGGCGCGCCGGGCCGGGTCCAGGACCAGGGCGACGGAAGCGGTGGCACGGGCGGGGCCGCTGCGGCCGGTGGCCTTGAGGAAGACCTGCGGGGCGTGCAGCAGCGGGACCCGCACCCAGGTGAGCAGTTCGCCGGGCCGCAGCGGGTCGAGACCGGTCAGCAGGTGGCTGACCGGGACCTCGCGGGTGGCGCCGGCCCGGGCCAGGGTGACGCTGGCCTCCAGCGCCGCGAGCACCGGCAGGGTGTCGCCGGCCGGGGCGGCGGTGGCGATGTTGCCGCCGAGGGTGCCGACGTTGCGGACCTGCGGGGGCCCGGCGGTGCGGGCGGCGTCGGCGAGCGCGGGGATCAGCGCGGCGAAGTCCGGCCGGTCCATCCGGGCGTGGGTCAGCCCGGCGCCGAGGACCGCGGTGCCGCCGTCCTCGTAGCGCCAGCCGCGGAGTTCGGTGATCCGGCCGAGGCCGACCAGGGAGGCGGGGCGGAGACGTCCCGCGTTGACGGCCTCCATCAGGTCGGTGGCGCCGGCCACCGGCACCGCGGCCGGGTGAGCGGCCAGCGCTTCGACGGCCTCGTCGAGGGAGGCCGGCAGCATGATCGTCCGGTTCACCTGGGTCCCACCGTGCTCCACTTGCTCATCGATCGCCTGCCGCCCGCGGCCCCTGGACGGGGGTGTCCGCTCCGGCAGCCCGGCCTGGCCCGTAGGGTACGGGCGATCGGGCCGGGTTGGGCAACTCTGGCACACAATGCTCGATGATCATTTCGGGGCAGGCGAACGGTACTGCCCGATTGAGACCGATACCGGGCGGTATCCGCCCCGGTCCGGTCCGGACCGGGGCGGATGTTCATCTGTTCTTGACGTCCGACGCCCACCCGGAAGTTCCCGCGGGCCTCCGGTTCAGACCGCCGGCGGCGGGCCCTCGATCGGTCGGCCCACCACCCCCGGGCGGGTCTGCCACGGGTGCGGGCCCGCGGCCGGGCGGTACTCGACGCCGAGCGCGTCCAGCACCTCCAGGTGACCGGCCATCCGCTGTTCGAAGCCGGCGAAGTCGCGGGCGGCCGGGTCGGCGGGCAGCGCCGACCAGGCGACCTCGGCGAAGGCCGCGAGCCGGGGGAAGGCCCGGTAGTCGATGTCCCGGGCGCTGTCCATGAACTCGCTCCACAGGTTCGCCTGGGTGCCGATCACCCGGCGCGCCGCCTCCGCGTCGAGCTGGGCCGGCACCGGCTCGAACCGGTAGACGTCCTCCAGGGTGCGCACGAAGCCGACCGGGATCGGCTCGTCCTCGCCCGGTGCCTGCCGGTGGTCCAGGTAGACGTGCTGCTCGGGGCACATCACCACGTCGTGCCCGGCCTGCGCGGCGGCGATGCCGCCGCCGTAACCGCGCCAGGACGCCACGGCGGCGCCCGGGGCGAGGCCGCCCTCCAGGATCTCGTCCCAGCCGATCAGCCGGCGGCCGCGCTCGGCCAGCCAGCGGTCGAAGTGCCGGATGATGTGGCTCTGCAGCTCGTCCTCGTTGTCCAGGCCCAGCTCGCGGATCCGCTCCTGCGCGGCCGCGCTGTCCTTCCACTGCTCCTTGGGGCACTCGTCGCCGCCGAGGTGGACGAACTCGGACGGGAAGATCTCCAGGACCTCCTCCAGCACGCCCTCGAAGAACCGCAGGGTGGCCTCGGAGGGGTTGAGCACGTTGTGGCTGACCCCCCAGTCGGTCCACACCCCGAGGGCCCCGGTGTCCACCACGTCGGCGTTGCCCAGCTCGGGGTAGGCGGCCACGACGGCCTGGGTGTGGCCCGGCAGGTCGATCTCGGGCACCACCGTGACGGCCCGCTCGGCCGCGTAGGCGACGATCTCGCGCAGGTCGGCCTGGGTGTAGAAGCCCCCGTGCGGGCAGTCGTCGCGGCGCCCGGCGGAGCGGTAGCCGACCATCGAGCGCTCACGCCAGGACGCCCGCTCGGTGAGCCCGGGGTAACGCTTGATCTCCACCCGCCAGCCCTGGTCGTCGGTCAGGTGCAGGTGCAGCACGTTGAGCTTGTGCGCGGACAGCTGGTCGACGAAGCGCAGCACGTCGGACTTGGGCAGGAAGTGCCGGGCGACGTCCAGCAGCGCGCCGCGCCAGCCGAACCGCGGCTCGTCCGCGAGGTCGACGCCGGGCAGCACCCAGTCGGACGAACGCAGCGGCGCGCGCCGGTAGGCGTCCGGGCCGAGCAGCCGGCGCAGCGTCTGGGCGCCCCAGAGCGCGCCGGCGGGGCCGCCGGCGGTGATCACCGCGTGGCCGGGGCGCACCGAGATCCGGTACGCCTCGGCGGCGAGCGCCGGGTCGAGGAGCAGTTCGACACCCTCGCCGGGCCGCCCCGGGGCGAGCGGCAGGCCGGTGGCGGCGGTCAGCGAGGAACGCAGCCACCGTTCGGCCCCGGCCAGCTCGGGCGGCGCGGTCAGGGTGGTCGTCCGGTCGAGCGGGAAGTCCTGGTCCGGGAGGCGGACGGAACTCACGGGAGCGGGGATGAGGTCCATTGCGCCATCCTGCCCCGACCCCGACCAGTGGCATAGACCACTCGGGAATCGCGGCACCATGCAAAACGGTGGTGTGCGGAACTCGGTCGGCGCGGGCTACTTGCCCTTGTCGCCGTCCCCGTCCTGCGGCTTGCCGATGCCGTCGTAGATCTCCTTGCACATCGGACAGACCGGGTACTTCTTCGGGTCGCGACCGGGCACCCACACCTTGCCGCAGAGCGCCACCACCGGGGATCCGGAGAGCGCGCTCTCCATGATCTTGTCCTTCTGGACGTAGTGCGCGAAGCGCTCGTGGTCGCCGTCCCCGTGGGACACCTGCGGGACGGGCTCGACCAGGGTGCCGGTGCCGAGGCCGCGCTCGGGCTCAAGAGTGCTCATGAGTGCCAAGTCTATGGGCGCCCCGGAGAAGCGGGCCAGTGTCGCGGCGCCGACGTGACGGCGCACCTTCGAATCGGCCCCGGCCCCGCGTCCGGAACCGGTTCCGGACGCGGGGCCGGACTCAGTTCAGGGTCGGATCGTCCGGATAGGTCGCCAGCAGCGCCAGCGGCCCGCGCTGGCGCCGCAGCACCGCGCGCCACAGCCGCTCCGGCTCCGGACTGGAGATGTCCCCGGGCTCGCACTCCACCAGGTACCAGGCCCCGGTGGAGATCTCCGACTCCAGTTGCCCGGGCGCCCAGCCCGCGTAGCCGGCGAAGATCCGCAGCGCCCCGAGCTCCCCGGCCAGCACCTCGGGCGGCGCCTCCAGGTCCACCAGGCCGATCGCGCCGTGGACCCGGCGCCAGCCGAGCGGCTCCCCGGTGCCCGGCTCCCCCGGTGCCACCGCCAGGCCCAGCGCCGAGTCCAGCGCCACCGGCCCGCCCTGGAACACCACCGCGGGCAGGCCGACCAGTATCCCCCAGCCGTCCAGCACCGTCCCGACCTCGACCGGCGTCGGCCGGTTCAGCACGACACCGAGCGCCCCCTCGGCGTCGTGGTCGAGGAGGAGCACCACCGCCCGGGCGAAGTTCGGGTCGGTGAGCACGGGCGTCGCGACGAGCAGACGGCCGGTGTGGGACCGGCCTCCGTGCGAATGGGCCGCCGTCATGCCTCACATGATCCCGCAGAACCCCCGGCGGCGGCACCCGAAACGGCGACCGCACCGGCCGTCCGGCCCCACTCGCCACGAACACCCGTACGGACCCGCCGACGCGCGCCCCGGGCCCGGGGAGAGCACCATCACGGGAGAGGCTCACGGGAACCGTCGGCACGACCACTACCATCTACTGATGGTGGACGCCCCTCCACGGTGCCGACTCGGTCACGCCGGGGGCCCGACGCGCCCGTGAAACGCTCCACCGCCTGGCTCGTCGCCGAGCCCGCCCCACTCCTCTGGCACCCCGGATTGCGAGAACGATGACCGACGACGTCCTGCTGGTCCACGGCGGAAACCCGCTCGAAGGCGAGATCCGCGTCCGCGGTGCGAAGAACCTGGTCCCCAAGGCCATGGTCGCCGCCCTGCTCGGCCAGGGCCCCAGCAGACTGCGCAACGTTCCGGACATCCGCGACGTCAAGGTGGTCCGAGGTCTGCTGCAGCTGCACGGCGTGACCGTCCGCACCGGCGACGAGGACGGCGAGCTGATCCTCGACCCCTCGCACGTGGAGAGCGCCAACGTCGCCGACATCGACGCCCACGCCGGCTCCTCGCGCATCCCGATCCTCTTCTGCGGCCCGCTGCTGCACCGCCTCGGCCACGCCTTCATCCCGGGCCTGGGCGGCTGCGACATCGGCGGCCGCCCGGTCGACTTCCACTTCGAGGTGCTGCGCCAGTTCGGCGCCACCATCGAGAAGCACCCGCAGGGCACCTACCTGGTGGCCCAGCAGCGGCTGCGCGGCACCAGGATCGAGCTGCCCTACCCGTCGGTCGGCGCGACCGAGCAGGTGCTGCTCACCGCCGTCCTCGCCGAGGGCGTCACCGAGCTGCGCAACGCGGCCATCGAGCCGGAGATCGTCGACCTGATCTGCGTGCTGCAGAAGATGGGCGCGATCATCACCCTGGGCACCGACCGCACCATCCTCATCACCGGTGTGGACGAGCTGGGCGGCTACAACCACCGGGCGCTGCCGGACCGGCTGGAGGCCGCCTCCTGGGCCTGCGCGGCGCTGGCCACCAAGGGCGACATCTACGTCCGCGGCGCCCGCCAGCTGGAGATGATGACCTTCCTCAACACCTTCCGGAAGGTCGGTGGCGCCTTCGAGGTGGACGACGAGGGCATCCGCTTCTGGCACCCGGGCGGCGAGCTCAAGGCGATCGCCCTGGAGACCGACGTCCACCCCGGCTTCCAGACCGACTGGCAGCAGCCGCTGGTTGTCGCGCTGACCCAGGCGACCGGCCTGTCCATCGTCCACGAGACGGTGTACGAGTCGCGGCTGGGCTTCACCGGCGCGCTGAACCAGATGGGCGCCCACATCCAGCTCTACCGCGAGTGCCTGGGCGCGACCCCGTGCCGCTTCGGCGCCCGGAACTTCCTGCACTCCGCGGTGGTCTCCGGCCCGTCCAAGCTGATCGGCTCCGAGCTGGTCATCCCGGACCTGCGCGGCGGCTTCTCGTACCTGATCGCGGCGCTGGCGGCCGAGGGCACCTCGACCGTGCACGGCATCGACCTGATCAACCGCGGCTACGAGAACTTCATGGACAAGCTGCGCGACCTCGGCGCCCACGCCGAGCTGCCGGGCGAGCTGCCCGCGGTGGCCGCGGGCGAGCCGAGCGGTGAGCTCGTCGACGCCTGACCGGTGACGTCCGGCGGCCCCGCGGGGCCGCCGGACACAACGGCGGGAGGCCGGGTCCCCACGAGGGGGACCCGGCCTCCCGGCCGTTCAAGAGGTCGTTCAGACGCCCTTGGCGGCTTCCTTGAGCTTGGAGCCGGCGCTCACCTTGGCGCTGTAGCCGGCCGCGATCTGGATCGGCTCGCCGGTCTGCGGGTTGCGGGCGGTGCGGGCCGCGCGGTGGGTGCGCTCGAAGGTCAGGAAACCGGGGATGGTGACCTTCTCGTCGCCCTTGGCGACGACCTCGCCGACGATCTCGGCGAAGGCGGCCAGAACGGCGTCGGCGTCCTTGCGGGTCACCTCGGCGCGCTCGGACAGCGCGGCCACCAGCTCACTGCGGTTCATGTGTACTCCTGTGGTCTGTTCGCTTGCGGTGTGCCGGGGCCCGTCGGTACTCCCACCGGGAGGCACCCCGATGGGCCGCGGGTCCGCACACTGTGCTCATGCAGGCAATGCGTGGTCGCGAGCCGGGTCCGCACCCAGTGCCGCGCGCCGTGCCCTCGAAGGCCCGCCTGCCTGCCCGGATACGAATCCTGCCCCGACCGGCCCCGAGAAAGCCAATCGGGCCCCGGCGCCACGACCCGAACAGCGCCCGCCCGCCGGAGGTGTGACGCTCCGTCGGCTCCGGCGGACCGGGCGCGGGCGGCGGTCGGGAGGACGCGCCGGAAGGCCAGGGGGACGTTCCGTACTTGTCGGACACGCCTGCCCCGTGCAGGGCTACCGTACGCCCTAGGTCCGACAAGCCCAAACACGCCCCTCGCCCTTGTGTCGCAAGGGTTCGGGGCGGGAATGGGCGGGTACGACCGTTAATCGGTCATTTGATCGATCCACGCCACGGTGCGGACACCGTCGCGGAGGCCGGACGCCGGGCCCGGCGCAGGGGCCCGTCGACGACGTCCGAGGTCAGAGCCGCACGGCGGGGAAGGAGGCGGTGTCGAGCGTGCCGACGATGCCCGGGGTCGGACGGGCCGGCGCGGGCGCCTCCGAGGCGGCGGCCAGGGCGGCGTCCCGGACGGCGGCGGCCACGGTCTTGGCCACGTCCTTGTGGAACACGCTGGGGATGATGTAGTTCGGGTTGAGCTCGTCGTCGCCGACGGTGGCCGCCAGCGCCCGGGCGGCGGCGATCATCATCTCGGTGTTGACCGTGCGGCTCTGCGCGTCCAGCAGGCCGCGGAAGACGCCGGGGAAGACCAGCACGTTGTTGATCTGGTTCGGGAAGTCGCTGCGGCCGGTGGCGACCACCGCGGCGGTCTGCCGGGCCACCGCCGGGTCGACCTCCGGATCCGGGTTGGCCAGCGCGAAGACGATCGCGTCCCCGGCCATGGTGGCCAGGTCGTCGCCGTCCAGCACGTTCGGGGCCGAGACGCCGATGAAGACGTCGGCGTCCGCCACGGCCTCCTTGAGGCTGCCGGTACGGCCCGAGCGGTTGGTGTGGTCGGCGATCCAGCGCAGGTTCTCGTCGAGGTCGTCACGGCCCTGGTGGACCACGCCCCGCACGTCCGCCACGGTGGCGTGCTCGACACCCGCGGCCATCAGCAGCTTGAGGATCGCGGTGCCGGCGGCGCCGGCGCCCGACATGACCACCCGGATCCCGGAGATCTCCTTGCCGACCACCTTGAGCGCGTTCATCAGCGCCGCCAGCACCACGATCGCGGTGCCGTGCTGGTCGTCGTGGAAGACCGGGATGTCCAGGGCCTCGCGCAGCCGGGCCTCGATCTCGAAGCAGCGCGGCGCGGAGATGTCCTCCAGGTTGATGCCGGCGAAGCCCGGGGCGATCGCCCTGACGATGGCGACGATCTCGTCGGTGTCCTGGGTGTCCAGGCAGATCGGCCAGGCGTCGATCCCGGCGAAGCGCTTGAACAGGGCCGCCTTGCCCTCCATGACCGGCAGCGCGGCGGCCGGGCCGATGTTCCCCAGACCCAGCACCGCGGAGCCGTCGGTGACCACGGCGACGCTGTTGCGCTTGATGGTGAGGCGGCGGGCGTCCTCGGGGTTCTCGGCGATCGCCATGCAGACCCGGGCGACACCCGGGGTGTAGATCATCGAGAGGTCGTCGCGGTTGCGGATCGGCAGCTTCGAGGACATCTCGATCTTGCCGCCGAGGTGCATCAGGAAGGTACGGTCGGAGACCTTGCCGATGGTGACGCCGTCGATGGTCCGGAGCTTCTCGACGATCTCCTCGCCGTGCGCCACCGAGGCGGCGGCCACGGTCACGTCGATCCGGAGCGCCTCCAGGCCGGAGGCCGTGACGTCGAGGCCGGTCACCGAGCCGCCGGAGGACTCCACCGCCGTGGTGATCGCGCTGACGGCGTTGCCCGTGGCCGGGACCTCCAGCCGCACCGTGATCGAGTTGGAGACACTGGGCACCGTCGCCATCGACGTTCCTTCTTCCGTCTGTCCGTCCGCGAGTTCAACAGTTTGTTGAAGTCCCTCGCCTGCGCATGCTAGACCTCGATCGTCGCACCTACCAGGGCGTAGCCAGAAATAACGTTCATTGAGTGTGCGGACCCGACAACTTCTTGCCTCCGGCGCCCGATGCGTTACATTGGACGGGACACCGGCTCGATCCAAGCCCCCGGGCCCAACCTTCGTCCCTTCGAGGGACCACTTGCCGCGAGGCGAGCATGGCGGGTCGGTGTCGTAGCTTCTGAAGGCCCCTCACCCACCGGGTGAGGGGCCTTCTTCGCGCTCCGCGCGGGTGGCGCCGACGGCCCGGTGACGGCCGGCCCGGGCGGGGCCGGCCGTCACGCTCCGTCAGACGCCCGGACGGGCGAACGGCGGCGCGCTCAGCCGTGCAGCAGCGCCGGCATCCCGGCCGCGTCGGGCAGGTCGTCCGGACCGGACAGCACGGTCAGCCGCTGGGTCGCCCGGGTGAGCGCCACGTACAGCACCCGCAGGCCCGCCTCCGACTCGCCGGCGATCCCGGTCGGATCGGCCACCACCGTCGCGTCGTACTCCAGGCCCTTGGCCTCCAGACTGCCGAGTGTCACCACCCGCTCGCCCAGGCCCCCGGCCCAGCCGGCCGCCTCGGTCCGCCGGTCCATCGGCACCACCAGGGCCACCGTGCCGTCCACCTCGCCCAGCAGGCGCTCCAGCTCGGCCCTGGCGGCCGCGCCGAAGGCTTGCGGCGAGGGGTCGGTGACGGCCGCGAACCTCGGCTCGACGCCCACGTGCCGCACCGCGCTCGGCGACGGCGTGCCGGGCGCGGCCAGTGCCAGCACCTTGGCCGCCACCTCGGCGATCTCGGCCGGGTTCCGGTAGTTCACGGTCAGCGTGTAGCGGCGGCGCGGCTTCCCGGACAGCACCTCGTCCAGCGCGGCCTGCGCCTCCTGCGGGAACGGCCAGGAGGACTGCGCCGGGTCGCCGACGATGGTCCAGGTGGCCATCCGGGCCCGGCGGCCGATCATCCGCCACTGCATCGGGGTGAGGTCCTGCGACTCGTCCACGATCACGTGGGCGTACTCGGCGCGCTCGGCCTGCACCCGCTCCCGCTGCCGGGAGTTCCGGTCGGCGAAGGTGGTGACCTCGTCCAGGCCGGTCAGCAGGTCCGCCGCGTCGACCTCGCGGAACTTCGGCCTGGCCGGTTCGCCGAGCAGCAACTGGAGCTCGTCCACCAGCGCCACGTCGTGTGCCGACAAGTCACCCTCGCCGTGCTCGGACAGGTGCCGCCAGGAGGCGGCCAGCACCTTGGACTCCTCCGGCGTGACCGTGCCGCGGGCGATCCGGTTGGTGTGCCGGGACTGCTTCAGGGTGCCGAGCACCGAGCGCGGGGTGACCGCGGGCCACCAGGCGTCCAGGAAGGCCAGGAACGGCGCCTCGTCCGAGACGTACTCGTCGAAGGACTCCTTCTCCTCCTGCCGCCGCTCGCGGGCGTAGTGGTCGGCCGGCCTGGGCAGGTCGCGGACGGCCTCCTGCCAGAGCGCGTCCAGCAGCAGCCGGCGGGCGCGCGGGCGGAGCAGGTTGAGCGGGGTGCCGCCGGAGCCGAGGACGTTGCCGCGCACGGTCCTGAGCCGGCCCGCGTCCAGCCGCAGCACCTCGCCGCGGGCGACCACCTTGAGCTCCTGCGGAGCGCGCAGCTCCAGCGTTGCCCGGGCGGCCCGGCGCAGCAGCTGGACCATCCGGGCCGAACCCTTGATCCGGGCCGCCCGCGGGGTGTCGTAGGTGCCGGCCTCGATGCCGTCGACCAGCGAGCCGACCGCGCGGATGGCGACCTGGCCCTCCTCGCCGAGCGAGGGCAGCACGCCCTCGGTGTAGGAGACCAGCAGCGGGGTCGGCGAGACCACCAGGATGCCCCCGGCGTACCGGCGGCGGTCCTGGTAGAGCAGGAACGCGGCACGGTGCAGCGCGACGGCGGTCTTGCCGGTGCCGGGGCCGCCGGTGACCAGGGTGGCCCCGGCCGCGGGGGCGCGGATGACCTCGTCCTGCTCCTTCTGGATGGAGGAGACGATGTCGCGCATCGAGTGGCTGCGGGCCCGTCCGAGCGAGGCCATCAGCGCGCCGTCGCCCACCACCGGCAGTTCCTGGCCGTCCAGGGTGGGAGTGAGGTCGGGGCGGAGCAGGTCGTCCTCGACCCCGATCACCTTGCGGCCCTTGGAACGGATCACCCGGCGCCGGAGGACCCGGCCGGGCTCCAGCGGGGTGGACCGGTAGAACGGCGCGGCGGCGGGGGCCCGCCAGTCGATCACCAGCGGGCCGAACTCGGCGTCCAGTACGCCGAGCCGGCCGATGTGCAGGGTCTCGGCCACGGTCGGGTCGGCGGGGTCGAGCGGGGTGTTCGAGGGGATGCCGTGCTCCTCCGGGGCGTCGGCCCGCTGGAGGTCGACCCGGCCGAACAAGAAGTCCTCGAACTCGTTGTTGAGCCGCTGGAGGTGCGCGCCGGCCCGGTACACCTGGGCGTCGCGCTCGGCGAGCGCTCCCGGGGTTCCGACGTGCACCCGCTTGGCGGCGTCCTCAAGGATGTACTCGGCCTCGGCGAGCTTCTCCTCCAGACGGTGGTAGACGGTGTCCAGGTGGCGTTGCTCACCGGCGATCTCGCGCGCGCGCACGGTCTCGTGGTCGGTGGCGGTGGTGTCCGTGTTGCTCTGCATGGCCTCGGTGGTTGCGGCGGAATCCCGCTCCGGGAAACGAGCGGACGGACGATCCTACGCCCCGGGCGGGGGAAACGTGAAGGCCACCCTCCGCAACGCGGTGGGTGGCCTTCACTGTGAACATGGGGTGGTGGAGATGCCGGGAATCGAACCCGGGTCCAGTGGAGTCAATCGAGGGCTTCTCCGAGCGCAGTCCGCTGTGATTTTCTCGGCCCTGGCAGTCACACGGACAAGCCGCCAACAGGCCCAGCTGCTGTTTGATTTCCCATCCACCCTCGCAGCCCGGGTGGACGGTTGAGTTCCCTAGATTATGCCAGGGTCCGGGTCGGGAACTCCCCGGTCTGACACCCAAGCGCTATCGGTGCTTATTAGGCAGCGAGAGCGAACTGCTGGGAATCGCGCTTAGAGTTGGCGATTATTTTTTTGCGACACGTGGTTAACGAGATCATTGCCGCGTTCCTCGGCTCGCTTCCCCTGTTTCAACATCCCCTGTCGAAACCGATCATCCCCATGTTTTTTTGAGAAACAGCTCGGACGGTGACCGTCCTTGTTGCTGGCGCCATCCTACGCGAGGCGACCAGCGGGGGTCCAGCCGATTAACTCTGGCGCCGCCGGGCGGCCGCCACGGCGCGCGCCGTCTCGCGGGTGTCCTGCTTCTCCCGCAGGGTCTGCCGCTTGTCGTAGAGCTTCTTGCCGACCGCGAGCGCCAGTTCGAGCTTCACCCGGCCGTCCTTGAAGTACAGCGAGAGCGGGACGAGGGTGTGGCCGGCGTCGCGGACCTTCGTCTCGATCTTCTGGATCTCCATCCGGTGCAGCAGCAGCTTGCGCTTGCGCCGCGCCGCGTGGTTGGTCCACGTCCCCTGGGTGTACTCGGGGATGAAGACGTTGTCGATCCACGCCTCGTGGTTCTGGATGTAGGCGTAGCCGTCGACCAGGTTGGCCCGCCCCTCCCGCAGTGACTTCACCTCCGTACCGGTGAGCACGAGGCCGCACTCGTAGGTGTCGAGGATGGTGTACTCGTGTCGCGCCTTCTTGTTCTGCGCGATCAGCTTGTGTCCGGTTTCCTTTGCCATAGCGCCGTCATTCTCGCACCTCCGGCCGTCCCGCAGCAGCCCCTTTACGCGCGGCTGCCGAGACCGGCGAGGACCCGCAGGGCGAGCGCGTCCGCGTCCTCCGCGGCGCCCGCCGGGACGTCCGGGGCCAGCCCGGAACCCTCCGGGGAGCGTCCGGCCGGGGTGTAGTAGCGGCCGACGGTGAGTTCCAGCACGGCTCCGTCGGCGAGCCGGCTGGGCTGCTGGACGGTGCCCTTGCCGAAGGTCCGGCCGCCGACCACGACGGCCCGGCCCCGGTCCTGGAGCGCGCCGGTGAGCAGTTCGGCGGCACTCATGGTGCCGCCGTCCACCAGCACCGCCAGGGGGGTGCGCTGGTCGCCGCCGGGCGGGGCGGTGAGCTCGCGGGTGCCGCCGCGGTCCTGGTAGGAACCGACCGGGCCGCCGTCCAGGAAGACCCCGGCGGTGCCGACGGCCTCCTCGACCAGCCCGCCCGAGTTGCCGCGCAGATCGAGCACCACCCCGGCGCGCGCGCCGCGCACGGCGGCGCGCACCTGCTCGGCCACGCCGGAGGTGAAGGCCCGGACGGCGATCCGCGCCACGCCGCCGGCCAGGTGCTCCACGGTCACCTGCTGGCTGTCCAGCAGCGCCCGGCGCAGCCGGACCTCGCGGGCCTCCCCCTCGCCCCGTTGCAGTTCCAGCACCACTTCGGAGCCGGTCTGCCGCTCGGCGCCCTCGCGTCCGCGCAGCCGGGCGACCACCTCGGTCACCGGCAGCCGATCGGCGGCGTCCTCGCCGATCCGCAGCAGCCGGTCACCGACCGCGATCCCGGCGGCGGCGGCCGGGCCGGCGGGCAGCACCTGGGAGACGGTGGTGACGCCGTCCTCGCCCCGGCCGACCGACAGACCCACGCCCAGGTAGCGGCCGTCCAGGCCCTGGCTGAACTCGGCGTACTCCTGGGCGCTGTAGTACGCGCCCCAGCGGTCCCCGGCGGCGCCGATCAGATGCTCGGCCTGCTGCTGGGAGAGGTTCGCGCCGGCCGGGTCCTGGCCCGCCCCGAGGGGCGCCGCGACGGGCCGGACGGCGTCCACCGAGGCCGGGCGTACCGCCGAACCCGGCTCGCCCCAGGCACCGGTGGCGGCCCCGGCCAGCAGGACCGCGCCGAACACCAGGCCGAGGGTGGCCGCCTGACGGGTCGCACGAGGGGAGACGGACATGGCATCGGAGTCTAGGCCCAGCCCGTGGCCGGCACGGGCGGAACGGACTGCGGCGGAACGCGGGCGGCCCCGGACGGCGCAGTGCCGTCCGGGGCCGCCCGGTCGTCCGGAGCGTGCTCCGGTCAGACCTTCAGGTACTTGCGGAGGGTGAAGAAGGCCGCGATGCCGGCCATGCCCATACCCACCACGACCAGCAGCGGTATCACCGCCAGCACCGAGGAGAGGCCGATGAAGTGGATGAACTGCACCCGCTCCGCCAGCCAGTTCTGGACGAAGAAGTGCCCGCCGAGCAGCAGTCCGGAGGCCATCACCGCGCCGAGCAGCGCGGAGAACGCGGCCTCCGCGATGAACGGCATCTGGACGTAGAAGTTGGAGGCGCCGACCAGGCGCATGATGCCGGTCTCGCGCCGCCTGCTGAACGCCGACACCCGGACGGTGTTGACGATCAGCAGCAGGGCGACGAAGAGCATCAGCACCATGATCACGAAGGCCGCCGTCTGGAGGCCGTTCAGCAGGCCGAAGAGGTTCTCCAGGATCTTCCGCTGGTCCTCGACCGACTTGACGCCGGGCTTGCCGGCGAAGGCGCTCTGGATGACGTCGTACTTGGTCGGGTCCTTCAGCTTGACCCGCCAGGACTGCGGGATGGCGTCCGGGCCGAGGACGGAGATGAGCGGGTTGTCCGGGTTCATCTCCTTCCAGTGCTTGTACGCCTCGGTGGAGTTCTCGAAGGTCGAGGTCTGGACCACCGAGTCCATCTTGTCCAGCTGGGTCTTGATGTCGGCGATCTGCTGGTCCGTGGCCGCGCCCTTGTCGCACTGGGGCGAGTTCCGGGCGTCGGCCTTGGTGCAGAAGTAGATGCTCACCTCGACCTTGTCGTACCAGTACCCCTTCATGGAGTTGACCTGGTCGCGGACCAGGAGGGAGGCACCGGCGAGGGCGAGGGAGAGCGCGAC
Source organism: Kitasatospora sp. NPDC094019 (assembly GCF_044764505.1). Taxonomy (NCBI): domain Bacteria; kingdom Bacillati; phylum Actinomycetota; class Actinomycetes; order Kitasatosporales; family Streptomycetaceae; genus Kitasatospora; species Kitasatospora sp. NPDC094019. The sequence goes on from NZ_JBIWIF010000011.1 coordinate 222,558, forward strand.
ACTGACGACGACCGCGATGGTCATCGTCAGGTTGCGGCGGAGACCCACACCGATCTCCGACAGGACGAACTGGGCGCGCATGCGTTCAACAACTCCAGGGTCGGTACTGCTGGTCGGAGGAGGCGGGCGGACGGCCCACGGGTTCAGCGCCGAACGGTCAGTGCTGGTACCCGTAGACGCCGCGGGCCTGGTCGCGGACCAGCAGCCCCTTGTCGAGCTCGATGACGCGCTTGCGCATCTGGTCGACGATGGCCTGGTCGTGGGTGGCCATCAGCACCGTGGTGCCGGTGCGGTTGATGCGGTCGAGCAGCTTCATGATGCCGACCGAGTTCTGCGGGTCGAGGTTGCCGGTGGGCTCGTCCGCGATCAGCAGCATGGGGCGGTTGACGAAGGCCCGGGCGATCGCGACGCGCTGCTGCTCACCACCGGAGAGCTCGCCGGGCATCCGGTCCTCCTTGCCGCCGAGGCCGACCAGGTCGAGCACCTCGGGCACCACCTTGCCGATGGCGCTCTTCGGCTTCCCGATGACCTCCAGCGCGAACGCGACGTTCTGCGCGACCGTCTTGTTCGGCAGCAGCCGGAAGTCCTGGAACACGGTGCCCAGCTGGCGGCGCATGTGCGGCACCTTCCAGTTGGACAGCTTGCCCAGGTCCTTGCCCAGGACGTGCACCTCTCCGGTGCTGGGCCGCTCCTCGCGCAGGCACAGCCGCAGGAAGGTGGACTTGCCCGAGCCGGACGAGCCGACCAGGAAGACGAACTCACCCTTCTCGATCTCCAGCGAGACGTTGTCCAGGGCGGGACGGTTCTGCTTGGGATAGGTCTTGGAGACGTTGTCGAATCTGATCACGGCTGCATCACGGAGGCCATCCTAGGCGGCGCCAGTCCTCGGTCGGTCCGCCCCCTCGGCGTGCCCGGCCCGGGGCGGGCGAGGGGAGCGGAACGGTCGCTCCCGGCTTGGGACCATACGCGAAGGCCCGCCCGGCCCGCAGGTTCAGGGCGCGACAGCGGTGGAATGCTGGGGGAGAATGCCCGGTTATGCCCTGAATAATAGGAGCCATCTCACAGCCCGGGGGCCGGAACGGCCGGAACCTGGCAGAGTGGAGGTTGCGGTCGGGCCCGACCGCTCCGCCGCACAGGGCACAAGAAGGAACCAAGGCCCGGTCCGGTGCGTTGGCAGTAGCAGCGAGGAGGAGATCGCATGACCTGCGACCATCTGGTGTGCGCCAACTGCAACGGCCGCGTCAGCGAGGGCCGCTGCCCCGCCTGCCGGGCCACCCGGGCCAGGCTGCAGGAGCAGCAGGGTCCGTTCGCCGCGCTCTCCCCCGCGATGCTGCTGGCCGTCCTGGCCGGGCTGCTCGCGGTGGTGCTGCTCGCGCGGCAGGCACTGGCCTGAGAGAGGTACCGGCGGTACACGGAACCACCGGCGGACGTACACGGTGGACATGCACGAACGGGAAGGGCCCCGACCGGAAATCCGGTCGGGGCCCTTCCCGTTTCGGCTACTGCCCGTTTCCGCTGCTGCCCGTCACGACTACTGCGCGGCGGTCTCGCGCTGCTTGCGCCAGCGGATGCCGGCCTCGATGAAGCCGTCGATGTCGCCGTCCAGCACGGCCTGCGGGTTGCCGGCCTCGAACGCGGTCCGGACGTCCTTGACCATCTGGTACGGGTGCAGCACGTAGGAGCGCATCTGGTTGCCCCAGGAACTGCCGCTGTCCTTGAGCGCGTCCATCGCGGCGCGCTCCTCCTGGCGGCGCCGCTCCAGCAGCTTGGCCTGGAGGACGTTCATCGCGGACGCCTTGTTCTGGATCTGCGAACGCTCGTTCTGGCAGGAGACCACCACGCCGGTCGGGATGTGCGTGATGCGCACCGCCGAGTCGGTGGTGTTGACGCCCTGGCCGCCCGGACCGGAGGCACGGTAGACGTCGATGCGCAGCTCCGACTCGTCGATCTCGACGTGGTCGGACTGCTCGACGACCGGGAGCACCTCGACGCCGGCGAACGAGGTCTGCCGGCGGCCCTGGTTGTCGAACGGCGAGATGCGGACCAGGCGGTGGGTGCCCTGCTCGACCGAGAGGGTGCCGTAGGCGTAGGGAGCCTTCACGGTGAAGGTCGCGGACTTGATGCCGGCCTCCTCCGCGTACGAGGTGTCGTAGACCTCGGTCGGGTACCCGTGCCGCTCGGCCCAGCGCAGGTACATGCGCATCAGCTGCTCGGCGAAGTCGGCGGCGTCCACGCCACCGGCCTCGGCGCGGATGTTGATCAGCGCCTCGCGGGCGTCGTACTCGCCCGACAGGAGGGTGCGGACCTCCAGTTCCTCCACCGCCTTGGCGACGGAGACCAGCTCGGCCTCGGCCTCGACGCGGGTGTCCGCGTCGTTCTCGGCCTCGGCCAGCTCGAACAGGACGCCCAGGTCGTCGATGCGGCCGCGGAGGCCCTCGACCCGGCGCAGTTCGCCCTGGAGGAAGGAGAGCCGGCTGGTCACCTTCTGCGCGTTCGCGACGTCGTCCCACAGGGTGGGGGCGGCTGCCTCCTCCTCCAGGACCGCGATGTCGGCCCGGATCTTGTCCAGGTCGAGGACGGCCTCGATCGACCCCATGGTCGTATCGAGGTTCTTGAGCTCTTCGGAAGGATCGACGGCTGCCACGCCCCCAGGGTAATGGTTCCCGGGGTGCACATGACGACCCCGGGGGCCCGCGGGGCCCGGAGCACACCTTCGGGGCGGCCGCCCGGGGCTCCGGAGGGCGCGGTCAGGGGGCCCGCGGAGCCGTCGCGGAGGTGGCCGGGCGCGGGCCGGGACCGGCCTCCGGGGCGGTCGCGGCGAAGGCGGTCCAGGCCGCCGCGGCCCCGGCCAGCAGCAGGACGGTGGCCAGCAGCACGGCCAGCATCCGGCGGCGGCGCAGCAGCGCCTGCCGGTCGCGGCGGTGGGCCGTGCCCGGGGCGGTCCGCTGGGCCCGCGACTCGGCGGCGTACGAGGCCAGCTCGTGCGCGGAGGGGCGGCGCAGGCTGGTGTGGGTGTCCCGGGTGGAGTCCGGGGCGGCGCCCGGCACCAGCGGGACGGCGGGGCCGCGGCGGCGCTTGTGGGTGCCGGGGGCGGCGTCCACCTCCGCGTACACGGCCTCGCCCGGGGTCAGCTGCTCCTCGGCCGGCGCCCGGCCCTGCTGGGGGACGGCCAGCACCGGCAGTCCGGCCAGGGCGGGCAGCTGTTCGCGCAGCCGGGCCGCCAGCTCGGCGGCGCGCAGCCGTGAGGCCGGGGCCTTGGCCAGGCACTCGGCGATGATCCGCCACAGGCCGTCGGGCAGGCCGGGAATCGGCGGGACCTGCTCGGTGACGTGCCGGCGCAGCACCGCCCCGGTGTGGCCGCCGCCGAACGGCGTGAAGCCGGCCAGCAGCTCGTAGAGCACGGTGGCGAGGGCGTAGATGTCGACGGCGGCGCGCGGCTCCAGGCCCTCGATGATCTCGGGGGCGAGGTAGTCGGGGGTGCCGATGATCCTGGTCGCCCGGGTGCGGCGGGGGGCGTCGACCAGCCGGGCCACCCCGAAGTCGGTCAGCTTGGCCCGCGGGGCGCCACCGGGACCGGGGGCGGCGGCCAGGTCGAGCAGGACGTTCTCCGGCTTGACGTCACGGTGCACGATGCCCGCCGCGTGGGCGGCGGCGAGGCCGTCCGCGACGTCCGCGATGATCGAGGCGGCGGCCTGCGGGGGCAGCGCGCCGTCGCGCTCCAGCCGGGAGCGGAGATCGGTGCCCTGGACGAGTTCCATCACCAGGGCGAGGTCGCTGCCGTCCACCACCATGTCGCGCACGCCGACCACCCGGGGGTGGTCGAGGCTGGTCAGCGCGGCGCGTTCCTGGACGAAGCGCCCGACCAGCACCTGGTCGGCGGCCAGGTCCTCGCGCAGCAGCTTGACCGCGACCGGACCGTCCGGGCCCTCGCCGAGCCAGACCGTCCCGGCCGAGCCCCGGCCGATCACCTGGTGGACGGTGTAGCGGCTGCCGATCTTGCGTGCCAATGCTGCTCCGTGGGCGGCGGGAGCGCCCCCGGGGAGGGTCCGGTGCGCTCGGTGGGGCGGGACAACAGCGACCAACCTACGCGCCCGGACGCCCTCCGCGGGCCGCTCGGGGCCGCTCGGCGGGCGGGAAACGGCAAGAATTCCCGGGAACTGTCGACAAAACGTCAATTCCACCGACCGGAGCGGCCGCCGGGCCCAGCCGCCGCCCCACGGTCACCGCGCGGCCGTCATTTCTTCGAGGCGAAGACGTCGCCCAGCCAGTCCTTCGCGCTGGTGAACCAGTCCTGCACGTTGGCCCAGTACTCGGGGAGCGGGGTGAAGTTCCACAGCGCCACCGCGGCCACCGCCAGCACCAGCAGCACCATCAGGCAGCCCTTGAAGCAGCCCAGGCCCGGGATGTACATCCGGTTGCGGCTGCGCTGGCGCGGCTCGCGGCGCGGCGCCTCCCGGGGCGCCTCGCGCGGCGGCTCGGCGCGGCGCTGCGGGGGCTCGCGGTGCTGCGGCGCGGGCGGCTCGGCCCGGCGCGGCGGAGCGGCGGGGGCGGCGGCCGCCCGGCGCGGGGCCGGCTGGGACGGCGCGGGCTGCGGCGGCTGCTGCTGCTCGTACGGCCGGCCCTGCTGCTGGTTGTAGCCGCCGGGGGGCTGCGCGCGCCCGCCACCGGGCGGCTGGCCGCCCGGCCCGCCCCGGTACGGCGGCGGGGCGACCGGCGGGCGCTGGGCGTAGCCGGGCGGGGCCTGGCCGGGGCCGCCGCCCTGGGGCGGCCGGCCCTGCTGCGGATAACCCTGCTGCTGATAGCCCTGCTGCTGGCCCTGCTGGTACGCCTGCGGCGGCTGGTAGCCCTGGTGGCCCTGCTGCTGGTAACCCTGCTGGCCCTGGCCGGCCTGGAAGGGCGGCGGCGCGACCGGCGGGGCCTCGAAGTCCTCGGGCTCGAAGTAGCCGATCTCGGTCTGCTGGTTGCGGTCCCGGGCGGCGCGCAGCTGGGTCTGCCACGGGTGCGGCGCGTCGGCCTGCGGCGGGCCGAGCGGGGGCGGCGGCACCGCGACGGGCGGCATCATCCGGGTCGCGGCCGCGGGGTCGTACGAGGGCGGCTGGGTGCCCATCACCCGGGTCGCCGCCGCCGGGTCGTACCCCTGGCCCGGCTGCTGGCCCGGCTGGCCGGGAGCGGCCTGGCCGGCCGGGAGCACCTGGGTGCGGTCCTCGGCGCCGAACGCGCCCCCCGCGCCCGGACCGCCGAGCGGGCCCTGGCCCGTGCCGTCCGCCCCGCCGCGTACGGCGGTCGGCTGCGGATCGGGCGCGAGCAGCGCGCCCACGGCCAGCGCCGCGTCCACCGCCGCCGGGGAGGCGTGCACGCCCACCCCGGCCGCGACCACCCGCAGCGCGCGGGAGAGCGAGACCGCGCCGGGCCGCTGCGCCGGGTCCTTGCGCAGGCAGCGCTCGATCACCGTCCAGAGCGGCTCGGGCATGGTGGACGGCCGCTGCGGCTCCTGCGCGAGGTGCGCCTGGAGGATCGCCAGCGGATTGTCGCCCTGGAACGGCTGGCGGCCGGTGACCAGCTCGTACAGCATGATCCCGGCGCCGTAGACGTCCACCGCGGAGGTCTGCGGGCGGCCGTCGGCGGACTCCGGCGCCACATAGGCGGGGGTGCCGACGAACTCGTGGCTGCGGGTGATGCCCGGGGAGTCGGCGAGCCGGGCGATGCCGAAGTCCGTCAGCATCGGGTGCATCTGCTCGGTGCCCTCGACCACGGCGGTGGCGAGCAGGACGTTGGCCGGCTTGAGGTCGCGGTGGACGATGCCGTCGGCGTGGCTGGCGGCCAGCGCGTCGGCGACCTGGGCCATCAGCAGGGCGCCCGCGATCGGGCTGAACGGACCGTTCTGGCGCAGGTAGCGGGACAGGTCGGGGCCGTCCACGAGGTCCATCACCAGGGCCAGCAGCTCGCCCTCGACGACCAGGTCGCGGACCTTGACGATGTTCGGGTGGGTGAGCCGCAGCAGCACCGAGCGCTCCCGCAGGAACCGCATCACGACATCGGGGTCGGCGGCGAGCTCCTCGCGCAGGATCTTGATCGCCACGAGCTGCCCGGGCGCGGTGCCGGGGACCTCGACGTCGGCGCGGACCCGGGCGCGCCAGACGGTGCCGGTGGCCCCTCGTCCGAGGGTCTCCTCCAGCAGATACTTGCTCCCGACTGGCCGCACTTGTCGCACTCCTCGCCGTGCCGCCCGCGCGGGCGGCTCCTCCGCCGGTGCGGTGAGCCTGCCGGGCCCGTGTTTCCGGCCACTCTAACGGGGCCCGTTCACGTTTTTGAGGCGACCGGCAGGGCGTTCGCCCGGGTTGGGGGACATCCCCTACGGGAAGACCCGCAGGGCCCACCGGCGGTTCCACCGGGGCCGCCGGGCCTGCCTCCCCGGGCACCGGTTGACCTGACTCTCCGTCGCCCACGAACATGGCGATGATCGCAAGATCGTCAAATCCGGTACCGTGCGCGGACTGTCCGTGACGGATGGCAGGATGACACTCGCCACTCTTGTGGCCCAACCGGTGTCGCGGGCACCCCCGCTCCCACGCGGCGGCCCGGGCAGCGGCACAACGGCGTCACACCAGCAGAAGGGACCGCGGGCGAGATGCAGATCCGGCTGACCGTCCTCCGACCGCGCAGCGGCCCGGCAGTCGCCGGCTCCGCCATCCCCTACGTGGACGTGCTGGTCACCGCACCCGTGGGCACCGCGCTCGGCTCCCTCGCCGGGGCCCTCGCGGGCGCCGTCGGCGTGCGCGGACCGCGGGCCGCCACCCACGTGCACCTCTACGCCGGGGCGCGCCGGGTGGACGAGCACACCCTCCTCGGCCACCCCCCGCTGCTCGACGGCGCCGTCCTCTCCCTCAACGAGCCGGACCCGACCGCCGACGACCCGGACGACACTCCCGCCGCCGCCGAACTCCGTGTCGTCGGCGGCCCCGACGCCGGCGGCGTGCACCGGCTGCACGGCCGGGAGATCCGGGTCGGCCGCTCCGGCGAGGCCGACGTCCCGGTCGACGACCCCGACGTCTCGCGGCTGCACCTCGCCCTGCACCTCGCCGAGGACGGCACCGTCACCGTCCGCGACCTGGGCTCCACCAACGGCACCACCGTGGACGGGCGGATCGTCCCGCCCGGAGCACCCGAGGAAGCCGTCCCGCTCGACGGCACCGGCCTGCTGCGGCTCGGCGAGACCACCCTGCGGGTGACCGTCCCCGACACCCAGGACGGCTCCGGGGCGCCGGCCCGCGCCGCCCTCCCCGACGGCCACGGCCACCTCCAGCTCGCCGCCCCCGCGCCGGTCCGGCCCGCCCCGGCGCTCACCGAGCCGCCCAGTGCGCCCGAACCGCCCACCGGCCGCGGCCGCGGCCTGCTCTCGCTCCGGCTCGGCCGCGCCGCCGCCGAACCGCCCGAGGAGAGCGCCGAGCGCCACCACGCGGCCGTCCGCACCCGGCAGGCCGCCGCCCAGCGCGAGCGCTGGCCCGACCTCGCCACCCTGCTGCTCAACGCGCTCGGCCGCGGCCCCCGGCTCTGGGAGCGCGGCCCCGGGCACCCCGACGCGCTCACCCTCCGGCTCGGCACCGCCGACCGGCCCGGCGGCCCCGGCACCTCGCCCGGCACCGTGCTGCCCGCCGTCCCGGTCACCCTCGACCTGCAGACCGCCGGCAGCCTCGGCCTCAGCGGCCCGCGCGAGCGGCTGGACGCGCTGACCCGCGCCGTCGTCGCCCAGCTCGCCGCCCTGCACCCGCCGACCGGGCTCAGCCTGGTGGTCGTCGACGCCGACCCGGCGCGCACCCCGCAGGACCGCGTCGACACCTGGGCCTGGGCGCTGTGGCTGCCCCACCTGCGCCCCGCCGAGGGCCAGGACTGCCGACTGCTGCTCGGCCTCGACGACGAACAGGCCACCGCCCGCCTCACCGAGCTCACCACCCGGCTCAGCGGCCCGATCGGCCTCGGCGGCCACCCCGCCACCGTGGTCGTGGTCGACGGCCGCCCCGCCACGGAGGCCGCCCGGCAGGCCCTCGACCTGCTGCTGCGCCAGGGGCCGGCGGTCGGCATCTTCCCCGTCTGCCTCGCCGAGCAGCCGGAGCTGCTCCCCCGCGGCCTCGGCGCCACCGCGCTGATCACCGGCGAGGTCGGCACCCAGCTGTCGCTCGACCGCCCCGGCCCGATCGCCCGCGGCCGCGAGACCCTGCACGAGATCTCGCTCGACGCCGTCTCCGACGCCTGGGCCGAGCGCCTCGCCCGGGTCCTCGCCCCGCTGCGGGAGGCCACCCCGGCCAACCGGGGGCCGCTGCCGGACGCGCTGCGGCTGCTCGACCTGCTCCAGCTGGACACCGTCACCCCGGCCAAGCTCTCCGCCCGCTGGGACGCCCACGCGGGCGGCCTCGGCGCCGCCACCGCCCTGCTCGGCACCACCCGCGACGAGCTGTGCGTGCTCGACCTCGCGGACCCCGAACTCACCCTCCCCTCCCCCGACCCGGGCGGGCCGCACCTGCTGATCGGCGGCGCGCGCGGCTCCGGCAAGACCGAGCTGCTGCGCACCCTGATCGCCTCGCTCGCCGTCTCCGAGCGGCCCGAACGCCTCGCCGTCAGCATCGTCGAGGGCCGGGCCACCGAGGACGGGCTGGCCGGCTGCACCGAACTCCCGCACGTCACCGGCCTGGTGAACGCGGGCAGCGACCCGCGCGCCGCGCTGCTCGCCGCCGAGGCGCTGGAGGACGAGCTCGCGCTGCGGGAGCGGCTGTTCGACGGCCTGGACTTCGCCTCCTGGCACGCGGCCCGCATCCTCGACGGGGAGGCCGTCCCGGTCCCCGCCACCGTGGGCGCGCCGACGGTGACCGGCACCGCGACCGCCGCGCGGATCATCCAGCCGCGCAGCCCCGAGGCCGCGGTGGCTCCTGCGGCCGCCGCCGGGCCCTGCCCGCCCCGGCTGGTCGTCGTCGTCGACGACTACGACGCCCTGCTCGCGCCGACGTCCCCGGCGGGTCGGCCGCTCGCCCGGGCGCTGGCCGCCGTCGCCAGGCGAGGGGGCCAGCTCGGGGTCCACCTCGCGGTGACCACCGGCAGCCCGGAGGAGACCGCCGGCACCGAGGTCGACGACGCCGCCCTGCTGCGGATCGCCCTGCGGACGGACGACCCGGCCGACTCCGATCTCCTGATCCACCTCGGCGACGCTGCGGCCCTGCCGGACTCGACCCCGGGCCGCGGCTACCTGCGTCTGCCGGACGGCGGGGTCACCGCGTTCCAGGCGGCCCGCATCAGCGGCCGGATCCCCCGGACGGCGACCCTGCGCCCCACCGTCGTCGCCATCGACCCGCTCACCCTCGGCGCCCCGCCCGCCCGCCGCCCCGTCCGCGAGCTGGGCAACGGCCCCACCGACCTCGCCCTCCTCGCCAGCGCCCTCCAGCGCGCGGCGGCCCGCTGAGGCGGAGGGCAGAGGAAAGAGGAAGCGGGCCCACGTCCGGGAACGCGGGCCCGCTGTGTCCGATCCCTCTCAGACCTCGAACTCCCCCGCCCGCACGCCGGCGACGAACGCCGACCAGGCGGCAGCGGTGAAGACCAGCGAAGGCCCCGAAGGATCCTTGGAGTCACGCACGGGCAGCACGCCGACAACTCCGTCCGCGACCTCGACACACTCGTTGTCCGGCCCGCTGAACGAACTCTTCCTCCACATGGCCACAGAGTGGTCGAAGGTCTGCATCATGCGCCGAACTCCTTGATCGAGTTGCTCAAGACACGGTGAGAAGGCGGAGAGGTGGAGGCGGGCCCACGTCCGAAGACGCGGGCCCGCTGTCCGGTCTGCCTCAGAAATCGAACTCCCCGGCACAGACCCCGGCGACGAACGCCAACCAGGCATCAGCGGAGAAAACCAACGAAGGCCCTGACGGATCCTTCGAGTCACGCACGGGCAGAACCCCGGGAACCCCGTCAGCAACCTCAACGCAGTCCCCGGTCTCCCCACTGAACGTGCTCTTCCTCCAGTTCACGCGACTGAGATCGGGAACAGACACCTTCAGCACCTCCGCTTGATACCGCCCTACAACTCTCCTCCGACCCGGGCCAGCAGGTCGAGGCTCTCGGAGACGCTCAACGCACTGGACCGCAGCGAGTCGAACGTGAGCGTATAGGCAGACGTCTCCTCCTGTGTCTCCAGATAGAGCATTCCTGCCCGATGCTCCAGACACACAACATCGGAGAAGGCCGAAGTCGGGAAGCTGAAGAGCACAAACGAGCCCATGATTCCCGCGTGGGCACCCGCGCTGAACGGAAGCACCTGCAACTCGATGTTCGGGCGGTCACTCACCTGCCGCAGGTGTTCCAACTGTGACCGCATGACCTCCACTCCGCCTACTTGCCCACGAAGTGCGGCCTCCCCCAGGATCACGCTGAGCCTGGACGACTCAGCGTGATCCAGAAACCTCTGCCGTTGCAGGCGCACCGCCACAAGCTCGTCGATCCGCTGCGGTGGGATGTCGAAAGGTGATGCCTGGTAGATCGCTCTTGCATAGTCCGCCGTCTGCAACAGACCCGCCACCATCATCGGCTGGAACGAGCGGATGTGGCTGGCGCTCTCCTCGTAGTCGATGTAGTCGACATACGAGGGCGGCGAGATGTCGAACTGCTGCGCCCAACCTCGCTCCGAGCTCTTCCGGTTGAGCGCGACCACCTCCTCCACGTACGCCGGGTCGTCCACGCCGTAGAACGTGAGCAGATCACGCAACTCGCTACTGGAGATCGGCAGCCAGGCATTCTCCATACGGCTGATCTTCGAACGATGGCAGTCGATCCGCTTCGCCGCCTCATCGGGCGTTCTGTCGGCCGCTTCCCGATGACGGATGAGCAAGCTCGCCACGCGACGACGTCGAACTGATGGACGCAACTGGGACAAGTGATCAACTCCCCGACTCCACAGGTGGAATGGCCTCAGAGTACCCATTTACCAAGATCGGAAATTGTTCTTCGAGGAACAGTTGCGAAGATTCCACCTCCAGGCGCATGCTACCCAAAGTGGCTGACTCGTCCACGTTGAGTGATGATCACTCGGGCATTCCCGTGCCCGTCACCCTCCACCGGGCTGCCAGTTCGCCCGGACACCCCCCAACCCACCGGAGGTGGCTCCCCCATGCCCGGAACCGACAGGCCCACCGGCCCGACCCCCGCACGCGACGCCTGGCTCCCCCGCTCCCGCAGATCGCCGCAGCTCGCGCGGCGGATGCTGCGCGAGCTGCTCGACACCGTGCCCGGCGGCCACGACTTCCTGGAGGTGGGCGAGTTGCTCACCTCGGAGCTGGTCGGCAACGCCGTGCTGCACTCGGGGATGCCGGGGCGGCTGATCCGGGTCTTCTTCGACGTCGACGACACCCGCCTCCGCATCGAGGTCCACGACGCGAGCGCGCACCCGCCCGTCCCCCGGCAGCCGACCGCGACCGACGGGTGCGGTCGCGGCCTACTCCTCGTCGAGGCCCTCGCCCTCAAGTGGGGCCACTCCCCGCGCACCGAAGGCCCCGGCAAGGTCGTGTGGTGCGAGTGCGGCCCCTACCCGATCGGAGCCGCGCCGTGACCCCGATACCTGAGGGTGGGGCCGAGGCCACCGCCCTCGGCCCCACCCTTCTCTCCGAACACTTCGCACGCTCCGTGGCGATTGTGCTACGTTCCGCACTATCAACAGAACATAGAAGACCCCGGCGGTGCTGGAACACCCCGGGGTCCGGCACCAGGAGCAGCAACTCCAGATGCAGATTCATCGTAGCGCCCACGCGCGCTCATTCACCGTGCTTCCCAACGGCCTGTTGCAGGACCGGCGGCTCAGTTACACCGCCCGCGGACTCCTCGCCGACCTCCTCTCCCGCCCCGACGGGTGGCGCGAGGACGGCCGGCACATGGCGGACACCAGCCCCCAGGGGCGCGGCACTGTCCGGCGGGCACTCAAGGAACTCACCGACGCCGGGTACTACCGGGTCGTCCGCGTCCGGTGCTCCAACGGGACGATCCGCTCCGAGGCCCACGTCTTCGACCTCCCGCAGCTCTCACCACCGGCACGACCGAGTGTCCCCCACCCGGTCGCCGGTGAACGGGGTACCGGCCGCCCTGACGCCCCTCCCGTAAAGAACCCGGAAGAAGTACCCACCCTCCCGGCCGAGTTGCCCGACGAGCAGACTCGCGAAGCCGTGGCCGCACTCTTCCGCGCCATCCGGCCCGAACCGCGCCTGCGCCTCGGGCTCGCCGAGGCGCAGGCGCTCGCACCGCTCGTCCGCCGGTGGCTCGAACACGGCAGTACCGCCACCGACCTGGCCCACGCCCTGCTGCCCGGCCGGCCCACGCCCCTGCACTCGCCGGTCGCACTCCTCCGCGACCGGCTCCGGCGCAAACTCCCGCCCCCGCGCGCCGGGGCCGCGCCCGCCACGTACTCCGAGTGCCCCCTCTGCCACGACCCGGTCCCCCGCCCGGGCCCCTGCAGCCCCTGCGCGGCGGTCACCTCCCACACCCCCACCACCCCAGGATGCGCCGCCACCGGCGCCGCCCTCGCCCGCGCCGCCCTGCGCCGAAGAGAACATCCCTGCCAGGGCGCGCCCTTGACGGGCTTCTTGCCCTCCGCAAGGGTACGAACGTAACAATGGGCACCCGGCTCGCTAAGGGAGGACACCATGGAGCTGGATTTCATCGGTATCGACCCTGAGACCGGCAAAGAGGGCTCGCCGACAGCGTGGGTGGACCGTGCACGCGGGGAGATCGTGATCCAGGGCTGGAACGCCGGCGAAGAGCTGGTAGCCACGATCGGGGGAACCTCGTGGGCCCCCGGCCACGCTGCCGGAATACCCGCCAGTGAGACCGTGATCAGGATCCCGGCCCGAATGATTCCGATCCTGAGGGAGGCGTGCAATGTGGCTGAACGCACCGGCCTTTGAGCAACTGCTGCGCTCCGCACAGCACTCCGCGATCCATCTGGAGCTGCGCGACACCTACGCCGTGCCGGACGAGGCGCAGGCCGTCGAGCACTTCCGGCAGACGGGCGAGTCGGACCTGGACCCGGCCTCGGAGTACTGGCAGGACTGGACAGCGATGCTGCGCGAGGCGACAGCCCGAGGTGTCGTCGTCCGGCGTGCCCGGATCGTCTCCGAGCCGGTCACGCTCTACACCCGCTACCTGCACGCCATGACCCCGGTCAACATCGCGATCGGGGAGGAGGTTCACTGGCTTCCCCGCCGCGACGCATCCGACCTGGCTCTGCCCGGCAACGACTTCTGGGCCTTCGACGGCCGCTGCGCCCGCTTCAACCACTTCACCGGTGACGGTGACTGGGCGAACGAACGCACCTCGTACACCGAGGACGCGTCCGTGGTGAAGCTCTGCGTAAACGCCTTCGAAGCGGTGTGGGAACGGGCGATCCCGCACCACCGCTACACCGTCTGACCGTTCGAGCGACCGCTACCGTGCCCGCATCCCCGTCGTCCAGTGCCCGAGCAGCCCGGGCCGCCGTCGCGGCACGCCTGCGCGAACTGATGCTGGATGCCCGGATCGACGGCAAGGAGCTCTCGGCACGCTGCCGGTGGCACCCGTCGAAGACGTCCCGCATCCTGAGCGGAAGATCCACACCCTCCGAGGACGACATCAGGCGTTGGTGCGGAGCGTGCGAGTCGGACGACCAGGCAGACGATCTGATCACGGCATCCCGTGCTGTGGAACTGATGTACCTGGAATGGCGCAAGCAGCACCGCCACGGCATGCGCCGGGTCCAGGAGGACTCCCTGGCGCAGCACACCGGCACCGCACTCTGCCGTGCCTACGTCTCCAATGTCGTCCCCGGCTTCCTCCAGACCGAGGGCTATGCGACGGCGCTCATGCGCGGTATTACGGCCTTCCAGGGCACCCCGGACGATGTCGCCGATGCCGTGGCGGCCAGGTTGAAGCGCGGTCGCCTGCTGCACGAGGGCAACCACCGCTTCGTGGTCCTGGCCGAGGAGGCCGTCCTGCGGTACCGGATCAGCGACCGGGAGACGATGTCCGAGCAGCTCCGGCATCTGCTCTCGGTGATGCCGCTCCCGTCCGTCGCCCTGGGTGTCATCCCCTTCTCCGCCCCGCGTCGCGTGTGGCCGCTGGAAGCCTTCTACCTCTTCGACGACGAGGAAGCCTCGATCGAGACACTGACAGCCGAGATCAGTGTCGTGCAGCCACGTGAGCTCGCGGACTACCACCGGGCGTTCGCGGAACTGGCCAGGATTGCCGTCTACGGAGCCCCCGCCCGCGCCCTGATCGCCACGGCGATCGCGGCACTCGACTGAGAATCCGCAATCAGCCGCAATCGCGTTGAGTGTCCATCCGATTACTCCTTACCGTCGAACCGGCCGCGCACCCCGTGCGCCGGCCAGGTCGAACCCACCGAAGGAGCTCGGCATGAGCCTCGTGCACACGGAACGAATCATCGGACGAACCCTGGTCGACGACGCACTGTTCGAGCGCCTGGTGCATCGGGTCACCAGCGATCGGAGCATGGACCCGCAGCTCGCGGAACGGGTGGTGGACCAGGCCCTCGCGTTCCTCGGTACGTGCGCCGTCAGCTCCGACGCCGCGCTCTCGCCGTCCCACGTGGTCGACCACGGCTGGCACGCCTTCCTGCTGCACACCCACGAGTACGCCGCCTTCTGCGACCGGATCGCCAGCAGGTTCCTCCATCACCGTCCGGACGACGGCGGCAGCCCGGTGAACGGTGCGGACCTCATCGCCACGACGGCCGCGCTCCGGGCTGCCGGGTACCAGGTCGACCCGGAGCTCTGGGCCGTGTCGGCCGACTGTTCCGAGGGCAGCGGGGGCGATGGCTCCGACACCAGTGGAAGCGGCGGCTGCGCGCAATGCCACCAGGGCTGCCACAACTCCAACTGACCGGCCGGGCCGGGCGGCGCTGCGGCCGCCCGGCCTCCTCCCTGCCCCGAAGGAACGCCATGCGCCACCGATGGACTGACCTGCCGTCCGAAGTACGAAGCCTGATCGCCGAGAAGTCCGGCGTCGTCACCGCCGTGACGACGCCGGACGCGGGCGGGACCGCCGACTTCGCAGCCGTCGTGCACACCGCTGCCGACCGGGTCTTCGTGAAGGCCGCGCGGCTCGACAGCCCGGATCTCTGGATGGCCCGCAAGGAGGCACAGGCGGCGATTGCCGTCCGGGGAATCGGTGCCGGCCTGCTGTGGCAGGCGGAGGCCGACGGGTGGCTGGTCACGACGTTCGAGTACGTGCCCGGGCGTCACGCCGACCTGTCGCCCGGCTCGTCGGACCTTCCACTGATCGCGGGAACGCTGGCCGGCCTCGCCGACCGGCTCACCCCGGCGCCGCCGCTGCGGACACTCAGCCTCGCCCAGCGCTGGGAAGGCTCGGCACTGTGGTCCGAGATCGCGGACACCGACGGCCTGACCAGGTGGCAGTCCGAGCACCTGGACGGGCTCGTCTCCCTGGAGAGCCGGGCGTCGGAGGCGGTCGCGGGTAACACCCTCGCGCACACCGACATGACCGGGCCGAACATCCTGGTCTCCGGCGCCCGGGTCCGGATCGTCGACTGGTCGTGGCCCGCGCCCGCCGCGGCCTGGGTCGACACCGCCTCGCTGGTCCCCCGGCTGATCGCCGCCGGTCACACCGTCGAGCGGGCGCAGCGGTGGGCGATGACCGTGCCGCACTACGCCGTCGCCGAGCCCTCGGAGGTCGCGGCGCTGGCCGCCGTGATCGCCGCCCGATGGCGGTTGTACGCGGTCCGTGACGGGGGCGGGTGGGTCACCCTGTCGGAGGCGGCCGAGCGGTGGGTGGCCGGTCTGCTCCCGATCGCCACTACCCGGCCATGAAGAACTGGGCCACAATCGAACGGCCGTGGGGCCCGCTTGCACCGGGCCCCACGGCTTCTGTCGTGCTGTGATCAGGCGTTGTTCTGCTTCGGCTCGTCGCCCGGCTTGTCGGTGATCGAGCGGCTCAGCACCGCCGAGTGGCCGACCACCGTGCCCGCCTTGCCGAGGTCGCCGTCGGTGACGACGACCTCGCGCTCGCCGAGGAACTCGTGGGTCTTCGGCTCGAAGATCCACTCGGTCCGGACGCCGCTGTCCTCGTGCGCCACGGCCACGCCGTGACGGCCCGAGGCGTCCACCGAGTCCGCGACCGCGCTGACACCGGGGATCTTCGCCGCCGCCCGGTAGAGGGCGGCGCTGACGGCCGGCGGAGCGATCTGCTCGCGCAGCAGGTCCCCGATGGTCGTGAACGCCTGCTGGTCAGGGGTACGGCCCTGGCCCTTGGTCTCGGCGTAGATCTTCTTCAGCAGCGCGTCCGGGTCGGTCGGCAGACCGGCCAGGTAGTTGTAGGTGGGCGCGCCCAGGCTCGGCTTCTTGGCCGGGTCGAGCCACAGCCCGCCGTCGGGACGCGGCGCGGGGCGCTTGTCCCCTTCCTTGACGGCGGCCTCGCCGGCCTTGCCGAACTTCCCTTCCTCCTTCAGCACGCCCCACTGGCTGCCGTCCACCGACAGCCAGATCTGGCGGCGGTGCGGCGCGTCGACCTTGGTCTCGCCGGTGGCCAGGTTGGTCCCCGCGAAGGAAACCTTGCTGTCCACGTAGACGAACTGGTTCTTGCCGGGCTTCGGGTCGGGCTTGCCGGCCGCGGTGTCGGCGGCCTGGGTCAGCAGCTGGACGGCGGCGACCGGGGCGGCGTTCAGCGTGCTGCCGCCGCTCTCGGCCTGCTGCGCGCCCTGGACCTGCTGCTCGCCCTGCTGCTGGGCCAGCGGGGCCTTCGAGGCCGCGCCGTCACCGCCGCCCGGCAGGACCATCGCCAGGGCCAGACCGCCCGCCAGGGCCGGAATCGCCACCCAGCCGAGCTTCCCCCGCCGGACCCGCGTGGGCTTGGTGTCCCGGATCTCACTCATCAGATGTCCCCTCAACAGCCGGTGGCGGTCGGAGGAGAGTTCGGGCCGCGCCGGCGGCGGCAGCAGCCGGGCCAGTTCGGCACGCTCGTGCTCGTTCATCGGTTCGTCTCCCGTGTCGACCGGGCCGCATCGGCGCGGCCAACCCGTACCTGTCCGGGCTCGGGGCGGAGTTCCCGCCCTTTCCCGAGTTCTTCCTCGGCGAGTGCGCGGAGCTTGGTGCGGGCGCGCGAGAGCCGCGAACGCACCGTTCCGACCGGCACTCCGAGCGCCTCGGCGGCACTGGCGTAGTCGAGCCCGGCCCAGACGCAGAGGCCGAACACCTCCCGCTCGGCCTTCCGCAGCCGTTCCAGCGCCCGCCGCGCCGCGGCCAGTTGGGCGCTGTCGTCAAGCCGCCCGACGAGTTCGTCGGCGAAGTCCGGCACCACGTCCCTGACCGGCAGCCGCTCCATCGCGGCGCGGTGCCGCCGGGCCGCCCGGGTCGTGTTCCGCAGCACGTTGGCGGCGACCCCGAACAACCAGGGGCGGACCGGCTCGTCGCTCTCGCGCAGCTTGTGGCGCAGCCGCCACGCTTCCAGGAAGGTCAGTTGGACGATGTCCTCCGCGACCGCCCAGTCCCCCGAGACCCGCACCGCGTACCGGTACAGGTCGTCTGCCGACTGATCGAACAGCTCCCCGAACGCCCATTGGTCCCCGTTCCGTATCCGTCCCCGCTGTGACAGCTCCACACCTCCACCTGTCCGCGGCGCCGGAGCGGTTCCGAAGCGGTTGCGACCCGGTTGCGACCCGGCTGGGAAAACCGTTCCGAAGAGCGTTCCGCGGCCGGACACGAAGCGGCGGGCCCGCGTCCACCAGGGACGCGGGCCCGCCGTTCACCACGACAGCCTCGTCAGCGCATCGAACCCGTGCGGAGCAGGGTGCGGATGACACGCATCGCGACCGAGAGGCTGGACAGCTCGTAGTTGTCCGAACCCCTTATGTCGTCGAGGGTGCTCTTGGCGCGGTTCAGCAGGGTCGCGTTGAGCTCCGCCCAGGCGGTGTACCGCTCCTCCGGGGTGGCGCCCTCGGGGCCGCAGGCCAGGATGTCGGCGGTCAGCGCCGCGTGGGCCGCGAAGAGGTCCTCGCGGATGGCGGCGCGGGCCATGGACGACCAGCGGTCGGTCCGGGGCAGCTCGATGATGCGGTCGAGCAGGTGGGTGATCTGCAGCCGGTCGGCGAGGTCGTAGTAGAGCTCGGCGACCTGGGCGACGTCCTTGCCGGACCGGTCCGCGACCTCGGTGATGTCCAGGGTCGGGAAGGTGGAGGACAGGCCCGCGATCCGGGTGGCGAGCTCCTCCGGCACACCGGCGGCGGCGAGTTCCCCGTAGATGTGCTCGAACCAGACCAGGTCGTCACCGCGCAGCGGCTTGGGCAGCGAGCCCCACACCTGGTTGACCCGGTCGTGGAAGAACTCGATGGTGCCGGCGATGTCCAGCGGCTGGCGCCGGTTGTTGAGCATCCACCGGGTGGCGCGCTCGACCAGGCGACGCGAGTGCAGCCGCATCCTGGTCTGCGCCGGGGCCGGGACCCGGTTGTCCAGGCCCTCGATCTCGGCCCAGATCTCCTCCAGGCCGAAGACGGCCCGGGCGGCGGTGTGGGTGCGGGCGACCTCTTCGTAGGTCGCGCCGGTCTCCTCCTTCAGGCGGAAGGCGAAGGTGCAGCCACCGCGGTTGATCGTGTCGTTGACGATCAGCGTGGTGATGATCTCGCGGCGCAGCGGGTGCCGGTCGATCTGCTCGGCGAACCGGGCCCGCAGCGCGCTGGGGAAGTACTCGTGCAGCGCGGTGCGGAAGAACGGGTCGTCGGGCAGGTCGGTGGCGAGCAGCTCCTCGGCGAGGGTGATCTTGGTGTAGGCGAGCAGCACCGACATCTCGGGCTGGGACAGGCCCCGGCCGTTCTGCTGGCGCTCGCGGATCTGCCGCTCGGTGGGCAGGTACTCCAGGCCCCGGTCGAGCTGGCCGGCCGCCTCCAGGCGGTTGATCATCCGGGAGTGGACGTTGACCATGCTGTGCGCCTGGGCGACCGCGTTGGCCAGCACCACGTTCTGCGCGTAGTTGTTGCGCAGCACGAGGTGGCCGACCTCGTCGGTCATCTCGGCGAGCAGGGTGTTGCGCTGCTTGACCGTCATGTCGCCGTCGGCGACGACCTGGTTGAGCAGGATCTTGATGTTGACCTCGTGGTCCGAGGTGTCCACACCGGCCGAGTTGTCGATGGCGTCGGTGTTGATCCAGCCGCCGGCGCTCTCGGGGCCGCCGGTGGACGCGTACTCGATCCGGCCGAGCTGGGTGCAGCCGAGGTTGCCGCCCTCGCCGACGACGCGGGCGCGGACCTGCTCGCCGTTGACCCGGATGGCGTCGTTGGCCTTGTCGCCGACCTCGGCGTTGGTCTCGGTGGACGCCTTGACGTAGGTGCCGATGCCGCCGTTCCAGAACAGGTCGACCGGCGCCTGGAGGATCGCCTTCATCAGCTCGGCGGGGGTGAGCCGGGTGTCGGAGACGCCCAGGGCGGCCCGGACCTGCGCGGTGAGCTGGATCGACTTGGCGCTGCGCGGGAAGATCCCGCCGCCGGCCGAGATCAGCGACCGGTCGTAGTCGTCCCAGGAGCTGCGGGGCAGCTCGAACAGGCGGCGGCGCTCGGCGTACGAGGAGGCCGCCTCCGGGTTCGGGTCCAGGAAGATGTGGCGGTGGTCGAAGGCGGCGACCAGGCGGATGTGCTCGCTGAGCAGCATGCCGTTGCCGAAGACGTCGCCGGACATGTCGCCGATGCCGATGACGGTGAAGTCCTCGGACTGGGTGTCGACGCCGAGTTCGCGGAAGTTGCGCTTGACGGACTCCCAGGCGCCGCGGGCGGTGATGCCCATGCCCTTGTGGTCGTAGCCGGCCGAGCCGCCGGAGGCGAACGCGTCACCCAGCCAGAAGCCGTAGGACTCGGCGACACCGTTGGCGATGTCGGAGAAGGTCGCGGTGCCCTTGTCGGCGGCGACGACCAGGTAGGTGTCGTCCTCGTCGTGGCGGACCACGTCGGCCGGGTGGACGACGTCGCCGCCGACCAGGTTGTCGGTGATGTCCAGCAGCGCCGAGATGAAGGTCTTGTAGGACGAGATGCCCTCGGCCAGCCAGGCGTCGCGGTCCACCGACGGGTCCGGCAGCTGCTTGGCGACGAAGCCGCCCTTGGCGCCGACCGGCACGATGACGGTGTTCTTCACCATCTGCGCCTTGACCAGGCCGAGGATCTCGGTGCGGAAGTCCTCGCGCCGGTCGGACCAGCGCAGACCGCCGCGGGCGACCTTGCCGAAGCGCAGGTGCACGCCCTCGACCTGCGGCGAGTAGACCCAGATCTCGAACGCCGGGCGCGGGGCCGGCAGGTCCGGGATCGCCTTCGGGTCGAACTTCATCGACACGTAGGAGTGCCACTCGCCGGTGCCGTCGTGCTGGAAGAAGTTGGTCCGCAGGGTGGCCCGGATGAGGTGCAGGAACGAGCGCAGGATGCGGTCCTCGTCCAGCGAGACGACCTCGTCCAGCGCGCCGGCCAGCTCCTCCAGGATGCCCTCGGTCAGCTCCAGCGCGCCCTGCTGGTGGCTGGGGCTCAGCCGGGCCTCGAAGAGGTTCACCAGCAGGCGGGTGGTGTGGGTGTTGTTGCGGAGCGCGTCCTCCATGTAGTCCTGGGAGAACGTGGAGCCCGCCTGGCGCAGGTACTTGGCGTACGAGCGCAGCATCATCGCCTGGCGCCAGGTGAGACCGGCGGTCAGGACCAGCTCGTTGAAGCCGTCGTTCTCGGCCTTGCCGGTCCAGGTGGCGGCGAAGGTGTCCTGGAAGCGGTCGCGGGCCTCGTCGGTCAGCTCGACGGCCTCGCGCAGCCGCAGGCCGAAGTCGTACACCCAGGCGGTGGTGTGGTCGGAGCGGGTCAGCGCGTACGGGTGCTCGTCGAGCACCTCGACGCCGAGCCGCTGGAGGACCGGCAGCACCTCGGTGAGCGAGATCGGGCCGCCCACCCGGTAGATCTTGAAGCGGCGCTCGTCGTCGCCGGCGCCGACCGGCTGGTAGAGGTTCAGCCGGAAGTCGCCCTCGCCGTGCAGCGCCTCGATCTGCTTGAGGTCCGCGACCGCGGTGCGCGCCGTGAAGTCGGCGCGGTAGCCGTCGGGGAAGGCGTTGGCGTACTTGCGGGAGAGCTCGGCGGCCCTCTCCTCGCCCAGCTCGACGTGCAGCTGGTCGTTGAACCCGTCCATCCAGAACCGGGCGGCCTCGGCCAGCTTGGCCTCGATCCGCTCGATCTCGACGTCCGTGAGGTGCGGCAGCTCGCTGCCGGGGGTGACCCGGACGACGAAGTGCAGTCGGGTCAGCACCGACTCCGTCGACCAGACCGTGTAGTCGATCGAGGCGCCGTTGAGCTCCTGCATCAGGATGTCCATGAGGCGCAGCCGGATGCGGGTGGTGTAGCGGTCGCGCGGCAGGTAGACCAGCGCGGAGAAGTAGCGTCCGTACTCGTCCTGGCGCAGGAACAGCCGCAGTCGGCGGCGCTCCTGGAGGTAGAGCACGCTGGTGGCGATCTGCAGCAGTTCCTCGGCCGGGGTCTGGAAGATCTCGTCCCGGGGGAAGGTCTCCAGGATCTGCAGCAGGTCGCGGCCGTCGTGGCTCTCGGTGGAGAAGCCGGATTCGACGATGACGTCCTGGACCTTGCGGCGGACGACCGGGATCCGGCTGACCGACTCGGTGTAGGCGGCGGCCGAGAACAGGCCGAGGAAGCGGCGCTCGCCGATGACCTCGCCGTTGGCGTCGAACTTCTTCACGCCGACGTAGTCGAGGTAGGACGGGCGGTGCACGGTGGCCCGGCTGTTGGCCTTGGTGAGGACGAGCAGCTTCTTCTCGTGGGCCTTGGCGCGCACCGGCGCCGACAGCCGGCCGAACGCCTCGCTGACGGCGTGGTGCTGGTCGTCGTGGCCGATCGGGTCGGAGCGCAGGATGCCGAGGCCGGTCCCGGCGACGGCCTTGAGGACCTCCTCGCCCTCGTGCTCGACCAGGTCGTACTCGCGGTAGCCGAGGAAGGTGAAGTGGTCGTCGGCGAGCCAGCGCATGAGCTCCCAGGCTTCGCCGACCTCCTGCTCGGGCAGGCCGGCCGGGGGCTGCTCGGCGAGCTCGTCGGCCAGACGCAGCGCGGAGTCGCGCATCTTGGTCCAGTCCTCGACGACCTCGCGGACGTCGCCGAGCACCCGGCGCAGGCCGGTCTCCATCTCGCGCAGGTCGTCGCGGTCGGTCTCGCGGTCGACCTCGATGTGCATCCACGACTCGACGGTCGCGTCGGCCGGCCACTCGGCGCCGGCGGCCTGGCTGCGGGCGCAGGCGTCGACGTCGAGGATCTCCAGCAGCTTGCCGGTGATGTCGCGGCGGACGACCAGCTGGGGGTGGATCACGATGTGGATCGCGCGGTCCTGGCGGGACAGCTCGTTGGTCACCGAGTCGACCAGGAACGGCATGTCGTCGGTGACGACCTCGACCACGGTGTGGCCGCAGGACCAGCCGTTCTCCTCGACCGAGGGGGTGTGCACCCGCACCTCGGCGGTGCCCTGGGGACGCTTGAGGCCCAGGCGGTAGTGCGAGGCGGCCGCGCCGTAGACGTCGACCGGGTCGCGGTCGAGCAGGTCCTCGGGCGCCGTGTGGAGGTAGTAGTGGTGCAGGTACGCGGACAGAGCGCCGTTGCTCAGTCCCTCCCCCGGCGCCGCTCCCCCCACCTGGCTGTTCTCAGCGGCTGCTGCTGCCTTCCTGAGCAGTTCGGCCTTGGCTGCGTCCAGCTTGGTCTGCATGACTTCTTGGCTCCTGTCGCGCGCCGTTGCGTGACTCGGTGGTGGTCTCGGTGTCCATCGCCGGGGTCTTCCGCAATCCTGCCGCACCATCCAGCTGAAAGGGCCCATGCACGCATGGAACACCTCTGCAGCGGGTAGGACGCAACGTTCGGCCTGCGGAGCCACCCGACGACGCCAGCCAGCCTAACGGGATCAATCGAAGGTGTCAGGGGACAAGCAGGCGCAAACCCGCAGGAAGATCGGGCCGTCCTGGACAGCTTGTCCAATCAGCCTGCCGGTTTGCGCCGAAAGCCGGAACTTCGTGCGAAGCACGTGTGCGGAGCGTCGGCTTTCAGCCCATGTGCGGGTGAACGTGGGTGGTCGGCGGCACGAACGTCTCCTTGATCGACCTCGCCGAGGTCCAGCGCAACAGGTTCTGCGGCGCGCCCGCCTTGTCGTTGGTGCCCGACGCCCGGCCACCGCCGAACGGCTGCTGGCCCACCACGGCGCCGGTCGGCTTGTCGTTGATGTAGAAGTTCCCGGCCGCGAACCGCAGCGCCTCCACGGCCTGCGCGATCGCGTAGCGGTCCTGGGCCGCCACCGCGCCGGTCAGCCCGTACGGCGCGCCCGCGTCGACCCGGCCGAGCACGTCGTCCCAGCGGGAGTCCTCGTAGACGTGGACGGCCAGGATCGGGCCGAAGTACTCGGTCCGGAACATCTCGTTGCGGTGGTCCGAGGAGACCAGCACGGTCGGGCGGACGAACCAGCCGATCGCGTCGTCGTACTGGCCGCCGGCCGCGAGCGCCACCGTCGGATCGGCCTTGGCCCGCTCGATCGCGTCCCGGTTGCGCTCGAACGCGCGCCGGTCGATCAGCGCGCCCATGAAGTTCGACAGGTCGGTGACGTCGCCGACGGCCAGCGCGTCCACCTCGGCGAGCAGGTCGTCCTTGATCCGCTGCCAGAGGCTGCGCGGCAGGTACGCGCGGGAGAGCGCCGAGCACTTCTGGCCCTGGTACTCGAAGGCGCCCCGGATCAGCGCCGCCTTGAGGATCTCCGGATCGGCCGAGCGGTGCGCCAGCAGGAAGTCCTTGCCGCCGGTCTCGCCGACGATCCGGGGGTAGGCGCGGTAGCCGCCGATGTTGGCGCCGATGGTCTGCCAGAGCGACTGGAAGGTCGCGGTGGACCCGGTGAAGTGCAGCCCGGCCAGGGCCGGGTCCGCCAGCGCCACCGCGGACAGCTGCTGCCCGTCACCGGTGACCAGGTTGATCACCCCCGGCGGCAGCCCGGCCGCCTCCAGCAGCCGCATCAGGTGGTACGCGGCCAGGGTCTGGGTCGGCGCCGGCTTCCACACCACGGTGTTGCCCATCAGCGCCGGCGCCGTCGGCAGGTTCCCGGCGATCGCGGTGAAGTTGAACGGGGTGACCGCGTAGACGAAACCTTCCAGCGGGCGGTGGTCGACGCGGTTCCACACCCCGGGCGAGGAGACCGGCTGCTCGGCCAGGATCCCGCGGGCGAAGTGGACGTTGTAGCGCCAGAAGTCGATCAGCTCGCAGGCCGAGTCGATCTCCGCCTGCTGGGCCGTCTTGGACTGGCCGAGCATGGTCGCCGCGTTGAGCGTCTCCCGCCACGGCCCGGCCAGCAGGTCGGCGGCGCGCAGGAAGACCGCCGCCCGGTCGTCGAAGGACAGCCCGCGCCACTCCCGCCCGGCCGCCAGCGCGGCGTCCACGGCGGCCCGGGCGTCCTCCCGGGTGGCGTTGCCCAGGACACCCAGCTTCGCCGCGTGGTGGTGCGGCTGGACGACGTCGATCCGCTCGCCGCCGCCGAACCGCTGCTCGCCGCCGATGGTCATCGGCAGCGGGACCGGATCGGCGGCCAGCTCGTCCAGCCGGCGCACCAGCCGCTCCCGCTCCGGGCTGCCGGGCGCGTAGCCGAGCACCGGCTCGTTGCCCGGGACCGGGACGTCGGTGACTGCGTCGATGGGCATGGCGGGCTCCGCTCCTGGTGGGGGCGGCCGGCCCGTTCCGACGACGGGCGCGGCACCCGTCCAGCCTGACCAGCGCGGGGGCGCCGCGCCTGCCCGGACACGCCGACGGTGGAGTGGCGCGCGCCACGTCGCGGTGCCGGGGGGGAACCCGGCCGGTTTCCCGAGGAGGTCCCCGGGGAGGTGCCGAGAGCCGGTGCCGGTGGCGGCGACTCAGCCGGCGATCCGGCCGGCCAGCTCCACCGCTTCCGCCAGGCTGTCCACCACCGGCACCCCGACCGGCTCCAGCTTCTCCCTGGTGTGCGAGCCGCCGGTGTACAGCACGGCGTGCGCGCCCGCCTCCAGCGCGGCCAGCGCGTCGTCCGCCGCGTCCCCGATCAGCACGGTGCGGGCCGGGTCCACCCGCGTGCCGAGCGCCGCCAGGTGCCGGACCAGGTACTCGGCCTTCTGCCCGCCGGCCGGGCCGCTGCGCCCGTCCACCCGCAGGAACTGGCCGGTCAGGCCGAAGCCCTCGACGATCGGCAGCAGCCGGTCGTGCGCGTACATGGACAGCAGCGACTGGCTCCGTCCGGCCGCGCGCCAGCCGTCCAGGAGTTCACGGGCGCCGTCGGTGAGGCCGCAGGCGGTGCTCAGCTGGTGGTAGCGGTCGTGGAACGCGTCGTCCAGACGCAGCCACTCGGCCTCGGAGGGCAGCCGGCCGAGCAGCCGCTGGTAGAACCGGGGGATCGGGATCTCGTACTGCTCGCGGTACTCCTGCAGCGTCATCGGCGCCACGCCGATGGTCGCGAAAGCGGCGTTGCTCGCTCCGAGCACCGCTTCCATGTCGTGGAAGAGCGTTCCGTTCCAGTCCCAGACGATATGAGTGCGCACGTCTGTACGGTAGCGCCGGGCCGGACCCAACCGGTAGGACGGGGCTCACGACGGCCGGGGCCCGGAGCGGGGCCCGGGCCGGGGCTCGGGCCCCGGCGGCGGGCTCAGGCCAGCAGGGCGGCGATCTCCTGGGTGGCGAACCACAGCAGGTCGTGGTCCTCGGCGCCGTCCACGGTGAACTGGGCGTCCTGGTCGCCCGCGTCCGCGGCCACCACCGCCCCGACCGCCGCCGCGACATCGGCCACCACGTCGCGGTCCGCGACATCGGCGTGCACGGCGGCCGCCTTGGCCAGCTTCACCGGCCCGGCCAGCACCACCCGGCCCAGCGAGGACTGGTCCTGGTACTCGTCGCCGGGGAACGGCGTCACGGCGGAGTCGGCGACGTCGAGCGCGATCACGACCCGCCGGCGCGGGGCGTCCGGCTCGGCGGCCAGCAGGCGCAGCGAGGACTGGGCGGCGCGGTTGAGCGCCGCGTACTCCAGTTCCTCCAGGTCGTCGCTGACGTACCACTCGCGCAGCGCGGGGGTGACGGCGTACGCCGCGGGCTGCTCCAGCGCGCCGCCCGCGTGCGCCGCCGCCAGGCCGGTCAGGGTGGTGGGCACGTACACGCGCATCGGTGGCACTCTCCGGTTCGTCCAGCGGCACAGCTTCCAGCGTCCCCAAGAATAAGCTCCGGACACGGCATCGCGATCACCCGTGCGTCCCCCGGTCCTCCCGCGGAGCCTCCCGGCCGACCCGCCCGCCCCGGCCGACCCGCCGTCCGGACTCAGCGGGCGGCCGCCAGGACCCGGCGGCAGGTGTCCAGCGCGCTCTCCAGGACCGGGCCCCGGCGGGACGGGTCCATCATGTTCGGGCCCATCACGGCCAGGTCCGCCGGTGCGGGCGCGAGCAGGTGGACCCGGACGCCGCCCGCCCGCAGCAGGCCGGCCTCCCGCAGCAGTTGCCGGGTCACCGCCCGGCGGTAGCGGCCGAGCAGCTGGACGAGCAGCTCGCGCGGGAGGTCGCGCCCATGCCGGGCGCGCGCGAAGCCGGACGCGCCGGGGACGGACTCCGAGTGCCCCGGTTGCGGACGACCCGGCGGGTCACTCAGCAGCGCCATGGGCGCCAGTACGTACACCTCGTCGAGGCCCCGACCGAGCAGCAGGTCGGCGTTGGTGGCCGACCAGCAGCCGCCGTCCACGTACTCCGCCCCGCCCACCCGGACCGGGGCGAACCAGCCCGGGATCGCGCACGAGGCCATCACCGCCTCGCCGAGACCGGCGGGCGGAGCGTCCGGGTCCCCGAAGACCACCCGGTGGCCGCCGCGGTAGTCCACCGCGACCACCCGCAGCGCCGAGGCGCGGCCGCCGCCGCCGAGCGGGGCGGCCCCGGCCCGGGCCGCCCCGGTCCCCCCGGCACCACCGAGCAGGCCCTCGCCGGAGCGGCCGGCGTCGTACGCGTCGGCGTCGGACGGACCGGCGGACCGGTCGCCGTACAACCCGTCGACCAGCGCGCCCACCGACTCCAGCGAGCCCCGGCCGTGCGGGGCCATCGCCGAGACCAGGGTGAGCAACGGGTACTCGCGCGGATGGCGCACGGCGTCCCGCAGCAGCCTCGGCGAGCCGATGCCCGCCCGGGGCCGCGGTGGCAGCGCCCCGCCGACCGCCAGGTCGTAGTCGAAGTCGGCCCCGGCCAGCGGCCCGGTCGTGATCGGCAGCCCCCGCTGGTGGTCCCGGAGCTGGTCCGTGCCCACCCCGGCGGCCAGCAGCGCGCCCAGCACGGCTCCGGCGGAGGTCCCGAGCACCACCTCGGCGTCACCGGGCCGACGGCCGGTCGCCTCCTCCACCGCGCAGAGCGCGCCGACCGTCCAGGCCGCGCCGAGCATGCCCCCGCCGCCCAGCACCAGGCCGCACCGGGGGGTTCCCCCGGCCCGCGCCGGCGCCGGTCGTGTCCCGGACACCCATGTCGTCATGGCGGCCGCCTGTCCTCGTCGGGGCGGTGCCGGTCCGGGGCGGGCGCGCGAACGGCGGCCCGCTCCGGCTCCGGACTCCGATCCTGCGCGCCGACCGACCGGATCCGCAACGCCCGTCCTGGCGAACGCGACCGTCCTCTTTCGGGCTTTTCCGCCTGTCCCGGCGCGTCAACCCGGTGCCGACCGGCCCCGTCCCGGACCCGCCGCCCCGGGGGTCGAATCACCCGGATAGGTGAACTTTCCCGAGGGTCGGGCGCCCCGCGCAAAGCCGTTGCCGCCCACCGCGGACGGCCGCTAGCAAGGAACCCGTCCGCACCCGCACCGTCCCGACCGCACGGCTCCGACCGCTCCCACCGACCGCTCCGGCCCGGCCCGGGCCACGACCCGTCCGCCGCCCCGAGGAAGGCCCATGACCAGATGCCCGCACCGCACCGCGCCGCCGCTCGCACCGCCCGCCGTCCTGTCGGCGCGTCCGTCCCGCCCGGCCGGCACCGCCCGGGACCACCGGGCGGCCGCCGAACCGCGACGTCCCCGCCGACCCCGGACGGCCTGCGCCGACGGACCGGGCCCCGACCCGCGGGTCGGCCTGAGCGCACGGTTCGCGCACCGACTGGTGGAGGTGCTGACCGGCGCCCGACCGTCCGGCCAGTTGCTGCGCCACACCACCCTGGACTGCTACGGCCAGCTGTCCGCCCTGGTCCGGGCCGGCACCCTGCGCGGGACCAGGGGCGGCGAACGGCCTCGGCTCGGCCCGGTGCACGACCGTTCGCCCGCGCCGGGCGCCGTCGAGGCGTGTGTCCGGGTGGACCTCGGTGGCCGGCACCACATGGTGGCGTTCCGGTTGGAGCCGCGCGGGCCCTCCGGCCAGTGGCAGTGCACCGCCGTGGAGGCCCGATGAGCCGCCCCGGCCCGCCCCCGTACCCGCCGTCCTGCCCGTCCCCCTGCCCGTCGCCGCACCCGGACCCGACGGGCCGGGGAACGGCGCCCGGAACGGCGCCGGGCGCCACCCCCGTACGGGAGTGGCGCCCGGCGTGGCGGCCGACCGGACCGGTCGGTCCCGCCTCAGCCCTTGCGGCGGCGGCCCTTGGCCGACTTGGCGGCCTTGCGGCGCTCGGCACGGGTCAGACCGTCGCCCTCGTCCTCGGCACCGAGGTCGTCGAACTCGCCCTCGACCACACCGCCGCCGACCTCCTCCGAGGGGGCCGTGTAGTGCAGCCGCTGCGGCTTGGGAGCCTCCAGGCCCTTGGCCTTGATCTCCGGACGCGGGGCGTCCTTCTCCAGCTTGTCGAGCAGCACCTGGGCGTCCTCGACCGGGACCTCCTCGACCTGCTGCTCGACCTGGACCTCCAGGTTGAACAGGTAGCCGACGGACTCCTCCTTGATGCCCTCCATCATCGCGGTGAACATGTCGAAGCCCTCGCGCTGGTACTCGACCAGCGGGTCGCGCTGCGCCATGGCCCGCAGGCCGATGCCCTCCTGGAGGTAGTCCATCTCGTAGAGGTGCTCGCGCCAGCGGCGATCCAGCACCGAGAGGACGACCCGGCGCTCCAGCTCGCGCATGATCTCCTCGCCGAGCTGGTCCTCACGGGCGCCGTACTGGCCCTGGACGTCCTCCTGGACGGCCTTGGTGAGGAACTCCGGGGTGAGGCCCGCGGCGCCGCCGGCCTCCTCCTCCAGCTCGGCCAGGTCAAGGGTGACCGGGTAGAGCTGCTTGAGCGCGGTCCAGAGCTTCTCCAGGTCCCAGTCGTCCTCGAAGCCCTCGCCGGTGGCGGCGGTGACGTACGCCTCGACCGTGTCGTCCATGAAGTGGCCGACCTGCTCCTGCAGGTCCTCGCCCTCCAGGACGCGGCGGCGCTCGCCGTAGATGACCTCGCGCTGGCGGTTCAGCACCTCGTCGTACTTGAGGACGTTCTTGCGGATCTCGAAGTTCTGCTGCTCGACCTGGGTCTGCGCGGAGGCGATGGCCCGGGTGACCATCTTCGACTCGATCGGCACGTCCTCGGGCACATTGGCCATCGAGAGCACGCGCTCGACCATGCCGGCCTTGAACAGACGCATCAGGTCGTCGCCGAGGGACAGGTAGAAGCGGGACTCGCCCGGGTCGCCCTGACGGCCGGAGCGGCCGCGCAGCTGGTTGTCGATCCGGCGGGACTCGTGCCGCTCGGTGCCGAGGACGTAGAGGCCGCCGGCCTCCTTGACCTCGTCCTGCTCCGCCTTCACGGCCGCCTTGGCCTTCTCCAGCGCGGCCGGGAACGCGGCCTCGTACTCCTCCGGGCTGTCCTCCGGGGTGAGCCCGCGCTGCGCCAGCTCGGCCGCCGCGAGGTGGTCGGCGTTGCCGCCGAGCATGATGTCGGTACCGCGGCCGGCCATGTTGGTGGCGACGGTGACGGCGCCCTTGCGGCCGGCCTGGGCGACGATCTGCGCCTCGCGCTCGTGGTGCTTGGCGTTCAGCACCTCGTGCGGGATGCCGCGCTTGCGCAGTTCCTGCGACAGGTACTCGGACTTCTCGACCGACACGGTGCCGACCAGCACCGGCTGGCCCTTCTCGTGCTTCTCGGCGATGTCCTCGACCACGGCCGCGAACTTGGCCGGCTCCGACTTGTAGATGAGGTCGGGCTGGTCGATCCGCAGCGGGTCCTTGTTGGTGGGGATCGGCACCACACCGAGCTTGTAGATCTGGTGGAACTCGGCCGCCTCGGTGGTGCCGGTACCGGTCATGCCCGCGAGCTTGTCGTACAGGCGGAAGAAGTTCTGGAGGGTGATGGTGGCCAGGGTCTGGTTCTCGTTCTGGACCTCCACCCCTTCCTTCGCCTCGATCGCCTGGTGCATGCCCTCGTTGTAGCGGCGGCCGGCCAGAATACGGCCGGTGTGCTCGTCGACGATCATGACTTCGCCGTTCATGACGACGTAGTCCTTGTCGTTCTTGTAGAGCTCCTTGGCCTTGATGGCGTTGTTCAGGAAGCCGACGAGCGGGGTGTTCACCGACTCGTAGAGGTTGTCGATGCCGAGGTAGTCCTCGACCCGGGTGACGCCCTCCTCCAGGATGCCGACGGTGCGCTTCTTCTCGTCGACCTCGTAGTCGCGGTCGATCTTCAGGCGCAGCACCAGCTTGGCGAAGTCGGCGTACCACTTGGTCGCCTGGTCGGCCGGGCCGGAGATGATCAGCGGGGTCCGGGCCTCGTCGATGAGGATCGAGTCGACCTCGTCGACCACGGCGAAGTTGTGGCCGCGCTGGACCAGCTCGTCCTTCGACCACGCCATGTTGTCGCGCAGGTAGTCGAAGCCGAACTCGTTGTTGGTGCCGTACGTGATGTCCATCCCGTACTGACGCTTGCGCTCGGCGGGCGTCATGTTGCCGAGGATCACACCGACCTCGAGACCGAGGAAGCGGTGCACCCGGCCCATCCACTCCGAGTCGCGCTCGGCGAGGTAGTCGTTGACCGTGATCAGGTGCACGCCCTTGCCGGTGAGCGCGTTCAGGTACGCGGGCAGGGTGCCGACGAGGGTCTTGCCCTCACCGGTGCGCATCTCGGCGACGTAGCCGTGGTGCAGCGCGGCGCCGCCCATGATCTGGACGTCGTAGTGCCGCTGGCCGAGCACGCGCTTGGCGGCCTCACGGACGGTGGCGAACGCCTCGGGGAGGATGTCGTCCAGCGACTCGCCGTCGGCGAGCCGCTGCCTGTACTCGTCCGTCAGGGCGCGAAGCTCGGCGTCGGTGAGGTTGACGAAGTCCTCTTCGATGGAGTTGACCTGGGCGGCAATCCGCTGCAGCTTGCGAAGGATCTTGCCTTCGCCGGCGCGCAGGATCTTGTCGAAGACGGACACGAGAGCGGGCTCCTTGCCTGTATTGGCACTGGACGACTGCACGGCGGATCCACCCCACCGCACGGGCCATCGTATGCGAGGAGCCCAACGCCTCGGGAGGTGCGTCAGCACGGTATTCCCGTGTCACCCCTGCGAGCACATACCCCGATAGCGTTCCCCACCGGGGCAAACCGGGCAGCCGTCCGGAGAGTTGGGCGCCCGGGACTGTTAATCGGATGCTCGGATTCATCTCTGGACGAAATAATCCGCCCATGGAAGAAAGCCCCGAACCCCGCGCCGGGGAGCGGTCCGGCCCGCCCGCAGCCGGTCCCGCCCGCGAGCCCGTCGCCCTCACCACCGAGCGCCTCGTCCTTCGCGCTCCGCGCGAGTCGGACATCGACGCGATCAACGCCGCCTGCCAGGACCAGGAGATCCAGCGCTGGACGGTCGTCCCCAGTCCGTACTCGCGCGGCGACGCGGAGTACTTCGTGTCCGACCTGGCCCGCAACGGCTGGCGGACCGGCGAGAACCTGGTCTGGTGCGTGTTCGAGCGCGAGTCCGGCGCGCTGGTCGGCAGCCAGGGGCTGATGCTCCCCGCCGGGCGGCCCGGCGTGGCCGAGATCGGGTGGTGGGCGACCAAGGAGTTCCGCGGCCGCGGCTACACCGTGGAGGCGGCCACCGCGGTGGCCCGCTACGGACTGGCCGAACTCGGCCTGCGCCGACTGGAATGGCTCGCCTACGTGGGCAACGACGGCTCCCGCGCGGTCGCCGCCAAGGTCGGCTTCCGGTTCGAGGGCACCCTGCGGGCGTACGCCGAGCAGCGCGGACAGTTCCACGACGCGTGGATCGCCTCCCTGCTGCCCGGCGACCTTCCCGGCTGAGCCGCCCCGCCCCCGGCGTCCGGCTGCCGCCCGGCCCCGCCCCGGCCGCACCACCGCCCCGACCGCACCGCCCCGACCGCACCGCCGCACCCTCGCCCCGCCCGCCCGGAACACCAGGACTCCTGCCGGGCGGGCGAATTGTCGGTGCCGGCCTCTAGGCTCCCCGGCATGACCGCCTCGACCCCTGGCTCGGCCCCGACCCCCGGCCCCTCCTCCCGCCCCGCCCCGGTGGCCGTGCTCGGCGCCGACGACGCCCGCCGGATCGCCCTGCGCGCCCAGGGCCTGCTCGGCGCGCCCGACCGCCGCGCCGGGGTGCCCGGGATGCTGCGCCGGCTCGGCTCCGTCCAGCTCGACACCATCTCGGTACTGGCCCGCTCCCACGAACTCGTGCCGTACGCCCGGCTCGGCGCGGTCGGCCGCCCGGCGGTCGAGGCGGCGTACTGGGGCGCCGG
Organism: Kitasatospora sp. NPDC094019; assembly: GCF_044764505.1. Taxonomy (NCBI): domain Bacteria; kingdom Bacillati; phylum Actinomycetota; class Actinomycetes; order Kitasatosporales; family Streptomycetaceae; genus Kitasatospora; species Kitasatospora sp. NPDC094019. Next base: position 255,218 of record NZ_JBIWIF010000011.1, read on the forward strand.
CGCGACCTTCGAGTACTGGTCGCACGCGGCGTGCATCCTGCCGATGGAGGAATGGCCGCTGTTCGCCTTCCGCCGCCGTCGCTACCGCGCGAAGGACCACGTCTGGGGCAAGCAGAGCGAGGCGGCGACGTACCGCTCGGTCCTGGACCGGCTGCGCGCCGAGGGCCCGCTCACCTCCACCGAGCTGGGCGGCGCCAAGAAGACCGCCGAGTGGTGGGACTGGTCGGACACCAAGATCGCGGTGGAGCGGGCCCTGGCCTTCGGCGACGTGGTGTGCACCGAGCGCCGGAGCTGGAAGCGCGTCTACGCGCTGGCCGAACAGGCCGTCCCCACCGAGCTGTTCGCCGCCGAGCCGGACGACGCCGAGTGCCTGCGCACCCTGGTCGCCCAGTCCGGCGCGGCCCTCGGCGTGGGCACCCGGGCCGACATCGCCGACTACCACCGGCTGCGCGCCGAGCAGGTGGACGCGGCGCTGCCCGACTCCGGCCTGGTCCCGGTCGAGGTGGCCGGCTGGGGCCCGGACGGCGCTCCCGGCGCGGCCTGGGCGGACCCGGAGGCACTCGCCACGACGCCGCGCGGCCGCCACCGCACCACCCTGCTGTCGCCGTTCGACTCACTGGTCTGGGAGCGTCCGCGCACCGAGCGGATCTTCGGCATGCTCCACCGGCTGGAGGCGTACACCCCCAAGCACAAGCGGGTGCACGGCTACTTCGCGATGCCACTCCTGGCCGGCGGCCGGCTCGTCGGCCGGGTCGACCCGGCCCGCGAGGGGAGGACCCTGGTGGCGCGTCAGGTCTCACTGGACTCGCCCCGGCACCTGGAGGCACTGGCCGACGCGCTGCGCGAGGCGGCCGGCTGGGTGGGCTGCGACGCCGTCCGGGTCGAGACGCTGCACGACGAGTCGCTCCGCCCGGCGCTGGAGCGACTGCTGGCCTGAAGCGACCGCCGGCCCGAACGCCCCGGCCCCGGACGCTCCGCCCCCGGACGCGCCGGGTGCCGGGTGCCGGGGCCCGTCGACCCACCGGGCCCCGCGGTCAGCCTATTTCGAGGATCTTCTCCCGCATCGCGTACACCACGGCCTCCATCCGGGAGTGCAGTTGGAGCTTCTCCAGGATGTTGCGCACATGGTTCTTCACGGTGTTCTCGCTGATGAACAGCTCCTTGGCGATCTCCCGGTTGTTCATCCCGGTGGCCACCAGCTTCAGCACCTCCAGCTCCCGGTCCGTCAGTCGCGGCGCGGGCACCAACTCCCGCTCGTCGGAACGGCGCTGGATCATCGACTTGAACTCGGTGAGCAGCTTGGACGCCATCGACGGGCTGATCTGGGACTGCCCGTCGGCGACCGCGCGGATCGCGGTGGCGACCTCGTCGGTGGAGATCTCCTTCAGCAGGTAGCCGGTGGCCCCCGCCTTGATCGCCTCGTAGAGGTCGGCCTCCTCGTCGCTTATCGTCAGCATGATGATCTTGGTACTGGGAGCCACGTCCTTGATCGCGGTGCAGGCTTCGATCCCGCTGCGGCGAGGCATCCTGACGTCCATGAGGATGATGTCCGGCAGCAGGTCGGCCGCCTTGAGCACCGCCTCGGCACCGTCCCCCGCCTCGCCGACGACGGTGATGTCCTCCTCCTCGGCCAGCACGATCTCCAGGCCGCGGCGGAACAGCGCGTGGTCGTCCACCACCAGGACCCGGATCGGCTCCCCCCGGCGCGGCGCGTAGTCGGGCTCCGTCCCGAGCCCCGGCGACACCCCCACGACCGGCACTGTCGCGGGCCCCAGCCCGAAGTGATCCCCCATCCGCTCCTCCCCCGTCGCCGGTCGTCGTCGGCCAATCATTCCACGGCCGGGGCACCTCGCGGTCACCCTCCGGTGCCGTTCGCCCCGCAGCGGGTGACCTGTTCGCCGACCGGCGGGGCCGCGGGCCGCCCCGGAACGCCGGGGACCCCGGCGGCGGTCGCCACCGGGGTCACCCCTCTCCTGCTGTCCGGACGGTCAGTCCTCGTCGTCGCCCGCGCCGATCGCACCGCCGGCGCCGCCACCCTCGACGGTCGAACCGTCGGCCTTCAGGTGGATCACGCCGTAGTGGTAACCGTGCCGGCGGTACACGACGCTCGGCAGGCCACTGTCCTTCTCCACGAACAGGTAGAAGTCGTGGCCGACCAGCTCCATCTCGTAGAGCGCCTGGTCGAGCGCCATCGGGGCGGCCGGGTGGGTCTTCTCCCGGACCACCAGCGGGCCTTCGCCCTCCACCTCCAGGGATCCCATCATGGTCTTGCGGACGGCACCGTTGGTGCTGCTCTCCGCCGGCTTCGGCTCGGGCAGCGCGGCCAGGGCCGCGGTCGCCTCGGCGACGCTGATCGGGGTGCGGCCGCTGCCGCCCTTGTGGACCCGACGCCGGTCCGCGGACTTGCGCAGTTGGGCGTCGAGCTTCGCCGAGGCCAGATCGAGCGCCGCGTAGGGGTCAGCGGCGGCGGCCTCGGCCCGGATCACCGGGCCACGGGTACGGAGGGTGATCTCCACGCGGTCGGACCGGTCGGCCTGCCGCGGGTTGTGTTCCTTGGACACCTCGACATCGAGGCTGATCGCCTTGGTGTCGAACTTCTGGACCTTCTCCAGCTTCTCGGCCACGTGATCCCGGAACCTCTTCGGCACCTCGGTCTTGCGGCCCTTGACGACGATGTCCACGCAGAACTCCGATCCCTCGTTCTGTCGCCGGCCCGGGTGCTACCGGGCCGGACTGAGACCAGCCGGACCAGCCGAAACTTCCGCCGGCCCCCCGCCCCACCTGCAACGGTGGGAACGACTGGCCCTCACCTCACTTCCTCCCCACCAGGGACGGTTGAAACCCCCTGGAGCCTTATCGAACACCTCACACGGGGTTTTCGCCTCTCCGGCGGAGAGTTCGGGTATGACGGAGTGATGGGCCGGCGGTCAAGCTGCTGCACCCCTGTCTACCCTCCCGCGAGTGAAACACAGGTAAATACCTGGACAACACCCCCCGTACGGCGCATTCTTTGCTCACTCTCCGTGCCCCCACCCGCGAGGAGGAGCCGTGGCGCGCACCACCGCACCACCCCGCCGACCGCTCTCCCGGCGGCTCTTCGTCCACCCCCTGACCGGTCTCCTCGACGCGCTGCTCCCGGCCTCCTGCGCGGGCTGCGGCAGCGACCTGGGCCACTTGTGCCCGGAATGCCGCGACCTACTCACCAGCACCCCTCCGGCGCCCGCCGCGGCCCTCCCCGGGGCCTACGCCGCCGCGCCGTACGACGGTCCGGTGCGGCGACTGCTGCTCGCCCACAAGGAGCGCGGCGCGCTGCGGCTGGCCGGCCCGCTCGGCGAGGCACTCGCCCGGGCGGTGCGCTCCGCGCTCGGCCCCTCCCCGGGAGCGGCGCCGCTGCTGCTGGTCCCGGTCCCCTCCGCCCGGGCGGCGGTCCGCGCCCGGGGGCACGACCCCACGCTGCGGCTGGCCCGCGCCGCCGCCGGGTCCCTGTGCCGGGAGGGGTTGGACGCCCGCGCGGTACCGCTGCTGCGACACGCCCGGCCGGTCGCCGACCAGGCCGGGCTCTCCGCCGCCGAACGCCACCACAACCTGCGCGGCGCGCTCACCGCGCGCCCGCCCGGCCGCTTCCACCGTCACGGCGCGGCCGGGCGACACCCCCGGCCCGGCCCCACCGACCCCGGCCGTCTGCCCGGCCCCACCGGGTGCCGACCGGTCCTGGTCGACGACCTGGTGACCACCGGCGCCAGCCTCGTCGAGGCCGCCCGGGCACTGTCCGCCGCCGGACTGCCGCCCGCCGCGGCCGCCACGGTCGCGGCGGCCGTCCCGCACCGCCGCCGGGTGCCGGGTCTCAGCCCGGATAGATGAACGCGGACACCTTGTAGGGCAGCACCAGCTCCCGCCACTGGTTGTTCACCAGCCGGTACGGCTTGCCCACTTCCTTCTCCAGCGCCAGCACCGGCGGCACCGGCAGCGCGTTGGTCCCCCGGGACTCCGACGCGGCGACCGCGCCCATCTGGCCGCCGCCCAGCAGCCGCGCGTCCCGGTTCTGCGACCCGTCGGTGCTGATGTACTGCAACTGCTGGGCCTTGTCCTTCTCCTTGCCCAGCACCAGCAGTTGGTCCGCCTCCGCCCAGGACACCGACAGCACCTCCTGGAACGCCGGGTTGGCCAGCCGCAGCCCGGTGATCCTCGCGGTCGGGGCGTCCTTCGTGCCGCCGTGGACGAGCAGCCCCAGCCAGAGCCGCTGGTCCTTGCTGTCCTTGCCCTCCTTCAGCAGCAGGGCGACCCGGACGCCGTCCGAGGACACCTGGATGCCCTGCACCGAGCGGCCGGCCAGATCGTCCACCGCCACCGGGACGGCCTGCTTGTCCCGCACCATCAGCACCCGCGGCCCGGTCGGATCGCGGTCCACCACGTACAGGTCGCCGCGCCCGTCCCAGGTCGGCGAGACCAGCCCGTCGTCGCCCTTCGAGCCCGGACGGCTCGGGGTGGAGAGCACCGGCTGCGGCATGACCGGCAGCGAGTCCAGGAACGGCACCGTGAAGAGCTGGTGGCCGTCGGCGCTGATCGCCGCGGCGCGTTCGCCGTCCCGGGCCACCGCGACCGCGCCCAGCGGCCGCCCGCTCTGCTGCGCCCGTCCCAGCGGTCCGTGCACGGGCTCGCCGACGGCCTCCCCGCGCGCCTCGTGCAGCACGCCGTCGTCGGCCCGCTGGTAGAACTGCCGGGTGGACATCTGTCCGGCCAGCGAACCCGGACCGGTGGCCGGCTCGTCGGCGCGGCTCGCCTGACAGGCCGGTCCACCGTGCTGGGCCTTGAGCTCCAGCCGTTCGACCTGTCCGGTGCCCTGGTCGGCGAGGGTGTAGAGGAGCTGGGTGGCCATCCGCCGGCAGGCGGTGGCACTGCCGAGGTCGACCCCGATCAGCGTCACGTGCCCGGTGCGGTTGTCGTCCAGGGTCACCGACTCGACCGCCGCCGGACCGAGGCCCGCCGGGAAGGCGGAGCGGGAGACCGGCGTCAGCCAGGTCGACGGCCCCGAGACCAGCGCGCGGGCCGCCGAACCCAAGGGGTCTATTCGCCGCCGCAGGTAGATCGGGTCGGCGATCAGCACGTCCTGGTTGGTCACCGAGGCCGCGGTCGGCGCGGACGGGTCGGGCGCGGCGTAGAAGAACCGGTCGACCTGGCGGTAGCTGTTGCGGAAGTTGACCTCGTTGAGGATCAGCCCGTCCGGCAGCTTGTCGATCCGCCACTCGCCGGCCTTCTCCCGCACGAAGGAGAAGTTGAACTCGATCATGCGCGGCGACTCGCCGATGTACGAGTGCCGGTCGTCCACCTGGGAGACCAACTGGCCGTCGACCGGGATCGACACCTCGGTGTCGGTGTCGGTCACGCTCAGCTTGAGGTGGCTCGGATTGGAGGCGAGCACCTTGATGCCCGCCTCCGGGTTCCAGCTGGTCCGCGCGTCCGGGGTCAGGTACTTGCGCGCCGTCACATAGCTGTCGTCGGCGGTCAGCGCGTCGAGGAACCCGGCCAGCAGGTCCTGCGGCCCGGCCCCCTTGGCGGGCTCCACCGGGAACACCCTGACCTGGAGGTTCTTCTCCGCCGAGGTCTTGGACAGCTCGATCTTGGCGACGCCGCCGGAATCCGGCATCGCCGCGCAGCCGCCGACCAGCAGGGCACCCACCAGCGCGCCCGCCGTCCCGGCCAGCCGCGGCTCAATCCTGGCGCTGGTCCTTCGCACGCTGCGACCCCTCCGTGTCCGTTCCACCCGTGCCGTCCACCCCTGCGGCCCCGTCCGGCCCCGCGGCCCGCTGCGCCACCGACGGCCGGCCCGGCGTCGGGTCCACCATGACCTGGGCCCCGGTCGCACCGTACCCCGCACCGACCGGCAGCACGTCCGACGGATCCGCGCGCGGGCCCTCGGCCGCCCGCCGGCCGAGGCCGGGGCCGATGCTCAGCACGCCGCCGAGCCCGCTGCCGAACCCGCCGCCGGAGGTGTCCGGCGTCTCCGGGACGGCCTGCTCCTCGGTCGCGGTCAGCGCCGTCGCCCCGGCCGGGCGCGCGGCCCGGCGGTACGGCGTCCCGTAGGTGCCCAGGCCCCGGTTGTTGCGGGAGTCCTCCGGCTCCAGCCGGAACGGCGCCCGGCTGATCTCGCCGCCGCGGGTGCGCGGCATGGTGAGCCGGAAGTGCGAGCCGCCGCCCGGCTCCCCCCACGCCTGCAGCCAGCCGCCGTGCAGATGCGCGTCCTCGACCGCGATCGACAGGCCGAGGCCGGTGCCGCCGGTGGTCCGCACCCGGGACGGGTCGGCCCGCCAGAAGCGGTGGAACACCCGGGACGCCTCGCCCGGCTTGAGGCCGATGCCGTAGTCCCGGACGCCGATGGCGACCGCGCCGTCGCGCGAGCCCAGCCGGACCACGACGTCCCGGCCCTCGCCGTGCTCCAGCGCGTTGACCACCAGGTTGCGCAGGATGCGCTCGATCCGCCGGGAGTCGACCTCGGCCAGCACCGGTTCGCCGTCGCCGCGGATCACCACGGCGCTGCCCTTGGCCTGGGCCAGCGGATCGGCGGCCTCGACCACCCGGCCGACGATCTCGCGCAGGTCGACCGGTTCGGCGTCCAGGACGGCCGCGCCCGCGTCGAAGCGGCTGATCTCCAGCAGGTCGGCGAGCAGCGACTCGAAGCGGTCCAGCTGCCCCTGGAGCAGCTCGGCGGAACGGGCCGCCATCGGGTCCAGGTCCTCGCGGCTGTCGTAGATGAGGTCGGCGGCCATCCGGACGGTGGTCAGCGGCGTGCGCAGCTCGTGCGACACGTCGGAGACGAAGCGCCGCTGCACCCGGGACAGCTCCTCCAGCTGCCGGATCTGCGCCTGCAGCGCGTTGGCCATCCGGTTGAACGACTCGCCCAATCGGGCGATGTCGTCGGTGCCGGTGACCTTCATCCGCTCTTCCAGATGCCCGGCGGCCAGCCGCTCGGAAATCCCTGCGGCCATCCGGACCGGTGTCACCACCTGGCGCACCACCAGCCAGGCGATGCCGCCCATCATGATCACCACGAACACCCCGGCGGTGGCCAGAGTGCCGGTGACCAGGCCCAGGGTCTTGGTCTCCTGGCCGAAGGAGAAGACGTAGTACAGCTGGTAACTGCCGTTGCCGGGGCCGGTGAACTGCTGCCCGAAGACGAGCCCGGGCTCCGTGCCCACGCCGCTCTCCGGCGAGCGCTGGATCCGGGTGGGCTGGCTGAAGGTCTGGCCGGGCTCCTGCGCGACCCTGGCCTTCAGGCTGTCGGGGATGCTGCTCGGCAGGATGTCCGCGGAGTACCGCGGGCCGAGGCCGGCCTTGTCGGGCTGGACGGTCTGGCCGGTGCCGGGCAGCATCGCGATCACCGAGTAGACGTTCTGCCCGCTCGCCGCCAGGTCGCCGACCTGCTGGAGCAGCCAGGTGCCCAGGCCCTCGGGGGCCGAGTCGGCGGTCACGGTCCGCAGCCGCAGGTCGTCCGCGTCGTCGATCTTCTTGAGCTCGGTCTGGAATCCCGCGAGCGCCTGGTCCCGGGCCGCCGACCGCTTGGTCTCCAGCAGCCCGGTGCGGACCTGCGCCACCACGACGACGCCCAGCACCATCACCACCACGACCGACAGCAGCAGCGTCGCCGCCACCACCCGCAGCTGGATCGACCGCCGGTACAGCGCCGCCACCCGGTGCAGGGGTCGGCGCAGCTGACGGTTCAGCAGCGCGAGCAGGGCGACCGGCCCCCGTCGGCGGCGGTTGCGCACGGTCGAACTCAGTACGTCCCCGCGCACAGCGCCGCCACCTCCGTCGGTCGCGGTACCCGGCGGGGTTTCGTCGGCCCGGTACATCACGTCAGCTGGGCCCGGCCTTGTAGCCGACGCCGCGGACGGTCACCACGATCTCGGGGCGCTCCGGGTCCTTCTCGATCTTGGAGCGCAGACGCTGCACATGGACGTTGACCAGACGGGTGTCCGCCGCGTGCCGGTAGCCCCAGACCTGCTCCAGCAGCACCTCGCGGGTGAACACCTGCCAGGGCTTGCGGGCCAGCGCGACCAGCAGGTCGAACTCCAGCGGGGTCAGCGGGATGCCCCGGCCGTCCCGCTTCACCGAGTGGCCGGCCACGTCGATCACCAGATCGCCGATGGTCAGCTGCTCCGGAGTCGGCTCCTCGGCCCTGCGCAGCCGGGCCCGCACCCGGGCGACCAGCTCCTTGGGCTTGAACGGCTTGGTGACGTAGTCGTCGGCACCCGACTCCAGACCGACAACGACGTCGACCGTGTCGGTCTTGGCGGTCAGCATGACGATCGGAATACCGGACTCCGCCCGGATCTGCCGGCAGACATCGATGCCGTCCCGGCCGGGCAGCATCAGGTCGAGCAGAACCAGGTCCGGCTTGGTCTCCCGGAAGGCCGCTAGCGCCCTGTCCCCATCCGCGACGAAAAACGGCTCAAAACCCTCACCCCGCAGCACAATGCCGAGCATCTCGGCCAGTGCGGAGTCGTCATCAACGACGAGGACGCGTCCCTTCATGGGTCCATCTTCTCATTACCGGATTGTGACCTGCCGCACAGCAGTCCCATTGCTCCAGAACGGCCAACTGGCGATCCGGTCCATTTCAAGCCAAACCAGACCAATTCTCTGCCCTCTTCCACCCCCGGAGCCCCCGACGAAGCCCACGAACCGTCCGCCCCCCGACCGTTGCCGTTCAGCAACCGGCTCGCCCTGGGGCACGTCCGGGCACCATGACACGATGGGCGCTGCGCGCGGGTAGAAGATCCACCCGGTGCCGCGCCCCCGAAGCCCTCCGAGGAGCAGTGATGACCGACACTCCGGGCTGGGCCTCGCCCGGCTCGTCCGAGCCGCCCCGCGACGGCGCCCGGCCCACCGCCGACGCGCCCGCCGCCGTGCCCGGCCAGTCGGCACCGCCCCAGAACACCCCGCCCGCCTGGGAGACCGCCTCCGGGGCCCCGCAGCCCCCCTACGCCGGGCAGCAGCCCGGCTGGGGCACCCGGCCGGGCCCCGGCGGACCCCCCGGCTGGGGACCGCAGCCCCCCGGCGCCGGGTACGGCTGGGCCGCGCCGCAGAGCCCCAAGCCCGGAGTGATCCCGCTGCGGCCGCTCGGCCTCGGCGAGATCCTCGACGGAGCGGTCTCCACCGTGCGCAAGCACTGGCGGGTCACCCTCGGCCTCGCCCTCGGCGTCGCGGTCGTCCAGCAGGGCGCCTCGCTCGGCGCCCAGCTCGCCATCCAGGGGGACACCGGCGACCTCACCCCGGTGCTGACCGCCCTGATCAGCCTGCCGCTCTCGATGCTGCTCGGCGTGGTCGCCTCGGCCCTGCTGACCATGGTGGTCAGCCGCGCCATCCTCGGCCAGGCCGTGTCGATCGGGGACGCCTGGCGCGACGCCAGGCCCCGGCTGCTCCAGCTCGTCGGCCTCACCCTGCTCACCGGTCTCATCGCCGGCGGCATCGTCCTGCTGGGCTTCGCCCCGCTGATCGGCTACCTGGTCGCCGGGGCCGAGGAACCGGCGATCGTCGGCCTGCTCGTGATCGTGGGCCTGCTCAGCCTCCCGGTCGCCGTCTGGATCGGCATCCAGCTCAGCCTGGCCGCACCCGCCCTCATGCTGGAGAAGCAGGGCGTCATCACCGCCCTCTCCCGCTCCCGCCGGCTGGTCCGCCGCTCCTGGTGGCGGATCTTCGGCATCACCGTGCTCAGCCAGATCATCGCCGCGGTCGTCGCCGGTGTGATCAGCACCCCGTTCACGATCGCCGGCATGGTGATCGGCTTCGACGACTTCGTCGGACAGGTCGACGCCGGGAGCACCGCCGGCCTGCCCGCCGCGATGCTGGTCACCATGGCGATCGGCGGCGTCCTCTCCTCCACCGTCACCCTCCCCTTCACCGCCACCATCGGGGTGCTGCTCTACGTCGACCAGCGGATTCGCCGCGAGGCCCTCGACATCGAGCTCGCCCGCGCCGCCGGCCTGCCCGAGCACGGCGGCACCGGCTGGGGCGACCAGGCCGGCCCCGCGCCCGCAAGGCTCTGAGCCCGATGCCGATCCGGGGGGAGATCGTCGTGCTCGCGGGTGGCGCCCCGGTCACGACACCACGCGACGCGGCCCGGGACGCGGCCCGCGACGAACTGCTCAACGCCGACTACCACCGCCACGACCCGAGCCTCCAGCAGCGCGTCCTCGACTGGATCACGGACCGGATCGACCAGGCGCTGGGAGCTCTCGTCGGCGACGGCACCAGCGGCGCCACCGGCCTGGTCCTGTTCCTGCTGGTCGCCGCGGTCGTCGGCGCCGCCCTCTGGTGGCGCCTCGGCGCGCCCGGGCGGGCCGCCCGCACCCACCCCGGGGTCTTCGGCGACCTCGGTCCGCGCAGCGCCGCCGACCACCGGGCCGACGCCGAACGGCACGCCGCCGACGGCCGGTGGACCGAGGCCGTCCGCGAACAGATGCGCGCGCTCGTCCGCGGCCTGGAGGAACGCACCCTGCTCGACGCCCGCCCCGGCCGCACGGCCGACGAGGCCGCCGCCGAGGCCGGCCGCGCCCTGCCCGACCACGCGGCCGAGCTCACCGCGGCCGCCCGCGCCTTCGACGACATCGCCTACGGCGAGCGCACCGCCGACCGGGGCGCCTACCAGTCGCTGCGCGACCTCGACCGGGACCTCGAACGCGCCCGCCCGGTCCTCGCCCCGGCCGCCGGAGGAGCCGCATGACCAGCGCCACCCCCGCGCCGCCGACCGACCGGACCACCCCGGAGACCGCCGCCGCACGACCCGCGCCGTCCGCCACCAGCACCGCCCCCACCGGCCGCGGCCTGTGGCGACGCGCCCGCTGGTACCTGCTCACCGCCGCGCTCCTGCTGCTCGCCGCCGTCCTGCTCGCCGCCGTCAACCAGGAACGCCGGTACCCGCCGCTCGACCCCCGCTCCTACGAGCCCGCCGGCAGCCACGCCCTGATCGCCCTCCTCCAGCGCGAGGGGCTCGACGTCGACCTCACCGCCGACCCCACCGTCCGGCCCACCGGCGCCGACACCCTCGTCCTGCCCGAACCCGACCTGCTCACCCCCGAACAGCTGACCGCCGTCGCCGCCGCCCGGTACGGCCGACTGGTCCTGATCGCCCCAGGCCCCGCCGCCCTCAGCGCCCTCGTCCCCGGCGTCCGCACCTCCGACGAGAACGGCGGCGTCCCCTACGCGGGCGTGCGCACCACCGACCCCGGCTGCTCCCTCCCGGAAGCCGTCCGGGCCGGCGGCGCCCACCTCGGCGGCCTTCTCTACACCGCCGGCAGCCGCGGCGAGGGCTGCTACCCGCGCGGCCACGGCTACCCCCTGGTCACCGTCACCACCGGCCGGAACACCGACGTCGTGGTCCTCGGCAGCGGCCAGTTCCTCACCAACGAACTGCTCGGGAAGGACGGCAACGCCGCCCTGGGACTCGGCCTCCTCGGCTCCCGGCCCCACCTCGGCTGGCACCTGCCCGACTACACCGCCCCGGTCGCCGAGGGCGGGCGGAAGAGCTTCCAGGACTTCATCCCCGAGGGCTGGACCTGGGCCGGCTACCAGCTCGGCATCGCCGTCCTGCTCGCCGCGCTGTGGCGCGCCCGGCGGCTCGGCCCGGTGATGAGCGAACGGCTTCCCGTCGTGGTGCGCGCCTCCGAGACCACCGAGGGCCGCGCCCGCCTCTACCGCCGTGCCAAGGCCCGCGGCCGCGCCGCCGACGCCCTGCGCCGCGCCACCGCGCTGCGCATCGCCCCGGCCCTGGGCGTCCCGCCCGTGGCCGGCGCACCCGACCCCACCGCGCTCTGCGCGGCCGTCGCCGACCGTCTCCCCGAGCGGCCCGGCGGGGACGCGGCGACCCTGCTGTACGGCCCTCCCCCGACCGACGACGCCGCGCTGCTGCGGCTCGCCGACGACCTCGACACCCTCGAAAGGCAGGTCCGGAAGCCGTGACCGAGAAGGCCACCACCCAGCTCCGCATCACCCCCGGCCCGGCATCCGCCACCACCGGCACCACCGTCCCCGGCGGCACCCTCCCCGGTACCGCCGGCGACCCCCGGCTCGGCGACCCGCGCGAGGCACTCACCGCCCTGCGCGCCGAGATCGCCAAGGCCGTCGTCGGCCAGGACGCCGCCGTCACCGGCCTCGTCGTCGCCCTGCTCTGCGGCGGCCACGTGCTGCTCGAAGGCGTCCCCGGCGTGGCCAAGACCCTGCTGATCCGCACCCTGTCCACCGCGCTCGACCTGGGGACCAAGCGCATCCAGTTCACCCCCGACCTGATGCCCGGCGACGTCACCGGCTCGCTGGTCTACGACGCCCGCACCGCCGAGTTCTCGTTCCAGCCCGGCCCGGTCTTCACCAACCTGCTGCTCGCCGACGAGATCAACCGCACGCCGCCGAAGACCCAGGCCGCCCTGCTGGAGGCCATGGAGGAGCACCAGGTCACCGTCGACGGCGAGCCGCGCGCCCTGCCGGTGCCGTTCCTGGTCGCCGCGACCCAGAACCCGGTCGAGTACGAGGGCACCTACCCGCTGCCCGAGGCCCAGCTCGACCGCTTCCTGCTCAAGCTCGTCCTCCCGCTGCCCGACCGGGACCAGGAGTTCCAGGTCCTCGCCCGGCACGCCGCCGGCTTCGACCCGCGCGACCTCGCCGCGGCGGGCGTGCGCCCGGTCGCCGGCCCCGAGCACATCGCCGCCGCCCGCGAGCAGATCGCCAAGCTGACCGTCGCCCCCGAGGTGCTCGCCTACATCGTCGACCTCTGCCGGGCCACCCGGCAGTCGCCCTCGCTCTCCATCGGCGTCTCCCCGCGCGGCGCCACCGCGCTGCTCGGCGCCTCCCGCGCCTGGGCCTGGCTGGCCGGCCGCGACTACGTCACCCCCGACGACGTCAAGGCGCTCGCCCTGCCCACCCTGCGGCACCGCGTGGCCCTGCGGGCCGAGGCCGAGATGGAGGGCGTGACCGCGGACTCCGTGATCCAGGCCGTCCTCGCCCAGACCCCGGCCCCACGCTGAGCCCCGTCCGGGACCTCACCACCCCGGGCCTCGCCGCCCCAGGTACCACTGTCCCAAGTACCACCGCCCCACGTTTCGCCGCCTCACCGTCGGCCCCGACGAAGGAACGCACCGCATGGCCATCACCGGGCGAACCGCCCTGCTCGCCGCGCTCGGCGCCCTCGTCACGGGCCTGCTGCTGCCCTCCTGGACGGGGATCGGCGCCGTCACCGGCGCGATCCTGCTCGGTGTCGCCCTCGACCTGTTGCTCGCCGCCCCCGTCCGCGGTCTGCGGATCGACCGGGGCGGCGACACCACGGTCCGGCTCGGCGAACCCGCCTCGGTCGAACTGACCGTCACCAACCCGGCCGGACGCCTCCTGCGGGCCCGGATCCGCGACGCCTGGGCCCCGTCGGCCTGGCGACCCGGCACCGGGTTCGCCGCTTCCCGGCACACCCTGGGCGTCCCCGGCCACGAACGCCGCCGCGTCACCACCGTCCTCACCCCGACCCGGCGCGGGGACCACCACGCCCACAAGGTGACCGTCCGTTCGCTCGGCCCGCTCGGCCTGGCCGGGCGTCAGGGATCGCACCTCGTCCCCTGGACGGTCCGCGCCCTGCCCCCGTTCGCCAGCCGAAAGCACCTGCCCTCGCGGCTCGCCCGGCTGCGCGAACTCGACGGCCGCACCTCGGTCCTGACCCGCGGCCAGGGCACCGAGTTCGACTCCCTGCGCGAGTACCTGCCCGGCGACGACATCCGCTCCATCGACTGGCGCGCCAGCGCCCGCCGCCACACCGTCGCCGTCCGCACCTGGCGCCCCGAGCGGGACCGGCACATCCTGGTCGTCCTCGACACCGGCCGCACCTCCGCCGGCCGGGTCGGCGACGCGCCCAGGCTCGACGCCTCCCTCGACGCGGCACTGCTCCTCACCGCCCTCGCCACCAAGGCCGGCGACCGGGTCGACCTGCTCGCCCACGACCTGCGCAAGCGGACCGCGGTGGCCGGCCGCTCCCCCAGCGAGATCCTGCCGGCCTTCACCAACGCGATGGCCGTGCTGGAACCCGCCCTCTACGAGACCGACATGCGCTCGCTGGTCGCCACCGCCCTGAAGATGGCACCGCACCGCTCGCTGATCGTGCTGCTCACCGGCCTGGACGCGGCCCCCGTCGAGGACGGCCTGCTCCCGCTGCTGCCGCTCCTCACCAAGCGCCACGAGGTCGTCCTCGCGTCGGTGTCCGACCCCCACCTCGACGAGCTGGCCGCCGGCCGCGGCACGGTCGAGGCCGTGTACGGCGCCGCGGCCGCCGAGCAGACGCGCGCCGACCGCCGCCTCACCGCCGACCGTCTCACCCACGCCGGCCTCACCGTCCTCGACGCCCCGCCCGCGTCCCTCGCGCCCGCCCTGGCCGACACCTACCTCGCCCTCAAGGCCGCCGGCCGCCTCTGACACACGGACTTCCCGCCCCCGTCCAGGGGGTACGAAGAAGCCCCGCCACCGATCCGGTGACGGGGCTTTCGAATGTCTTTCGGCAGCTGGTGGACCTCCCCCACCGGGGCGGCCCCTCAGCGCTTCCAGGGGCCCTTCCCGGCACTCTTCAGGGCCCGGGAAACGTGCTCCGCCACTGAATCCGACGGCATTCCCACCCGAGCGGCAGTTCTGATTCCCCGTGCCGGCCCGGGAGATACCTGGACGGAAACGTGGGCGGAACGCGAAGAACCCCCGTCGGTTTCCCGACGGGGGTTCTTCACAATGATTGTTCGGCGGCGTCCTACTCTCCCACAGGGTCCCCCCTGCAGTACC
>NZ_JBIWIF010000012.1:0-153349 GCF_044764505.1 Kitasatospora sp. NPDC094019
TTGGCGGCGGCGCATGTGGCGGGGGTGCTGTCGCTGGAGGACGCGGTGGTGCTGGTGGGTGCGCGTGCGCGGTTGATGCAGGCCCTGCCGGGTGGTGGGGCGATGGTGGCGCTGGAGGCCACCGAGGCCGAGGTGCGGGCGGTTCTGGTGGACGGTGTGGATGTCGCTGCGGTCAACGGGCCGCGTGCGGTGGTGGTTTCGGGTGACGAGACGGCGGTGGAGGCGGTGCGTGAGCACTTCGCGGACCGTCGTACCCGGCGTCTGCGGGTGAGTCACGCGTTCCACTCGGCGCACATGGACGGCATGCTGGAGGAGTTCCTGGCCGTCGCGAGGACGCTGACCTTCCACCGGCCGACGGTCCCCGTGATTTCGAACGTGACCGGGAAGGTCGCGACCGCCGAGGAGATCACCGACCCGGAGTACTGGGTGCGGCAGGTCCGTGGGGCCGTGCGTTTCGCGGACGTGGTCACCACGCTGGCGGCCGAGGGCGCGACGACCTTCGTCGAACTCGGCCCCGACGGCACCCTCACCGGTCTCGTCGAAGGCGTCCTCGACACCGCCGCCGACCCGGCCCTGACCGCCACGGCCGTGCTGCGCCGGAAGCACCCCGAGCAGCGGACGGCGCTGACGGCGCTCGCCCGGATCCACGTCCAGGGCCACCGGGTCGACTGGACCGCCCTGCTGGGCGATGCCCGTCCCTCTGTCGTCCTGCCCACGTACCCGTTCCAGCGCCGCCGCTACTGGCTGGAGCCCGCCGCCCGGACCGGCGACCCCGAGGGCCTCGGCCTGACCCCCACCGGGCACCCGTTGCTCGGCGCGGTGGTCGCCCTGCCCGACGGCGAGGGCGCAGTCCTCACCGGCAGCCTCTCCCTCGCCACCCACCCCTGGCTCGCCGACCACGCCGTCCAGGGGACCGTCATCGTCCCGGGCACCGCCCTGCTGGAGTCGGTGGTCCGGGCGGGCGACGAGGTCGGCGCGAGCACCCTGGACGAGCTGGTGATCGAGGCGCCGTTCGTGCTGCCCGAGCACGGTGCGCTGCATCTGCGGGTGACCGTCGGCGCGCCGGACGCGGCCGGCGCCCGCCGGGTCGCCGTGCACTCGCGGCCTGCCGCCGGGCCGACGGCCGTCGACGACACCTGGACCCGGCACGCCAGCGGCACCCTGCTGGGCGCTCCCGCCGCCGCTCCGGTGGTGAGCCTGGAGCAGTGGCCGCCGGCCGGTGCGCGGGCGCTGGACATCGAGCACCTCTACGAGGACCTCGCCGCCGGGGGCCTCGCCTACGGACCCGCCTTCCGGGGGCTGCGGGCCGCCTGGCAGGACGGCGACACCTTCTTCGCCGAGGTGGCGCTGCCCGAGGCCCAGGCCGGGGAGGCCGCCCGGTACGGCCTGCACCCCGCGCTGCTGGACGCGGCGGTCCACCTCACCGTGCACCAGCGGCTGGTGGACAGCCCGCCCGGGGTGAGCCGGCTGCCGTTCGCCTACAGCGGGGTGCGGCTGCATGCCGCCGGGGCGAGCGCGCTGCGGGTGCGGCTCCGCTACACCGAGCCGGAGGTGCTGGCCGTCGACGTCGCGGACGCCACCGGCGCGCCGGTCGCCTCGGTGGAGGCGCTCCGGGCCCGGCTGGTCTCCGCCGAGCAGCTGGCCCCGGCGGGCGGCGCCGAGCGCGACGCGCTGTTCGCGCTGGACTGGCCGGAGGTGGCGGTCACGGCTGCCGGGGTGCCGTTGGGGGAGGTGCTGCCGATCGACGGGGACGTGACCGAGACCCTGGTCGCGCTCCAGGAGTGGCTGGCCCGGGACACCGGCGCGGGTGACCCGCTGGTCGTCCTGAGTCGCCTCGCGGTGGCGGTCGACGGGTCGGAGACGCCGGACCTGACCGCGGCGCCGGTGTGGGGCCTGGTGCGTTCGGCGCAGTCGGAGCACCCGGGCCGGATCGTGCTGGTCGACACCGACGGTTCGGCGGCCTCGCAGGCCGCCCTCGGCGCGGCGGTGGCCGGTGGCGAGCCTCAACTCGCCCTGCGTGAGGGCCGGGTGCGGGTGCCGCGGCTGGCCCGCGTCGCGGTGCCGGAGGTCGCGGTCTCGGCGCGGGACTGGGATCCGGAGGGCACGGTGCTGATCACCGGCGGCACCGGGACCCTCGGCGCCCTGCTCGCCCGGCACCTGGTGGCCGAGCGCGGGGTGCGTCACCTGCTGCTGCTGTCCCGCCGGGGCGCCGGCGCGCCGGGCGCGGCCGAGCTTCGGGACGAACTCGTCGCCCTCGGCGCGGAGGTGACGATCGAGGCC
Organism: Kitasatospora sp. NPDC094019; assembly: GCF_044764505.1. Lineage (NCBI taxonomy): Bacteria > Bacillati > Actinomycetota > Actinomycetes > Kitasatosporales > Streptomycetaceae > Kitasatospora > Kitasatospora sp. NPDC094019. The sequence continues at coordinate 2,281 of NZ_JBIWIF010000012.1, forward strand.
GCCGACACCGCCGACCGCGAGGCCCTCGCCGCCGCCGTCGCGGCCGTCCCGTCCGCGCACCCGCTGACCGCCGTCGTCCACACCGCCGGCGTGGTCGACGACGGCGTGCTGAGCGCGCTGACCCCCGAGCGGCTGGCCGCGGTCTGGGCCCCCAAGGCCGACGGCGCCCGGCACCTGCACGAGCTGACGCGCGGCCACGACCTGGCGGCGTTCGTGCTCTACTCCTCCGTCGCCGCCGTGCTCGGCGGCCCGGGGCAGGGCAGCTACGCGGCCGCGAACACCTACCTGGACGCCCTCGCCGCCCACCGGCGCGCCATCGGTCTGCCCGCGCAGTCCCTCGCCTGGGGGCAGTGGGCCGAGACCAGCGGCATCACCGGGCACCTGACCGAGGCGGACCTCCGCCGGGCCGCGCGCGCCGGACTCCGGCCGATCCCCACCGAGCGCGGAACGGCCCTGTTCGACGCGGCCGAACGGGTCGGCGCCGGCTTCCTGGCCGCCGTCCCGCTCGACCTGGCCGCCGTCCGGGCGCAGCGCGAGGTGCCGCCGCTGCTGCGCGGGCTGGTCCCGCCCGCCCGGCGCGCCGCGAGCGCGGCGTCCCCGGCCGCCGCGGCGCCGAGCCTGCTGCCCCGGCTGGTGGCGCTGGGCGAGGAGGAGCGGGTGGCGGCGGTCCTGAAGCTGGTCCGTACCGAGGTCGCGGCCGTGCTCGGCAGCGAGCCGGGCGCGGTGCCGCCCGGCAAGGCGTTCAACGACCTGGGCCTGGACTCGCTCAGCGCGGTCGAACTGCGCAACCGGATCACCGCCGCCACCGGCCTGCGGCTGCCGCCGACGGTGACCTTCGACCACCCGGACCCGACCGAACTCTCCGCCCATCTCTCGCGGTTGATCGCCGAATCGGCGAGTGACCCGCTGGCCGCCGCCGCGGCGGCCGAGGGGACCGGCCCCGCCCGGGCCGGAGCGGAGGACGATCCCCGGAACCCGCTGTCCACGCTCTACCGCCGCCTCGCGGCCCGGGGCGGTTTCCCCGAGGCGTCGGCGCTGATCGGCGTCGCCTCGCACCTGCGGGACCGGTTCGACGCGGCGGAGCGGTCCGAGCGGGCCCTCAAGCCGATCCGACTCGCCACCGGGGGCGGCGAGGTGGCCGTCATCGCCTTCCCGGCCCTGAGCGCGATCTCCGGCCCGCACGAGTACGCCCGGCTCGGGCACGCCTTCGAGGGCGAGCGGGACGTCTTCGTCGTCCCCTCGCCGGGCTGGGACCCGTCCGACCGGCTGCCCGACCACCTCGACACCTACCTCGCCATGCAGACCGAGGCCGTGCTCGAACTCCTCGGCGAGGAGCGTCCGTTCGTGATCGTCGGCCGCTCGATGGGCGGCTGTGTGGCGCACGCCGTCACCGAACGGCTGGAGGCGCGCGGTCGCGCGGTCGCGGGGCTGGTCCTGGTCGACTCGTACCCGATGGACAGCGCGGCGCGCGAGGGCATGGGGGAGTGGTGGCTGCACTCGATGCTCGGCGGCATGATCGACCGGATCGAGCAGTACGACATGGTCTGGAGCGACGCCAGCCTCACCGCCATGGGCGGCTACAACAACGTGTTCGCGGGCTGGCGGCCCGCGCCGGTCGCGGCGCCGATCCTGGCCCTGCGGGCCGACACCCCGTTGCGCGGCATGGTCGTCGACACCACCGAGCGCGAGGACTGGCGGGCGTACTGGCCCGTGCCGCACGAGGTCCAGGACATCCCCGGTGACCACTTCACCGTGCTGGAGCACCACACGCCGTCGACCGCGGACGCCGTCCGCCGCTGGATCGACGGGATCGAGCGGCGCACGTCCTGAGCCGCCGAGCCCCCGAGGGTGCCGCGAGAACCGCGGGCACCACCGATCCCCTGAGGAAGGAAACAGGAATGACCCACCCCGTAGTACTGGTCACCGGCGCGGCGTCGGGCATCGGCGAGGCGACGACGAGGCTGTTCGCCGAGCGGGGCCACCGCGTGGTCGCCGTGGACGTCGACAAGGCGGGCCTGGACGCGCTCGCGGACGTCGAAGGCGTCGTGACCCTGGTCGGCGACGTGTCGTCGGAGGAGACCAACGTCCGGGCGGTCGCGCTCGCCCAGGAGCGGTGGGGGCGGCTGGACGCGGCGGTCCTCAACGCCGGGACGGGCGGCGGCGGGCCGCTGGAGGCGCCGGGCGCGGTCGAGCGCTTCGACCGACTGTTCGAAATCAATGTGCGCAGCGTGGTGCTCGGGATCCGCGCCGCCGCACCGGCGCTGCGGGAGGCCGGCGGCGGGGCGATCGTCGCCACCTCCTCCGTGTCCGGCCTGCGCGGCGACCCGGGGACGTGGGCGTACAACGCGACCAAGGCGGCGGTGATCAACCTGGTCCGCGCCACGGCCATCGACTACGCGGCGCAGGGCATCCGGATCAACGCGATCGCGCCCGGCGGCACGGTCACCGGCCTGACCGCCGGGCAGGTCGCCGATCCGGAGTTCTCGGCCTTCATCACCCGCCGGATCCCGGTCCAGCGCTGGGCCGAGGCGCGCGAACAGGCCGAGGTGGTCTGGTTCCTGGCCTCTCCGGCGGCCTCGTACGTCACCGGGGTCACCGTCCCGGTCGACGGCGGGCTGAGCGCCAACGGCGGCATCCTGCTCCCGCCGCCGGCGGCCCCGTCCCGCTGAACCGCGCCGCCCCACGCCCCACGCCCCACCACCACCACCGATTTTTCCGTTCCACCCCGTTTTCCGTCCACCGAAGAGAGCGAGAAACCCATGAGCATCGAGGCGAACAAGGCCCTGGTCGAGCGGTACTACCACGAGCTGGTCACCGGGCAGCGGGTCGAGCTGCTGGAGGAGCTGGTCGCCGAGGACGCCGCCGACGAGACCCGGGTCGGCCCGGGCGGCAGCGGTACCCGCGCGGACTTCGAGGAGCACCTGCGCTGGCTGTGGCAGAACGTCCGCGACGTGAAGGCCACCGTGGAGGACCTGGTGGCCGAGGGGGACCGGGTGATCGCGTTCTGGCGGATCGAGGGCACGCACGTCGGCCCGATCTTCGGCGTCCCGGCCACCGGCCGGTCCTTCGTGGGCCACAGCATCAGCTGGCTGACGGTGCGGGACAACAAGGTCGTCCGCTACAACGTGCTCCCGGACCGTCTGGGCATCGTCCAGCAGCTGGCCCCGGCCACCGTCTGACCCGGCCGCTTCCCCCGGCGGGCCCGGCCGCTTCCGCTTCCCCGCGGCCGGGCCCGCCCCGTTCCACCCGGTCACCACCGCCCGGTCACCACCGCCCAGTCACCACCACCCTCAGGAGCCCGCCCATGACGACCGGCCCGACCCCGGCCGACGCCGAGGAGCTGCGCCAGCTGCTCGCCCGTTTCTCGCACGCCTTCGACAACGCCGACGCACAGGCGCTGGCCGAGGTTTTCGCCGAGGACGGGGTGATCGAACTGACCCGCACCGGCGCGGTGTTCACCGGCCTGGAGAAGATCCGGGTGTTCGCCCGCGACCTCGGCCCGGACCACCCGGACCACCAGACCCTGGACTCGGTGCTCACCGTCGACGAGGACGGCACCGTCCGCGGCCGCAGCCGCTACCTGGCGATCCTGCCGGACGGCAGCGTCCACAACGGCGACTACTTCGACGTGTACACCCGCACCCCGGACGGCTGGCGGATCGCCCACCGCCGCTCCGTCCCCCGCTACCCGCGTCAGCACCACCACCGCGACTGAGACCCCCGGCACCACCACCCGGCGGGCTCGTCCCGCCCCTCGTCGGGCGCACTCGAACGGCGGTCCGAGTGCGCCCGACGATCCCTCCGGTGCTCCCGTCGGAGCCGTCGTCGAAAACCTGACGGAGCATCAACATTCCTCTGTGGACCGTCCATCACGACATCGCATCGGTCTGACGGTGCGGTCGCCGAGTGCCGGAACGGGAAGATCCGCCGCTGCTATCCTCGCCGCGAACCCGGGCCGGTCACCTCACCGCCGGCCGAGTGCGTCCAGGGGGTGGAGCGTGGCCGAGCCGGTGCTCGTGGTGGACTTCGGAACATCGTCGTCGGCGGCAGCCGTGGTGCTGGACCGGGGCGAGCGGCTGGTGAAGGAGCCGTCGAGCGGGCTGCTGTCCTGGCCCTCGGCGGTCTGCGCCGACGGTGACCGGCTGCTCGTCGGCTCGGCGGCCGAGCACCGCAAGCGGGCCGAACCGTCCGCCTACCGGGCCGAGTTCAAACGCGACCTGGGCGAGCGGGCGCCCGTCCCGCTGGGCGGCCGGCAGTACCCGGTGAGTGCCCTGGTGGCCGCCGTGCTGGCGGAGTTCCGCGCCCAGGGGCAGGTCATGATCGGTCGCGGTGTCGATCGGTTGGTGGTGACGGTGCCGGCGTCGTACGGGCCGGTGGATCCGCGGCGGGAGGCGATGCTGGCGGCGGGTGCGGCGGCGGGGTTCCGCAGTGTGGAGCTGTTGGCGGAGCCGGTGGCGGCGGCGCACGCCTCGGTGGCGGGGGAGCCGTTCGCGGCGGGTGAGACGGTGCTGGTGTACGACTTCGGTGGTGGCACCTTCGACACGGCGTTGGTGCGGATCGGTGCGGACGGTGCCTCGCACACGGTGCTGGGGCATGCGGCCCTGGACGACTGCGGCGGCCGCGACATCGACGCCCTGCTCGCCGGGCGGATCCGCGAGCGCGGGCGGGAGTGGCTGGAGCCGCTGCTCGGGGCGGGCGGCGCCGGCGCGCTGCGCGCCCAACTCGAACTCGGCGACTTCGTCCGCCGGATCAAGCACCAGCTCACCGAGTCCGCCCAGGTCGAGGACTACCTGACCCCGCTCGGCCCGGCGAGCCGGGTGGCCCGGGACGAACTGGAGTCGCTGATCGGTCCGTTGCTGGACCGGACGGTGGAGTGCTGTCGCCGGTTGCTGGCGGACTGCGGGGTGCGGCCCCGGGCGGTGGACTCGGTGCTGCTGGTGGGTGGCACCACCCGGGTGCCGGCGGTGCGGGCGCTGTTGGCGGACCGGTTGGGCCGTCCGCTGCGGCTGGTGGAGGACCCGGACCTGGCGGTGGTGCACGGCGCCGCCGCCTGGGCCGCCCGCTCCGCCGACCGCCGACTCGGCCCGCTCCGGCTGCCCACCCACACCCGCCCGCTGGCCTGGGGCTTCCCCGCCGGGACGGCCGAGGTCGTCGGCTGGGCCGTCCCCGCCGCGACCGCCTACGGGGCCGGGGCCGTGCTCGGCTCGCTGCGGCTGCCCGACGGCAGCCTCTGGGAGCTCACCGCGGACGAACCCGGCACGATGGTGCGGCAACTGGTCGCTCCGGGGGCGGCGGTCGGTCCGGGCGAGTGGCTGCTGGCGGTCCGGCCGGACGGCGCGGCGCAGGATCCCGACCCCGGGTCCGGCGCGCACGCCCCGCCGGGATACCCGCCGTCGCCGCCGGGCCGCCCGGCCTGGCCGGGCCGGACCGGGACGGCGATGCTGGCACTGCTGGGAGTGTCCCTCCTCGGCTACGGGCTGCTCGGACTCGTCGACCAGGTGGACCCGGGCCGGTCCGTGTTCCTGCTGGTCGGCCAGGCCGCGCTGGTGGCGCTGGTGGCAGGTCTCACCGCCGCCGGCCGCGGCGTGGCCGGGGCCTGGCGTCCGGCCGCGGCGGCGCTGCCGCTGCTGGTGCTGTGCTGGGTGTGCTGGCAGCTGGAGACGGAATTCGGGAACCGCGAGACGCAGCTGCCGTTCGACGAGAGCCCGACCTTCTACCAGTTCCAGCAGTCGGCGCTGATGCTGCTCGGCACCGGGCTGGTGGCCGCCGCGCTGGCGGTGCGCCGCCGTCGGCGCGCGGAGGAAGCGGTGCCGTGGTGGAGCTGGCTCGGCGGGCTGCAGGGGGCGGTGCTGGCCGGCGGCGCGACCTGGTTCGCGGTCGGCTCGCGCGGTGGCCGTTACGGCGCGCTGGAGATCGGGGACCTGCTGACCGTCACGCTGCCCTGCGTGGCCGGGGCGGTCACCGGCGTCCTGGTCGTGCGCGCCGCCGGCCGCTCCCGGTCGTCCGCCTGGGCGGGGTTCGCGGCCGGTCTCGTCACGGCGGCGCTGATCGCCGCCGGTGCCCACGAACTCGACCACGGCCGGTGGGTCGTGGAGGCCGCCGCCGTGGTGGCCGCCGCCGGAGGCGCGGCGGGTCTCGCCCTGGCGGCCCGGGCCCGGGCCCGGATCGCCGAGCGGGTGGCGGGGCTGCCGGCGGCCAGTTGGTGCGCCCTGCTGTTCGCGGGGCTCGTCGCGGTGAACGGAGTGCTCCTGTGAACCTCGCGGAATCGAGAGGGCCCTGGCTGCTGGGCGAGGGCGGACTGACGGTGCTCGCCGTCGTCGTCCTGGTCACCGCGGCGGTGACGCTCGCGGCGGCGGCCGCCCGGGGCCGGGGCCGCTCGGCCGGGGCCCGCACCGGGCTGGGGCTGGGGGCGGCGGCGGCCCTCGCGGGTGCCGCCGCCCTGACGGTGACGCGGGCGGACGGCCAGTTCCTCGCGATGCTCGGCGTCGTGCTGCCGTTCGGCCTGGCCGCCGGGGCGGTGGGCTGGGCGGTCCGGCTGGCCCGTCACGGTGGCTGAGTGCCGTCGGCCCGCGCCGCCCGGCACGGCCCCGGGGCCCGCGCACTCCCGACGGTCCGGCGCCTTTGAGGGCCTCGCGACGGCCCGACGGTCCGAGCGACCGGAAGATCTCACAGGAAGGGGCGCGGCATGACCGCCGAACCCGTGCTCGTCGTCGACTTCGGTACCTCCTCCTCGGCCGCCGCCGTGGTGCTGGACGGCCGTGAGCGGCCGCTCAAGGAGCCGTCGAGCGGGCTGCTGTCCTGGCCGTCGGCGGTCTGTCTCGCGCCGGACGGGCGGCTGCTCGTCGGCTCGGCGGCGGAGCGCCGCAAGCGGGCCGAACCGGACTCCTTCCGGGCGGAGTTCAAACGCGATCTGGGCGAGCGCGTGCCGGTCGTGCTGGGCGGGCGGGCCTTCACCCCCGTCGCCCTGGTGGCCGCCGTGCTGGGCGAGTTCCGGTCGCAGGCGGGGACCGTGGTGGGTCGCGGTGTCGATCGGTTGGTGGTGACGGTGCCGGCGTCGTACGGGCCGGTGGATCCGCGGCGGGAGGCGATGCTGGCGGCGGGTGCGGCGGCGGGGTTCCGCAGTGTGGAGCTGTTGGCGGAGCCGGTGGCGGCGGCGCACGCCTCGGTGGCGGGGGAGCCGTTCGCGGCGGGTGAGACGGTGCTGGTGTACGACTTCGGTGGTGGCACCTTCGACACGGCGTTGGTGCGGATCGGTGCGGACGGTGCCTCGCACACGGTGCTGGGGCATGCGGCCCTGGACGACTGCGGCGGCCGCGACATCGACGCCCTGCTCGCCGCCGGCGTCGCCGCCGCCGGGCGGGAGTGGCTCGACCCGCTGATGACCGCCGGGGCCACCCGGGCCCGGCTCGAACTCGGCGACTTCGTCCGGCGGATCAAGCACCAGCTGAGCGAAGTCCGGGAGGTCGAGGACTACTTCACCCCGGTGACCCCGGCCAGCCGGGTCGACCGGGACGAACTCGACGCGCTGATCGGTCCGTTGCTGGACCGGACGGTGGAGTGCTGTCGCCGGTTGCTGGCGGACTGCGGGGTGCGGCCCCGGGCGGTGGACTCGGTGCTGCTGGTGGGTGGCACCACCCGGGTGCCGGCGGTGCGGGCGCTGTTGGCGGACCGGTTGGGCCGTCCGCTGCGGCTGGTGGAGGACCCGGACCTGGCGGTGGTGCACGGCGCCGCCGCCTGGGCCGCCCGCTCCGCCGACCGCCGACTGCTGCCCACGCCGACCGAACCGGGCGCCGTCCCGCTCGCCTGGGACCTCGCGGCGCCCGGCGAACTCACCGCCTGGCACCTCCTGCCCGGCGCCGGCTACCCGGCCGGCGCTGCCCTCGGCACCCTGCGCACGCCCGAGGGTGCCCTGGTCGAACTCGCCGCCGCCGCCCCCGGCCGGATCGTCCGCCAGCTCCGCGCCCCCGGGGAGACGGTGGGTGCCGGCGAATGGCTGCTGGCGGTCGAACCGGAGGCGGGACCGGCGCAGGTCGGGGAAACGGCACAGGTCGGGGAAGCGGCGCAGGCCCCGGGGACGCAGCAGCCCGGACCGCGGGCCGTCGGATCGCAGTCGCCCGGATCACAGCCGCCCGCCGCCCGCCCGCCGGACCGGTGGAGCCGTGGCCCTTGGCCGTCGGTCCTGCTGTACGTGTTGGCCACGGTGGCCGGTGTGGTGCTGATGGGCAATGTCGTCGTGGGCCTCGTGCTCGGCCTGCTCGCGCTGGGCCTCCACGCCGTGATCAAACGGACCACGGCCGGGCGGCAGCAGGCCCGGGACACCCACCGGAACGGACGATGAAGGACAACAGGATGTTCGACCCCGACGGCGGCGATCCGCTGCACCTGCCCGACCAGCACGACGCCGTCGAGGGTTTCGCCGAATTCGTGGCGGAGGTGGCCGAGTTCGTCGCGGATCTGGCCGAGGACGTCGCCGGGGCGATCGGCCTCCTCGACGGCCCGGACGAGGACGGCGCGCTCGGTGGGGACGAGCCGTCGGCCGCCGGGGGAGCGGCCCTCGACGGTCCCGCCCCCGGCTCCGTCGACGCCGCGCGGGTCGGCCCGGTCGACCCGGACGCGGACGTCGACCCGACCGACCTCATCCGCGACATCCTGAACGCCGATCCGGAACAACTGGCCTCCATGGAAGAGCAGTTGAACGGCATCGTCGACCCGGACCGGACCGGTTCCCCCGGCCTCCCGCCCGACCTCCCGCCCGACCTCCGAGGATCCGTATGACCTCCTCCGCGCCGCCGCCCTCCGCCCGCGCGCTCGACACGCTGCGCGCCGACACCCTCGCGCTGTACGCGGTGCTGCGCCCGGTCGCCGCCGCCGGTGGCGCCGGTCGTGCGGTGACGGCCGAGCGGCTGGAGGACGCCGAACGGCGGCTGCGCGAGGGGACGTTGACCGTCGTGGTGTGCGGCGAGTTCAAGCGCGGCAAGTCGAGTCTGCTGAACGCCCTGCTGGAGGAGCCCGATCTCTTCCCCCAGGACACCTGGTTCGCCACCAGCCTGGTCACCACCGCCGCCTTCGGCCCGGTCGAACGGGTGGAGGTCACCCTGGACCCGCCGGACGACCGGCCCGACGAGGGGCCCACCCGGCTGGAGATCCCGCGCGGGCGCATCGCCGAGTACGCCACCGAGTCCGGTAACCCGGGCAATCTGAAGCGGGTCCGGCTGATCTCCGTCCACCTGCCGAACCCGCGGCTGGCCTCCGGTCTGGTGCTGGTGGACACCCCGGGCGTGGGGGCCGTCTACCAGGCGCACACCGCCGTGACCACGGGCTTCCTGCCGCAGGCCGACGCGCTGGTGTTCGTCACCGACGTGACCCAGCCGCTGACCGAGAGCGAACTGCGCTTCCTCTCCCGGGCCGCTGCCGCCTCCCGGGCACTGGACGGCACCGACGGACTGCTGTTCGCCCTCACCAAGATCGACACCGTCGGCGACTGGACGGCGATCCACGCCAACACCCTCGCCAAGCTCGCCGCCGCCACCGGCATCGCCCCGCAGGACGTGCCACTGGTGGCGGTCTCCGCCCGCGCCAGACTGGACCACCTGGCGCACGGGGACCCGGAGGACCTGGAGATCAGCAACTTCGAGGAGTTCGAGCGGCTGCTCTGGTCGGCACTCGCCCGGCGCCGGGCCTCGCTGCTGGTCGGCGGCGCCCTGGCCGAACTCGAGGCATCCGCGCGGACCATGCTCGCACCGGTCGAGGCCGAACTGCACGCCCTTCTCGACGAGACCCGAACCCGGCTCGCCGAACTCCGGGCCGACACCGAGGAACGCGAGCGCCGGATCGCCGAACTCGCCTCCTCCGAGGCCCGCTGGCGCCGCGAACTCGTCGACGCCGTCGCCGAACTCGGCCGCGGCCTGGGCGTGCGGGCGCAGCAGGACCTGGACCAGGTCTGGCACCGGTTCCGCACCGAATACCTCTACGACGACGCCATGCTCGCCGACCCGGACCGGCTGGTGGGGCAGTTGGCGGCCGACGCGGCGCTGGTGACGGGGACGGTCGGCGAACTGGCCGGCCTGCGGGCGGCGGAGATCCAGGCCGACTTCGCCCGCCGCAACGGCCTGGAGCTGGACGCCCGCCCGAGCGGGCGGCTGCCGGAGCCGCCGGTGCCGCCGCTGACGGTGACCGGCCGGCTCGGCGAGGACGAGCGGCGGGCCCGCGGCAGCAGCCTGCTGCGCTCGACCACCAGCTTCTCCGGCCTGGGCACGACGGCGGGCGGTCTGGCGGCGGGCGCGGTCGGCGCGATCATCGGGACCCTGGTACTGCCGGGCGCGGGCACGGCGGTCGGTGCGCAGATCGGCTCCTCCATCGGCTCGGTGGTGGGCGCCCTGTTCGGCGGGGTCGCCGGGTACCGGGGTGCCGTCCGGGAGCAGCAGATCGCCGACCGGGCCGCCCGCCGGCAGAGCCTGCGTACCGAGGTGGAGGCGATGCGGGCCGGTCAGTACGCCCATCTCGCCAATGCTGTGAGGGACTTGACGCGCACCCTGGCGGAGTCCGTCCGGGCCGAACTGGAGAGCCGGATCGCCCGTGAGCAGGCCGCCGCGCGGGACACCCTGGCCCGGCTGGAGTCCAGCCGGACCGCGACCCGTGACCAGGCGACCCGGCGGGCCGCCGAACTCGGTCTGGAACGGCGGCCGTTGACCGAGGTGAGGGCGGGGGTGGAGCGGTTGGGCACCCGGCTGGCGGCCCTGCTGGCGGAGGCGCGGTGAGCCCGGCGGGCGGACGCTGGTGGCGGTTCGGCCGCGGCGGCGAGCACCCGCCGGGGCCGCCGCACGCCTCGCCGCCCGGCCTCCCGAACGCCCGGCCCCACGCCCCGCCGGCGCCGGGAGTCGCGGGGCTGCCGGGGGCCCCGGACGGGCCGGGGGCGGACACCGCGCCGACCGGGGCGCCCCGCCTGGCCGCCGCTCCCGAGCCGGCCGTGCGCGAGGCCACCGTTCGCGAGGCGACCGAACGCGCCGTCACCGAGGCCGCCGATCTGCTCGGCCCCCGCCACCGCGCCCCGGCGGCCCTCCTCCCCGCCCTCGACGTGCTCGACGGTCTCCGCGACCTCGCCGCCCGCCCGATGCGGGTCGCCCTGGTGGGCCGGGTCAGCGCCGGCAAGTCCACCCTCGTCAACGCCCTGCTCGGGGCGCACCGGGTGGAGACCGGGACGGAGGAGCTCACCTTCAACGTCAGCCGCCTCACCCACGGGCCGGAGCGCCTGATCACCGTCCACTACAAGGACGGCCGCCCGGCCGACCGCCACCACCCGGACGAACTGCGCGCCCTCACCGCCCGGGTCCACGACGACGGCGACCCCGCCGAACTCGCCAGGCTGGACCGGCTGCGGGCGATCGACCATCTGGTGGTCACCGACCCCAGCCCCTACCTCCGCTCCTTCGACCTGGTGGACACCCCGGGCCTGGACTCGGCGTTCGGCGCCGACTCCGCCAACACCCTCCGCTACCTGGGCCGTTCGCCGGACGAGGTGCGCACGGCGTCGATCGGCCATGCCGGGAGCGCCGACGCCCTGGTGCTGGTGTTCGCCCGCGGCCTCGCCCGGGGCGAGGAGGAGCTGATCGCCGACTTCCGCGGCTCCGGCCTGGGCTCGGCCGGCTCCGGCAGCGCGCTCACCACCGTCGGCGCCCTCACCAAGGTGGAGCTGTACTGGCCCGAGCACCCCGACCCGCTCGCCGAGGGCCGCCGGAACGCGGACCGGGTGATGACCGCCGCCGGCGGCACCCGGCTGATGTACGACCTGCGCCCGCTCTGCAGCCTGGTCGGCGCCGCGGCCTGGCAGCTCACCGAGGCGGACTTCGCCGACCTCGCCGGGCTGGCCGCCGTGGAACCCGCGCTGCTCGCCCGCCGGGCCGCCCGCGGACCCTACTTCACCACCCGCCCCTACCCGGACCTGCCGGTGCCGGCCGACCGCCGCGCGCACCTGTTCGGCCTGCTGGCCGGATACGGGCTCACCCTGGCCTGCGAGCTGATCCGCGACGGCGTCGCCGGTCTTCCCGAGCTGCGCGCCGAACTCGACCGGCGCAGCGGCCTGGCCGACTTCCGCCGGCTGCTCACCGAGCACTTCGGCGCCCGGGCCGACCTGATCAAGCTGCGGGGGATCGTCGACCGCGCCCGCACCCTGCCCGACACCCTGCCGGCGGAACTCCTGCCGCCCGACCGGCCGTCGGCCGCGCGGCTCCGCGCCACCGTCGACCGGGCCGCGGGCCGCTTCGTCGATCTGGAGGTCCAGCAGCACGCCTTCCGTGAGCTGATCGTCCTGCGGGACTGCTACGACGGCAGGCTGACCGGTCTGTCGGAGCCGGAGCTGCGCGAGATCCAGCGGGTGGTGGGCGAGTTCGGCGTCACGACGGCCGCCCGCCTCGGCCTGCCGGAGGGTGCCGACGGCTCCGAGCTGCGTCGCGTCGCGCTGGACCGCCTGGCCCACTGGTCGGCGATGACCGTCGACCCCACCTTCGCCGGGCCCGCCCGCCGCGCCTGCCAGGTCCTGCGCCGCAGCTACGAACGCCTCGCCGCCACTGTCTGACCGGGCGGCCCGTGCCGCCGGGTCGCCGTGCCGCCGGGTCGCCGGGTCGCCCGGCCGTCCGCGCTCGCGGATCCGGCTCAGATGTCGATCCAGAACGCCTCCATCCAGCGGCCCTCGCCGATGCTGCCGATCCACTGGTCGTACGACCACTGGTCGGTGCCCTTCCAACCCACGTTCTGGACGTGGGCGGCGGCCTTCATGCTCTCGCTGTCGCTCTGCAGGTGGATCGCTTCGAGCGCCCGGCCGACGGCGTCGATCTCGACCGCGTCGCCCGACAGCAGGGTGACCTCGGGCAGGGTGCCGATCTCCGCGAAGTGAAGCGCCACGGTGAGGTCCATGTCGCCGACGGTGCCGACCCAGAACCGTACCGAGACGATCGGGTCGTTCCTGCCCTCGGTGCCGGTGAAGCCGGGGCCGTCGCTGCACACCTTGGCGGTCCAGGTGCCGCTGCGGGTGCGCGCCTGGAAACAGATCACCCGGCCCTGGGTCCGGGGGCCGGACGCGATCTGCCCCGTGCCCGCCGTGTCCGTGCCACCGGCCTCCTCCGGGGTCAGCTTCCGGACCGTGTAGCCGGGGCTCGTGGCGGGGGCGGACGGGTCGGCCGCGTGTGCCGCCGGGGCCGCCGTGGCGAATGTCAGGGCGGTGAACGCCGAAACGGTGGTGAGCGTGCGGAGTCTCATGGTCGGTTCCTTGTTCGGCCTTCCGGGAAATACGTTTCGCGTACGTCATGAAAGGTCACGAGACGTGCCTCCGGCACCAGAAAATCAGACACATTTTCGGCCCGCGTGCGGTGCGGCCGCCCGAGAATTGCCGGTTGCTGTGAGAATCGTGGACTTTGCCCCCCGCCGGAGGTCCGGCGCCCGGGCCGCCACCGGCCGGGGCCGCCCGCTAAGGGTGGGCTAGGGGTCCGGTAGGGGTTTGCCACCGACGGCCCGCCGATAGCTTCGCGGTATTCCTCCCCAGCCACCCCTCGTACCCCGACGGAGTCACCAGCATGGCCATCACCGGGCCCCGGCCCCTTCCGCTGCTCGCCGCCCTCACCGCCGGGGCCCTGCTCCTGGCGGGCTGCAGCTCCGGCACCGGCTCCGGCTCCGGTACGGCCGCGACGGCCGGCGGCGTCGGAGCCGACGAGAAGCCGGTCCAGGGCGGCGCGCTGACCTACGCCACCGACGTCGAGCCGATCTCCTTCGACATCCACGTCAGCCAGCAGGACATCACCGGCGCCATCCAGCGCAACGTCTTCGACTCGCTCGTCCACCAGGACGACAAGGGCGAGTTCCAGCCCTGGCTGGCCAAGTCCTGGGAGATCGCGCCGGACCTCAAGAGCTACACCTTCCACCTGCGCGAGGACGTCAAGTTCACCGACGGCACGGTGTTCGACGCCGAGGCGGTGAAGGCCAACTTCGACCGGATCGTCGCCAAGGAGACCAAGTCCCAGTACGCGGCCAGCCTGCTCGGCCCCTACACCGGCACCGAGGTGGTCGACCCGCACACGGTGAAGGTCTCCTTCAGCGAGCCGTTCGCCCCCTTCCTCCAGGCCGCCAGCACCGCCTACCTCGGCTTCTACTCGCCGAAGGCCATCAAGGAGAACGGCACCAAGCTCGGCGCCGGCGGCCCGGCCGACGTCGGCACCGGCCCGTTCGTGTTCACCGGCTACACCAAGGGCCAGAGCGCGGTCTTCACCCGCAACCCGGACTACAACTGGGCGCCGCCGAGCGCCAACCACCAGGGCCCGGCCTACCTGGAGAAGCTCACCATCCGCTTCCTCACCGAGGACTCGGTCCGGGTCGGCGCGCTCAGCAGCGGACAGGTGCAGGTCGCCGAGCCGATCCCGCCGGCCGACGTGCGCACCGTCCAGGGCGACCCGAAGCTGCGCACCATCGCCACCGACGCGCCCGGCGCCAACTACGCGCTGGTGCTCAACACCACCAAGGCGCCGCTGGACGACCCGAAGGTCCGCAAGGCCGTGCAGCGCGGCATCGACCTCGACACGGACATCCAGTCCGTCTACTTCGGCGTCTACAAGCGGGCCTGGAGCCCGATCGCGCCCAGCACGCCCTACTACGACAAGTCGCTGGAGAAGTCCTGGCCGTACGACAGGGCGGCGGCCGAGAAGGCGCTCGACGAGGCGGGCTGGACCGCCCGTGACGGCGAGGGCTACCGCACCAAGGACGGCAAGCGGCTCTCGCTGGAGTGGCCGCTGCCGCCCGCCGAGTACGTGCGCGAGCAGCGCGAGACCCTCGGCCAGGCGATCCAGGCGGACCTGAAGAAGATCGGCGTCGAGGTCACCCGGCCCCGGCAGGACATCGGCACCTACATCGCCAACGTGTACGGCGGCAAGGAGCACATCGCCGACTACAGCTGGGCCCGCTTCGACCCCGACGTGCTGCGGCTCTACTTCCACAGCGCCAGCAAGCCCTCCACCGGCGGCCAGAACGCCACCTTCTACCAGGACGCCCAGCTCGACGAGTGGACCACCACCGGCAAGGGGACGTTCGACAAGGCCGTCCGCCAGGACGTCTACACCAAGACGCAGCAGCGCGCGATCGACCTCGGGCTGATCGTCCCGCTGTACGTGCGCACCGCCGTGGTCGGCACCGCCGCCAAGGTCCGCGGCCTCACCGCCGACCCCAACACCTGGCTCGCCTTCCACGGCGCCTGGGTCGCCAAGTGAGCACCGGAACCACCGGGTTCGCGGAGCCGGCGGTCACGCCGGCACCGGCCCGCGGCGGCGCCCCGCGCCTGCTGCGGGCCGCCGTGCGGCGGCTGCTCGGCGCGGCCGCCGTCCTGCTCGGCGCCGCCACCGTCGCCTTCGCCGCGCTCCAACTGGTCCCCGGGGACCCGGTCACCGTGATGCTCGGCCCCGGCACCGCCGCCACCCCCGAGGTCAAGGCGGCGATCCAGGAGCAGTACGGCCTGGACCGGCCGGTGCCCGTGCAGTACCTCACCTACCTCGGGCACCTGCTCACCGGCGACCTCGGCGAGTCCTACCAGTTGCAGCGCCCGGTCGCCGAGCTGATCGGCGACCAGCTCGGACCGACCGTCCAACTCGGCCTGGCCGCCCTCGGATCGGCCGTGCTGCTGGCCCTGCTGGCCGCCGTCGGCACGGCCGGACGGCGGCCCGCGCTGCGCGCGCTCAGCTCGCTCGCCGAACTGCTCGCCGTCTCCAGCCCCTCGTACTGGATCGGCATCCTGCTGCTCACCGTGTTCTCCTTCCAGTGGCGGATCTTCCCGGTCGCCGGGGACGACGGCCTCGCCGCGCTGGTGCTGCCCGCCGTGACGCTGGCCCTGCCCGTCGCAGGGATGCTCGCCCAGGTGCTGCGGGAGGGACTGGAGACGGCGCTCGGACAGCCGTTCGTACTCACCGCCCGTTCCCGGGGCGTGGGTTCGGCCGCCGTGGTGCTGCGGCACGCGCTGCGGCACGCGGCGGTGCCGGTGGTCACCCTCACCGGCTGGCTGACCGGATCGCTGCTCGGCGGGGCGGTGCTGGTCGAGTCGGTGTTCGGCCGGCCCGGCATCGGCGCGCTGACCCTCCAGGCGACCACCAACAAGGACCTGCCGCTGGTGATCGGGCTGGTCCTGCTCTCCGCGCTGGTCTTCGTGGTGATCTCCACCCTCGTCGACCTGCTCTACCTCGTGATCGACCCACGGCTGAGGACCGACTGAACCGCCATGGCCCACACTACTGTTGACCCAGCCACCGGTCCCGCGGCCGGTCCCGTCCCGGCCCCGGCCGCGCCCGCCGCGCCCGCCCGTCGGCGGCCCCCGCTCACCCTCCTGCTCGCCCTGGCCGGGCTCGCCCTGCTGCTGCTCGCCGCGCTCGCCCCCGGCCTGCTCGGCTCCGCCTCACCCATCGAGACCCACCCGGCGGAGGCGCTCACCCCGCCCGGCGCCGCGCACTGGTTCGGCACCGACCAACTGGGCCGCGACCTGTTCGCCCGCGTCCTGCACGGTGCCCGGCCCTCGCTGCTGCTCGGCCTCGGCGCCACCGTCTTCGCCGTCACCGGCGGCACCCTGCTCGGCCTCGCCGCCGCGCTCGGCGGCCGCTGGGCGGACCGGGTGCTGATGCGCCTCGCCGACGTCCTGCTCTCGCTGCCGCCGATCCTGCTCGCCCTGCTCGCGGTCACCGTGCTCGGCACCGGCTCGCTCAACGTGATGCTCGCCATCGCGATCGCCTTCGTGCCCGGCTACGCCCGGATCGTGCGCGCCGAGACCCTGGTGGTCCGCCGCTCCGGGTACGTGGAGGCGGCGGTCGGACTCGGCCTGCCGCGCCCGCTGCTGATCGTCCGGCACGTGCTGCCGAACGCCGTCGGGCCGATGCTGGTGCTCGCCACCGTCGGCTTCGGCACCGCGCTGATCGCCGCGGCCGGGCTCAGCTTCCTCGGCCTCGGCCCGCAGCCGCCCAGCCCGGAGTGGGGCGCGATGCTCTCGCAGGGGCGGCGCTTCCTCGCCACCGCCTGGTGGGTCGGGGTCTTCCCCGGCGCCGCGATCACCGCGACGGCCCTCGTCGTCAACGTCCTCGGCCGCCGCGCCCAGGCCCGCTTCACCCGGAGGACCGACGCATGACGCGCCCCGCCGCCGCCCCGGACGCCCCTGGCGTCCCTGATCCCTCCCCGCCGCTGCTCACCGTCGAGGGCCTCGACGTGGCCTTCGGCCCGGTGCGCGCCGTCCAGGACGTCTCCTTCTCCCTCGACCGGGGCGAGTGCCTGGCCGTGGTCGGCGAGTCCGGCTCCGGCAAGAGCGTCACCGCCCGCACCCTGGTCGGCCTCACCGGCGCCGGCGGCCGCGTCCCCGCCACCGTCTCCGCCCGGCGCCTGGCCTTCGACGGCCTCGACCTCCGCACCCTCACCGAGGCCCGGTGGCGGGAGCTGCGCGGGCGCCGGATCGGCCTGGTCCTCCAGGACGCCCTGGTCTCGCTCGACCCGCTGCGCACCGTCGGCGCCGAGATCGCCGAACCGCTGCGCGTCCACGGCCTCGCCGCCCGCGCCGAACTCCCGGCCCGGGTCCGCTCCCTGCTCGAACGCACCGGCGTCCCCGAACCGGAACGCCGCGCGGGCCAGTACGCCCACCAGCTCTCGGGCGGCCTGCGCCAGCGCGCCCTGATCGCCTCCGCGCTCGCCGCCGAACCCGATCTGCTGATCGCCGACGAGCCGACCACGGCCCTGGACGTCACCGTCCAGGCCCAGGTCCTCAACCTGCTGGACGAACTCCGCGGCCGGGGCACCGCCCTGCTGCTGATCAGCCACGACCTGTCGGTGGTCGGCCGCCTCGCGGACCGGGTGGCGGTGATGTTCGGCGGCCGGATCGTCGAGACCGGCCCCGCCGAACGCCTGCTCGCCGAACCCCGCCACCCCTACACCCGCGCCCTGCTCGCCGCCGTCCCCGGCGCCCGCACCCGGGGCACCCGGCTCGCCCCGGAACCGGCCGGGCGGCCCGCCGCCGCCCCCGGCGGCTGCCCCTACGCGGCCCGCTGCGCCGCCGCCGACGACACCTGCCGCAGCACCCTGCCGCCGGTCGACGCGCTCGGCGCCCGCTGCTGGCACCCCGCCGCCGCGGCGTCCGTCGTCCCGCTCACCGTCCGCGAGCCTGATCCGGCACCGGCCGCCGCTGTCGACGATCCCACCCCGCTGCTCGATGTCGACGGGATCGGCCGCTCCTTCGCCGGCCGCCCTGTCGTCCGCGACGTCTCCTTCCGGCTGCACTCCGGCGAGACCCTCGGCCTGGTCGGCGAGTCCGGCTCCGGCAAGACCACGACGGCCCGGATCGTGCTCGGCCTGGAACGCCCCGACACCGGCGCCGTCCTCCTCGACGGCCGCCCCTGGAGCGCGCTCACCGAACGGCGCCGCCGGGCGGACCGGCTGCGGATCCAGGCCGTCCAGCAGGACCCGCTCGGCTCCTTCGACCCGCGCTTCACCGTCGAGCGCCTGGTCGCCGAGGCGGTTGCCCGCACCGGCGTCCCGCGCGGCGAGGCGCGCCGGAAGCGGGTCACCGAACTGCTCGACCAGGTCGGTCTGCCGGCCGCTCTGCTGGCCCGCCGCCCGACCGAACTCTCCGGCGGCCAGCGCCAACGCGTCGCCATCGCCCGGGCGCTGGCCCCGGCACCGGCCCTGCTGGTCTGCGACGAACCGGTCTCCGCACTCGACCTCTCGGTGCAGGCACAGATCCTCGACCTGCTCGCCGACCTGCGCCGCGAGCTGGGCCTCGCCCTGCTGTTCATCTCGCACGACCTCGGCGTGGTCCAGCACCTCGCCGACCGGGTCGCGGTGATGAAGGACGGCCGCCTCGTCGAGACGGCCACCGTCGACCGGCTCTTCGCGGAGCCCGAAGACCCCTACACCCGCAGGCTGCTGGCCGCCACCGCCCCGGTCGGGGCGGCCCGGTGAACCTCCTCGCGGTCGCCGACCTGCACGTGAGCCACGCCGGGAACCGTGCCGTGCTCGACGCCCTCCGCCCGGCCACCGACGAGGACTGGCTGATCGTGGCGGGCGACGTCGCCGAACGCTTCGACGAGATCGGCGGGGCGTTGGAACTCCTCGCCGCCCGTTTCGCCCGGGTGATCTGGGCCCCGGGAAACCACGAACTCTGGACCCTCCCGGACGACCCGGTCCAACTGCGCGGCGACGCCCGCTACCGCGCCCTGGTCGAACTCTGCCGGGGAATGGGCGTGTTGACCCCCGAGGATCCGTACGCGCTGTGGCCGGGCCCGGACGGCCCGGTCGCCGTGGCTCCGTTGTTCCTGCTGTACGACTACACGTTCCGCCCGCGCGGCACTACGACCAAGGACGCGGCGCTCGCTGCCGCCCATGCCGCCGGGGTGGTCTGCACCGACGAACTCTTCTTACACGCCGACCCGTTCCCCGATCGGGAGAGCTGGTGCCAGGCGAGAGTGGCGGTCACCGAGCGCCGCCTCGCGGCAATCGACCCGACCGTGCCCACGGTGCTGGTCAACCACTTCCCGCTCCGCCGGGAGGAGACGTATTTGTTGCGCCACCCGGAGTTCGCCCTCTGGTGCGGCACCGAGCAGACGGCCGACTGGCACCGCCGCTTCCGCGCTGCGGCAGTGGTGTACGGCCACCTGCACATTCCGCGTACCGTGCGGGCGGACGGCGTCCCGTTCCACGAGGTGTCGCTCGGGTATCCCCACGAGTGGTCCCGCCGGGGCGGTGTGCCGACTCCGCTGCGCCGCATCCTCCCCGCTCAGGCTCCTGTCCGCACTCAACGCCCGTTGGTCGGCCCCGCCGTGCGGCTGTGACAAGTGTGGGCCCCGACCGGTAGCGCAGTCGGGTGCCCAATATGTTCGGGTCAGGGAGTGTCGAATTCGCCCGCCTGCACGGCGGCGACGAAGGACCGCCAGGCGCCGGAGGGGAAGAGCAGAGAGGGACCCTGGGGGTCCTTGGAGTCGCGGACGGGTATGCGATCGGTGTAACCATCGGCGACCTCGATGCAGTTGCCGCCGTTCTGGCTGTGGGAACTCTTGCGCCAGCTCACAGGGGTCATGCCGCCCACGGTAGCAGCGGTCTTTCAACACCTGGGCCCCGACTGGGAATCCGGTCGAGGCCCAGGAATTGGTTCAGGTCAGGCAGTGCCGAACTCGCCCGCCCGTACGCCAGTGACGAAGGCATTCCAGGCGTCGGCCGGGAAGACGAGGGCCGGGCCGGCGGGGTCCTTGGAGTCACGGACGGGGACGAGGGCGGGGAAGTCGGGGGCGATCTCGACACACGAGCCCCCGTTGTTGCTGTGGGAGGACTTGAACCAGACGGCATCGGACAGGTCTACGGAGCTGTTCATGATGCTCCTTTCATGCCTGACGGATCATCTCGGCAGTGGTTTCACTGCGAGTTGATGGTAATCCCTCTCTGTGGCTCCACCGGGGGCAGTACCGTCTCCCAGTTCCGCATCCTGCCTGCTGGCCCGGCTGCGTGCTGCAAGACTCTTTGCCCTGCACCCACCACATCCAACAGGTGGGCCCCGCACGCACCGGCGGTTTCTAGGGGTCGGGGCCCAACGCGAGCGCGGGTTCAGACGGTGCCGAACTCGCCCGCCCGCACAGCGGTGACGAAGGACCGCCAGGCGTCGGAGGGGAAGAGCAGAGAGGGGCCCTGGGGATCCTTGGAGTCGCGAACGGGCATGACACCGATGTAGCCGTCGGCGACCTCGATGCAACCGCCGCCGCCGTTGCTGTGTGAACTCTTGCGCCACCTGGCGCCTGACAGATCAATGTGCATGGCGCTCAAGTTCCTTCCTTGTCACAGGCTTTCAGCCTGGGGAAGTGCGTCCACCTGGAGTCGATCGTACTTTCTTGCCCAACCCGGACTCCACGGACGGTCGTGCTCATGCCTGGCTCGACACGTGTGCCCCCGACCGGAGTGCGGTCGGGGGCACAGTGTGTTGGATCAGACGGTGCCGAACTCGCCCGCCTGTACGCCAGTGACGAAGGCGCTCCAGGCGTCGGCGGGGAAGACGAGCGCCGGGCCGGCGGGGTCCTTGGAGTCACGGACGGGGACGAGGCCGGGGAAGTCGGGGGCGATCTCGACGCAGGTTCCCCCGTTGTTGCTGTGGGAGGACTTGAACCAGGCGGCGTTGGACAGGTCTACGGGGCCGTTCATGACGTTCCTTTCACGCCTGACGGATCATCTCCAGAGAGGCGGCTTTCGGCAGCGCTTCCACTGTCAGCTGATGGTAGTCCCTTTCCAGGGATCGGGTTGTTTCGCTCTGCCGAACGAGGAACCCCCGCATCTGGCACTCCGAGTAGGCGAGCAGTGAGCGGTCCGCCATGGCCAGCAATGTGACCACCATTGTGAACGGCAGCTCCTCCGCCAGACTGTATGGCGCGATCTGAATGGTGATGTTGGGCCGGGTTGCCAGCTCCTCCAAGCGGCGGAGCTGGCGTCTCATCACCTCGGCTCCTCCCACGAGCCGGTGGAGACAGCCTTCGTCCAGGACAAAGTGGAGCCAAGGGGCGGACCTGCGGTCCAGCAGCTTCTGGCGAGTCAGCAGGAAGCTGAGCCGCTCGTCCGCCTGCTCCTGGGTGATCTTTCCCCGTCGTACAGCGGCGGATGCGAAAGCCTCGGCGTACTCCGGCGATTGCAGGAGCCCAGGGACGACGCCGAGTTCGAAGTGTCGGATCTCGGCGGCCTTGGCCTCCTGGGCTGCGTATTCGGAAAACCCTTCCAGTAATGAAGTGTTGCTGATGTTCCAGAACATCAGCTCCAAGGTCCCGCCCGTATCAAGCGCATCATCGGCCTTGATGGCGAAGAGCTGAGTGGGATTGCGTGTACCTCTTTCGATGGAGGACACGAGGGTGTCGCTGTAGCCGATGATCGCTCCCAGTCCCACCTGGGTGAGCTTCTTCGCCTCGCGTGACCTGCGGAGTTGCACGCCGAAGGCTGCTGCTGGCGATGACGTCGGGTCAAGTTCTGTTCGCCGCATGTTCGATAGCCTTCCGCGACTGAGTCCCACATGGCCGAAGTGTCCAGTGCGAACCCTTCCGATCGTAGCTCCGATCGCCCCACCATGGATACGGGTCGTAGTGATCCCAATGCACAGCGCAACCAGTGGAGCCCCCATGCCCGTCTACACCCCCGCCGTCGGCGAGGTCGTCCGCGACCTCGCGCACCGCGACACCTCCGGCAAGCCCCTCGAAGCCGTCTACATGGACACCCTCGCCGGGCTCGTCTACCTGCGCCACGAGGGCGGCGGCTGCGAGTGGACCACCAAACCCGCCCACGTCCAGGCCCTCCCCGCCCCCCGCTTCCTCACCGTCCAGCACCCCAGCCGGCCCCGCACCGCCGACCCGGCGTGAACCGCTCCACCAAGCTCGTCACCGCCGCGTTCGGCGTCCCCGCCCTCAGTGCCCTGGCCGCCACCCTCGTCTGCTGGCCCATCCGCCACGGACCTCTCGCACCCCGACTCCTCATCTTCGGCCTGATCCTCGCCACCGGCATCAGCGCCGGACTCCCCGCCTGCCTCACCTGGCTCACCCCCGACAAGCCGGACGACTGATCACCCCGGGAGCCCCACCGTGCCGCACCACCACGCCCTGATCCTCAACCGCGACGGCGCCGTCCTCCTGATCGCCACCACCCGCACCCACGGCCTCACCCTCCCCGGCGGCCCCGCCGAGACCGACGAACTCCCCCACCACGCCGCCCGCCGCCACACCGAGACCCAGACCGGCCTCGTCCTCCCCCTCCTGCGCATCCTCGCCACCGACCACACCGACACCCACCCCCAGACCCTCCACCTCGTCCACTGGGGCGGCCGCCTCAACCCCGCCCAGGAATCCACCACCACCCGCCACCGACCCCCGCACACCGTCACCGGCGTCCACTGGATCCACCACACCCGACTCGCCGACGCCATGCACCCCGACCACCACCGCCGCACCGCCCACGCCCTCGACGCCCTCACTCGAGGCACCCACCTCCCCCTCCTCCTCCGCAGCACCCCCGCCGAATAACCCCGGTGAGCCCTGGGGCAGTGGGAAGTCGGAGCCGCCGACTTCCCACTCCGGACCTGTGGCACCCGTGATCGGCATGCAGCAGAGGTAGTTCGCTGCCCTCCTGCGGATTCGGACGGTACCGGGCTCGACATCCGCGCTCGACCGGGAAGACGGTCGGGGACCATCTCCGAACCCACGCCCGCTCGCCCGCCGCTGGTGAACACCCGCCAGTCGTCGGCCGGGAGGGCGCGGGCCGCTGACCACCGCTGCACCACCCGCGCTCCCGACGCCGGTCATCGTCACCTTCGTCGAACAGCTGCACCGACTTGCCCTTACGAGGACCCGGGCGGAAGCAGCTTGAGACTGGGTCTCCCCACTTCGGGGGCCTTCCTCGCGTCCGCTCGGCCAGGGCCTCTGCCGCCCGCCTCTATTGGTTACATCGCGGCGGGTCACCGGGTGGCCCGCCGCAACGGGGTTCGATCGGGGTCCGCTGCCCGGTTCGGGGTCCTTGGGAGAGTGGGAAGTCGGCTCTGTCGAGTTCCCACCCTGGCCCTCAGCATCTGCACTCGGACGCCGTGCTCGACCTGTGTGCCCCGACCGGTTTCCCGGCCGGGGCACACAGGTCGACCAGGTCAGACGGCGCCGAAGTCTCCCACCTGTACGCCGGCGACGAACGACCGCCAGGCGTCGGGGGGAAGAGAAGCACAGAGCCCGCTGGGTCCTTCGAGTCACGGACCGGAACGAGGCCGGGGAAGTCGCCTGCCACCTCCACACACGTGCCCCCGTTGTCGCTGTGGGAGGACTTGAACCAGGCCGCGCCGGACAGGTCTACGGCGCCATCCATGGTGCTGCTCTCAGGCATGACGGATCATCTCCGCAGGGGGACATCGGCAGTGCTTCCACTGTGAGCCGATGGCGGCCCCTCCACAAGGGCCGGATCCTCCGCTCTGTGGGCCTCCCAGAGTCTGGAGAACCGCGACGGCGGCCTGGTCGTCAGTGGCGGAGAAGGAGTCGCACAGGGGCACGCCGCTGAGTTTTTCAGCCGGATCCGACAGTCCTGCCGACGGACCGGCGTCCTCGACGAGCAACCGCATCGGGGACCGGACCTTCGAGGTTCGCCGGGTATCAGCTCTCCGAGAGCGTTGGCGTCTCCCGCCCGCACGCGGCCGGTGATCGTCCCGCCGACCGCCGGAGGAGAAGGGGGTGCGAGTTCGGCGGACCACCGCCGCTGCACCACCTGCGCTCTCGACGCCCTTCCTCTGTCGGTTCCGTCGAGGCCGGCCACCGGGTGCCCACCGCAACGGGGTTCGACCGGAGGTTCGCTGTCTGGCTGGGGTTCTGCCGGACCGGGAAGTCGGCGCCGTCGACTTCCCGGTCCGGCCTGCGGCATCCGCGGTCGGACGCCCGGGGCCCGTGCTGCGGGACGTGGTCGTCCATCTCGCCTTCGTGGTGCAATGCTGCTCATGGCAACACTTCTCGATGTGGCACAGAGGTTCCGTTCCCTGCACGTTCCAGGCACGCCGCTGGTCCTGCCCAATGCGTGGGACGGTGCTTCCGCCCGGACGGTCGCGGACGCGGGTGCCGCCGCGATCGCGACCACGAGTGCCGGGGTCGCCTGGTCGCTCGGGTGCGGCGACGGCGGGCACATGACCCGCGACCAGGCGCTCGGCGCGATCGCGCGGATCACAGCCGTGGTCGACGTCCCGGTCAGCGCCGACATCGAACGCGGCTACGCGACCGATGCGTCCGGCGTGGCCGAGACCGTCCGAGGTGTCCTCGCGGCCGGAGCCGTGGGGGTCAACCTGGAAGACACCCTGCGCCCCGTCTCCGAGCAGGTCGAGCGGATCTCGGCCGCCCGTCGGGCCGCGGACGAGTCCGGCATCCCGCTGTTCATCAACGCCCGCATCGACACGCACCGCCTGCCGCCCGGTGACCGCACGGCCTGGCTGGACGAAACCCTGACCCGCGCCCGCGCCTACGCGACGGCAGGCGCGGACGGCATCTTCGTCCTCGGTGCACCGGACGCCGCGACGGTCGGAGCTCTCGTGAACTCCCAGCCCCTCCCGGTCAACGTTGCGGCAGGCCCCGGCACACTCCCGGTGTCCGAGCTCGCGAAGGCGGGGGCCGCCCGCATCAGCGCGGGATCCTCCATCGCCGAGGCGGCGTACGGCCTGGTCCACCGGGCGGCCCGCGAACTGCTGGAGTCGGGTACGACGACCACGCTGGAGGGCGGATTCGACTACGTCACCCTCAACACGCTGCTCCTCGCCGGGCCCACGGACTGAGGTGCGGTCAAGAGCACAGCCACGGGTGACCGTACGCCCGACCTCGTTGCGGCGCTCGTAGCTCTGCTTGCCGAAGTCCGTGCGTCGGCCTCCGCTGCTGCCGAGCCACCGGCGGTCGGCCCGCCGGTGGCTCGGCAGCAGCCGCATGATCCGCCGGTGAGGGCAAGGGAGTGGGAAGTCGGTGTCGTCGACTTCCCACTCCGGCGCTCCCGCAGCCGTGGTCGGCCGGTAGTCGTCCAGGCCGGGCCGCCGCCGACGCCGCGGGCTCAACAAGTCACGCCGACGGGTCGCGGTACCGGGTTGCGGTACTAACCTGCGGTGGTGACCGGAACCGAGCTGGACGAGTTGATCGTTGCCGACGGCGCGGCGCTGCGCGCGTGGCTGCTGGACAACCACACCGCTTCTCCTGGCGTGTGGCTCGCCCTGACCAGGAAGGGCGGCCGCGCCACCACGCTGACCTGGCAGCAGGCGGTCGACGAGGCGCTGTGCTTCGGGTGGATCGACGGGCAGGCCCGAAAGCGCGACGAGGAGAGTTCGTGGAGGCGGCTCACGCCGCGCCGGCCCCGCAGCGTCTGGTCCCGGCGCAACGTCGCCAACGTGGCCCGGTTGGAGGCGGCCGGCCTGATGCTGCCGGCCGGCCGTGCCGCGGTGGACGCCGCGAAGGCCGACGGGAGGTGGGAGGCCGCCTATGCGCCGTCGTCGGAGGCGGAGGTGCCGGCGGACCTGTTGGCCGCGATCGCCGCCGACCCGGCGGCGCAGGCGATGTTCGAGGTGCTCACCAGGACCAACCGCTTCGCCCTCATCAGCCGGGTCAATGCCGTCAAGCAGGCCGCGACACGCACCCGGAAGATCGCCGAGTGCGTGGCGATGCTGGCCCGGCACGAGACGTTCCACCCGCAGCGAGCCAGGCCGGCGGACCCGTCGATGTACTGATCGGGCGTCCACCCGGAACGGGCCGTCACCATCGACGCGCCACCGTCGTCGTCACGTCGCCGCGACAGCCTGCTCAGTCGTCGAACCACACGACGAGACGCACGTTGTCGTCACCGTGCTGCGCGGCGAGCCCCTTCATGGCGTCCCAGACGGGTTGCCACTGACCGGTCCCGCTGACGGCGTCTCTCCGGCGGATGATGACGGACCTGTAGAGGGTGTCCCCGATGAGCCACTCGGTTCCCTCGGGCCACTCCCGGACCTCTCCCGGCCGGAGACCCACAGCCTTGGCGAAGGCCGGGCTCACGCCGGATTTGCCGGTGAGCCCGAGTCCCTCCGGGGTCCGGCGGAATTCGTGGAGCCTGCGGTCGGGCTTCTCCGCGGGCTCGTCCCAGTCGACCGCCTTCACCTCGGCCCACGTGATCCACGTGATGCTGTGGAAGCCGTTCTCGCCGTACCACTCGATCAGCTGCGCCAACCGCGCGCTCACCGCGGCCGAAGTGTCGGCGGGCAGGCCCCGGGCCGCGGCCAAGGGACGGAAGTTCGCGTAGTTGCGGACCCCGAAGAGGCAGCCGAAGGCGTCGTAGTCACGATCCACGCCCAGCGAGCCGAGGTCGTACGAGGCGTACCAGATCGGCTCCCGACCGTCCTGCGGCGCCCGGTGTTCGAGGTAGCCGCTGATGTCTGTTCCCATGGCAGCCATCCTGCCGACCGCGTCAACAGATTTCGTCCGCCCGGCTCGACGACTGCGCATCCGTGAGCTGCCCGGCCGGGAAGCCGGTAGCGACAATCAGCGCTCTGCGTCGGGTGGGACCCGTCCGAGGGCCCGCCGCTCCCGATTCCGATCGGGGTGGCCAGTCAGGGCTCCTGGGGGAGTGGGACGTCGGCTCCGTCGACTTCCCACTCCGGCCCGCGGCACCCGTGGTCGGCGTGCGGTGAAGGGCGGTTCGCTGCCGTTTCCGACGCTTCCGAAGGGCTCCCCGCCCGTGCGGTTGCGTGGCCCGGCGCGGCCCGGGGGAGTGCGCGGATCCGGCCCCTGCCGGGGCAGGGGCCGGATCGAGGGCTGGACAGTCCGGCAGGTGCGGAACAGCTGGTGCCGATCGGGTCGGGCTACCAGGCACCGGTGATCGGGAGGTCGCCGGGGCTGCCGTAGACGAAGCTGTTGGCGGTGGTGCCGTTGTCGTTGGTGAGGTAGAAGGTGGAGGTGGTGGGGTCGTAGGCGCCGATGCTGGTGGTGCCGTCGGCGTTCCAGTCTCCGGTGACGGGGGTCCAGTTGGGGTTGCCGTACTTGGCGGAGCCGAGGGTGGTGCCGGTGATGGTGCCCTCGTAGTAGGTCTGGGTGTCGGGGTGGTAGACGCCGATGGAGTCGCGGCCGCTGTTGCTCCAGTCGCCGACGAGCGGCTTGTCGCCGGGGCTGCCGTAGGTGACGTTGACGGCGGTGTTGGTGTTGTCGTTGGTGAGGTAGAAGGTGGAGGTGGTGGGGTCGTAGGCGCCGATGGTGTCGCGGCCGTCGCCGTTCCAGTCTCCGGCGAGGGGTATCCAGCCGGGGTTGCCGAAGGTGACGGTCGTGGCGGTGGTGCCGTTGTCGTTGGAGAGGTAGAACTTGCCCGTCGTGGGGTCGTAGGCGCCGACGCTGGAGACCTTGTCGCCGTTCCAGTCTCCGGCGAGCGGCATCCAGCCCGGGTTGCCGTACTTGGCGGAGCCGAGGGTGCCGCCGGCGTTGTTGCCCTCGTAGAAGGTCTGGTTCGCCTGGTGGTACACGCCGACCAGCGACGGCCGACGGACCACGTCGTCGACGATGCTGTTGTTGCGGACCGGCCTGTAGGTGCCGAGGCCGGAGAAGTAGGGGTACGGGATGGTCCGGTGGTGGACGCCCGATCCGGTGAACTCGTAGCCCACGTAGGAGCTCTGGCTGGAGTCGGTCCAGTGGTC
The DNA here is from genome assembly GCF_044764505.1 of Kitasatospora sp. NPDC094019. NCBI lineage: Bacteria > Bacillati > Actinomycetota > Actinomycetes > Kitasatosporales > Streptomycetaceae > Kitasatospora > Kitasatospora sp. NPDC094019. The sequence continues at coordinate 30,440 of NZ_JBIWIF010000012.1, forward strand.
GAACATGACGACGTGCCCGTTGGCGCCGGCGGCGTCGTTCAGCAGGGCGTCACCCGGTTTGAGGTCGCCCTTGCCGATCCAGGATGCGACACCGGACGGCACGAAGCTGGTGGTGTCCAGCCCGGGGGTGGCGAGCTTCCAGCCCATCGAGACGTAGCCGGAGCAGTCCGTACGGTAGCCCTGGTAGCTCCCCGTCCAGCTGTAGTCGAGGCCCTTGCCGACCCAGCCGTTGGCCCGGGCGATCGCCTCGGACCGGGTGATCTGCACGGAGGCCGCCAGTGCGGAGGGGGCTCCGGCCACCTGGCCCTTGAACGGGGTGATCGGCCCCTGCCCGGCGCCGCCCTTGTCGTGATGGTCGATCACCGTGGCGCCGGGTTCCGGCGCCGGCGCGGTCTGGGCGTGCACCGGGGCGGCGGCGAGCGTGAGGGCGGTCAGACCGGCGGCGAGGGCGGTCGCGGTGCGCAGAGGCAGGCGGGAGGAAGGCATGACGGTCTCCAGGGCTGTGGTGGCGGGAACTCGGCGAGGTCGCCCGAGGCACGGGCGCCGCTGGTCGGTGCGGCCCGCGGCGGACCTCGGCACCGGAGGCCGCGCCAGGTGTGGCCGATCCTCCGGGTGTTCCGCCGGGGTTCGCAGTCCCTGGCGGCGATCACCAGCCTCGCCCCAACTCGACTCGACCGGAAGCTCGTTCAGTTGGACGGAAGCGGTCCTGGACCATTCCGGTCGGTCATATGCATTCGAATCGTCCGATGCCGAACCGTCGGGACCGAGCTGCCGATCGCGGCGCGGCGGTGTGGTGCCTCCGGTCGGCCCGCGCCGGTGCCCCTCCTCCACTCCCGGGTGTGACCGGGATCACCCCGCGGGGAAAACCCGCAGGCCCGGCCGCCCGTCTAACAGGTGTGAGACGTGTACGGGCGGCAGCAGCGCCGCAGGAACTGGACGAGGAGCAGCTGCTCCGACGGGTGGCCCGGGGGGACCGGGTCGCCTTCGAGGAGTTGTACCGCCGCACGTCGCCGTGGCTGGCGGTGCGGCTTCGGCGGCGCTGCGCCGACGAGCAGATGGTCGCCGAGGTGATGCAGGAGACCTATCTGGCGGTGTGGCGGGCGGCGGGGTCCTTCGCCGGCAGTGGCGCGGGCGGGTCGGCCGTCGGCTGGTTGTGGACGATCGCGGCCCGCCGTCTGGTCGACGCGTTCCGGCGCCGGGCCCACCACGCGGACCCGCCGCCGGCCGCCGCCCCGCACCCGGTGGCGCCCGCCGCCGAGGAGGAGGCGCTGCTGAGCACGGTCGGCGGCGACGTCGGGGACGCGCTCGGCCGCCTCGCTCCCGAGCTCAGGGACGTCCTGCGGGCCATGGTGCTCGACGGACTGTCCGTCCGGGAGACGGCCGTCGTCCTCGGACTGCCGGAAGGCACGGTCAAGACCCGCGCCCGCCGGGCCAGGATCGCGATGCGGGAGGCACTGGCATGACCGTGGAACACCCCTCGGACCGGCTGCTCGCGAGCTATGTGGACGACGGAACGCCCCTCGCCGCCGACGAGCTGTGGGCCGTCGAAGCCCATCTGGAGACCTGTCCGGCCTGCCGGGACCGGCTGTCGGCGGCGGTCGGCACCGGGACGCCGACCGTGGCGGCGCTCACCGCCGCCGTCTGGTCCGAGCTGGAACCGCGGCTGGCCGTGGCCGCCCCCGCGCCCCCGCGCCGCCTCGCGGCCCGGCTGGCCACCTGGACGACGCCCGCCATGGCGCCGTGGCTGGGCATGGTGCTGCTCGTCACCGTGGTCGCGCTGCTGCTGGACCGGGTGAACCCCGAGCCCGGCCCGGACCGGGTCTCGCTGCTGCTGGTTTTGGCCCCCGTGCTGCCGGTCGGCGGTGTCGCGGCCGCCTGGTCGCGCGGCCTCGACCCGGCGTACGAGCTGACCGCCGCCACCCCGCGCGCCGGACTGCCGCTGCTGCTGCGGCGCACCGCCGCCGTGCTCGCCGTGGTGCTCCCCGCACTGCTGCTCGGTGGGTGGGCGACCGGCGTGACGGCGGCGCAGTGGCTGTTGCCCTGCCTGGCGTTCACCTCGACGACCCTCGCGCTCGGCGCGCTGGTCGGGGTGACCCGGGCCGCCGCGGCCGTGGCCGCCGGCTGGCTCGCGCTGGTGGTGGCGCCGACCGTGGCAGCCGGCCGGACCGCCGCCGTCCTGGGGGCGGACGGCCTGCCGCTGTGGGGCCCGGTGCTCGCGGTCGGTGTGGCGGTCGTGGTCGCCCGCCGCCGTGCCTGGACCGCGTCGGGCGAGCACCGCTGACCCGCCCCGCATCACCCCCCCGCCCCCGGCATCACCCCCTCACTCCCTCGTACAGACAGGAGGCCGCGCACCATGCGCGCCGTCACCAGGGCCGAACTGGCCCCCACCACCTACGCCCAGGAGATCCGGGCGACCGGACTCCAGGTCAGGGCCGGTCGCAAACGGCTCGCCGTCGACGGGCTCGACCTGTCTCTCGGCACCGGCGTCCACGGACTGCTCGGCCCCAACGGGGCGGGCAAGACCACCCTCATCCGGGCCCTGGCCACCGTGCTGCGCCCCGCGGGCGGCGAGCTGGAACTGCTCGGCGAGACCGTCGGCGGGCCGGGCGAGTACCGCGCGCTGCGCCGCCGCATCGGCTACCTGCCGCAGCAGTTCGGCTACTACAAGCGGTTCACCGTCCGCGAGTTCGTCGAGTACATGGCCTGGCTGAAGGAGGTCCCGGCGGCGGAGATCCCGGCCGCCACCCAGCGCGCCGTGGAGCGCGTCGGCCTCGCCGACCGCGCGGACGACCGGATGAAGGCCCTGTCGGGCGGCATGGTGCGGCGGGCCGGCATCGCCCAGGCCATCGTCAACGACCCGGCGGTCCTGCTGCTGGACGAACCGACCGTCGGCCTTGATCCGGCGCAGCGGCTGCGCCTGCGCGAACTGCTCCAGGAACTGGGCACGGAAGCCTGCGTGGTGGTCTCCACCCACCTGGTGGAGGACGTCGCCGCGGCCTGCACCGACGTGGTGCTGTTCGCCGAGGGCCGGCTGGTCTTCCACGGCACCCCGGACGGGCTCGCCGCGGCGGGCGGTCCCGAGCACGAGGGCGACAGCCCGCTGGAGCGCGGTTACTCGGCCCTCCTGGTCGACCCGGCGCGACGGACGCGAGGTGCCTGGTGAGCCGCGTGAACCTTCCCGCCCGGTCGGCCCGCCGACTCCTGCGCACCGAACTGCGCCGCTCCGTCGCCCCGTGGGCGGGCGCGGCGATCCTGACGGCCGCGCTCGCGTTCCTGTCCCTCGCCCCCGGGCCGTGGAACACGGGCACCACCCGGTGGACGGCGCAGTGGACCTCGATGGCCCTGTGGACCCGTCATCTGCTGGTCTTCATGTGGCCGCTCGCCCTGGGGCTCGGCGCGCTCCAGGGGCTGCGCGACCACCGCTCGCGGACCGCCGAGCTGATGGCCTCCACGCCCAGGCCGCCCCGGCAGCGGGCGCTCGCCCAGGCGGCCCCGATCGTGCTCGCGCTCGTCACCGGGTACGGGCTGCTCCTCCTCGTGGGCGCGCTGCGGGTGCTCACCGGCGACACCCGGTTCACCTCCGCGGGCTGGCTGCCGATCGCGCTGCTCGGGGCTTTCGCGCTCGCCGCCGGTGCGGTGCTGGGCATGGGCGTCGCGCGGGTCCTGCCGTCCGTGCTCACCCCGCCCGCGCTGGCCGTCGGCGCCTTCCTGCTCACCAGCGTGTTCCGGCCGACCACGGACGCCGCGATCCCGGCCTCCGCCGTGTCCAACCGGCTCTCACTGCTCTCCCCGGTCACGGCGCCGGTCCGCGACACGCTCCTCACCGTGGCCGCTCCCGTCCACCTCGGGCAGGGCCTGTGGTTCCTCGGGGTGGCGCTGACCGGATTCGCGCTGCTCGCCGCCGCCGGTCCGCGTGCCCGGCTGCTCGCCCTCGCCCCGCTGCTGGCGGGCGGCGCCCTCGCCCTGGCCGTGTTCCCGGCCGCCCCCCGGGACACCTATGTGGTCGACCGGGCCGCGGCCGACCTGGTGTGCAACGGGCCGGTGTGCGTGTCGGCGCTGCGGCAGTCGCGGCTCGACGGCCTGAACGGCCCCGGCCGGGAGGCGCTCCGGCTGCTGCGGGACGCGCTCGGCGACGGCGCCCCCGCCACCATCGCCGAGGCCAGGGAGCCGCGCGCCCTCGGTGAGCGGCCGGAACGCATGGCGGGCTCGGTGCTGCTGGACTTCGACGATCCGGTGATCGGCGACGCCATCGACGGGCAGCTGACCAGGGCCCTGGTCGCGCAGGGCATCGCGCCGCTCTGCCGGCCGCGCAGCGCCGTCGAGAGCGGCACCGTGGACGACACCGCCGCCCAGAGTGTCGCCGCGGCCTGGGTGTTCGGGGACCTCCGTCCGCTCGACGGGACCATGCACCGGCCCGGCGACCAGTTGGAGCTGGCCGCCCCCGTCTGGGAGCGGTTCCGCACCCTGCCGGTGGCCGAGCAGCGGCGCCGGATGGCCGCTCTGCACGAGGCCGCGGCCGACTGCACGGGCGACCCGCTCGCCGCACTGACGGGGGTGCCGACGCGATGAGGTGGGTCACGCTGTACGCGCGCTCGCGACAGGTGCCGGCCGCGCTGGCCGCCGTCCTGGCCGGGGCCGTGGCGGTGTCCGTCCTCGCCCGGGCCGTCGGCGGTGCGGACGATCCGAGGCTGTCCGTGCTCGTCCTCGCGGCCGGGGCGACGGCGCTGGCTGTCGGCCTCGCCGGGCCGGACCTCGGGCTGGACCGCACGGCCGCGATCCGTTGGGCGCCCCGCCGGGCGGCGCACCTCCTGGGTGGCGCGGTGCTCACGGTGGCGGTGCTGTCGGCGGCACGGGCGGGGGTCGGTCTGTCGACCGATCTCGCCCTCGTCGTCCGCGACAGCGCGGGGCTGACCGGGCTGGCCGCTCTCGGTGCGGCCTGGTGCGGCCGGTCCTGCGCGTGGCTGCCGCCGTTCGCGGGGCTCGCGCTCTCGTTCGTCCTCCCGCCCGGACGGGGCGCCGTCGCCCAGGTGCTGACCTGGCCGATGCTGCCGCCCGGCACGACCGTCGCCACCTGGTCGGCCGTCGTGGCGGCCGCCGTCGGCACCGCGGTGTACGCGCTGGGCGGGCCTCGGCGCTGACGGCGGGTGCGGCGCCGACGGCGGAGCTCGGCGCTGACGGCGGGCCTCGGCGCTGACGGCGGGTGCGGCCGCGCGGCCGGGACCAAATGGGGTTGCCGTCCGGTGGAAGATCACGTTGGGTGGGCCGTATGACCGATCTGCACACCGACCGTCTCCTGATCCGTCGCTGGCGGGAGGCCGACCTCGCAACCTGGGCGGAGATGAACGTCGACCCCGAGGTCCGGCAACACCTGGGCGAGCCGCTCACCCGGGAGCGGAGCGACGAGAGCGTCGCGCGCTTCGAGGCCGACATCGACCGGCGGGGCTACGGCTGGCTGGCCGTCGAGGTCCGGGAGACGGGCGAGTTCATCGGCTTCGCCGGACTCGACGACGTCGACGAGGAGGTGCCGTTCACCGGGGTGGAGATCGGTTGGCGCCTCGCCCGGTCCGCCTGGGGCCGCGGTTACGCCACCGAGGCCGCCCGCGCCGTCCTGGCCTTCGGCTTCGACACCCTGGGCCTGCCGGAGATCCTGGCCGTCACCACCGCGACCAACGTTCGCTCGCAGGCCGTGATGACCCGGCTCGGCATGACCCGCGATCCGGCCGACGACTTCGACGACCCGACCGCCCCCGAGGGCCCGCTCCGGCCCAACGTGCTCTTCCGCCTCGCCCGGCCCGCCGCCTGACCGGTATCGGGCGGGGCCCCGCGCCGTCGTCCGTGCCGCTCGTCACCATCACCGACCGTGACCCGTGCTGACCGTGACCCGCGCCGTCCGTGACCGTCGCCGCCGTCACCCGAGACGGGCGGCGATGGTCCGCGCGCACTCCATCGCCTCGGCGCGGGTCGTGTCCACCTCCAGGTCGTAGAACACGCCCTCGTGGACGATGTCCGCCTGTGACACGGCCATCCCGGTGACCCGGTCGCCCCGCGCGAGCTCACGGCCCGCCGCGACCGCGCCGTCGCACCTGACCCCGACCCACAGCACCGGCAGCCCGTCCAGCGCCTTCCGCCACCGCTGCTGGGAGGCCGCTCCGCCGAGGAAGACCTCGTCGACGACGACCCGGGCACCCGCCCGCGCCGTCGCGGCGACCCCCTCGACCCACGCCGCCTCCAGGGCCCGGAACTCCGGCCCGACGAGCACCCCGCCGTCCGGGGCGAACTCGATCCCCGCGTCCGACGTCCGCATCGAGGCGGGCATCGCCCGGATCAGGTCGTCGATGCCGAAGGCCAGCCACGGATCCGGCAGCACCGCCTGCAGGCACCGCGCGATCCCGGACTTCCCCGAGCTGGAGCCACCGTTGAGAATGATCGTCCGAGTCGTCATCGCGCCACAGTAAGGTCATCGGGGCAACGGGCGACACGGATTTCCCCGGCCGCGGCTCGGTCGCCGCCCCGATCGCCGCGAAAGCCCGGTGCGGCCCCCGGAGCGCCCCGGCGGGTACAGGTGGGTCCGCCGTCGCCGTTGGGCGGCAGTAGTCTCCCGCCATGGTGGGATCCTGGTACGTCGTCCTCGAAGAGGAGACGGAGCGGTACGCGAGCATCGACGGGCACGGCTACGACCTGTACCGCTGGGACCTGACACGGACCGTGGAGGTCGAGGGCGACCGGGCGGCGGCCGAGACGGCGGCACTCGCTCTCGCCGACAGCTACGTCCCCGAGCGCATCGCCCGGTTCCTGAACCCCGGCGGTCGGCCGGAGCGCAACGTCTACCGGCTGCCGGACGGCACACTGCTGGTCCGCATGAAGCGCTCGTACGACGAGATCCGGTTCCGGATCGGCGTGGGCGAGCTGATCTCCGCGCAGGAGGAGATCGAGGGCGAGCGTCGACCTGAGCGCCCGAATGGCCTCAAGCGCCTCTTCGGTCAGCGCGGCGCCCGGGCAGGTTCGCCGATTCGTCGGCGGACCGAATCGGTGATGATTCCTCGTACGGAACCGAGCGCTTTGGGGCACCGCGTCAGAAACCGGTGGTAATCCGCTCGAAGGGCGGCCCCGTTGGCCATTGTGTCCCGGACGCACGGGTGCGGGGCGATGTTCTCCGCTGGTTCATCCGAGGTTTCCGCGTCCTGGTCCTCGACGACGGTCGTCCGTCGTGCATCCGGAACCCGTTGCCGAGCGGTGGGGTGGGCAGGTCCTCGAACGGCGAGATCCCCGGAGCGACGGTGTCGAGGTCGACGTACGCGATGCGCACGTGTCGGGCTGTGGGGCCCTGCTCGGGTGGCCGAAAGTCTGTCCGAATATCGCATGACGAGAGGCTGTTGGATGCTATTTCATTACGTACACAAAGCAGTTGATCGGAAATCCGAAAGGGGAATTCATCATGCGAATCCGCGCACTGGCCGCCGTCTCGGTGCTTACGGCCTGCACGATCCTCGGCATGGTTCCGGCGGCCCAGGCCGCCGGGCCGTCCGCTCCTGCGGCGAATGCCGAGGTCAAGATCGAGAAGCTGACTCCGGAACTGGGCCGGGCGGTGGACGCGGCGCGCGCGGAGGCGGTCGAGTCCGGTACGGCGAGGTCGTACTACGTGTGCTTCCAGGCGCACACGCGGAGCGGGGTATGGACCAACACGGTGTGCAGCGACGGTCCGGGCTTCACCGGGACCGAGGGCCACAACGACCCGATCGACAGCATCACCTTCACTGTGGGTGGTGGACTGGACTTCCACACGCAGGTGCACTTCGCGGAGGCGGGCAGCACTGCTCCGGTCCACGTGCCTTCGAGCTACCAGGCCACGATCTACAACATCAACGGCTACGCGGTCGAGGCGATTCATCTGTGGAGCAGCAACGCGCGGATGAAGGCCGCCGCCCACGTGCAGAACGTCGGCTGGAAGGGTACGGACCAGTGGTCGTACGACCAGTGGATCGGCAGCATCGACGAGGCCCGCTGGATGGAGGCGTTCTGGATCGACATCTGATCCGGCGGCGGTGAGTGCCGCCGGGGTCGGTGCCGCACCGACGCCGACCCCGGCGGCCACCCGCTCCCCGGGCGCGACGGGGTTCAGGGTCGGTTCTGCCACTGGAACAGCAAGTGGTCGACGCAGAGTTCCTGCCACTCGCCGAAGTAGCGGACCTGCAGACCGGTGACCTGTACCCCGCCGGCCCGTTCGTCCACCCAGTGGAATCCGGCCCCGGTGAGGGCCACCCGGTAGCGGTCGTCCCATTCGTCGCCGTTCACGAACAGTCCGAGCTGCGACACGAACAGCTCACCCGGGTGGTCCGGGTCGTCGAGCTCGTTGTCGTGGAGGATCACGTCGAAGTTGCCGTAGCCCTTGTCGTAGTAGAGGCCGCACGGCATCGGCGCCCACGGGTTCACCCCGAGCGCCGCGAGCGCCGCCCCCGCCCGGCCGAGCCGTTCGGCGGAGTCGACCGGGGCGGGCGGCTCGGTGCACAGCGCCTCCGTCCGCCAGCGCGGGTCGCTGTGCGGGCCGCAGACCGGCGCGTACGCGTGCACGACGGCCGCCCGGACGTTCTCCGCGAGTCCCGGCACCTCCACCCGGGGGCGCCCCAACCGCTCGTACAGGGAGCGCAGTTCGCCGTGGTCGCCCAGCTCCAGTGCGGCCCGCAGCCGCGCCCGGACCGACCGGGGGGCGGCGTCCTGGGGTCTGTTCGTGAAACCGGTCATCGCCCCGCGCCTCCGGACTCTCGACGGGCAGGTCTAGGGTAGGTGGGGATCTTGCTCCCGCACAGGAGGATGCGCACGGATGAGTGGAACGGTCACGGCGGTCAGCAGCAGCGCCGACTACACCTTCACCAAGCCCAACCGGCCGAGCATCACCCTGGTCGCCGGGCTCGGCGTGGCGGGCGACGTGCACGCGGGGGTGACAGTCAAGCATCGTTCGCGGGTGGCGCAGGATCCGACGCAGCCCAACCTGCGGCAAGTGCACCTCATCCACGAGGAGTTGTTCGCCGAGGTGGCCGAGCAGGGGTTCACGGTGGCGCCCGGCGAGCTGGGCGAGAACGTCACCACGCGCGGGATCGACCTGCTCGGCCTGCCGGTGGGCACGCTGCTGCGGATCGGCGCGGAGGCGGTGGTGGAGGTCACCGGGCTGCGCAATCCCTGCCTGCAGATCGACGGCTTCCAGGACGGCCTGCTGAAGCGGGTCGTGGGGCGGGACGAGGACGGCAACATCGTCCGCCGGGCCGGGATCATGGGTGTGGTCCGGGCCGGCGGTGTGATCCGGCCCGGCGACGGGGTCGAGGCCGAACTGCCGCCCGGACCGCACCGCCCGCTCGACCGCGTCTGAGGCTCCCGGGGCACGGAGGCGCACCCCTCGGCGGAGGGCCTCCCGTCAGCGGAGGACTTCCGGCACCGCACGGGCGAACGCGACGTCCCCGGGCGCCAACGCGTCGGCCGGACCGGCGGCCCGGAGCACCACGTCCAGCACCGCTCCCGGGTCGCAGGCGTAACCGCCGCTCGCCCAGGCCGGGTTGGCCTCCACGACCGCCCAGGTGCCGTCGGCGAGGCGGCCGACGTCGACCACGACGGCGCTCGGCAGGCCGCCCGCCGCCAGCGCGTCCGCCGCGAACGCGAGCGCGTCCGGCGGAACCTCCGGCGACACCGCGAGTCCGCCGTTCACGGCGTACCGGCCGGCCGCCCGCACCGCGCCGTCCAGGACGAAGAGGCGGTACTCGACCGCGAACCCGACCACGTCGCTGACCAGCACCGGGGTGTCGTCGTCCAGGGCGTCCGGGCCCGGCAGCCCGCTGCCGTCGGCGTACACCCGGGCCGCGAACAGCTTGTCGGCGGCCGGCTTGAGGAAGGCGGGCCGACGCAGTCGGCGTGCCTCGGCCAGCGGCACGCAGTCCACCCGGCGGGCCGACAGCTCGGTCGGCAGGGTGGCGAGCCAGTCCACCGGTGGCTCCAGTGGTGCGACACCGAGCACCCCCGCCGCCACGTCGGCGAACAGCGGCCCGCCGTACAGGTGCGCGGGCCGCAGCCCGGCGAGCTCCGCCGGGACGTCCCAGCGGACGGCGGTGTGCGCCCGCAGCCCGCGCCGCCGGGCGTGGGTGAGCAGGTGCAGACCGGTCTCGTTGATCCGGGGCGCGAGCAGCAGAAGCGGTGTCATGGCACGCATGGTGGCCCACCGGCGGCGGCTCCGGCCAGCTGATTTCCCACCCCGCCGGGCCCGCTCGCGCCCACCGCGCGGGGCGGTCCGGTCACGCCGGTGCCGGTGTGACCGGGTCCGTTCAGGCGCGGGCCGCCGTCAGATAGGCGTCCAGATGGGCGGCGGCGCTCAGCATGGCCAGTCCGCGGGCGGTGAGCCGCCGCTGCCAGTCGGCCAGCGCGGCGGCGAGCGCGCCGGTCCCGCCCGCCGTACGGATCTGGCCGACGACGGCGGCGATGTGGGGGAGCCGGTAGCCGCCGCGCCGCAGCAGGTGGGCGAGTTCGGCGTCGCGGACGTCGGCCGGGTGGAAGGCACGGTGGCCGGTCGCGCGGTCACGGGCGGGTAGCAGGACGCCGGCGGCCTCCCAGGTGCGGAGAGTGGCCGGGGTGAGGCGGAGGCGGTGTGCCAGTTCGCCGATGCTGAGCGGGAAGGGGCCGACGTCGTTCCCGGTCCCCGGGTCGCGCCCGGATCCGGGTCCGTCGGTCTCCGCGAGGTGCTCCACCGCCCCACGCACCGAGGCGAGGGTCTCCCGGTCGCGGAGCAGTTGGGCGTGGCCGTGGTCCAGCGCGGTCAGGGCGTCGTCGGTCCGGCCGCTGTGGACGGCGTTCATGACCGCCCCGGCGGTCGCGTGCCCGTGGGCGCGGACGAGCGCGAGGAAGGTGCGCAGCGCCGCCGCGTGCGACTCGGTGTAGATCCGGTACCCGGTGGGCGTCCGTTCGGCGACCGGAAGGAAGCCGTCCTGCTCGTAGTTGCGGACGGCCTGCGCCGAGAGGCCGTGCTCGCGGCCCAGGTCGACCGGGCGCAGTCTCTTCATCGGTTCTGATGGCACTTTGAAACTTTACAGCTGAATCCTCGGGCGGAGAGCGGCAAAGTTTCAACGGGCACATCAAAGATACGCTTGAGGTGGTCAGGACGGGGGAGCGGCGAGGGGGAGTGGCGGAGATGACCTGGAACGGCGCCGACCGCATCGTGGCCGCACTGGTCGGCGGGGAGGACTACCTCTTCGTCGCCGGGGGCGGCGGCCGTCCCGTCGCGCCGACGGCGCGCTCCTGCGCCCCGCCGATGCCCCCTCGCGCCTCGGCGACACCTCGTCACTCCGTCGAACCCGCGCGGACGGACGGGGGCGAACGGCCTCTCGGATAGGTTAGCCTTACCTAAATTCAGGTGAGAGGAGACGGCCCTGACCAGCACCAGCGCCCCCGCGCGATTCCTGCTCTTCCCGCTCCAGGTGGTCCGGACCGTGCGGGTCACCCGGCACATGGTCCGCATCACCCTGGGCGGCCCCAGCCTCGCCGGGTTCGTCAACGGCGGGCTCGACCAGCGCGTGAAGCTCCTCCTGCCGCTCCCCGGGCAGAGCGAGCCCCTCATGCCGGAGGGTGAGGACGACTTCGCCTGGTACCAGCACTGGCGCACGATGGACCCCGCCGTCCGCCCGGTGCTGCGCACCTACACCGTCCGCGCGCAGCGCCGCGACCCCGACGAGATCGACATCGACATCGCCGTCAACGGTGACCACGGGCCCGGCTCCCGGTGGGCCGAGACGGCGGCGCCCGGCGACCGGGTGGTCGTCTGCGGACCGGCGGTCGAGGAGGCGGGCGGCGTCGAGTTCCGCCTGCCCGACGGTGCGGACTGGGTGCTGCTGGCGGGGGACGAGTCCACCCTGCCCGCCGTCGCCGCGATCCTCGACGAGCTGCCCGCCGGTCTGCCGGTCCGGGTGTTCGCCGAGGTCGAGGGGGAGACGGAGCACGACTACCTCCCCGCCGCCCGGCCCGGCACCACGATCACCTGGCTGCACCGGGGCGCCCCGGGCACCCCCGCGCTCCCCGCCGCCGTCCGCGCCGCCGCGCTGCCCTCCGGCACGCCGTACGCGTGGATCGCGGGGGAGGCGGCGGCCGTCCGCGAGCTCCGCCGTCACCTGGTCGGCGAGCGCGGCTACGACCGGCGCGCCGTCTGCTTCATGGGGTACTGGCGCCTCGGCCGCACCGAGGACCAGCGCGCCGACGAACCGGCGGAGTCCGACGCCGACTGACCCCCGGCACTCGGCGCCGCGCGTCCGGGGGGCCTCGGCCCTCCGGACGTGTTGCCCGAAAGGGCCGACCTCCCCGCCGACGGGAACCATCCGGTCGGTGCACGAAGTCCTCCCGAAGGTGACCTCCGACGTGACCTCCGGCAAGACCCCTGACCTGCACCCGGCCGAGCCCGTGCCCCCCGCCGGCGCCCGGCCCGCGATCCACCGCCGCCGCCTGCTGCTCAGCACCGTGGGCGGCCTCGCCGCCCTCGCGGTCCCGGCCGGCGCCCGCTTGTGGGCGGACCGGGTGCCCGTCCGCGGCCCCCGGCTCTGGAGCACGGCCGACACCGGCGGGCGGATGGCCCTTCCCGCAGGCCCGCGCGAAAGCCTCTACGTGTCGGGGTACGACGGCACCGTCCGGGCCCACGAGCCGCGCACCGGCGCCGTCCGCTGGAGCCGGGCGGTGACCGCGGCCGACGATGCCGAACCCCCGGGCGGCTGGCCGCTCGCCGCCGGCAGCGGCACGCTCTGCGTGAACTCGGCGACCGCCGTCCGGGCCCTCGACGCGGCGTCGGGGCAGGTGCGCTGGGAGCTGTCGGTGCCCGACTGGCGGGACCTGCCGGCGGAGCAGGGCATCGTGATGGCCGGCGACAGCGTCCTGACGGGGTACGGGAACGCCCTGCGCTGCCACGACCTGGCCACCGGCGAGGTCCGCTGGAGCACTCCGGCGAACGTCTCGCCGCTGCCGCTCGTGGTCGGCGACACCGTCTACGTACCCGGCCGGACGGGCGGGCTGTTCGCCTTCGACGTGCGGAGCGGCGCGCGGCGCTGGGCCCAGGACGCCGTCGGGCCGGTCGGTTTCGCGCCGACCGGGCACCGGGGCGTCCTCCACGCGGTGAGCAACGACCCCGCGACCGGCGCTTCGACCGTCCACGCCCTGGACGCGGCCTCGGGCCGCCCGCTGTGGCAGCGGGCACAGCGCCACGGTCTCGGCGGACTCGCGGTGGCCGACGGGACGGTGTGCTTCCTGAGCAACACCGGCCTGACCGCCCTGGACGCCCGCACGGGCGACACCCGTTGGACGGCTGTCGTCCCCAGTGGCCTGGGTCGGGGCATGAGTTCGGTGGCGGCGGCGGGCGGCGTGGTCTACGTGGCCACGAACGACGAGCGTCTCTTCGCCCACGACCTGGCCACGGGCCGGCTGAACTGGCGCGACGAACCGGACCGCCTCGCGGCCGACACCGAGTACACCCACATCGCCCTGGCAGCCGTCGGCCTCGCGCTCTTCCGGTCCGGCCGCACCGGCGTCCGGGCCCTCGGCACCCTCCCGGCCGCCTGACGGCGCGACCCGCCCGCTCTTGGCCTGCCCCGCGCGTGCACGGGGCAGGCTGCCGCCCGTCCGAGGTCGAGGGCACGCATGGGGTCGACCCACTTGTGCGGTAGTGACGTCGCCGGGCAGTGGTCCTCGGCCGGCGACCGCTGCCCGGTCCGATCGCTGTCCGGCCCGACCGCTACCCGGCGGAGGACTCCAGGAAGAAGCCCGCCACCACCGGGGCGACGGTGGCGGGGTCGGTCTCGGGCCCGAAGTGGTCCAGCTTCGGGAAGAGCCGCAGCCGGGAGCCCGGCAGGACCTCGTGCACGGCCGCCGCCGCACGACCCGCCCCGGTGCTCCCGGCCTCCTTGCCCGCCATCAGCAGCACGGGCCGGTCGAGCCGCCCGTACTCCCGGAAGGCGCTGTCCCGGGCGGCGATCTCGGCGTGTTCGCGGATCGCGGCCGCCAGCAGGGCGTGCTTCTGCAGCCGCTCGGGCTTCCTGAGGGCGAGCGGGAGGATCAGCCGCAGCAGCCAGCGCGGCGCCTTGCCGCTGGTCCCGGGATTGACGCCGCGGACGAAGGTAAGGAACGCCTCGGCCGGCTGCCCGGCGTCGAGTTCGCGGCGGCACCGCTCGGCCCAGTCGAAGGGGATGGATCCGTCGACGGACACCCCGGGCTCGTAGACGGCGATCCGCTCGAAGGCGGAGCCGGTCAGCGCGGCCTCCAGGGTCAGGAAACCGCCGAAGCTGTGGCCGAACACGAACCGCGCCCCGGTGGCCGCGCGGACGGCCTCGATGTCCGCGCACTCGGCGGCCGCGCTGTAGGCGTCACCCTGGGGGCCGCTCGTCCCCCGCCCCCGTCGCTCGACGGTGTGCACCGTGAAGCGGTCCGCCAACTCCGCCGCCAGACCGTCGAAGTCGGCTGCGAGCGCGAACGCCCCGGGCACCAGCAGGAGCCCGGGGCCGGAGCCGGTGGTGCGGTAGCCGATGGTGGTGCCGTCGGCGGAACGCACCGAGGCCGTGGTGGTGCCCGCTGTTGTGACGTGCGTGGCCATTCTGTCTCCCCCTGGTGGAACGATCACGTGGATCCGTGCACAGTACGCGGCCGCCGGGGAGCGGGGAACGCCGTTCCGAGTGGTGGGAAGAGCCTGCCCGGAGCGTGTGAACGCGCCCGCCGAACGAAGAACGACCGTCCGCCGGATCCGGCTACGAGCCCTGCCGTCGCGGCGGCTCGACGCGGGTGCGGGCCGGGGCGAGCAACTGGTTGAGCAGGGCGGCGCCCTCGGCGGTGTCCAGGGCGACGGGGGCGGGGCCGACCGGCTTGATCAGGGTGGTGGCGTCGTCGTGCTCGTAGAGGATGCAGGAGCTGCCGCCCAGGTCGCGCTTGGACGGCCAGCGCAGGCCGAGCGCCTCCGGGGCCAGGCCGCGGATCCAGGCGGCCCAGCGGCGGGTGTGCGGGTAGGCGTCCGGGGTGGAGTGGATCAGCCACTCGTCCTGGTGGACGGCCGCGAGCTGGTCCAGTGTCATCAGGCCGACGAGCGGGATGTCGCAGGTGGTCTCGACCCGCGACAGCACCCGGCCCCGCACCGCGACGCGGCGGATCCGGCGCCAGCCGCGCTCGTCGAAGGGGATGCCCCGGACCAGCGTCTCCATCACGGCGGTGCGCTCCGAGAATCCCGCGTACAGGTAGGGCAGATGGCTGCCGTCGCCCTGGTAGGAGCAGAACCGGCCGCCCTCGTAGTGGGTGTCGGACGGGTTCGGGTTGAACGAGGTCGCGGCGTAGGCGGCCGCGTGCACCCGGTGGAGCACGGTGCCCGCGGGCAGCACGTCGAGGTGAGGGGTGGCGCGCACGGTCGGGGCGGGGACCTTCACGTCGGGCATCCGGTCACCACTCCGCGGTCTCGGCGCGGGCGGCGGCGAGCAGGCCGTGCTCGCCGGAGGTGCCCAGCAGGTGGGCGGGGACGGCGTCCAGCCAGGCGTTGGCCCCGAGCCACCAGTCGGCCACGCCCCACGGGTCGTCGTCGGCGTCGAGCAGGCGGTTGACGGCGACCACGACCGGCAGCGGCCGCCCGGAGGCGCCGTCGAACTGGAACGACGGCAGCCGGACGGTGCCCTGGCGGTCGGTCAGCCGGATCAGGTCGGGATCGGTGGGGTCGTGCCCGCCGGCCCGGTAGTCGGCGGCGCTGACGGAGTCCGCGGCGAGCAGCCAGTCGTCGGCGTCCTCGGGCGGGGCGGGCAGGGCGTCGGCCCCGGCAGGCGCCTTGAGCCGGGGGGGCCGGTGCTCGTCGTCCCAGCGGTGGTGGATGTCGACCGAATCCAGGTGGAGCAGATCGTCGTGGTCGACGGCGGAGTGGTGCGAGCCCGTGCCGTGCCACTGGTCGTGGGTGCCCTCCAGTAGCGGGTGCTCGGTGGAGGAGTGCTGGTCGCCATCGAACCGGGAGGCGTCGCCGGCGCGTCCGATCCGGTACGTGCGGCGGGGCTCCTCCGGTGGCGCGGGCGCGGGCGCGGGTTCGGGTGCGGTGGCCGGGCCCGCCGTCCCGCGGAGCAGGGCGAGCGCCCCCAGCACGGCCCCGAGGTCGGTCGGTCCGGTGCGTCCGACTTGTGAGTAGCGGACCGAGTCCGCCAGGGGCACACGGACCGGGTGGCCGTCGGGGAGGGCCGCGAGTACCAGCCGGGCGATCCTCCGGGCGGTCCGTTCCGGGTCGGCGGACGATGCGTCGAGCATAGCCACGACGGCCGCTCTGGCGGTCTCGTCCAGATGTTCCCGGACCTCGTCCCAGTGCTCGCGCAGGATGTCGAGGACCTCGCTCAGCGCCATCGCCCCTCGCCTCCGCCCTGGTGTCCGCGCCCTCCGGCCGAGCGCCAATGTAGCGCGAAAGCGGCGCGCGCGGGCGGTGATCCCGGATTGGCAAAGGCGGAACGCCCCTGGCCGATCTGGGGCATGATGGGGCCTCAGTAGCACGTCGGGGGTGGTGCCGGTTCGCGCGCGGTCGAAGATGTCGCGTACACGACCCGCATCGGCCCCGGTGGCGCGTGCGGGGGTTGCGCAGGGTGGAACCGGACCGGTGCCGAGCATCCCGGACGGTGCGCGCCCAGGTCATGACTCGCGCTCGGAAGGCGGCCGGTGAGCAGTTCCGCGGGATACGGGTGGTCCTATGTCGACCAGGAGGCCGCGCGCCGACGGCAGTTGCGCGCCCGCCTCGCCGCCGAGGCGCAACGGGCCGAGAACCTGCGGCGGGCCGAGGCCCGGCGGGCGGAGCTGCGGGCCCGGCTGGGCGAGCTGAACGAGCAGGCCCAGGGGCTGCGTGGCGAGGCCGGGCAGCTGCGGCGCGCGTACCGCACGGCCCGGGTCACGGTGGAGACGGTGACGGTCGGGGCCGGGGCGGACGAGGCCGAGCTGGCGCGGGCCGTCGAGCGGGCCCGGACGGCGAACGCCAGGGCCGCCCAGGAGCTGGCCGAGGCGGTGCAGGACGTGTGGTCGGCCGTGCTGCCGGCGGTCGCGGCCGAACCGGAGCGCCCGCGCCCGACCCGGGCCGACGCGCGCCGCGGCGCCGCGGAGGCGAAGGCCGCTGCCGAGGCCGCCGTCGAGCAGGCCCGGGCCGAGCAGGCCGACCGGGTCGAGCGGGTCCGGGCCGGCGCGCTCGCCGAGGCCCAGGCGGTGCTCGACCGCGATGTTCCCCGTTGCGACCCGGCCGACCTGGAACGGGTGGCGGGCCTGGTGGGCACGCTTGGGTCGGCCGCCACCGTGCCCGAGGTCCGGGCCACGCTCACCGACCTCGCCGCCCTGGTCCAGCACTCGGTGGGCCGCCGCGCCCGCGACGAGGAACGGGCCGAACTGCGCGCCGCCCTGGCCGAGCTGGTGCGCGAGGCGGAGCCGGCCGAGCGCGACCGGCTGCTCGCCGACCTCGCCGCCGCCGAGGACCCGGCCTTCCTGCGGCCCGCCGTGGAGGCCGCCGTCGCGCGGGCCGACGCCCGCCGCAACCGGGTGCCGGTCGCGGCGGCGCTGGCCGAGGTGCTGCGCGAGCGGGACTACCTGGTCGGCGAGGACTTCGAGGACCTGCTCGCCACCGAGGGCGAGGTGGTGGTGCCGTTCGGCGACCCGGATCCGGAGCGGGCCGGACAGCCCGGGGACGGCCGGGCCGAGGACGGCCGGGCCGAGGACGGTGGCGCGCCGCCGGCCGCGGGGTACGGGCTGCGCCTGGTGCTGGCCCCGGACCGGGCGACCCTCTCCACGGCGGTGGTCCGCCGGGAGGACACCGCGACCGGCGACGCCGGGCAGGACGAGGAGCAGGACGAGAGCGTCCAGCAGTGGTTCTGCGAGGAGCAGTTGCCCTCGATCGAGGAGGGCGTGCGCCTCCAAGGAGTGCGGTTGGAGCGGACGTCCGCGATGGCGCCGGGGGCGATGGCCGCGGGTCTCGTCCCCGGCGGGGCGTGGCCGCAGCCGCCGTCCGCAGCCACCCCGCGCCGCCGCGGTGGCCGGACGAAGCGGTCCGGCACCAGTACGACCGCCGCCGTCCGCAAGCCGCAGGAGCGCGGCCGTGAGCGCTGAGCAGTGGGGGGCCGGGCCGGCCGGCCCGCGCAAGGACGCGCCGCCGCCCGGATCCGGCGCCCCCCGCGACAGCACCGGCGCCCCCCGCGACAGCGCCCAGGCTCCTCCGGACGGCACCGGCGCCCCCCGCGACAGGGCCGAGGCCACCCGTGGCAGCGCCGACGCCCGCCCCGCGACGCCCAGTTGGATCCGCGAGCTGGACATGGCGCTCACCGTCCACCCGCAGGTGCTGCTGACCGGGAACGTCCGTGACCAGTACCTGCTGCCCGACGACCACGCGGCGGGCAGCAGTGCCACCCTCGCGCCGTACAGCCTCGGCGAGGTGATCGAATCGCTCTGCGCCGCCCGGGGTTTCGGCGCGCTCGCCTTCCTCGACCAGGTGCACGAGCGGATCACCCTGCTGCGGCTGAGCGCGACCGCCCAGCAAGTACCGGCCGTGCTGCGGGAGTTCGCGGAGCGGGACGAGAAGTGGCGGCGCGGCCGGGACACTGAGGGCAGTGACGGCGCCGACGACGAGGACGAGCCGGAGATGCTGGACCGGCTGCGCGACGCGATGGTGGGCGTCGTCCACCACCCCGGCCCGCCGATCGGACTGGTCGTCCCCTACTCCGGCCGGCTCGGCTCGCCGCAGGCGCCCGTCGCCGGGGAGGCCGCCCGGTTGTTCGCGGCCGCCGAGGAACTGGGGCACACCGCCCGGCCGGTGCAGGGCGCCAGCGCCGTCACGCCGTACAACACGGTGTTCTGGGTGGTGGAACGGCAGGAGGAACTGCCCCGGGAGTTCGCGGTCGGCAGCCGGGCGGTGCGGGTGATCAGTGTCCCGCAGCCGCCGCACGACCAGCGGCTCGCGGCCGCCAGGCACGTGGTCGGCGGGCTGGCCCGATACCAGGCCGCCACCGGCGGACCGGCCCTCACCGCGGCCGAGACCGCGACGGCGGCCAAGGCGCTCGCCGACTCATCGCACGGCATGGGCAGTTCGGAGGTGATGGCGATCGGCCGGATGGCCCTGGACCGGAACCTGCCGGTGCAGCGGCTGGACGAAGCGGCCCGGCTCTACCGGATCGGCGTGCTCGACAACCCGTGGGCCACCTCCGAACTGCGCGAACGCATCGCCACGGGCGAGGAGTTCCTCAACGGCAAGGTGATCGGCCAGCCGTACGCGGTGCGCCGCACCCTGGAGATCTTCATGCGCTCGGCGGCCGGACTCAACGGCGCGCAGGCGTCCAGCTCGCCGACCCGGCCGCGCGGCACCCTGTTCCTGTCCGGCCCGACCGGTGTCGGCAAGACCGAACTCGCCAAGGGCGTGGCCGAGATGATTCTCGGCAAGGACGCCCGGCCGATCCGCTTCGACATGAGCGAGTTCGCCGAGGAGCACGCCCGGGACCGGTTGATCGGCGCCCCGCCCGGATTCGTCGGCCACGACGCCGGTGGTGAACTCACCAACGCCGTCCGGGCGAACCCGATGAGCGTGCTGCTCTTCGACGAGATCGACAAGGCGAACCCCCGGCTGTTCGACCTCTTCCTCCAGATCCTGGAGGACGGCCGGCTCACCGACGGCCGGGGCGCCACCGTCTACTTCACCGAGTGCGTGCTGATCTTCACCTCGAACCTCGGCGTCGCGGCCTCCGTGGAGGGCGAGCCGCCGAAGGGCGGGACGGGCGTCGGCGACACGGACGGCGGCGCCGGTGAAGCGGACGGCGGCGCCGCTACCGGTGCCACCGGCGGGGCCGGGAGCGGCGGCGCCTCCGCCGCCGCTCCCCGCGCCGGCCGGCGTCAACTGAGCCGCCACGACGATCCGACGATCGTCCGCCGGAGCCTGCGGGAAGCCTTCGACACCTTCTTCAACGACCGCATCAAGCGGCCCGAGCTGCGCAACCGCTTCGGTGACAACTTCATCCCGATGGACTTCATGCAGGAGAAGTGGGTGCCGCAGATCCTCGACAAGGCCATCGCCTCCGTGGCGGCCCGCGTCCTGGAGACCCACGGCGCCGAGCTGACCCTCGCCGACGACGCGTGGGAGGTGCTGCGGGTCGAGGCGACCAGGCGGCTGGACCACGGTGGCCGAGGAGTGCTGACCGCCGTCGAGTCGGCGCTGGTCAACCCGCTCGCCAGGGAGGTCTTCCGGACCCCGCCCCGGCGGGGCGAGCGGCTCCGGGTGGCCGCGATCGAGGGCGACGGTGACGGCGAGGGCTACCGGCTGGAGGTCGAGCGGTGACAGTGCCGAGCCCGAACGGCGCGACCCCGGGCGGTGCCGTCGCGGGCACCGCCGTCGCCCCGGGCACCGCGGCCGTGGACGGTGCGGTCGCTGGCCGTGCCGTCGCGGCCCTCGTCGGGCAGGTCTACCGGCCGGTGACCGCGCTCGGACCCGGCCGTCGGCTCGGCGTCTGGTTCCAGGGCTGCACCCTGGCCTGCCCCGGTTGCATGTCCCGGCACACCTGGGAGGCCACCGGTGGGCGGGAGTTGACCGTCGAGCGGTTCACCGCACTGTGGCGGTCCGCCCTCGACGACGGCCTCGACGGCCTCACCGTCAGCGGCGGCGAACCGCTGGAGCAACCGGCGGCCCTCGCCGCGCTGCTCGCCGCCGCCGACGCCGAGCGCCGCCGGTCCGGCCGCCCGGCCGACCTGCTGGTGTACACCGGCTGGGAACCGGAGGAACTGGCCGCCGACCCGGCCACCGCCGCGGCGCTTGACGGCGCGGACGCGGTGATCACCGGCCGCTACCGGGCCGGGCAGCCCACCCGGCTCGCCTGGCGCGGCTCGGCCAACCAGCGGTTGACCACCCGCACGGCGCTCGGCCGGGAACGCTACGCGCCCTACCTGGAGCACCGGCCGGAGCGGCCCGAACTCCAGGTGCGGGTGAGCGAGGGCGAGGTCCGGGTGATCGGGGTGCCGCGCCCCGGCGACCTCGGCCGGATCGAACGGGACCTGGTCCGACGCGGCGTGACCCTCCGGGAGACCTCGTGGCGACCGTGATCTACCGCTGCCCGGTGGGAGCGCCGGGGGAGTGCCCGACCTCCGCCACCCGGGGGTACTGCCAGGTGCACATGTTCCAGCAACTGGAACGCCACGACCCGGCCGAGGACGCCCCGCAGACCGACGCCCCGCCGACGGACGCCCGCCCGACCGACGCCCCGCCGGTCGGGGCCGCGGCTCCCTCGGCTCCCGGTCCGGCCACCGACCCGGAGGCCGCGACCCGTCCGGCACGCCCGGCCGAGCCGCAGCGCCCGCCCGGTCCGAGCCCGCGCCGGGGGCAGGAGCAGCCGCAGCAGCCGCGACCCGCCCGGGCGCCGGTGCTCCGGCTGGCCCTGATCGTGGCCGGGGTCCTGCTGCCCGTCCGCGCCGAACACCGGCGCGGGGGCGGCGGACTGGCGATCGGCCGCGACGAGCCCGACTGCGCGGCGATCCCCGGCCTGGCCGGTCTCGACCAGCTCTCCCGGCACCACGCCCGGCTGCGCTGGATCGACGGCGCGCTGTACGTCGAGGACCTGCGGTCGACCAACGGCACCTTCGTCGACGGCCGCCGGATCGAGCGGGCGACCCGGATCGGACCGGGGTGCCGACTTCGGTTCGCACTGGACCTGGACGTCCAGGTGGTCGAGATCGACGAGTTCGGCGCGCCCCGGTGAGCCGGGGCCGTGAGGAGGAGAACGGCGCGATGGCCGACACACCACCGGAACCGGGCCCGCCCACCCGCGTACAGCGGCCCGGCCGGGCCAAGCGCCAAGGGCCGAGCCAGGAGCAGAGCCAGGGTCAGGAGCAGCGCCAGGGGCAGGACCGGGGACCGACGGCGGACGCGCCCGGTGACGGCCCCGGCGCACCCGCCGAGAGCCCGCGCACCCGGCTCCAACGCGGTCCCGGCACTCCGCCGCCCGGTGGCGGCCCCGGCACCCCCGCCGAGAGCCCGCGCACCCGTGTCCAGCGCGGCCCGGGCACCGCCCCCGGCCCGGGCACCGACCCCGGCACGGCGAGCCCCCGCACCCGGGTCCAGCGCCCCGCCGGGCCCGTCGCCGGCGGTACCGTCCCCGGCCCGCGCACCCGGGTCCAGCGCCCGGGCGGCCCGGTCCCGCCCAGGACGCCCGCCGAACCGTCGCCCGCCACCACCGGCCCCGGCAGTACCGCCACACCGCCCCCCGGCCCCGCCGATCCCACCGCCGAGTTCCCCGCGGCCCTCACCGACCGCTACCGGCCCGTCGGCCGGGTCGGCTCCGGCAGCGAGGGCACCGTCTGGCACGTCCACCGCGTCGACAGTCGCGCCGCCGGTGGAGCCACCGGCCGCGCCGAGAGCCGCGCCGAAAGCCGCGCCGACGCCGCCGTGAAGGTCGGCAACCCGGGCGTGCGGGCGGACACCGAACTCCTCGCCCACCTCGGCAGCGACCCGCTCTTCCGCCGCCACGTCCCCGAGATCCTCGGCCACGACCGGGTCGAGCACGCCGGCGCGCTCTGCGACTGGCTGGCCATGGAGTACCTCCCCGTCACCCTCGCCGACCACGTCGCCGCCCTGCGCGCGCAGGGCCGCCTCACCCGCCGGGGCGAGACCGAGCGGATCATCCGCGAACTGGTCGACCTGCTGGAGTTCTGGCAGGTGAGGATCAAGCGCAACCCGGTCGACTTCAAGCCCGCCAACATCCTGGTCCGCCAGGGCGGCCGGAACGGCGGCACCGCGACCGAGTTCGTGGTGGCCGACTTCGGCGGCGTGGCCAAGCTCACCGCCAGCCGCCGGTTCTCCGTCGACATGCAGGTCACCGTCGCCTACATGGCCCCGGAACAGCTCGCCGGCAGCAACGACCCGGCCGGTCCGTGGTGGGCGCTCGGCACCATCCTCTACGAGGTGTTCACCGGTGCCAGCCGCTACCGGCGCGCGGACGGCGGCCTGGTCAGCGACGAGGCGCTGCAGTTCCGGCTGGTGATGGACGACGAGGTGGACCTCACCGCCGTCACCGACGAACGCCGCCGGCTGCTGCTCCAGGGCCTCTTCACCAAGGACCCGGCCGACCGCTGGACGGCGCCGCAGGTCCGGGCCTGGCTGAACGGCGAGAGCCCGGAGGTGGTCCGCAGCCGCGTCGTCCCGCCACCGCCCGGACCGACCCCGCCGCCCGGGCCCAGGCACCGTCCGATCGCCTTCCGGGGCGAGGACTTCCACGAACCGGCGGCCCTGGCGGGGGCGCTGCTCCAGCGCTCCGCGGACGCGGCGGCCTGGTTGGTGAGCGGTGGCGCCCGGCGGCTGCGCGACTGGCTCCGGGACGAGGTCAAGGACACCGTCCTCGACCTGCACTACCTCAAGGACGTCGAACGCGGCACCTCCGCCGAGAAGTCGGCGGCGGTCTCCCGGGCCGTGCTCGCCCTCGGCGCCGCGTTCACCCCCGAGGCGGTCCCGTACGTGCGGGACCGCAGGGTGGACGCGGCGGGGCTGGTGGAGCTGGCGGGGCAGCCGGACGCGCCGGCCGTGGTCGACGATCTGGTCGCGGCCGGGCTGCTCGGGCTCGCCGCCCGCTTCCACTGCGGCCACCCGGCCTGTCCGGAGGGGGCCTGCGCCAGGCTGCTCGGGCTCACCGAACTCGCCGCCGTGCTGGGCCGGGTCGAGCGCGAGGCCCGCACCCTCGGCGGCCGCAACGGCAACGCCACCGGCCGCAACGGCAACAACAGCGGCTCCGACGGCAACGCGACCGGCCGGAACGGGAATGCCACCGGCCGCAACGGCAACCACGGGAACAACGGCAACCACGGCAACCACGGGAACAACGGCGAGGGCGGCGGCCTCACCGCCGCCGAACGCAAGGCCGCCCGCCGCTGGATCCTCCTGCTCACCCTCCAACCGGACGGCCAGCGGCGCGCCCTGGTCCGACGGCTCTCCGCCCTGCCGGGGCCGCTGGACGTCCTGCCCGCCCCGGTCCACACGACCGCCACCCTCGTCGCCGACGGGGCGGGCGCGCTGACGGCGCGGGCGCGCGGCGGCCGGGACCGGTTCCGCCGCACCTGGTCGGACCTGCGCCGCCGGGCGCTCACCGCCGACCCGGCGACGCTCGACGGTCGGGGCGTGCTCGCGGCGGCCGCCGTGCTCCAGGTGCGGAGCGTCCGTTCCGGCGGCGCGCGGCGCGGCCGCAACCGCGGGGCGTGGAAGGCGGACCTGCGCGCCTGGTGGAGCGGCGCGCGGAGCGCGCTGCCCCGACGCGCGGTCGCGGGCGTGCTGCTGTTCCTCTGCCTCGCCATCACCCTCTGGGCGGGCGCGGTCTGGCGGATCTCCGTCGACTTCGGCGCGGCCTCGGGTGTGGCGCCCGGTGGCGCGTTCGGCGGTCCGCTGCGGACGGCCGGGGAGGCCGCGGCCCGCGCGACGGCCGGCCAGCTCGGCGCCGTCCTGGTCGCCGCCGCCGCGGTGGCCGCGTTCCCGGCCCGGATCGGACGCCGGATCCTGTTCCTCGCCGTCGCCGCCTCCTTCGCCGTCGGCTATCTGCGCCTCGGGCCGCCGATGACCGTGCTCAAGCCCCCGCAGTCGGTGATCGACCGCGTGGTGATGTTCGAGGGCGGGACGGCGAGCTGGGCGGGTGTGTGCGCGACGGCGGCCGTCGTCCTGGCGCTGGTCGTCAACGGCCGCTCGGTGCGCTGGCTGCTCACCCCGGCCCACGAGGCCGCGCAGCGGGCGGCCGGCGACCGCCGCAACCTCACCACCCGCCGTCGCGCCCGGGCCACCGGTACCGGCACGGCCCGGGGCTGGCGGCCGGGCCGCGACGGCTACCGGGACCGGCTGCTGTTCTGGCTCGGGGGGACGCTGGTGCTGACCCTGCTGCTCTGGGCGGCGGTCGAAGTCCGGCTGGCGGTGGTCCACCGCGACCAGCACCCGACCCCGGAGTCCTGGGGCACCGGCCAGGTCGGCGCGGCCTACCAGGCCGACTACCTGCTTCTGCTGGCCTTCCTCGTCCTCGTCGCCGCGGCCGCCGTCCCGCGCGCGGCCCGGCGCCTGCTGGCCACCGCCGCGGTCGGCACGGTGGCGCTCGGTGCCTGGCCCCCGCCGCTCGGCCCGCTGGAGGCGCTGCGCATCCCCGTCCTGGGCCCGTGGTTCCGCTCGCTCGCCGAGGTCTGGGGCCACGCGGCCTTCTGGGCGGCCCTGCTGGTGATGCTCCCGCTCGCCTGCTACCTGGCGGTCTGGACGTCCCGCCGGATCGGGGAGTAGGAAGTCGGCCGGTCCGATCTCCCGTGCCGACGCGCACGCCCCGCCCGGACCTGCGGGGGTCCCGGCGGGGCGTGCGCGCGAGCGGTGAACGGCCACCCGGTCACCCGGGCCCGAGTGCCACCGGGTAACCCGGGCCACCCGGGCTACCCGGTCACCCGGGTCACCCCGGCCACCGGCCTACGGGCAGAGGCGCCCCGGGCGGCACTCGGGCTCGGGGTTGAGGGGCGGGTAGTTGGACCACCACAGGGGCCTGCTGCCCGAATAGACGACCAGGTTGCCGCCGTTCTGGATGGCGAGGTAGGCGCCGGGGTGGTTGGCCGTGCGGCTTTCCCACAGCGGGCGCCAGGCGGCGTCGTAGGCGGTGAGGTTGCCGTCGGCCTGGACGTAGAAGTAGGAGCCGAGGCCGTAGGTGCCGACGGCCGTCCAGATGGCTACGCCGTCCTTGTACAGCACCACATGGCCGTCGTACTGCTGGTACAGGACGGTGCTGCCGTCCGGTGAGGACCAGCTCTGGCCTCGGCTCAGACCGGCGGTGGCGAGGATGACGGTCTGGTCGGCGCTCGACGCGGCGGCTGCGGAGACGGGTGCGGAGACGGCGGCGCCGCTCGCTGCCGGGGCGCCGCCGGCGGCCTGGGCGGTTCCGCCCAGCAGGCCGGCCGCCATCAGCACGGCGCCGGCCGCGACACCGGCGCGGGGGACGAGGGATTTCGCGATTCTCATGACGGACACACTCCCGAAGTCGTATCTGCCTGGGTGCGGCCAGTCTCACGGCGCCCGCCCCGCCCGGGCAAAGCCCTTCGACGTCCCTCGAATCCGGGCGCACGGCGGCGGGGCACCCGCTCGTCGAGTGAGTGCCCCGCCGTTACTGCCGTTACAGCCGATACTGCCGTACTGCCGCCGCCTGTCGGCCGCGGTCTACTGCCGCTCTCCCCTCCTCCGTCGCCGGGCGACGAGCAGGCTCAGCCCGCCGCCGGCCACGAGGACCGCGGCACCGGCGGCCGCCGTGCCGACCGCGCCCGCTCCGGTGTGGGGGAGGGTGCCGGGGTGCCAGGGGGCGGCGGGGCGGGGAGTGGGTGCGGCGGCGGGGTGGGTGGTGACGGTGGCCCGGCCGGGAGTCGAGGTGATCGGTCGGTCACTGCCGGGCGGGGTGCCGGTCGCGCTCGCCGTGTTGGTGAGGGTGCCGCGGGCGGCGTCCTCGGCGGTGACCCGGTAGTCGGCGGTGCAGGTGAGGTGCTGTCCGGGGGCGAGGACCGTCTCCGGACAGGTGATGGCGGACATCCTGCTGGTTCCGCTGAACTCGCCCTCGACCACCGTGATATGACGGAGAGTCACATTTCCGGTGTTGGTGATCGTGAAGGTGTAGGTGACGGTCCGGCCGGTGGTGGCATCGGTGCGGTCCGCGGCCTTGGTGAGGCTCAGGCCGGGAGCCGGCGGACTGGTGACCACGGCGGTGTCGGGAGGACTGCTGACGGGGGTGCCGCCGCCGGGCGGGGTGCCGGTCGCGGTCGCGGTGTTGGCGATCGTGCCCGCGTCGATGTCGGCCTGGGTGACGGTGTAGGAGGTGGTGCACACCAGCTGCTGGCCGGGCCGGAGTTCACCGGAGCCGGGCGGGCAGGCGAACGGCGGGCGCTTGCCGGTCCCGGTGAAGGAGGACTCGACCGGGCGGACCCCGGTGAGGGTGATGTTGCCGGTGTTGGTGATCGTGAAGGTGTAGGTGACCTGCTCACCGGCCTTCGCGACGGCGGCGGGCTCGGCTTTCTTGTCCAGCACCAGCGCCGGGCGGGACTCGTGCGGCACGGTCACGCCGGACGGCGGCGAGGTGACGGGCGGGTTGCCGCCGGGCGGGTTGCCGGTCGCGGTGGCGGTGTTGCGGATGGTGCCGCGGTCGGCGTCGTCCTGGGTGACGGTGTGGGTCGCGGTGCACAGCACCTGCGCGCCGGGGGCCAGGGACTTCGCCGCGTCGGGGCAGGTGACCTGCGGGGCGGGGCCGGAACCGGTCCACTCGCCCTCGCCCACGCTCACGCCGGTCAGGGTGACGTTGCCGGTGTTGGTGACGGTGAAGGTGTAGGTGACGCTTCCGCCGACGGTCAGCTTCTGCGTGTCGGAGGACTTGACGAGGGTGAGGGCGGGGCGGGGGTCGGTGGGGACGGTGGTGGTGCCGGGGGGCGAGGTGACGGGGGGCTGCCCGCCGGGCGGGGTGCCGGTGGCGGTGGCGGCGTTGTCGATCTTCCCGGCGTCGACGTCGGCCTGGGTGACGGTGTAGGTGGCGGTGCAGGTGAGGGTGCGGCCGGGGTCGAGGGAGCGGGCGTCGTCGGGGCAGCTGATCGCCGACAGGGTTCCGCTGCCGCTGAACGCGCCCTCGTCCACCCGGACATCGGTGAGGGTGACGTTGCCGGTGTTGGTGACGAGGTAGGTGTAGGTGAGGGTCTCACCGGCGACGAGGTGCTGCCGGTCCGCGCTCTTCTCCACCGCCAGCGACGGGCGCGGCGTGAACGGCACGTCGGTGCTGGACGGGGGCGAGGTGATGGGCGGGTTGCCGCCGGGCGGGGTGCCGGTCGCGGTCGCGGTGTTCTCGATCGTGCCCGCGTCCACGTCGGCCTGGGTGACGGTGTACTCGGCGGTGCAGGTGACGACCGCGCCGGGGGCGAGGGACTTCGCCGCGTCGGGGCAGGTCGCCTGCGGCGGGGTGCCGCGGCCGGTGAACGTCGTCTCACCGACACCGACGTCCGTCATCGTCACATTGCCGGTGTTGGTGATCTCGAACGAGTAGTGGAGTACCTCGCCGACCTGGAGGGCGCCGGTCTCGGCGGCGCTCTTGCGCAGGGTCAGGTGGGGGTGCGGGGGCGCGGTGACGGTGGTGCCGGCCTCGGGGGAGACGGGCGGGGTGAGTCCTGCGGGCGGAGTGCCGGTCGCCGTCGCGGTGTTGTCGATCCTCCCGGCGTCGAGGTCGGCCTGGGTGGTGGTGTAGCGGGCGGTGCAGGACAGGACGGCGCCGGGAGTCAGCGGGCCGCCGGGGCAGTCCACCTCCGGCTTCCCGCCACTGCCGGTGAACGAGGTCTCGCCGACCTTCAGGTCGGTGAGGGTGACGTTGCCGGTGTTGGTGATCGTGAAGGTGTAGACGACCTGCTCGCCGGCCTTGCTCACCGTCGCGGGCTCGGCCTTCTTCTCCAGCGTCAGCGCGGGGCGCGAGTCGTGCGGCACGAGCACCGAGTCCGGCGGGCTGGTGACGGGCGGCAGGCCGCCGGGCGGTGTGCCGGTCGCGGTGGCGGAGTTGCGCAGGGTGCCGCGGTCGGCGTCCTGCTGGGTGATGGTGTAGGTCGCGGTGCAGGTGGTCGCCGCACCGGGGGCCAGGGGACCGGCCGGGCAGGTGGCCTTCGGCGCGGGGCCGGAGCCGGTCCACTCCGTCTCCGTGACGCCGACGTCGGTGAGGGTGGTGTTGCCGGTGTTGGTGACGGTGAAGGTGTAGGTGATGTCCTCGCCCGCGACGAGCTGCTGCTTGTCGGAGGACTTGGCGATCGTGAGCGCCGGAGTGCGCTCGGAGGGCACGGTGGTGCCCGCGGGCGGTGACGTGACGGGGGTGCCCCCGCCGGGCGGGGTGCCGGTCGCGGTGGCCGTGTTGTCGACCTTTCCGGCGTCCACGTCCGCCTGGGTGACGGTGTACGCCGCGGTGCAGGTCCGGGAGGCCCCGGGGGCCAGCTCGCCGGCGGGGCAGGTGACCTTCGGCGTTCCCCCGCTGCCGGTGAACGAGGTCTCCGTGACGGTGAGGTCGGTGAGGGTGACGTTGCCGGTGTTGGTGACCGTGTAGGTGTAGGTGACGGTCTCACCGGCGACGAGGCGCTGCTTGTCCGCGACCTTGTCGATGTCCAGGGACGGGCGGGGGGTGAACGGCACGACCGTGGTGGACGGGTCGGAGGGGACGGGGGGCTGTCCGCCGGGTGGGGTGCCGGTGGCGGTGGCGGTGTTCTCCACGCTGCCCGCGTCGACGTCCGCCTGCACGACCGTGTACTCGGCGGTGCAGGTGACGACCGCGCCGGGGGCGAGGGAGTCCGCCGCGGCGGGGCAGGTGATCTGCGGGGCGGTGCCCCGGCCGGTGAACGCCGTCTCCGCGACCGTGACCGGGGCGAGGGTGACGTTGCCGGTGTTGGTGACCTCGAACGAGTAGTGCAGCACCTCGCCGACCTGGAGCGCTCCGGTCTCGGCCGCGCTCTTGCGCAGCGTCAGAGCCGGCGCGGGGCGCGCGGTGACGGTGGCGGTCGACTCGTTGGACACCGGCGGGTTCATCCCCGCGGGCGGGGTGCCGGTCGCGGTCGCCGCGTTCTCGATCCGCCCCGTGTCCACGTCGGCCTGGGTGACGGTGTAACCGCCGGTGCAGGTGACGGACGCGCCGGGCTCGACGGTGCCGGGCGGGCAGGTGACCTGCGGCCGGGTGCCGGTGCCGGAGAAGGAGGTCTCGGTGACCACCGGGTCGGTGATCGGGAAGGTGCCGCTGTTGGTGACGGTGAAGCTGTAGCGCACCTGGTCACCCGCCTTGCCGACGGTGGCCGGGTCGGCCTTCTTCTCCAGCGTCAGCGCGGGTGCCGCGGCGATCGTCAGCGGCCAGTCCTCGACCTCGCCGGAGTCCGCCATCCCCGTCGGCGCCTCCACCTGCGCCTGGTCGTAGCCGAGGCGGAAGCGGCTCCACGTCGCCCCGGGAACCACGCCCGCGGGCACCGTCCAGGTGAACGTGACCGAGGTCTGCCCGGGCGCCACCGTCGCGGTCGCCCGCTCGGCCGTCCCGAAACCCCCGTTCCCGTCGAAGTCGATCCACGCCGCCGCGTACGCCGGGGTGCCCGAACCGGCCGCCGGACCGGTCACCGGCACCGTCAGCGAGTACGTGCGCCCCGCCATCCCCGCCGTCAGCGTCCCGAAGTCCGGGTTCAGGTCCCGGTCGTCGTCCTCCTGCCGGCACGCCTGCGTGATCATCGAGGTCTGGACGTTCTCCGAGACCTCCTGTCCCAGCGTCAGATCACCGATCACGTGCGAGGCGTTCCCGTACGACACCGGCGCGTTGGAGCAGTCGTCACGCACCAGTGCCGACAGCGCCCAGTCGTCCTGACCGTCGCTCGCGGACGGTTCCATCGAGGTCCGCTGGGAGACGAAGTCGACCGAGAACGTCAGGGACGACACCGTGCCCTGGATCTGGACGCTGCCGCAGCCCGCCCGCAGGGTGCTGTCGGCGTCCTGGCAGTTGGCCCGCGCGGTGCCGCTGCGGGGCCGGATCGTGCGGCCGGCCACGAACAGGGTGGCGCCGTTGTTGGCCTGGCTCAGCTCGGCCGGCTGGTCGGAACTGGTGAGTGTCAGCTGGGAGTAGGTGCCCGTGACGAAACCCGGGCCGTTGGCGCCGGCCCCGAGGCCGGCCATGTTGAGGATCGGATTGCGCACCGGGTGCTTGAAGGTGACGGTCAGGGAGCCCGCAGGGCAGGTGGAGTTTGCGGGGCAGCTCTGCAGCGGTCGGGTGCGGACGCGGATCGCGTACGCCTGGGCCGGGTCGACCTGCGGCTGGTAGTGCGAGGCGGCCGGGCTGCCGATCGAGCTCAGCGTCAGACCCTCCTGGACCTCGATGTTGCCGCTGACGCTCGCCCGCATCGACATCCCCGACGGGAAGGGGATGTCCCGGTAGCCGTTGAAGCCTGTGACACCGGTGCCCGCGCTGCTCGGAGCCTCGTAGGCGAGGGCCGGCGCGGCGCCGAGCACGACCGCCAGTGCCGCCAGCACGGCGACCAGACCTCGCCCCGACAACCGGGCAGGAAGGGCGGGAAGGAAGCGGGAACGGGATCGGGTCGGGGGAACCGGGTGTGGAGGGGGCCAGCCGGGCCGGAACATGGAGATCAACCACCTGTCGGACGGACGCGCCATGAGGGGATGGTGACGGCCGCCGTCAGAACACGGCAGACGGGAAGCCCCGGTCCGGTCACCAGCAGTGACATTGGCATTGCGCTTATCCGACAGGTCGTAGCAACACCGGAGAAATCCCCTGAACGGACGCAGGCGCCGGTCGTCCGGCTCCGTGTCCGTTCGCGCGGTCCCCGTCCCCCTCCTCGCCCTCTCTCCCTCTCCCCCTCCCTCCCGTTCGGGTGGTCGGTGCGGGTTCGGTGGGGGTTCAGTGCGGACGCAGCCCCGTGAACACCACGTCGAAGACCCGCGCGTGGGCGGCCGGGTCGGGACCGAGCTGTTCCAGGCCGGCCCCGGTGCCGATGACCAGGGCGACCAGCTCGGGCAGGGTCAGGTCCGCGCGGACGGCCCCGGCCCGTTGGGCGCGTTCCAGCAGCTCCGCCAGCTGGGTGCGGATGCCGGCGGAGGACGCGCGCAGCGATGAGTGCACGTCGATGCCGGCCGCGGCGAGGGCCCGGGTGAACTCGTTCTTGCCCGCGGACTGTTCGACGATCAGCCGGAAGCAGCCGAAGAAGGCTTCGGCGGGCCCGGCTCCGGCGGCCAGTTCGGCAGTCCCGGTGGCGATCGTCTCCAGGCGGCGCACCATCACCGCCTCCAGCAGGGCTTCCTTGGTCGGGAAGTGCCGGAACAGCGTGCCGACGCCGACCCCGGCGGCCCGGGCGATCTCCTCCGTCGGCACGCCGACGCCGCGGGTGGTGAACACCTCGGTGGCGGCCTCCAGCAACTTGGCCCGGTTGCGGGCCGCGTCCGCCCGGAGCGGGCGCTCCTGTGTGCCGCTCATCGTCTCAACTCCCTTTTGTCGGAAGGCGGAAACGCCGGCCGGGCAACCCTGGACAACCGGACTGTGCAGTCCGTATCGTCTCTAACGGAGTCGCTGGTCCGGTTCCGGCGGCCACATCCTCGTCCTTGTCGCCCTGGGGGTTGATCATGTCCGAAACGCGGTCACCGCGCGAGACCTTCCACGCACTGCTCGACGGCATCACGGCCGGACGCTTCGCCGAACTCGCCGTGCTCTACGCCGAGGACGCCGTGGTGGAGACGGTCTTCGAGCCCGGCGGGCCGGGCCGGTACGAGGGGCGGAAGGTGCTCGCCGAGCGGTTCGCCCAGCTCGGCGAGGCCCTCCCGCTGGAGCTGAGCCCCCGGAACGTACTCGTCCGCGGGACGGACGACCCCGAGGTGATCGTCGCGGAGTGGGACTACCAGGTGCGCCACCGCGCCACCGGGCGGACCCGCAGCGCCGCGAACATCATGGTCCTGCGGGTGCGGGACGGGCTGGTCGTGCACAGCCGGGACTTCCACGACCATCTGGGACTCGCCGTGCTCACGGGCGGCCTGCCGGAGCTGGTCGCCGCACTGGAGGCGAAGTAGCCGCCGACCGGGCTCGACGCCCTCCTGATCCTCCTGGCCCTCCTGGTCCTTCTCGTCCTTCGGCTCCTTCTGGTCCTCTCCTTCTGGTTCTCAGGACCGGAGCAGGCGGCGCAGCCAGCGCAGACGGGCCTCCCGGGCGTCGACGCTGACGGCGGCGCCCGGGGCGTAGGTGTCGAAACCGTGGCACGCGCCCGGCCAGACATGCAGTTCGGCGTCGCCGCCCGCGCGCCAGATCGCGTCCGCGTACGCCACCGTCTCGTCCCGGAAGGTCTCGGCCGAGCCGACCTCCAGATAGGCCGGCGGCAGCCCCGTCAGGTCCGTGGCCCGGGCGGGCGCCGCGTAGGGCGGCAGGTCGGCGGCGCCGTACCGCTCACCCAGCACGGCCCGCCAGGCGGTCGCGTTCGAGGTCCGGTCCCAGGTGTCGTGACCGGCCAGCTGACGGGTGGAGAAGGTCCGGTCCCGGTCGTCCAGCATCGGGCTCAGCAGCAGCTGGCCGACCGGGACCGGACCGCCCCGGTCCCGGGCCAGCAGTGCGAGCGCCGCCGCCAGGCCGCCGCCCGCGCTCTTGCCGCCGACGACGATCCGCCCGGCGTCCGCGCCCAGCTCCGCCGCGCGCCCGGCCACCGCGAGCAGCCCGGCGTAGCAGTCCTCCAGCGCCGCCGGGTACGGCGCCGCCGGAGCCAGTCGGTACTCCGCCGAGACGACGGCCAGCCCCAGCGGCTCGGCCAGTTCGCGCAGCAGGCGCGGCAGCACCGACCACGCGTTCCCCATCACCATGCCGCCGCCGTGCAGGTAGTAGAGGAGCGGCAGCGGCCCGCCCGCCCCGGCGGGCCGCGCGCTCACCAGCCGCACCTCCGGTCCGCCGTCGAGCCCCGGCACCGTCAGCCCGGCCACCTCGAACCGGCCGCCGTCCCGCAGCTCCGCCACCCCGGGCCTCGGCCGCGCCTCGGCGTCCCGCGCCTGCCGGGCGGCGAGGTTCTCCGGCGTCAGCGGCTCCCCCGCCCGCACCCCCGCCGCGCGCAGCTCCGCGTCCACCGCCGGCGGGACCGCCCGCCCGCCGTCGCCCTCGCCGTCACCGCGCACGCCCCACCCCTCCGCCCCGCCCCTCCGCCCGGTCGGGGTGGGGGACCGGTCGGCCACCCACCCCTCGTCACCTTCCCGAGGCTACTTGCCGGGCGGGATGTCGTAGACATGATCGGGCGTCACGATGGAGGTGATCGCCTTGCCGACCAGCGTGCTGGGCTCCGAATTCTGGGCGATGATGTCGGAGTTGAGCATCAGCACCAGGGTCGCGCACTCCTCCGGGAGGTAGATGGTCAGGCTCTCGTAGCCGGGCAGTGAGCCGTTGTGGCCGATCCAGCCGCCGATGTCGAAGATCCCGAGCCCGTAGTTCGCGCCGGGGATCCCGGTCGGCAGCATCTTCAGCCGCTGCGCCTGGGTGGCGGGGGACAGCAGGGTGCCGGTGGCGACGTCCTTGGCCCAGTGCTTCAGATCGCGCAGGTCGGACACCATCGCGCCCGCCGACCAGGCCCAGGACGGGTCCCAGTGGGTCGAGTCGGCGGTCTGCCCGGACAGCGTCTGGTCGGTGTAGCCGTGCGCGTACGGCGAGGGCAGCGCGGTGCCCTCCGGGTACAGGGTGTGCCCCAGGCCGCTCGGCCCGGTGATCCGGTCGTGGACGAAACTCTCGATGCTCTGCCCGCTCAGCTTCTCGACCAGCAGGCCGAGCAGCACGTAGTTGCTGTTCGAGTACTGGTACTCGGTGCCCGGCGGGAACACGTTGTCGTGCTTGTACCCGTACGCGAGCAACTCCTGCGGGGTGAAGACGCGCTGCGGGTCGCCCAGGAAGTCGTTCGCGAAGTCCTGGTCCGCGCTGTACGGGAACAGTCCGCTGCGCATCTCCAGCAGCTCGCGGACGGTGATGATCTCCCCGCACGGTACGCCGTCCAGGTAGGCGGCGATCGGCTCGTCCAGGCCGACCAAGCCCTGGTCCACCAACTGCAGCACGGCGGTGGCGGTGAAGGTCTTGGTCTCGCTGCCGATCCGCTGGTTCAGCCGGTCCGTCATCGGCTCGCCGGTCTCCTTGTCGGCCACGCCGAACGCGCGCACGTAGTGCCCCCGCCCCGGCAACCACAGCCCGACCTGCACCCCGGGGATGCCCGCCTCCCGCATCACCCGCTGCACGGCCTCGTCCAGCCTGGCCCGCAGCTCCGGACTCAGCTCCCGCGCCTCGTCGTCCTCCGCGGCGCTGTACACGGTGGGCACGGCGGCGGCCGCGAGCGTCGGCGCCCCGGCCGCCGTCAACGGCAGCAGTCCGGCGACGGCGAGCGCCGCCGCGGCGAGCGTACGGACCGGCGAACGTCTTCTCATGATCCAGGGCCTCTCTTCGAACGGGGACTCCGCCGCCGACCACGGCGACGAACCCCCGCGAACTACCCCGTTCACCTGTGCGAGCAATCGAAAATTCTGCCGATCCACTCGATCGGCAGACAGTGGCGCCCTGGAAGGTCCACCGGTCAAGGTGTCTGATGGTTCGTCAATCGCGGAAAGCTCTGACAAGGAGGGCCCGAAGGGCGGAATACTGGGCGTCAGATCGTCTGAAGCCGAACGTAACTGGGTGGTTGGCGCAGGAGGTTCAGATGGCACTACGGTTCGTTGCGAAGGACGAGAAGTCGGGGGATCATGGCTCTCCCACTGTGTGGGTCGACCCGGAGACCAGGGACCTCGTCATCCAGGGCTGGAAGATCGACGAGGCAACGACGGCGGATTGCTTGGCCGACGGCCCGATCCCGGACCATGAGAGCGTGGTCCGCCTCCCCGCCCGCATGGCAATGGCACTCAGGGAGGCGTTGGATGTCGCAGAGCATGAACAGCTTCGCTGACCTGTTGCGGTCGGCGCGGAAGTCGGCAGTCCACCTCGAACTGCGCGATGTCTACGCGATCGACAACGAGGAGGAAGGGTTCCGGGCATGGAGGTCCGGTCTCCGACTCGACCCGGCTGACCGCGTGTCGTGGTGGCGGCCGTGGCTCGACCTTGTCCAGGAGGTGACTGCCAGTGGTGTCCGTGTGAAGAGAGCCAGGATCGTCTCGGAGCCGGTCAGCGAGTACATCCGTTACGAGCACTCGTTCACGTTCACCAACGTGGCCGGCGGCGAAGAGGTGAGGTGGCTTCCCCGTCGCGCGGCCTCCGATCTTCTGCTGCCCGTCAATGACTTCTGGCTGTTCGACAGCAGCGTCGTCCAGTTCAACATCTTCGACGGTGACGGCCGATGGGTGCACACGGATCAGAGCGACGATCCCGCGCTGGCCCGGAGCTGTGCCGCGGCTTTCGACACCGTGTGGGAGCGTGCTGTCCCTCACGGGGCTTTCAGTGTCGCCGAGTAGTTGCGGCAGCCGACCGGTTCATGTCCTTCTCTCCTCTCTCCAGTGCCCAGGCAGCACGGAAGGTGCTCGCCGATCAGCTCGACCGGATCCGGCGGGACGCCGGGCTCTCCGGGCTTCAACTGGCCGTGCGGTGTGGCTGGCACAAGTCCAAGTCGTCCCGCATCGCCCGCGGTCTGACAGCCCCGTCCGACAGTGACATCCGTGCCTGGTGCACGGCCTGCGGTGCTCCGGAGAAGGCAGCGGACCTGATCGCGGCATCCCGCACCGCCGAGTCGATGTACACGCAGTGGCGGGACATCCACCGTGACGGCATGAGGCGGGTGCATCAGAAGACGCTTCCGCTCTATCGGCGGACACGAAAGTTCAAGGTGTACGCCTCCAACGTCATGCCGGGGATGACGCAGACCGCCCCCTACGCCTCTGGGCTTCTCCGCTCGATCACGACCTTCCAGGGGACTCCGGACGACGTGGAGGACGCTGTCAGTGCCCGGCTGGAGCGATCCCGTGTACTGCACGACGCCGGTCGTCAGTTCGCCCTGCTGCTGGAGGAGGCCGTCCTCTACTACGGCGTCTGCGGCGACGAAGCACTCGCTGGTCAACTTGACCATTTGCTCGGGATCTCCTCCCTGCCGAACGTCTCCGTCGGGGTCATTCCGTGCCGGGCTCGCCGGACCGTCTGGCCGCTCGAAGCGTTCTACGCATTCGACGAGAGCCTGGTGGCGGTCGAGACGCTGACGGCGGAGATCAACATCACGGCTCCCGGCGAGATCCGTACCTACCTCCGAGCCTTCGCCGAACTGGCCAGGACCGCCGTTCACGGGGCCGAGGCCCGGAGTCGAATCGCCAAGGCCCGAAGCACTCTCGGGTGAACCCGTGCAACCGAGTGCAACTCACTGGCACCATCTGTAGCCGTGTCCCTATGGTCTGTCACGAACCCCCCGGTGCTACGGCGAAGGAGTGGAGACCGATGGCGGGACAATATGACGGAGGAACAGTGGACAGGGCGACGTTCGGCGGCAAGCACGGCGGCGGCACCGGTCCCGGTGACGGTGGCAAGCAGCAGGACGACAGCAACAAGGGCTCCGGCCACGGCGGTGGCGGCTCGGACGAGGGCGGCAACACCTCCGACGGCTCGGGCCCGGCGGGCGGCAAGTGACCGGCGGGACGCACCAGGAGGCGGGCCCTCAGGGGCTCGCCTCCGCGCTGGTGGCCGCTGGCGCGCTCACCCCGGACTGGCTGCCCTCCTTCACGGCGGTGCCCCGCGAGTTGTTCGTCCCGGACCGCATCTGGCCCGGCATCGCGGACGGCACCCGGCAGAGCCCCGTCGTGGACCGGTCGCAGGACCCCAGGGCATGGCGCGCGGCGGTCTACTCGGACATCCCGCTGACGACCCAGTGGGACGACGGAGAGCACGAGGGCGACGGTCTCGGCACCACTCCCAGTTCGTCGAACTCGCTGCCCACCATGGTGTTCTCGATGCTCCAGGACCTGGAGGTCCGTTCCGGGGACAGGGCGCTCGAAATCGGCTCCGGGACCGGGTGGAACGCGGGCCTGCTGGCCCACCGGCTCGGCGGCGCCAACGTGGTGAGCGTCGAGTACGACCCGGAGGTGGCGCGCGGTGCGCGGGACAACCTGGGCCGGGCCGGGCTGGAACCGATCACGGTCGAGGGGGACGGTCGGAACGGTTTCGGGCCGGGCGCTCCGTACGACCGGATCATTGCCACCTGCTCCGTGCTGGAGATCCCTCCGGCCTGGCTGGAGCAGACGGCCCCGGGCGGGCTGATCGTCGCCCCGTTCGGCACCGAGTACGGCGGCGAGCACATCGTCCGCCTGACCGTCGACGGCGACGGCACCAGTGCGACCGGGAGGTTCACCCGAAGCTCGGCGTTCATGAGGCTGCGGCAGCAGCGCACCGACCGCCCCTTGGTCGAGGCATACCTCCACGGGAAGCCCTGGCCGGCCGAGGGTGGGAGGAGCGTCACGACGCTGTCGCCCAGGGACACGGGTGGATGGCTCGGCCAGTTCGTCATCGGGCTGGGCGTGTCCGGCACGTTCTGGCGGGTCGAACGCTACGACGACGGCTCGTACACCCTGTGGCTGTACAGCAGGGACACCCTGTCCTGGGCCACCGCGGACTACGAGCCCGACCGCAGCGAGTACGAGGTGGTCCAGTCCGGCCCCCGCAACCTCTGGGACGAGGTGACAACCGCGTACCGGTGGTGGTCCTCGCAGGGTCACCCGGGCCACGAGCGGTTCGGCCTCACCGTCACCCCGGAAGGCCACACCGCCTGGCTGGACTCCCCGGACAACCCGGTGCCCCTCCAGCCCTGATATGCCCGACCGGCGAGCACACCGAATTGCGTGACCGGACCGACGAGTTGTAGCAGCACGCCGAGCAGAACCGGACGACGGAGAGTCACATGCTCGGGCACCTCATCACACACGACGACGACCTGAGAATGGTTCCCACCGATCATCCGGAGTTGACCGCTGCGGTCGGTCGACTCCACAAGGAACTTCGGACCCTGCCCGACGGGGCGGACCCCGGCCACAGGCGTCTCCTGACCAGATGGATCGGCATCGGTCGGATGTGCCTGGGCCATCACGACGAGGCCCGCACTCTCCTCCAGCAGTCGCTGGACCTGGCGGTAACCCTCGGCAACACACAGGCCGTCGTCGCCACCGGGCTCAACCTGGCG
Source organism: Kitasatospora sp. NPDC094019 (assembly GCF_044764505.1). Classification (NCBI taxonomy): domain Bacteria; kingdom Bacillati; phylum Actinomycetota; class Actinomycetes; order Kitasatosporales; family Streptomycetaceae; genus Kitasatospora; species Kitasatospora sp. NPDC094019. The sequence goes on from NZ_JBIWIF010000012.1 coordinate 69,071, forward strand.
GACGCACACCGCTACGCCGGTGACCTCCAGAGTGCGGACACCCTCTACCGCAGCGCCCTGGGCACCGCGCGGAGCCAGTGTCCGGCACTCGTCGACTTCGCCCTCCAGCACACCGGCAAGCACCTCATGGAGCGCGGCGACCTCGCCGCAGCCCGGACCCATCTTCAGGAGGCCCTGCGGCTGCGGATCGCCAAGGGGGACAGCGAACTGGTCAAGTCCACGCAGGAGGCACTCGACCGGGTCGAGCTGCTGGCCCACAGGACCGCCGCATCCCCGCTCCCTGATCCGGCACCGGGTCGGTGAAGCAGCTTGCGCGCGACCGGACCGCGCACACGGTCACCGGCCTTCCGCCGGTCCCTCTTGAGCCGGGGGCGCCCGGCTGAGCCGAGGGCCCCGTGTCAACCCTCGGTCCACGCAAGCGTCCCGGCCACGGGTGGTGAAGCATCCCTTGCGAATGGAAGGCAGTACGAGAATGGGCGAGCTCCCTTGTGCAGCCGCAGCGGCGCTGACGGCTGCGGAGGACATCTGTGGACCGGTCGAGCTGGAGGAGATCAGCGACCGCCGGGGGTCGGCGGTGTGGAAGGCCAGTGGCCCGCGCGGGGTGGTGAGTATCAAGCTCGGTACCGGCGAGGCCGCCGAGGTCACCGCCCGCGAAGCCTCCGTGCTGGAGCGACTCCCCGGCTACGCCGTGACGGTCGGCCGCTTCGACGGCGGGGTCTGGTTCGTCACCCCTTGGCTGGCCGGGTCGTCCACGTGGGACGTCTTCCGGCCGGTACGGAAGGGGGAGGGCCGGAGGGACGAGGCCCTCGCCGCCGCGGTCGCCCTGTGCCGCGCGGTGGCCGAGCTGCACGCCGACGGGTGGGTGCACGGGGACCTCCAGCCCCAGCACGGCATCCACACCGACGACGGCGTCCGGCTCCTGGACTTCGCCTGGTCCCGGCAGCTCGGCAGCACCCCCTGGTCGGCGTTCGCCGGCACGATGATCCACCTCACCGCACCCGAGCTGGCCGCCCGGATCATCAACGGTCCCCAGCCCGTCGGGACCACGCAGCCCGCCGACGTCCACGCCCTCGCCGGAACCCTGTGGACCTGCGTCACCGGCCGCTGGCCGCTGGACTACGAGGCCGCCGGGCTCGTCGGCGACGCCCCGGTGGAGGAGAAGCGCAAGGCCATCGCCCACCGCGCCGTCCCGCTGACGACCGCGCTGCCCTGGCCCTCCCTCCAGGCCCGCCTGCGGTACGTCCTGCTGGCCGCCCCCGACGACCGGTCGACCGCCGCCGAGCTGACGGAACTCGTGCGGGCGGCGGACGCGTGATCGAGCTGCGGGAGCTGGTCCCCGGTGACGCCGACGCGCTGCTGCGCATCTACACCGTGGAGGCGACGAAGTACTTGGGCAGGGCCCCGATGGACGCCGCCGAAGCCCGCTTCTGCGCCCGTACCTCCGCGGTGGCCGCCCCGCGCACGCTGTACACCTTCGGGCTGGTCGCGGCCGACGACCTCCTCGGGGTCGTCAAGCTCGACCTCGACCGGCCGGTCGCCGCCGTCAGCTACGTCCTGCGGCCGGACGCCTGGGGGCGTGGGTACGCAACGGAGGGGGTCAGGCGGCTGCTGGCGCTCGCCTTCGGCCACCTCGGGCTGCCGGAGGTCGGGGCCAGGCACCACCCGGACAATCCCGCCTCCGGCCGCGTGCTCGTCAAGGCCGGATTCACGCCGACCGGCGAGCACGCCGGGTTCAGGAGCTATGCGATGCGGCCGCCCAGTCCGCGAGGGCGGTGAAGTCGTCGGCCGCCAGGCCCACCTTGGGGTCGATGCGGAGCAGCAGGGCCGGGCCCGGGTGGTGGGCGGCGACCCAGGTGCGGTCGGCGTCCGTGATCTCGTCGTCCACCCAGGCGAACGGGCGGCCGTCGGCCCAGGACACGACGGCGGGGGTCTTCCAGAACACCCCGCCGTCCGGCTGCGGCCGGGGGTCGGGCCAGGTGATGACGGGGAGTTCGGGCAGGCCGAGCAGCGGGGCGACGAACTCGTTGGCCTCCGATTCCCACGTCGTCGCCCAGGCGAGATCGAAGGGCAGGGCGGCGAGGGCCGGGCCGTGGTTCGGGTCGAGCCAGACGCGGAGGGGCTTGACCGGTTTGTTGGGCAGGCCGTACGCGCGCAGGCGGGCCCGTTCGGCGGCCTCCCAGCGAGGGGTGAGGAGGCGGTGGGTCCGGTAGCCCTCGGGGCGCCGGTACGGCTTGGCCGCGTACGGGTTGAGCGGGCCGTCGACGTCGAGCAGGAGCAGGGGTCGCACCGGTTCACCTCCGGGGAACGGTCCCCGCACCGTAGCGTGTGGGCTGCGTGCGGGGCATCTGGATTCGTGGGGAGGACCGGGTGGTGGGTGACGAGGCCGAGGGACTGGTCGCACGGGGGCGGCGGTTGCTGGACGAGCACGACGCGGCGGCGGATCCGCGCCGGGCCGCGATGGCGCTGTCCGGTGCGCTGACGGCGTTCACGGCGGCGCGCACGCAGCTGGAGGACGTGGGGCCGACCGCGCCGGGCGGGGCGCTCGCGGAGGTGCGGTGCCTGCTCGGGCTGACGCTCGCCGTCCGGTACTGGCAGGCCGTCGAGCGGCCGGAGTTCGCCGAGGACGCGGACATCCGGGCCGGGGTGTGGGCCGAACGGGACGACGCCGTGGGGCTGTTGACGCTCGCGGTGGCGGTGCTCGACCCGGCCGAGCCGGATCGGGCGACCGCCGCGGGCAAGCTCGGGCTGCTGCTGTACGCGAGGTCCGGCGACGAGGAGGACGGACGGGCCCGCCCGGAGGACCTCGACCGGGCGGTGGAGACGCTGCGGCTGGCCTGTCCCCTGCCGGTGCCGCTCGGCCCCTGGCACCTCCTCGGCCCCGGCGGGCCGGAGCGCCCGCGGCATGCGCCGGACGCGTACGACGCGCCGGACGCGCACGAGGTGCGGGACGCGTACGACGAGCAGGACCCCGGCCTCCTGCTGGTGCTCGGCTGCGCGCTCGCCGACCGTCACGACCGCGACGGCGCCCCCACCGACCGCGCGGCCGCCGACGCCGTCCTGACCGGCCTGCTGGAGCGGCTGCGCCCGCAGCCGTGGCACGAACCGGGCGCGGCCCCGCCGCGCCCCGACCCGGAGGCCGAGCCGGGGCCGGCCGAGCTCGCCGAGCCGGTCGAACTGCTCGCCCGCGAACGCCTCGTCCGGCTGCTGCTCGGCCCGGAGGAGGACGGCGGCGGGGACCCCGGGGCGGTCGACCGGGCCCTCGCCCAGTTGGAGACGATCGCGGCCACCACCGAGCCCGACGCGCCCGCCCGGCTGTGGGCCGGTCTGGTCCTGGTGGACCAGTACGTGGCCCGCGGCGGCGGTACCGCCCGCCCCGAGGACGCCGCCCACCGCCTCGCCCGGCTGCGGGACCTGCGCCGGCTGCTCCCGCCGGGGCACCCGGACGGCGGCACCGTGCGCTGGGTGCTCGGCAGCACGCTCGGCGGACTCGCCCGGCTCGACCGCTACCTCCTGACCGCCGAGGCCCGGGAGGCGGTCGAGGTGCTGCGCGAGGGCCTCGCCGGGATGGCCGGGGACGACCCGGTGCGGCCGGCCTCGCACGCGGTGCTCGGCACGATGGTCAACGCGCTGTGCGAGCAGGAACCGGAGTCCTACCACCTGGAGGAGGCGCTGCACCACCTCGACCGGGCCGTCGACACCATGGCGGAGGAGGACCACGGCGTCCGCCGCGGCGACATCCTCCAGCAACTCGCCCACGCCTCCATCGCCCGGGACGAGTTCTCCACCGACCGGGCCGCGCTGGACCGGGTGATCGGCCTGCTGGACGACGCCCGGGCCCGCCCCTCGGGAACCCTGTGGTCGGAGGAGCACCTGGACGGCTCGCTGGCGGCGGTGATGAGCAAGCGGTTCGCGTTCACCAACGCCGCCGCCGATCTGGACGCGGCGATCCGGCACGAACGGGCCGCGTTCCGCCGGGCCGCGCCGGACGACGTCAATCGCGTCGTCCACCTGGAGAACCTCTCCGTCAGCCTCTACCGGCGCTACCTCCTCGGCGGCGACCACCAGGACCTGGCGGCGTCCCGCCGCTACACCGACGAGGTGGTGGCCTTCCTCGCCGGAACCGACCACCCGGGCGTCGGCCGGCTGCTCGGCGGGCAGCGGCCGATGCTCGAACGGACCCGGCTGATGCTGGAGTTCCAGGCCGCGCTGCCGGTCCAGGACATCCCGGCGATGGGGCGGGTGCTGGCCGCGCTGGAACCGCTGGTCGCCGCGGTGCCCGAGGACGACCCGCTCCGGCTGATGGCCCGCGGCGACCTCGGCGCGGTGATGTTCATGCACGCGCTGCACACGGGATCGGACCGGCTGACGGAAGCGGTCGGTCTGATGCGGGAGGCGGCGGACGGGACCCCGCCCGGGCACCTGTACCGGGCGGTGCTGACGATGCGGGCCGCCGGTGCGCTCGTCATGCTCGTGGCGGGGCAACAACGGTTCAACGAGAACAACGCGGCGGGTGCGCTGCACTACCTCGACGCCTTCCTCGCGGAGACCGATCCGACCGGGCTGGAGGGCTCCCGGGGCCTCCTGATGCGGGCCGCGCTGCTGCTGCGGCGCTACCACCACGCGCGCCGGCCCGCCGACGCGGCCGAGGCGCTGGCCGCCGCCGGGGCCGTGCGCGAGCGGATGCGGCAGGGGACGCCCACCCTGTTGCTGGCCAGGGTGAGCGGGATCGTCGCGGCGGTGCACCGGGCCCGACTCGGGCCGGAGGACCGTCGGCTCGGCCGCGAGTTCGGGCTGGCCGGGCTGCGGGAGCTCGCCGCCGCGACCCTGATCCAGGCCACGGCCGAACCGGCCCTGGTACTGGCCCGGGACGCCGCGTCGCAGGCGCTGGCGATCGCCGGGTGGTTCATCGAGGACCGGGAGCACGAGGACCGGGAGCACGAGGAGCGTGAGCGGCGGCAGCGGAAGGACGGGCAGGAGCAGCGGGAGGCGGACCCCGGCGGCGAGCCCTACCTGCGGGCCGCCGTCGAGGCGCTGGAACTGGGCCGCGGTCTGGTACTGCAAGCCTCGACCGCCACCACCGACGTCCCCGACCTGCTCCGGCTCGCCGGGCACGAGGACCTCGCCGACGCCTGGCTCCGCTCCGGCACGGGGGAGGACACGGCGGACGTCACGACGGGCGGTACGGCGCCCGGCACGGCGGACCCGCTCGACTTCGACGGGCTGCTCGACCTGCCCGGCACCCTGCTCGCGAACCTCCCCGGCGGTGCCGACATCCCCATGCCGGACGACCTGCGCCGCCGCGCCCTCACGGCCCTCGCCGCCGCCCCGGCCGGGACGGCACTGGTGTCCGTGCCCCCGGTGGAGGAGATCGCCCGGAGCCTGCGCGCGGCCGGCGCGGACGCACTGGTCTACCTGCTGCCGCCCGCCGACGGGCGCAGCGGCACGGCCCTGCTGATCACCGCCGGCGAGGACGGCGGCGCCGTCCAGCTGATGCCGCTCACCCTGGTCAGCACCGCCGCCCTCGACCTGCTGCACGCCTACCGCCGGGCGCACCGCGACCGCCAGGCCACCCTGGACCACCTGCCGCCCCGTCACCCGGAGCGGATCGCCGCCCGCCGCCGCTGGCAGGGCACCCTCGGCGAACTCTGCGACTGGGCCGGTACCGCCGTGATGCGCCCGCTGCTGCGCCACCCGGCCCTGCGGTCGGCCGCCGCCCGGCGCGCGCCCGGTGCGCCGCCCCGGCTGGTGCTGGTGCCGTACGGCGCCCTGGGTGGTGTGCCCTGGCACGCGGGGCTGCTGAGCAGCGGGCTGCGCGACGGCGGACGGCCGGTCCGGGCCGTGGAGCGGGCGGTGCTCTCCTACGCCGCCTCGGCGCGGCAGTTCTGCGAGGTGGTCCGGCGGCCCCGGCTGCCGCTCGCCGAGCGGCCGGTGATCGTCGGGGACCCCACCAGGGAGCTGATGTTCGCCGAGGCCGAGGCCGAGTACCTGCACGCCGACCACTACCCGCACGGCACCCTGCTCGGTTACGTCGAGGACGCCGAGGGGGCGGGCACCCCGGGCGAGGTGCTGGCCGCGCTGCCGGCGCCCGGACGGGCCGGGGCCTCCGTGCTCCACCTGGCCTGCCACGCGCTGCCGTCCGGGCGCTCACCGCTCGACGCCTACCTCGCCCTGGCCCCCGAGCCGGCCACCGGGGAGGGCCGCCTCCCCGTCGGCGACATCCTCCGCCAGGCCCAGGGCCGCCCGCCGGGCTCCCCGGGCGGGCTGGTCGTGCTCGACGCCTGCGTCAGCGACCACACCGGCGAGGACCTCGACGAGGCGCTCACCCTCTCCACCGCCTTCCTCGCCGCCGGGGCGACGGGCGCGATCGGTTCGCGCTGGGAGGTGTCCGACGAGATGGTCTGCGTGCTGATGTACGTCCTGCACGGGCGCCTCGCCGCCGGGGACCCGCCCGCCGAGGCGCTGCGCCGCGCCCAGCTGTGGGCCCTCGACCCCGACCGCCGGCTGCCGCCGGACGCTCCGCCCGAACTCGTCTCGATGGCCCGCCGGGCCCCGGACGCGCTGGAGGTGTGGGCGGCCTTCTGCTACCAGGGCCACTGACCGGAGCGTGGCGCCGCCGGTCCCGAACTCGCCTCAAGGGAGCGCGAGTTCCTTGCGGGCGTCGATGATCTGGTTCAGTACGCCATGCGCCTCGGACGCCTCCGCCAGTCCGGTCGCCTCGGCGAGCAGGGCGGCGGCGTCCTCCCGCCGGTCCTGTTGGGCGGCGAGGTGGGCGAGGCCGACCAGGTTGGCCGCCACGCCCGGCAGGAAGCCGAGTTCCCACCGCAGCCGGGTGGACTCCTCCAGCCGCTCGCGGGCCGCGGCCAGGTCCCCGGCGATGTGGGCGGCGATGCCGAGGTGCCGCAGCGCGTAACTCGTGGTGAGGAGGTCCCCGGTGCGGGTGGCGAGGGCGAGCGCGCGCTCCAGGGCGGGGAGGGCGGCGGCCGCGTCGCCCCGGACGACCTGGTGGAACGTCCCGGTCCAGAACAGCGCTTCGCCTTCGCCCCGCGCGTCACCGAGATCCCGGTAGAACGCGGCGGCCCGCTCGAACAGCTCCAGTTCGCGCGGGTCCTCGACCCGGTCCGCCAGGAACCGGGCGTGCAGCACCCGTCCACGGGCCAGCGCGAGGTCCGCCTCGACCCCGTCCAACCCCCGCTCCGCGGCGGTCAGTCCACTGCCGTCGCCGCCGAACACGGCTGTCTCGTAGTGGAGTCCGGCCTGCTCGATCCGTATGTCCCTGGTCATGCGCCGATCCTAGGACCTCGCTCGCGCCGCCGCCCGTGGCGGGTTCCGCCGCACCCGCAGCCGCACCCGCACCCGCAGCCGACCCTGTCGCGACCGGCGACCCGGCCGCCGTCCGCGTCGAACTCCCGCGCCCGACCGGGCCGTGAGCGGTCGGGCGGGAGGTCCTGCACCTGGTGGACCAGGGCCGCTGATCGACCGTGACCGGATCGGCATCGCCGGCCACTCCGCCGGTGAGCGCGGGGCCACCGGGCAACTCGCGGTCCCGGCACCGGAACGGACCGGAAACCGGGCCGTCTACCGTCCGGTTCGTGGCGGAGTCCCCGCGTCGCCGCCCGGGGCGGTGGGGCCTTGGCGGTCCCAGCCGGGGGAGCGGATCTCCAGGCCGACGTCCGGGCTGCTCACCTCCACGCCGCAGGTGCGGCAGGTCCAGGCCGCGTCCAACGGGTGGCCGGGGTCGTCGGGGCAGTCCGGGTGCTCCGGGTGGCCCGGGTGGTGGCGCAGCACCACCGGCGGCTCGGGCGACAGCCAGCGGTCGCCCCAGGCGAGCAGGGCCTGGGTGAGCGGGGCGAGGTCCCGGCCGGCCTCGGTGAGGTGGTACTCGTAGCGCGGCGGGCGCTCGCTGTAGGCGCGGCGTTCGACCACCCCGGCCTCCTCCAGGGCGCGCAGCCGGGCGGTGAGCCGGTCGCGCGGGGCGCCGGTGTTGCGGGCGATCCGGTCGAACCGGTGGTTGCCGTAGAAGAGCTCGCGCACGGCGAGCAGCGCCCACTTCTCGCCGAGGACGTGCAGCGCGGCCGCGATGGAGCAGGGCCGGCCCGGCAGCGCGGTGGCGGGCCGGGCGGCTGTGGGCTGGGCATCGGTGTGCGGGGTCACTCCACCAGCCTGCCACAGAGGGTTGCGTATTCAAACTCACTGCCGTTAGCGTTCCCGGCCATGGAGCTAGTTGGATTTTCAAACCCAGTGGCCGGGCCCGCCGACCGGGACCGACCCCACCGCCGCGCCGCGTTCCTGGTGGTCGCCGCCGCGGTGTTCGTCTCGAATCTCGACCTGTTCATCGTCAACGTCGCCCTCCCGGCGATGCAGCAGCACTTCCGCGGCAGCAGCCTGGCCACCCTGTCCTGGGTGCTGAACGGCTACGCCGTCGTCTTCGCCGCGCTGCTGGTCCCCGCCGGACGGCTGGCGGACCGCATCGGCCACCGGAGGGTGTTCCTCGCCGGGTTGGCCGTCTTCACCGCCGCCTCCGCGCTCTGCGCACTCGCCCCGGCCGTCGGCTGGCTCGACGCCGGCCGGGTGGTCCAGGCGGCGGGCGCGGCCGCGCTGATGCCGACCTCGCTGGCGCTGCTGCTGGACGCCACGCCCGCGGCCGAGCGCCCCGGTGCCATCCGGGCCTGGGCCTCGATCGGCGGGATCGCCGCCGGGCTCGGACCGGTCCTCGGCGGACTGCTCGTCGAGGCCGACTGGCGCTGGGTGTTCATCGCCAACGTCCCGGTCGGCCTCGCCGCCCTCGCCGTCGGGGGCCGCGTACTGCCCAGGCTGCGCGGCAAGGAGAGCGGACCACTGCCCGACCTGTTCGGTGCCGTCCTGCTCACCGCCGCCATCGCCGCCCTCGCCGTGTCCCTGGTCAAGGGCGACACCTGGGGCTGGGCCTCGCCCCAGGTCCTGGCCGGCCTCCTGTCGAGCGCCCTGCTGACCGGCTGGTTCCTGCGCCGCTCGGCGCGCCACCGCGCCCCCATCGTCGAACTGCCGCTGCTGCGCGTGCCGGTCTTCGCCGCCGCCAACACCGCGGCCCTGCTGTTCACCCTCGCCTTCGCCGGCATGCTGCTGACCTCGGTCCTGTGGTGCCAGCAGGCATGGGGGTACTCGGCACTGCGCACCGGACTCGCCATCGCCCCCGGACCGCTGCTGGTGCCGCCGGTCGCGCTCGGCAGCGCCGCACTGGTGCGTGGGCTCGGCCCCGGACGGGTGGCCGCGCTCGGCACCCTGCTGTTCGCCGCGGGCATCGGCTGGTGGACCGCCGCCGTCGGAGTCCGGCCCGGCTACGCCGCCGAACTCCTGCCCGGGCTGCTGCTCACCGGCCTTGGCGTGGGGTTGGCGCTGCCCACCCTCATCGGGTCCGCCGCGGCGGCGCTGCCGCCGACGCGCTTCGCCACCGGCTCGGCGATCACCACGATGGCCCGGCAGATCGGCGCGGTGGTGGGCGTGGCGTTGACGGTCGGTCTGATCGGCACCCCGCACGGGCCGCAGGCCGCACTCGACGGCTTCCGGCGCGGCTGGACGCTGGTGATCGCGACGGCGCTGCTGGCCTGCGCGGCCGCCCTGGTGCTCGCCGCCGCCCAGCGCCGTACAGCCGAATCGCGGTAGCCGGCGCTCGACGGGCGCCGGCCCTGCCGGTGCTCGTCCGGGTACTTGGCCGGGTGCTTGGCCCGGATGGCAACTGTGCGCTGTGCAACCGCTGTTCGGCCTGCGGGCCCTGGTCGGCCGACGCCGGACCGGCCCCGATCCGCCCGCCACGGCACCCCGTCGCCACGGTGGCGGGAAGCCGCACTCCCGGTGCGGAACCGCGGGGCGCGGTCCGCGCGTGATCGGGGGTGTCCCGGTACTTCCCGCTCCGCACACGCCTGGAGTCCCATGACCGACTACCGGACCGTCGGCCTCGTCCACCTGTTCATCACCGCCGTATCGGTTCTGACCCCGTTGGTCGGCGCCGTGGTGGCGGGAACGCTGCTTCGGAGCCGGGGGCGCAACGCGCGCCTGGCGATGATCGGTTGTCTGGTGATGCTCCCGGGGCCGCTCGTCCTGATGGTGGGGACGGGGCTGGGCCTCGACACCGTCCTCCCGGACCTGGAGCCGCTCATGGCGATAAGCGTCCTCTCGGGGATTGCTACCCTGTTCCACCTGGCCGGGTTCGTCCTGATCCTGACCGGGGCGCTCTCCGAGCCCGCCCGGCCCGCGCCCCATCCCTACGCGGCTCCGTTCCACGTCCACCCCACCGACGCGCCTCCGGGGCGCTGACGAGGGGGAGGAGTGCCGGTGCCCGCCCCGCGCACATGGCGGGGCGGGCACCGGGCGGTCCGTCGGACGAGCGGTCAGAACAGCGGCAGACGGCGGGTGAAGACGTCGGCGGTGGTGTTGGTGTCGCCGGGGACGAGGGTGCCGTCCTCGGAGGTGAAGAGGACCGTGGTGCCGAGGGCGTCGACCAGGGGGTTGGAGGAGTAACCGGTGTTCTGGGCGCCGTCGGTGGAGACGCTGAGGCGCTCGGTGCGGCCGGTCCACAGGTCGTGCCGGAAGATGTCGTCGACCAGGTTGGTGTCGCCGGGGACGAGGTTCTCGGCCTCGGAGACGAAGTAGACCCAGCGGTTCCCGGCGGGCATGACGGCACTGTAGGAGGAACCGGTGGTCACGGTGCCGGGCAGGGCGGGCGGGAGGCGGCGGATCGTGCCCTGTCGCAGGTCGCGGACGACGATCTCCAAGTGGTCCGGCCCGCCGGAGCCGTCGGGCGTGTTGGGCACGCGGACCGCGAACAGCGCGTAGCGCCCGTCGGGGCTGAGGGCGCCGACGGAGGAGCCGAGCAACTGGCCGGTCTCGTCGACGCTGCCGCCCTGGAGCTGTCCGTCGGCGACGTCGTACACGTAGAACGGGTAGTAGTGGGGCCTGGTGATCTCCGCGCGGGTGCCGGCGGTACCGGTGGCACCGAGGGCGGGGGAGGACGTGGTGCGGGCGGGACGGCCGGCCACGTGCTCGTCGGTGGAGGCCGGCGCGTCGGAGGCGTCGGCCGTGCGGGCGGCCTCGCCGCCGCCCTCGCCGGGCGGGAGCAGGTTGTCGGCCCGGGAGGTGAAACCGACCTTGCTGCCGTCGCCGCTGATCACCGGCGCGGTGGACGCGCGGTTCGCGGGCGTGCCGTCGGGGGCCCGGCTGATCAGCCGGGTGGTGCCGCTCCACCGGTCGAGGAGGTAGATGTTGGCGCGCGGGTCGACCGCTCCCGGCACCAGGTCGGTCCGGCTGGAGGCGAAGGCGACGTAGCGGCCGTCCCAACTGATCGATGCGAGGAACGAGTCGAGGCCGGGAACCTCGCGCTTCGGGTCCCCGGTGGTCAGCCGCTCGGTGCGGCCGGTCCAGCGGTCGCGGAGGTAGATGTCCTCGGCGCCGTTGGTGTCGCCGGGGACGAGCGCGGCGGTGGAGGTGAAGGCGACGTAGCGGCCGTTGCCGCTGATCACGCCGTCGTAGGAGCGGCCGTCGCCCTGGGTGCCGGAGGAGGTGAGGCTGACCCGCTCGGTCCGGCGGGTCAGGAGGTCGCGGACGAACACGTCCGTCGCGCCGTTGGTGTCGCCGGGCACCAGATTGGTGGCGTCGGCGCCGAGAACGGCGTACCGGCCGTCGGCGCTCAGGCTCTCGGCCCAGGCCGAGTCGTCGGGCTGGGCGCCGCCGAGGCCGACGGAGGCCCGGGCCGTGCCGAGGGCCCATGCCGGTGCGGCGGTAGCGGCGGTAGCGGCGGTGGCGGTGCCGGCGAGGAGGCCGGCCGCCAGCAGGGCGGCGGTGGCGGCGAGCCGACGACGGCCGGTCCGGCCAACGGCGGCTCGTGGCACGGTGGTTGGGGAAGAGACGGTTCGGGCTGCTGCGGTGGTTCTGCTCATCGGGACTCTCCCTGGATCGAGCCCTCGCCCGCGTGCGCGGCGCTCCGCCGTCGGCGCGCGGTCCGCCCCCCGGCGGTCGGCTCGGGGTCGAGCCAACCGGTTCGGGCGGGACGCCGTCAATGGCTCGGGCGGACCTGCGGCGACATCCCGCCATGGTCCCGCTTCGGTCGTAACTATGCTCAATCACAAGGGAGTTGACGAGAAACAGCGGCGGTCTCCAGCCAAGCCGTGGGGGCAGGGGGCAGGGGGGCTGAGGCGGCAGTGGCCGGTCGGGGCGTGGGCGGGGAAGGTCACCGCCGTCCCGGGTCCGACGGGGGAGGCGGACCCGGGACGAGCTGAAGTCGCGCCGCTGACCGGCGCGTTCGCCGGACCGTCGAGGGGTCGGGGTCCGGCTCTTCGTCTACGGTGGCCCAGGTCGGACGGGGTGTCAACGCGGACCGCCCGCCCGGCCCCCCTCCGGCTGCCGACGGACCGTCGGGTACTGCCCCAAGGGGCAGCCGTGTCTCACTCCGCCGGGATGTGCGCGAGCATCCGCTCCATCCCGCCGATCCAGTTGGCCCGCAGGGCGGTGATGGCGCCGGGCAGGTCGTCCTCCAGCAGGCGGCGGGCGATCTCGCAGTGCTCCTCCGACTCGCGCGCCACCGGCTCGTCCTCCGCGACCACGAGGTTCTCGTAGCGCCGCATCCCGGCCTTGACCCGGGTGAGGAGGTCGAGCAGACGCTCGTTCGAGCAGCCGCTGAGCAGCAGGCCGTGCCATTCGTCGTCGCGCCGGTCGACGGTCGAGTGCGTGGCGACCTGGTCGGGGAAGCCCTGGGCGAGGTCGAGCAGACGCGGGGCGATGGTCCGCAGATGGGCCGGGTCGGAGGACTCCAGCGCCAGCGACTCCAGGGCGGCGACGATCGCGACCAGTTCGCGGAACTCGGTGCGGCTGACCGGCGCGAAACGGAAGCCCCGGCCCTGGCTGCTCTCCAGCACGCCCTCGCCGGCGAGGGCGATCAGGGCCTCCCGCAACGGGGTTCGGCTGACCCCGAGTTCGGCGGCCAGGACGGCCTCGTTCACGTCGGTGCCGGCCGCGAACTCGCCGCGGGTGAGGCGGTCCATCAGCTCGTCGCGGATCTGTTCGCGCAGTGGGCGGCGCTCGATCGCCATCGGGGTCCCCCTTTTTTCGGATTCGCAGCATAGCTCTTGACCGCATTCAGTGTACTGCACTATGTATTTTGAATACAAAATTCTGAACGGGGTCCGCGACCCCCTTGAGGAGGCGGAGCATGGGCCTGACCCGGGTACCGGGGCTGCTGTTCGGGGGCGACTACAACCCCGAACAGTGGCCCGAGGAGGTCTGGCAGGAGGATGTCCGGCTGATGGCCGAGGCGGGCGTCAACCTCGTCACCGTCGGCGTCTTCTCCTGGTCCCGGCTCGAACCCGCCCCCGGCGTCCACGAGTTCGGCTGGCTGGACCGGGTCCTCGACCTGCTCCACGCGCACGGCATCGCCGTCGACCTCGCCACCGCGACCGCGACCCCGCCGCCCTGGCTGGTCCGCGACCACCCGGAGGTGATGCCCGTCGACGCGGCCGGGACCAGGCTGGAGTTCGGCTCCCGGCAGGGCTACTGCCCCTCCTCGCCGGTGTTCCGCGCCGCCACCGTCCGGCTCGCCCGGACCGTGGCCGAGCGCTACCGCGACCACCCCGCGCTCGCCATGTGGCACGTGAGCAACGAGTACGCCGACCACACCGCCGAGTGCTTCTGCCCGGAGTCCGCCCGCGACTTCCGCCGCTGGCTCAAGGAGCGCCACCGCTCCCTCGACGGCCTCAACGCGGCCTGGGGAACGTCCTGCTGGGGCCAGCACTACACGGACTGGACGCAGATCGAGCCGCCCCGCAAGGCGCCGGGCCCGGTCAACCCGGCCCAACTGCTGGACTGGCGACGGTTCTCCAGCGACGCACTGCTCGCCTGCTTCGAGGCCGAGCGGGCGGTGCTCAAGGAGGTCACCCCGGACGTGCCGGTGACCACCAACTTCATGAGCGTGCTGCGAGACCTCGACTACTGGAAGTGGGCCGCCGCCGAGGACGTCGTCACCGACGACGCCTACCCGGACCCGGCCGACCCCCGGGCGGCGGTGAAGGCCGCGCTCAGCTACGACCTGATGCGCTCGCTGAAGCGGCAGCCCTGGCTGCTGCTGGAGTCGGCGCCGAGCGCGGTCAGCTGGCGGGCGGTCAACGTCCCCAAGGATCCCGGGGTGATGCGGCTGCACAGCCTCCAGGCGCTCGCCCACGGCTCGGACGGCGTGATGTTCTTCCAGTGGCGGCAGGCCCGGTACGGCCCGGAGAAGTTCCACTCGGCGCTGCTGCCGCACGGCGGCACCGCGACCCGGCAGTGGCGCGAGACGCTCGCCCTCGGCGCGGACGTCCGCCGGCTCGCCGAGGTCGCGGGCAGCACCACCCGGGCCGAGGTCGCGCTGCTGCTGGACTGGGACAGCTGGTGGGGGCTGGAGGCGCCCGAGTCGATGCCCTCCGACCGGCTCCGGCTGCACGAACTGCTGCTCTCCTGGTACGCGCCGCTGCACGCCCGGGGCGTCGCCGTCGACCTGGCCCCGCCCGGGCGCGACCTCTCCGGCTACCGGCTGGTCGTCGCCCCCAATCTCTACCTGTGCACGGCCGGGCAGGCCGCCGCGCTGTCCGCCTTCCCCGGCCACCTGGTGGTCGGGCCGTTCAGCGGGGTGGTCGACACCGCCGACCAGGTCCACGACGGCGGGGCGCCCGGACCGCTGCGCGAACTGCTCGGGGTCCGCGTCGAGGAGTGGCGGCCGCTGCCCGACGGCGCCACCCAGGAGCTGGAGACGGCGGACGGCACCCGGCTGCTCGCCCGCACCTGGACCGAGTGGCTGGAGGCCGACGGGACCGAGGTACTGGCGCGCTATCGCGGCGGCCCGCTGGACGGCCGCCCGGCCGTCACCCGGCGCGGCGGCGAGGCCGGGAACGGGCCCGCCAGCGCCACCTATCTGAGCTGCCTGCCCGAGGACCCGGCCCCGCTGCTGGACGAGCTGCTGGCCGCCGCCGGCGTCACCGGCGTCGCCGGGCCCGACCTCCCCGAGGGCGTCGAAGCCTGCCGCCGCGGCCCCTACCTCTTCCTGCTCAACCACGGCAGCCGGACGGCCACCGTCCCGCTGCCGACCCCGACCCCGACCCCGATCCCGACCAACACCAACACCACCACCACCGACGCCGACACCGACGCCGTGTTCACCGACCTGCTGACCGGCCGCCCGCTGCCGAGCGGCGCCGTGTCGCTCGCGCCCGGCGACGCCGTCGTCCTGAGGCAGTCCTGAAGCAGTCCTGAAGCCCTGACCCGAGGAGTGCCAGTGGCCCACCCCTACATCCCCAACGCGGGGCCCGAGACCAGGGCGGCGATGCTCGCCGAGATCGGCGCCCCCGACGTCGCGGAGTTCTACCGCGACATCCCCGCCGACCTGCGGCTCGACCGCCCGCTCGACCTGCCCGCGCCGTACTCCGACGAGCCCGGCCTGGTCCG
This sequence comes from Kitasatospora sp. NPDC094019, assembly GCF_044764505.1. Lineage (NCBI taxonomy): Bacteria > Bacillati > Actinomycetota > Actinomycetes > Kitasatosporales > Streptomycetaceae > Kitasatospora > Kitasatospora sp. NPDC094019. The sequence continues at coordinate 84,509 of NZ_JBIWIF010000012.1, forward strand.
GCACATGCGCGGCCTGCTGGCCCGCAACACCGACCCGGCCGAGCTGCTGAGCTTCCTCGGCCACGGCTGCTACCACCACCACGTCCCGGCGGTGTGCGACGAGGTGAACGGCCGGGGCGAGTTCCTCACCGCCTACGCCGGCGAGCCCTATGAGGACCACGGCCGCTTCCAGGCCCTCTTCGAGTACGTCTCGATGATGGCCGAACTGCTGGAGATGGACGTCGTCAACGTCCCCGTGTACGACGGCTACCAGGCGACCGGCACCGCCCTGCGGATGGCCGCGCGCCGCACCGGCCGGGCCAAGGTCCTGCTGAGCGGGGCGATCGCGGCCGACAAGCTGGCCAAGATCCGCGACTACCTCACCCCGGACGTCGAGGTCGTGCTCGCCCCGGTCGCCGACTCCGGCGAGATGGGCGAGGTCCGGCTCGACGACACCTTCGCCGCCCTCTACCTGGAGACGCCCACCGTGCACGGCGTGGTCGAGACCCGGGGCCGGGAGCTGGCCGAACTGGCGCACGGTGTCGGAGCGCTGCTGGTCGTCGGCACCGACCCGATCTCGCTCGGCGTGCTCGCACCGCCCGCCTCCTACGGCGCCGACCTGGTCTGCGGGGACATCCAGTCGCTCGGCATGCACCCCCAGTACGGCGGCGGCCAGGCCGGGTTCATCGCGAGCCACGACGACGAGCGGCTGGTCGCCGAGTTCCCGTCCCGGCTGTTCGGCATCGCTCCGACCGCCGTGCCCGGCGAGTACGGCTTCGGCGACGTCTTCTACGACCGGACCTCGTTCGCGCTGCGCGAGGAGGGCAAGGAGTGGGTCGGCACCGCGGCCGCCCTGTGGGGCATCACCGCCGGCGTCTACCTCGCCCTGATGGGGCCGCAGGGGATGCGGGAGATCGGTGAGACCGTCCTCGCCCGGACCCGTTACGCGATGCGCGCGCTGGCCGCGGCCGGCGCCGTCGTCCGCCACCAGGAGGCGGTGCACTTCCGGGAGTTCGCGCTGGAGGTGCCGGACGCCGACGCGCTGCTCGCCGAACTGCACGGCCGGGGCATCCTCGGCGGGGTGCGGCTCGGGGACCGCGAGGTCCTGGTCTGCGTCACCGAGCGGCACTCGACCGCCGACATCGACACCCTCGCGGCGGCCGTCAAGGACGCCCTCTCCGCGCTGGGAGGCGCCGAATGAGCTCGCACACCGAACCCTTCGCCAGCCTGCCGGTCACCCCCAAGCCGGGACTGCGGCGCTTCCACCAGGCCCGCTGGGACGAGGAGATCGTCTTCGAGCTGTCCCGGCCCGGCCGCCGCGGCGTCGGCGTCCCCGCGCCCGGCGCGCCCCTGGTCGAGCTGCCGGAGTCGGTCGCCCGCCGCACCCCGCCCGCGCTGCCCGAGCTCTCCCAGAACCAGGTGGTCCGGCACTACCTGCGGCTGTCCCAGGAGACCCTCGGCGCGGACTTCAACATCGACGTCGGCCAGGGCACCTGCACCATGAAGTACAGCCCCAAGGTCAACGACTCCTTCGTCCGTGACCCGAGGGTCGCCGCACTGCACCCGCTGCAGCCCGAGTCGACCGTGCAGGGCGTGCTGGAGATCTACTGGCGGCTGGAGCAGATCCTCAAGGAGATCTCCGGCATGGCCCGGGTGTCGCTGCAGCCGGGGGCGGGCTCCGCCGCGATCTACGCCAACATCGCGATGATCCGCGCCTACCACGCCTCCCGGGGCGAGGGCGGGCAGCGGGACCAGGTGATCACCACGATGTTCTCGCACCCCTCGAACGCGGCCTGCGCCAAGGTCGCCGGGTACGAGGTGATCACCCTCATGCCGGACGCCGACGGCAACCCGGACATCGAGTCGCTGCGGGCGGCGGTCGGTCCGCGCACCGCCGCCCTGATGATCACCAACCCGGAGGACACCGGGATCTTCAACCCGCGGATCAAGGAGTTCGTCGACCTGGTCCACGAGGCGGGGGGCCTGGCCTGCTACGACCAGGCCAACGCCAACGGCATCCTCGGCATCACCCGGGCCCGGGACGCGGGCTTCGACCTGTGCCACTTCAACCTCCACAAGACCTTCTCCACCCCGCACGCCTGCGGCGGCCCGGCGGCCGGCGCCTGCGGTGTCTCGGACGCGCTGGTGCCGTTCCTGCCCGGGCCGGTCGTCGACCGGGTCGAGCACGGAGGGGAGAACGGAGAAGACGGGGATGTCTTCACCCTGACCGCCCCCGAGCGCTCGGTCGGCAAGATCCGCCCCTTCCTCGGCGTCACCCCCAACGTGGTGCGTGCCTACGCCTGGGTGATGGCCCTCGGCGCCGAGGGCCTGCGCGAGGTCGCCGAGACGGCCGTCCTCAACAACAACTACCTGCTGGCGAAGGTCGCCCGGATCCCCGGCGCCTCCGTGCCGTGGGCCGACCGCCGCCGGGTCGAGCAGGTCCGCTACTCCTGGCAGGAGCTGACCGAGGAGACCGGCGTCCACTCCGAGGAGATCGGCATCCGCGCGGCGGACTTCGGCGTGCACTACTGGACCAGCCACCACCCCTACGTGGTGCCCGAGCCGTTCACCCTGGAGCCCACCGAGTCCTACTCCAGGGAGGACCTCGACGAGTATGCGGCGATCCTCGCCCATGTCGCCGACGAGGCCCGCAAGGACCCGGAGTTCGTCCGCAACGCGCCCTACCGTCAGACGGTGCACCGGATCGACCCGTCCTCGCTGGACGACCCGGCGCAGTGGTCGCCCAGCTGGCGCGCCTACCGCCGCAAGCACGGACAGTCCCGGGCATGATCGTCGGACTGATCGTGAACCCCGTCGCCGGCCTCGGCGGCGCCGTCGCCCTCAAGGGCAGCGACGGGCCGGACATCCAGGCCAGGGCGCTCGCGCTGGGGGCCGTCCCCCGGGCGGCCGAGCGCGCCGCCGCCGCGCTGCGCGCCCTGCGGGCCCGGCGGCCGGACGTCCTGGTGCGCACCGTGGCCGGCCCGATGGGCGAGGACAGTGCCCGGGCGGCCGGCGTCCCGTACCGACTGGAGCACCGGCCGGGGGCGACGCCGGCGTCCACCGGAGCGGCCGACACCCGGGCGGCGGTCGCGGCACTCGGCGAGGTGGACCTGCTGCTGTTCGCGGGCGGCGACGGGACGGCGCGCGACGTCCTGGACGCGGGGCCGCGCCCGCCGGTGCTCGGTGTCCCGGCCGGGGTGAAGGTCTACTCCGGCTGCTTCGCCGTCAGCCCGGCCGCGGCGGGCGCGACCGCCGCCGGGTTCGACGGCCGGACCGTCGACGCGGAGGTGGTCGACCTGGACGAGGAGGGCCACCGCGCGGGCCTGGTCGGCGCCCGGCTCTACGGCACGCTGCGGGTGCCGGCGGCCCGGGAGCGGCTGAGCGGGCGCAAGACCGGTTCCTCGGCGGCGCCGCCCGGCTCGGCCGACTCCATCGCCCGCGCGGTGGTGGCGGGCATGCGCCCCGGCACCGCCTACGCGCTCGGCCCCGGCGCGACCACGCTCGCCGTGGGGCGGGCGCTCGGGCTGGCGCTGACACCGCTCGGCGTGGACGTGGTGCGGGACGGCGCCCTGCTCGCCCCGGACGTGACCGAGCAGCGGCTGCATGCCATTGCCATGTCACAGGTCACGCATGGTGTGCTATCGGTGATCGGTGGGCAGGGTTTCGTGATCGGGCGCGGGAACCAGCAGTTCAGTCCCCGGGTCCTGGCCTCGCTCGCCGGGGTCGTCGTACTCGCCACCCAGCAGAAGCTCGCCGCGCTCGGCGGGCGGCCGCTGCTGGTCGACAGCGGCGACCCCCGGGCCGACGCCGCGTTCGACGGCCACGTCCGGGTGGTCACCGGACACCGTGAATCAGTGCTGTACCGCATCAGTTCGGCAAGTGAGGAGCTCTCATGAACACCCTGCGCAACAAGGTCGCCATCGTCACCGGCGGCGCCTCCGGCATCGGCCGGGCCACCGCCGAGCTGTTCGCGGCCGAGGGCGCGGCCGTGGTCGTCGCCGACCTCGCGGACGCGGGCGAGGTCGTCCGCGGGATCGAGGCGGCCGGCGGCCGGGCGGTCGCGGTGCGCGCCGACGTCTCCTCCGAGACCGACTGCGAGCGGATCGTCACCATCGCCGTGCAGACCTTCGGCGGGCTGCACGTGCTGTTCAACAACGCCGGCATCATCCGGCGCCAGACCGCGCTGGAGATCTCCGCCGACGACTGGGACCGGGTGATGGCCGTCAACGTGCGCTCCGTCTACCTGATGTGCCGCTTCGCCGTGCCGGCCATGACCGAGGGCGGGTCGATCGTCAACACCGGTTCCGGATGGGGGTTGAAGGGCGGCGGCAACGCGCTGTCCTACTGCGCCTCCAAGGCGGCGGTCGTCAACATGACCCGGGCGCTGGCGATCGACCACGCGGCCGCCGGCATCCGGGTCAACTCCGTCAACCCGGGCGACACCATGACGCCGATGCTCCGCGACGAGGCGCGCCAGCTGGACGAGGAATGGGCGGTGTTCGAGAAGGACGCCGCCGACCGGCCGATGGGCCGGGCCGGCACACCGCAGGAGATCGCCGCCGCGGTGCTCTTCCTGGCGGGCGACGCCAGCAGCTACATGACCGGCTCCGCCCTCGTCGTCGACGGCGGCGGGCTCGCCTGACACCCCCGCACCACCCCCTCCCGCGACAACCCCCACCCTCACGAAAGCCCAGGAGGCATCCGATGTCCGCTTTCACGAGAAGAACAGCCCTGGTCGCCGCCGCCACGGCACTGGCCGCCACCGTCACCGCGTGCAGCGGCACCAACGGCACGGGCGGCTCCGGCGACACCAAGGCCGACGGCGGCAAGGTCACGCTCCGCTGGTCGACCTGGGGCTCGGCCGAGGACATGGCGGTCTTCAAGACCTTCACCGACGAGTTCGCCAAGAAGCACCCGAACATCACCCTCAAGCTGGAGCAGGTCGCCTCCTACGAGGACTACCACCCCAAGCTGCTCACCCAGCTCACCTCGAAGACGGCGCCGGACGTCTTCTACGTCGGTGACGACTACATCGGCAAGCTGGTCGCCGACGGCGTGCTCTCCCCGCTCGACCAGCAGCTCGCCGGCCCGGACAGCCACAGCAAGCCGGCCGACTTCTTCGAGGGCATCTACGGCGGCGCCAAGAAGGACGGCGTCACCTACGGCGTCCCCAACGACACCAACCCCGAGGTGCTCTGGTTCGACAAGAAGGCCCTCGCCGCCGCCGGCATCACCGAGGACCCGGCCGCGCTGAACGAGGCCGGTCAGTGGACCACCGCGAAGTACCTGGAGATGAACGCCAAGCTCAAGGCGGCGGACCGGACCGGCACCATCTTCTGGAACTGGTACGGCGCCAACTACAGCGTCGTCAACGGCTTCGGCGGCAAGGTCTGGGACGGCGGCAAGTTCGTCGCCACCACCGACCCGAAGACCCGCCAGGCGCTGAAGACCCTCGCCGACGGCTACAAGGACAAGACCTTCGCCTCCGCCGACCTGCTGCCCGAGGGCAACGGCGCGGCCACCCAGTTCATCAAGCACAAGGCCGGCTTCTACGCCGGCGGCCGCTGGGTCATCGAGGGCATCGACAAGGGCGGCGACCGCGCGAGCTACGACATCGTGCCGTTCCCGTCCGAGAACGGGCAGCCGATACCCGGCGCCGTCGCCGCCTCCTACCTGACCGTCAACAAGGACAGCAAGCACCCGAAGGAGGCATTCACCTTCCTCACCGAGTTCGTCAGCAAGGAGGGCCAGCAGCTGCGGCTCAAGGGCGGCAGCGCCGTCCCCTCCGTCCGGGGCGCCGAGAGCCTCGTCACCGAGGGCAACTACCCCCCGCACGCCAAGACCTTCCTGGACGTCCGCGACCGGGGCTTCGCCAACTACCCCGACGAGGTGGCCGTCCCCGGCCTGACCAAGGCGATCAACGACCAGCTGATGAAGATCTGGGAGGGCAAGACCGGCTTCGACGAGGGCATGACCCAGCTCCAGACCCTGGTGGACGGCATGAAGGGCAAGCAGGGATGAGTGCCCTCACCCAGGCCGCGGCCCGGCGGCGGGAGCGTCCCGCCGCCGGCCCGGCGGGCGGCGCCCCCACCGCGCGCGGCGGCCGCGAGCCGCTCTGGCGCCGCCGCGACCGGCGGTGGGCCCTGGTCTTCCTCGGACCCCAACTGCTGGGCCTGCTGGTCTTCCTGGTCGGCCCGCTCGGCTTCGCCGTGGTCCTCTCCTTCATGCGCTGGGACGGTCTCGGTGACGCCACCTGGGTCGGCCTGGACAACTTCCGCACCCAGCTGACCGACCCGGAGTTCGGCCGGGCGGTGTGGAACACCGTCAAGATCGGGCTGATCACCGTTCCCGGCGGTCTCGCCCTGGCGCTGCTGATCGCCCTCGCCCTGCACGGGGTGCGCGGTCGGACGGCCTACCGGGTGGTCTACTTCCTGCCGGTGGTGACCAGTTCGGTCGCGGTGTCGGTGATCTGGCAGATGATCCTCGGCGGCGGTGCCGACGGCATCCTCAACGGGACCGTGCACGACATCCTCGGGATCACCCTGCCCGACTGGCTGGCCGATCCCGACTGGGTGGTGGTCGCGGTCTCGGTGGTGACCGTCTGGTCCTCGCTCGGCCTCAATGTGGTGATCTTCCTGGCCGGCCTCGCCACCGTCCCGACCAATCTGCTGGAGGCGGCCCGGATCGACGGCGCCGGCCCCTGGCAGACCCTGCGCTCGGTCACCCTGCCGCTGCTGTCGCCGACCGTGTTCTTCACCGTGGTGGTGTCGGTGATCAGCTCGTTCCAGGCGTTCGACCTCGTCTACGTCCTGGTCAACCCGGACCACAACGAGGGCGCCCAGACCATCGTCTACAAGGTCTACCAACAGGGCTTCCGGGAGTTCCACTTCGGACTGTCGAGCGCCGCCGCCCTGCTCCTGCTGCTGCTGACCCTGATCGTCACGGCGATCCAGTTCCAGGCGCAGAAGCGCTTCGTCCACTACGAGTCCTGAGGCGCCGCCATGACCGTCCGCCACTCCACCGCCCCCCGGCAGCTCCTCCTGCACACCGGGCTCGTCCTCGGCGGCCTGCTGATGCTGTTCCCCTTCGTCTGGATGGTCCTGACCTCCTTCAAGGGCGTCAGTCAGATGATCAACGAGCCGCTGTCCTGGCTGCCCACGCCCTGGCGCGCCCAGAACTACCCCGACGTGCTGAACGAGGTGCCGATCGGGCGCGCGTACTGGAACAGCATGTACATCGCGGCGATCACCGTCGCCGCCACCCTGTTCACCGGCGCGATGGCCGCCTACGCCTTCGCCCGGATCCCGTTCCGCGGCTCCGGACCGCTGTTCGGCCTGTTCCTGGCCACCCAGATGGTGCCCGCCCAGGTGACGATCGTGCCGCTGTACATCATGCTGGCCAAGCTCCAACTGATCGACTCCCACCTGGCGTTGATCCTGCCGGCGATCGCCAACCCGTTCGCGGTGTTCCTGCTGCGGCAGTTCATCCGGGCCGTGCCGGTCGAACTGGAGGAGGCGGCCCGGATCGACGGCGCCGGCCGCTGGACCATCTTCTGGCGGATCGTGCTGCCCAACATCCGGCCCGGCCTGTGGACGCTCGGGATCATCGTCTTCCTGGCCAGCTGGAACAGCTACTTCTTCCCGCTGGTCTTCCTCAACACCTCGGAGCTGTTCACCGTCCCGCTGCTGCTCGACTCCTTCAACTCCCAGCGCGGCGGCATCGACTACGGGCTCACCGCGGCGCTCTCCGCGATGACCGTGGTGCCGATGCTGATCGCCTTCCTGATCGGGCAGCGCAAGATCCTCAACAGCATGGCTTCCTCGGGCCTGGGAGGCCGCTGATGTCCCCCGATCCCAACCGCGCCGTCGAACTCGACCTCGACGAGCGGCCGTTCACCGAACGCGGCTCCCGGCTGCTGGTCACCGCCGGACCGGACGGGCTGCGGGTGGCCCGGGCCGAGTACGAGACCCGGCTCGCCGACACCGTCGAACTCACCGGGCTGGTGCTGCGCGACGCGGCCGGACACCCGCTGCCGGTCCGCTCGGCGACCCCCGCGGCCGTCGAATTCGTCGGTGGGGCAACGCTGTTGTTCGCCGACCCCGCCACCCTGGTGCTGACCGGGCACGGCGGCCACGCCTCCTGGCGGCTGCCCGACGGCACCGGGCGGGCACTCGCGCTCGACGGCTGCCACGTCCTGCACGGCCCGCCGGGGGAGTGGTCCGCCGCCGCCGTGCGCGCCGCCGCCGAGGCCCGCTGGGCGGCCTGGTTCGCCCGGATGCCGGCCGTCCGCCCCGACCTCGCCCCGGCCGCCGCGACGGCCTGGTGGACGCTGGCCGTCAACCTGCTGCCGGTCGCCGGCCGAGAGGGCCTCGTCCCGTCCAAGTACGGCTACGTGGGGGTGTGGAACTGGGACGCGCTCTTCCACGCCGTCGCCCTGCGGCACGCCGATCCGGCGCTCGCCCGGGACCAGATCCTGCTCTTCCTCAACCACCAACTGCCCGACGGCCGGCTCCCGGACGTGGTGCACGAGCACGGCGTGCTCGCCGACACCACCGACCTGCCCCGCGCCGACCACGCCCGGCTCGCCGAGCACGTCGGCAGCGCCAACGGCGCCCGGCCCGCCGCCGGACCGGTCCCGGTCACCAAGCCGCCGCTCGCCGCCTGGGCGGTCTGGAAGGTCCATCTGACCGACCCCGACCTGCCGTTCCTCGCCGCCGCCTACCCCCGGCTGGTCCGCGCCCACCGGTGGTGGTTCGCCGCCTCCGACCCGGACGGGGACGGCCTGCCCGAGTACCTGCACCCCTACTCCTCAGGGCTGGACGACAGCCCGGTCTGGGACTACGGCCCCCGTGCCGAACCGCCCGACCTCAACTCCTACCTGGTCCTGGAGGCCGACCGGCTGGCCGACATCGCCGACGCCCTCGGCCGTCCGGAGGAGGCCGCCGACTGGCGCACCCGGGCCGCCGCGCACGCCGAGCTCCTGGTCGCCCGGCGCTGGGACGGCACCCGCTTCACCACTCTGGCGGCCGGCGCCCCCGTACCCGTCCGCACCGCGCTCGACCTGATGCCGCTGTTCACCGGCCGGCTGCCCGCCGGCATCGCCGCCGCCCTGGAGAACACCCTCCGTTCGCCCGCGTACTGGGGCGAACGGCCCGTCCCCACCGTGGCCTTCGACGACCCGGCCTTCGACCCGGAGGCGATGTGGCGCGGACCGGTCTGGCTCAACGTCAACTACCTGCTGATCGAGGGCCTGCGCCGCTCGGGCTTCGCCGACACCGCCGAGGACCTGCGGGAACGGACCCTCGCCATGGTCCGCGACGGCGGGGGGCTCTACGAGTACTGGAACCCCCTCACCGGCACCCGGGCGCGGAGGGCGACCTCCGGTTTCGGCTGGTCGGCGGCGCTCTTCGTCGACCTGGCGGCGGAGGGGTAGGCGGGCCGGGGGCGGGGGAGGGGCGCCCCCGGGGCCCGGGGTTCCGGGCGCGCTACTCCGGCCCGCCCAGATACGGCCAGGCGAGGATGTAGCCGGCCAGGCCGACGAACAGCACGGCGGCGGCCACCGTCAGGGGCAGGCCGAGGAAGGTGCCCCAGACGAGGCCCCGGCCGAGGCCCGCCCGGCGGCGGACCAGGCCGGGGTTGCCGGGGTCGTAGCAGATGTCCACGGTGTCGGTGCGGACGACGCCCGGCTGGTCCTTGGCGGTGTGCTCCCGGTCGGCGCCCTCGGCGTCGGTGAAGGCGTACCGGGCGAAGTGGCTGGGGTTCTCCGTGTCGCCGTCGTCGTCGTGGCCGGTGACCCGGGCGGTCACCGTGACGCCGCGGCGGTAGAGCAGCCAGTCGGTCCGGAGCGAGGAGACGACGGCGTAGAGGCCGAGCACCGCGAGGACGGTGAACGGCAGGGTGAGCAGCCACGCCAGCGCGGGCTTGGACGCGATCCGGGGGTTCGCCGCCAGCGCCCGGGCGAGGAACGGCGCGACCAGCCCCGCCAGGTAGAACCAGACCAGCAGCTTCCGCCACGAGTCGAACGGCTTGACCAGCGGACTGCGTCCACGAGGGTCGACGGTGGTCGTGACCAGCGCGGCGCCGTCCACGGACCGGTCCGCCGCCGCCCGCTCGGGCAGTGCGGCGGAGGCCGTCCGGGCGAAAGCCTTCGCGGCCGCGCCGTTGTGGTGCGCGATCGGATACACCTGGGCCGGTCCTCCCACCGCGAGCAGCACCACGTCCACCCGGCCCGGTCGGGCGTCGATCCGGTCGATCGCCGTGACGGGTATCCGGTGGGTGGCACGGCGCCGCGTCAGGACGAGCGCGTCCCCGTCCAGCCGGGCGGTGTACCGGGTCCCGTGCAGCACCACGGCCGGCCGAAGATCATTCATGGCGTGCAGCGTAGTGGATCGCCATCGGGCGGACCGGGCCCCGGCCGACGCCGGTGGTCCCGTCACATGTGGGCGCTGATCCGCCCGCCGGCGGTGAGCACGATGTACACGCCGTTGGCGACGGCGCCGATGTCGTGCTGGTCGGCGTCCAGGGTGTCCATCACGGCGTTGTCGAGGCCGAGGATCTGGGCCCGGTAGTGGAGTTCGCCGACCTTGGTGAGCTTGGCCGTCCAGCCGCCCGCGAGCTTGAAGGTGCCCGGACCCTGGTGGGCGCCGCCCATCCAGGAGTGGACCGTGCCGTCGACGGAGAGCACCACGAACATGTCGTTGGCGTCGAGACCGGCGTCGGCGTCCTTGGTCTCCAGGGTGGCCAGGACGGAGCCGCGGGCGACGATCCTGGCGGTGTAGTTCTGGTTCCCGGTGGGCTGGACCTCCGCCGTGCTGATGCCGTCGACCAGGGGGAAGCTCTTGCCCGGGGACTTCGGCTTGGCGGTGGCGGCCGGTGTGGTGGCCGGAGCGGTGACGGGCGCGGTCGTCCGCGGCGCCGTGGGCGTCGCCGTCGCCGACGCGGCGGGAGCGGTCGTGGGCGCGGTGGAGACCGGCGGCGCGGTGACGGGCGGAGTGGCGACGGGCGCGGTGGTGACGGCCGGCGCGGTCGTGGTGGCGGCGGCGCCGGCGGCCGTGTCGGACTCGGGGCCGCAGGCCGTCGCCACGGGCACGATCAGGGCGACCGTCAGGATCGCTCCCGCCAGCGTGCGGACGGTGGTCGGGCGGTGGGTGGCCTTGCGGGACATGGGGGATCTCCTGAGCGGTGTGCTGGGTGGCCGTGCGGCGCCGTGCACGATCGAACGTAGTGCGAACAATCGACGGAATCGGGCCTTCCGTGTCACCGGACTGCAACGCCTGCGGCAGACTGGACGCCCGACCACCCGACGAGCCGGGGGAGTACCGGGTCATGACGTTTCCTCATCCTGTCGCCGACCGGTTCGCCGCCCGTCGTGAACGTGTGCTGCGGGAGGCCGTGCGGCACCGGCTGCTCGACCCCGAGGACGCGCTGCTCGCCGCCTTCGTCGACCTCGACGGCGTGGCCGCGAGCGTCGCCGCGCTCCGCGCCGCCTTCCCGACCCCGCCCGACGTCCTGCACACCTTCGCCGCCAAGGCGAACTGCCTGGTCCCGCTGCTGGCCCGGCTGCGGGAACTGGGCCTCGGCTGCGAGGTGGCCAGCCCCGGCGAGTTCGCCCAGGCGCTGGCCGCGGGCTTCGAACCGGAGCGGATCGTCCTCGACTCGCCCGCGAAGACCCGCCGGGAACTGGCCGCCGCGCTGGAACTCGGCGTCGCCGTCAACATCGACAACTGGCAGGAACTGGAACGCGTGGACGCCCTGGTGGCGGCCGGGACGCCCCGCTCCCGGATCGGGGTCCGGGTCAATCCGCAGATCGGCGGCGGCGCGATCGGCGCCATGAGCACCGCCACCGCGACCTCCAAGTTCGGGATCGGCCTGGCCGACGAGGGGAACGCGAAGCGGCTGGTGGAGGCGTTCCGGGAGCGGCCCTGGCTGACCTGGGTCCATGTGCACGTCGGCTCCCAGGGCTGCCCGCTCGACCTCATGGCCGAGGGTGTCGCCCGGGCGGTGGCGTTCGCCGGGCGGGTGAACGAGGAGCTCGGGCAGCGCCGGGTGGTCGGCGTCGACCTCGGCGGCGGGCTGCCCGTCAACTTCGCCGACGACACCACCGCGCCCACCTTCGCCGGGTACGCCGAACTGCTACGGGCCCGGGTGCCGGAACTGTTCGACGGCGGCTACCGGCTGGCGACGGAGTTCGGCCGCTCGCTGCTGGCGAAGAACGGGTTCACCGCCGCGTACGTCGAGTACACCAAGACCGCCGGCGGCCGCCGGATCGCGCTCACCCACGCCGGGGCGCAGGTCGCGACCCGCACCGTCCTCATGCCGGACGCCTGGCCGCTGCGGATCACCGCGCACCACCCCTCCGGCGCCGGGAAGGACGGCGTGCCGGTGCCGCAGGACGTCGCCGGGCCGTGCTGCTTCGCCGGGGACCTGGTCGCGACGGGCCGTCCGCTGCCGCTGCTGGAACCCGGCGACCTGGTCGCGCTGCTCGACACCGGCGCCTACTACGCGACCACCCACTTCCAGTACAACAGCCTGCCCGAACCGGCCGTGCACGGCTTCACGGTGGACGCGGCGGGCGCGGTGCGGTTCGTGCCGCTGCGCCGGGCGCAGCGCGTCGAGGAACTGCTCCGGCCGGTCGACTGACACCTTCGCCCGACCGGTCGTGACGGAGCGTCAGAACAGCAGGCCGGGCGGGGGTTCCCGGACGGTCGCGGGCGGGTATCACCCTGCCGCGGCCGCCGTCCCGGCCGCGGTGCAGACAGCCTCAGCATGTCGAAGGAGGCCGCGTCATGTCCGCCCACCCCCCTGCCGAAGCCCGGACCCCCGTGGATCCCGATCCCCGGGCCCAGGACGTCCGGACCGTGCGGCGCCTGCGCCTCGGCGTCGGTGTCCTCGGGTTCCTGCTGCCGATCGCCCTGCCGCTCGGCAATAGCCTCACCTCCGCCCGGGTCGCGCTGCTCAGTTCGATGAGCGCGTCCTACTACACCCATATGCGCAACGTCTTCGTCGGCGGTCTGTGCGCCGTCGGCGTCTTCCTGATCTGCTACCGCCACGACCGCCGGGAGGACCGGCTGAGCTCGGTGGCCGGGGTGCTGGCGATCGGGGTGGCCCTGTTCCCGACCGAGCCGCCGTCCGATCTGGTGCCGCATCCCAGCGGTGCCCAGACAACGGTGGGAATGCTCCATCTGGCCCTCGCCGCCGGCCTGTTCGGGGTGCTCGGGTACTTCTGCCTGCGGCTGTTCGCGGACTCCCCGGCGGCCGGCCGTCGCCGCCCGGCGCGTGACTGGGTGTACCTGGTCTGCGGCTGGGTGATCGTGGCCGGTGTGCTGACGGTCGCCGTGGCCGGGGTGCTGCACCTGGCCCGGGACTGGCCGCTGACCCTGCCCTACCTCGGCGAGGCGGTGTCGGTGTTCGCCTTCGGCGTGGCCTGGCTGGTGAAGAGCGAGGCCCTCCCGGCCCCGTTGCCCCGCGTCGTCCGCCCGGCGGCCGCAGCTCCCTGACCGGGCGTCGGGGTCCGGCCTCGGCGTCAGGGTTCGGGGTCCGGCCTCGGCGTCCGGCCCAGGGGGCAGGCGACCCGGTTCTCCTGCCCCCGCGGTGGCGCGGGACCTCTCCGACGTGCGAACACGCCCCGGTCCGGTGCGCCGGCCCGGGGCGTCCGGTGGCAGGATGCTTGCGGTCGGCACCGTGCCGGCCGGGGCGCGCCGCGGCGCCCGGGTCGGCCGCGGGGAGTGGAGGCGGCCCGATGAGCCGCGGCAAGCACCGGGTGGCCGTACTCGTCCTGGAGGGTGCGAAACCGCTGGACGTGGGCATTCCCGCGCAGGTGTTCTCCAGCCGGCCGAGCATGCCCTACACGGTCCGGGTCTGCGGCCCGGCGCCGGGCCTGGTGACCGGCGGCGACGGTCTGTCCTACCACGTGGCCGAGGGGCTGGAGGCGGTGGAGCACGCCGACACCGTGTTCGTCCCCGGCTACCGCGATCCGGCGACGACCGCGCCCCCGGCCGCCGTCGTCGAGGCACTGGTGGCCGCCCACGCCCGGGGCGCCCGGCTGGCGGCCATCTCGACCGGGGCCTTCGCCCTGGCCGCCACCGGACTGCTGGACGGCAGGCGGGCCACCACCCACTGGCACTACGCCAGGGCGCTGGCGGAGCGCCATCCGCGGGTCCGGGTCGACGAGAACGTGTTGTTCGTGGACGAGGGCGCGGTGCTCACCTCGGCCGGCGCGGCCTCCGGCATCGACCTGTGCCTGCACCTGGTGCGGCGCGACCACGGGGTGGGCCTGTCGAACCATGTCGCGCGGCGGCTGGTGGCGGCGCCGTACCGCAGCGGCGGTCAGGCCCAGTACGTGCCGCGCAGCGTGCCGGAGCCGCTGGGCGACCTCTTCGCGGGCACCCGGGAGTGGGCGCTGGCGCACCTGGCCGAGCCGCTCACGCTGGAGGGCCTGGCCCGGCACGCCCGGGTGTCGGCGCGGACCTTCTCCCGGCGGTTCGTCGAGGACACCGGTTACACGCCCATGCAGTGGGTGCTGCGGGCGCGGGTGGACCTCGCGCGGGAGCTGCTGGAGCGCACCGATCTGGGGGTGGAGCAGATCGCCGACCGGGTCGGGCTCGGCACCGGGGCGAATCTGCGGCTGCACTTCCACCGCGTCCTCGGCACCTCGCCCACCGAGTACCGGCACACCTTCGCGGCCCGCGCCGAGGGTTGAGCCGGGGGCCCGCGACGGGATCCCGGGCGTGATCGCGGGCCGGTGGCGGGATCCTTGCGACCGTTGGCGAGGAGTGTGGCGAGATCCTTGCGGACCATGTCGATCCAGCCCCTGTCCGGCCTGCGGCGAAGCCCGGACCATGGAGGTGTCAGCACACGACGGAACGCCCCGGGGCCACCCGGAGCACCCCGGGAACGCCCGGTACCGCAGAGGGAGCCCTCCATGACCCGCATCGCCATCAACGGGTTCGGCCGCATCGGCCGCAACAGCCTGCGCGCCCTGGTGGAGCGCGGCAGCGAGCTGGAGGTGGTCGCGGTCAACGACCTCGCCCCCATCGACTCGCTCGCCCACCTGCTCCGTTTCGACAGCGCGCTCGGCCGCTTCCGCCAGTCGGTCGCGGTGGAGGGGGACGAGCTGGTCGTGGCCGGCCGCCGGATAAAGGTGCTCGCCGAGCGCGACCCCGCCGCCCTGCCGTGGGCCGAGCTCGGCGTCGACCTCGTCCTGGAGGCGACCGGCCGCTTCACCTCGGCGGACGCCGCCCGCGCCCACCTGAAGGCCGGCGCCGCCCGGGTCCTGGTGAGCGCGCCGTCCGACGGCGCCGACGTCACCCTCGCCTACGGCGTGAACACCGGTGACTACGACCCGGCCGCGCACGTGATCGTCTCCAACGCCTCCTGCACCACCAACGCGCTGGCCCCGCTGGCCGCCGTGCTGGACGAGCTGGCCGGTATCGAGCACGGCTTCATGACCACGGTGCACGCCTACACCCAGGAGCAGAACCTCCAGGACGGCCCGCACCGCGACCTGCGCCGGGCCCGCGCCGCCGGCGTCAACATCGTGCCGACCACCACCGGCGCCGCCAAGGCGATCGGCCTGGTCCTGCCGCAGCTCGACGGCAAGCTGTCCGGCGACTCGATCCGGGTGCCGGTCCCGGTCGGTTCGATCGTCGAGCTGAACACCACGGTCGGACGCGAGGTCACCCTCGACGAGGTGCTCGCCGCCTACCGCGCCGCCGCCGACGGCCCGCTCAAGGGCATCCTCGACTACGCGGACGAGCCGCTGGTCTCCGGCGACATCACCGGCGAGGCCGCGTCCTCGATCTTCGACGCCGCGCTCACCCGGGTCGACGGCAAGCACGTCAAGGTCGTGGCCTGGTACGACAACGAGTGGGGCTTCTCCAACCGGGTGATCGACACCCTGGAGCTGCTCGCCCGCGGCTGACGGCAGGCCGGCCGAGGGGCCGTCCCGGGTTCGAATTCGGCGGCGTGACAGCGATGTTGCGCCCGATGACGAATCCGGGGCGGCCCTTGAGCGTCCCCGACCGCTGTGTGACGGTGGACGGCACGCCGCCCGGCCGGTCACCGTCCGCGCCCGGGGACGCCGAGGAAAGAGGACACCGGTGCCGTCGCACGCGAGGCCCCTGCGCAGGCTGGGATTCCTGACCATCGGACTGTTCGACCCCGCCGACCCGGCCCAGGGGCACGAGCAGACCCTGCGGCTGATCGAACTCGGCGAGCGGTTGGGCTTCGACAGCGCCTGGGTGCGCCACCGCCACCTCCAGTACGGCATCTCCTCACCGGTCGCGGTGCTCGCGGCCGCCACCCAGCGCACCCGCCGGATCGAGCTCGGCACGGCGGTCGTCCCGGTCGGCTGGGAGAACCCGCTGCGCCTGGCCGAGGACCTCGCCACCACCGACCTGCTGTCCGGCGGCCGGCTCAACCCCGGCGTCAGCGTCGGCCGCCCCGGCCACTGGGACCGGGTCTCCGGCGCGCTGTACCCGGACACCGCCGAGGCCGAGGACTTCGGCTACGAGCGGGTCCGCCGGCTGCTCGGCTTCCTGCGCGGCGAGCCGGCCACCGACTTCAGCGGCGTGGAGGGCATCGAGGTGTACTCGGACCGGGTCCAGCCGGTCTCGCCCGGCCTGGCCGACCGCCTCTGGTACGGCGGGGGCAGCCTGCGCTCCGCCCGCTGGGCCGGGGAGCAGGGGCTCTCGCTGCTCACCAGCAACGTGGTGCGGGCCGAGGAGGCGGAGGACTTCGCCGAGATCCAGCGCTCGCAGATCGCCGCCTTCCGCGCGCACCACCCGCTGGGCGCCGGGGCCCGGGTCTCCCAGGGACTGGTGGTGATCCCCACCGACAGCGCCACCCCGGAGCAGCGGGCGCGCTACGAGGACTACGTCCGGGCCCGGACGCCCCGGACCGCCACCCCGCAGGGGCCGGCGCGCACGATGTTCGCCCGGGACCTGGTGGGCCCGTCCGACGCGATCGCCGAGCAACTGTCCGCCCACGCCGGCTTCCGCGAGGTGGACGAGGTGGTCTTCGCGTTGCCGTTCACCTTCGGCCACGAGGACTACGTCCAGATCCTCACCGACATCGCCGCGCACCTGGGTCCGGCCCTGGGCTGGAAGCCGTCGGTCTGAGGCGCTCGTCGCTCGTCGCCCGTCGCCCGGCACCGGCACCGGCACCGGCACCGGCACACAACGGAACGGGGCGGGGGCTCTCGCAGCCCCCGCCCCGTTCCGGGCGGTTCCGTTCCGTTCCCGGGCCCGGGAACGGAACGGTCAGAGACGCTCGGGCACCGGGTTGCCGACTGCCTCGATCGCACGGCGGACGGGGACCCGCAGCAGCACGGCGAAGCCGATCACGAAGAACACCAGCAGCGAGATGATCGCCGAGCGGTAGCTGCCGGTGATCTGGTAGGCCAGGCCGAAGACCAGCGGGCCCATCCAACTGGTGCCGCGGTCGCTGACCTTGTAGACGCTGAAGTACTCGGCCTCCCGGCCGGCCGGGATCATGTGCGAGAACAGTGAGCGGGACAGCGCCTGGCTGCCGCCGAGCACCAGGCCGATCATGCAGGCCAGGGCGTAGAACCAGGCGGGCTGGTGGGCCGGCATGAAGTAGCCGAGGGCGAGGGTCACCACCCAGCCGACCAGCGAGCCGAGGATGGTGCTCTTGGCACCGAAGCGGTGCGCGATCCGGCCGAGCAGCAGCGCGCCGCCGATCGCCACGATCTGCACCAGCAGCACGGCGACGACCAGCGAGGTCTGGTCCATGCCCAGTTCCTCGCTGCCGTACAGCGAAGCCTGCGAGACGACGGTCTGGATGCCGTCGTTGTAGCAGAGGAAGGCGCCCAGGTAGAGCAGGGTCAGCGGGTAGCGGCGCATGCCCTTGAGGGTGCGGCCGAGTTCGCGCAGGCTCCCGGCGGCCGGTTCGGCGCCCTCGGCGTCCCTCGCGGTGCTGGTCGGCTGCCCCGGGAGCACACCGGCCCGCGAGGGCAGCCGGAGCAGCGGCACGACGGTGAAGATCGCCCACCACAGCCCGGCCGAGGCCAGGCAGATCCGCACGGCGGTGCCGGAGGACAGCCCGAACGCGTCGTGGCCCTGGAACAGCGCCAGGTTCGCGATCAGCAGCAGCCCGCCGCCCGCGTAGCCGTAGGCCCAGCCCTTGGAGGACACCGCGTCCCGCTCGTCGGGCGAGGCCAGGCCGGGCAGGTAGGCGTAGGAGAGCGCGACCGACACCGCGTACGCGATGTTCGCGACCACCAGCAGGCCGCCGCCGAGCAGGTAGCGGTCGCCGCCGAGGAAGAACATGCCCATCGTCGCGGCCGAGCCGACGTAGGCGGCGCCGCACATCAGCTCCTTGTGCCGTCCGGTGCGGTCGGCGACCGTCCCCAGCAGCAGCATCGCGCCGACCGACAGCAGTACCGAGAACGACACCGTGTACGGGAAGAACGAGCCCGCCCGGATCGACAGCCCGAGCGGGTGCACATTGCCCTGGGCGTCGGCCGCCTCCTTGGCGACGGAGGTCAGGTACGGGCCGAGGAACACCGTGAGGACGGTGGCGGAGAAGGCCGCGTTGGCCCAGTCGTTGATGTACCAGCCGAACTGCATGCGGCGCAGCGCGCGGCCGTCGTCGGTGGCGGTCGCCGGATGCTCCGGCAGGTCGGTCGCGGTGCTCATGGGGTGGTTCCTATCACCGTGCTGGAGCCGTTGCCGCCGTGGGGCCAGCATCCGCGCTCGCGGAGGACATCGCGCAGGACGTCGATGCGATCGGCCATGATGCCATCCACACCCAGGTCGAGGAGAGCCCGGATCCGTGTGGCGTCGTCCACAGTCCAGACGTGAACCTGCAGGCCCAGGCGGTGCGCGGCCCGGACGAAGGCCCGGTCGACCACCCGGACGCCCTTGTGCCGCTCGGGTACCTGGGCACAGGTCCCGGCCCACGGCGCCCCGCCGCCGCGGACGAGCGGCCCGGCCAGCGAGCGCAGCCGCAGCCGCGCGACCTCGCGCGGGCCGAGCGAGGTCGCCAGCCGGGGCCCGGCGGCGGCGCGGACGGCGGCGAGCCGGGCGTCGGAGAAGCCACCGACGCAGACCCGGTCCCAGGCGCCGGTCCGGCGCACCGCCTCGACCAGCGGGCCGACGGCGGGCGCGGCCTTGACGTCGATGTTGAATCGGGCCTCGGGGAACGCGTCGAGCAGTTCCTCCAGCAGCGGCACCGGCTCGGTGCCGCCGATCCTGGCCTCGCGCACGGTGCGCCAGGGAAGTTCGGCCAGCACGCCGGTGCGGTCGGTGACCCGGTCCAGCCGGCTGTCGTGGAAGGCGACCAGGACACCGTCCGCGGTGGTGTGGACGTCGGTCTCCAGATAGCTGTACCCGAGGGCGACGGCGGCCTCGAACGCGGCCAGCGAGTTCTCCGGCCGCCCGAGGTCACCACCCCGGTGCGCGAAGGCGAGCGGCCCCGGATGGTCGAGGAAGGGGTGCATGACGTGCTCCGAGCTGCTGGAATCGGTCGCCGCCGGACCTGCCGGCCCCGCGCGCGTTACATTGTGACACTCATTGTCAAGATGTAACGGGGCGGGTGGCGCGGGATCGGCGGTGCGGCGCGCGGCGGGCGCGGGGGAGGGGGACGATCGAAGAGCGGCGGCCGCGCGTGCGCCGCGCCCCCGACCCCGCGTCCGTGAGAGGCCCGGCCATGGAACTCCTCGACGACCCGCCGCCGTGTCGCCCGGGCGGTCCCGCCGCCACCGGAGTCCCCGCCGGGCCCGCCGCCCCCGGAGCACGGAGGGCCGCCCGGTGACCGGCGGCCGCTACGGCGAGGCGGTGTTCCGGCCGGAGCAGGAGGGGGAGGGCGAGCGGATCGACTTCGGCGCCCTCGCCTACGACGGGGTCACCATGGCCCGGCTGCACGCGCTCGGGGTCGGACCGGGATGGCGCTGCCTCGACCTCGGGGCCGGCACCGGTACGGTCTCCCGCAGGCTGCTGGACGAGGCCGGGGTGGCGGAAGTGCTGGCCGTGGACCGCGATGTGCGCTTCCTCGCCGCGCGGGCCGTGCCCGGACTGGAGGTGCGGGAGGCCGACCTCACCGCCCCGGACTTCGCCCCCGGCCGGTTCCGGCTGGTCCACGCCCGCTTCGTGCTGATGCACCTGCCCGAGCGCGAGCGGCTGGTCCGGGCGCTGGCCGAACTCGTCGAGCCGGGCGGGGTGCTGGTGCTGGGCGACGCGGTCGACCTGACCGGCGACCGGGTGCCCGGCACCCCGTACAGCAGGGCGATGCGGGCGATGTGGCAGGGGCTGCGCGCCACCATCGGCACCGACGTCTCCTGGGTGCCCTCGTACCCGCAACTGCTGCGCGGGGCGGGGCTGGTACGGGTCGGCGCGGAGATCCACGTACCGCCGCTGCTGCCGGGCAGCCCGATCAGCCGGTTCTGGGCGGACACCTGGGAGCGGAGCCGGGCCGCGATGCTCGCCACCGGCCTGGTCGACGACGCGGCGGTGGACGAGGCGATCCGCTACCTGGACTCCGAGGACTGCGCCGCCCTGGCGGCCGGCCTGCTCACCGCCTGGGGGCACAGACCCGCGGCCCGCCCGGAGTGACCGGGCGGGGACGTCCCTACTCCCGGGCCACGTCCGCCGGGATCCGCCCGCCGAGGAGTGCGGCGAGTTCGCCGAACGTCCGGTGGGTGACGATCTCGATCGCGTCGACCTCGATCAGCAACCGGTCCTGGATCTCGGCCGCGAGGTGGACCGCCACCACCGAGGTGCCGCCGGACTCGAAGAAGTCCGTCTCCTCGGTGACCTCCTCGCACCCGAGAAGCTCGGTCCACAGTGCCGCCAGGCGGCTGTTCACATCTGCCACGTCACACGTCTCCTGACTACCGGTGGGCATGGTGGGGAGGAGTCCCGCCGAACTCGCGGGACGTTCCCCGGGGAACACCAGGTGGGACCGACGCGTCCTAGGCGCGCGCGGAGCCCTGAGCGGGGGAATCGTCCGGCCCGGGAACCGCGAACACCGGCTTCAGCGCCCGGTCGCGGGCCCAGGCGGAGGCCAGGTCCTCGGCCACGACGCAGTACATGACCCCGCGGTCGCCGTCGAAGGCGTTGGTCAGCACGACACCGGTGCGGGTGGCCGGGTCGTAGCGGAGGCCGGCGCCCTCGATCGCGGCGAGCGCGGCCGCGAACGACGTGGTCGCCCAGCCCTCCGGCCACACCCGTTCGAGGATGATCCGGTCCTTGCCGAAACCCCCGCCCACCACGGCCGCGCCGATCCGGCCGTAGATGTGGGTGGAGCCGGTGACCCGGCCGTTGTACTCGGTGAAGAGCACCTCGCGGTCCGGGGTCACGATCGCGTCCGGGCCCAGCACGCCCCGGTAACCGATCGCGTGCAGCGCCTCGGCCAGCCGGCGGCCGCCGGCGAGGATCCGGTCGAGCACCTCCGGCTCCAGGCCCTGGGACGGCATGATCTGCCCGACCGCGTAGGGGGCGGAGAGCAGTTCGCCGTCACCGGTCAGCTCCACGCCCTCGTCGGTGAGGAGGAACTCCGAGAAGAACGCGGAGCTGTCGCGGACGTAGCGCTCCGCGACCGGCCGCCCCCGGCCGCCGGCGGTCAGCCACTCCCACCGCTCCCGCAGGTAGGACCGCACGTCCTGGTGGCCGGTGACGGTGACCACCCGGCGGGCGCCGATCGGGCGGAAGCCCTCACCGGTCGTCAGGACCTCGTTGCCGCGCCCGCCGGAGAGGAAGTCGTGCTTGACCATCACCGGGCCGCCGCCGAGCAGGTCGAGGATCGCCTCCTCGGCGACCTGTGGGCTGACGCAGACGGCGCCCTCCGGTACCGGCACTCCCACGCCGCCCGCGATGGTCCGGAACGCCGATTTGCTGTTGACCATCACGCCGCCCGCCTGGTCCACGAAGCCGTGGCCCGGCATCGCGTCCCGCACACCGAGGGCGGCGGCGAGCCGGGCCACCGCCGCGTCCGGCCACAGGGCGGACAGATGGGTCACCTCCCGTTCCCCGACGGCGCGTTCGAGCGCCTCGACGAACTCCGGGTCGGCCAGCCGGGCCGGGGAGAGGGTGCCCTCGCTGCCGGCGTGCGCGGGCGGGACGACGACCGTCAGGGTCTCCCGCCGCACGCCGGTCGAGGAGGTCACGTAGGCGAGGAAGTCATCGTCGGGCCGCACCGGCAGGACGAGGACGTCGCCGTCCTCGGCGAACCAGGCGATCCGCTGCACCCACCAGCCGGTCCAGCCCCGGTCGGTGCGCACGTCCTCGCTGAAGTCGTTGCCGATGAGGACGCGGGTGGCGGGCCCGTTCCGGGGGTCCCTCCGCGCGGGCCGCGCGCCGGGCAGGATCAGCATCGGTTCTCCCGTTCGATCAGGTGCGCCATGGTGGCGACGGTGGGGGCGGCCAGGATCTCCAGGAGGTCGAGTTCGACCCCGAGTTCGGCGCGGATTTCGGTGAGCAGGGTCAGCAGCTGGATCGAGTCCCCGCCGCTGGCGACGAAGTTGCTGTGCAGACGCGCCGACGGGACGCCGAGGACCCGGCACCACACGCCGGCCACCGCCCGCTCGGTCGGGGTGCTCGGGGCGTCGCCGGTGTCGGCCGGGGCCTCCTCCGGCGCGGGCAGCGCGGAACGGTCGAGCTTGCCGGTCGGGCCGAGCGGCAGCCGCTCCAGGGCGACCACCCGCCAGGGCACGGCGTGTTCGGGCAGGGTGCGGGCCAGGTAGCGGCCCAACTCCTCGGCGTCCGGGGGGAAGGCCGTGGCCGGGGTGACGTGGGCGACCAGCCGGGCCGTCGGCCGCCGGGTGTCGACGGTCAGTACGGCCTCCGCGACCGTGGGGTGGCCCCGGAGCACCGCCTCGATCTCCCCGGGCTCGATCCGGTGGCCGCGGATCTTGATCTGCCGGTCCCGGCGCCCCAGGAAGACCAGTGCCCCGTCGGCGCGGCGCCGCACCAGATCGCCGGTGCGGTAGTACCGGGTGCCGTCCGGGGCGGTACCGAACGCCCCGGCGGTGACCTCTGGTCGGCCCCAGTAGCCGGAGGCCACCCGCTCGCCGCGGACCTCCAGTTCGCCGCGCAGCTCGGTGGGGTGCCCGTCCGCGTCGACCAGGCGGATCCGCACCCCCTCGACCGGACCGCCCACCGGGAGCGCGCCGCCGCCGAGGTCGGCCCGGACGGCGAGGTGCTGGGCGATCAGGGTGCACTCGGTCGGGCCGAGGCCGTTGACCAGGGCGCTGCCCTCGGGGAAGGCCCGGAGGAAGCGGCGCAGGTCGTGCGGGCCGGCCTCCTCGCCGCCGAGCACCACGGCCCGGACGGTCCCGAGCGTGGCCTCGTGCCGCGCCGCGTCCTCGGCGAGGTCGCCGGTCAGGTGGCGGAAGACGGTCGGGGTGCAGTGCAGCACGGTGGCCCCGGCGGCGGCGAGCCGCTCGCGCAGCCGGGGGGCCGGGAGCAGCGGGTCCAGCACGTGGAGGGTGGCCCCGGTCAGCAGCGCGCCGTAGAGGTCCATCACGGCGGCGTCGAAGGTGTGCCGGGCCAGCAGTGGCACCTGGTCGCCCGGGCCGAGGCGGATCCGGTCCGCGTAGGTGAGCGCGTGCGCGAGGACGTTGCCGGAGGTCTGCATCACCGCCTTCGGCGTTCCGGTGGAGCCCGAGGTGTGCAGGAGGTAGGCGAGCGCGTCGGGCCCGCCGTTCGGCGGCCCACCGGTGCCCGGCCGTGCCCCGCCGTCCGGCAGCGTCGCACTGTCCGTTCGTGCCCCGCCGTCCGGCCGTACCTCGGTGGCGGGGCCCGGGTCGGCCGGGTCCAGGGGGAGGACCCGCCGCCCCCGGGCCAGCGCCGAGGCGCGCGCGGTGAGTCCGGGGTCGCAGAGGATCGCGTCGGCGTCGGCGTCGAGCAGCAGCCTGGTCAGCCGGCCGTCCGGTTGCCGGGGGTCCAGCGGGACGTAGGCCGCGCCCGTCCTGAGGACCGACCAGGCGCCGACCACGGCGCCGAGGTCGTGCTCGCAGAGCACCGCGACCCGCTTGCCGGGGCCGCCGGAGCGCCGCAGCCGGCGCGCGGTCGCGGCGGTGACGCGCTCCAGCCCGGCGTAGTCGAGCGTGCCCGAGGGCCCGGTCACGGCGGTGCGGCCGGCGTGCGCGGCCGCCGTCCGCAGGAACCGGTCGACCAGGGTTTCGCCCGGCGCGGCCGGCGCCGGGGCGGTGAAGCCCGCCGGGACCGGCAGCGACCAGACGCCGACGGGCGGCTCGTCCTGCACCCGCAGCTCCCGGACCGGCCGCCCGGGATCGGCCAGGGCCTCCCCGAGCAGGGTCAGGCAGTGGCCGAGCATCCAGACGGCGGTCGAGCGGGACAGCAGACCGGTGTTGTAGCGCAGGCACAGGGCGGCGGCCCCGCCCTCGCGCTCCAGCGACAGGGCGACGTCCGGCGCCGAGGCGCGCAGCTCGCGCTCACCGGGGTGGCCGGAGACGGCGCGCGGCTCCGGCGGCGCGGTGTCCGGGGCGGCGGTGTTCGCGGCGGCGGGGAGGGCGGCGGCGAGGGCGGCGGAGTGGATCCGGGGGAGTTCCTCGGCGAACGCCGCCGCGGGCCGGAGCCGCAGCAGCAGCGGGAGCACCGCGGGGCCGTCCGGCGGGTCGGCGGCCAGGCCGATCGGGAGTTCGGTCCGACCGGTGTGGCGGTGCAGCACGGCGGCCCAGACGGTGAGCACCGTCGTCGACGGGGGCACTCCCGCCGCGTCGCTCACCTCGTCCAGGCGGGCCGTCGTGGCGGCGGGAAGCGGCAGGCGCTCGGTCCCGGGGCGGTACGGTCCGGCGGTGAGCCGGGGCCGGTCGGTGGGCAGGTCGATCGCCGGCGCTCCGTCGAGGTGCCCGTGCCGGGCCCCGGACCGGATCGACGCGGTGTCCGTCATGTGGTCCCCCTTCGTGCTTCGGTGTCCGGTTCGGTGCGACGGCCCGCGGGCGCGCGCCGGAGCGCCGGTCCGACGGCCCGGGCCGTCGTCCTGTCGTTCCCGCTGCTCCTGCCGCTCCTGTTACGCCGGGTCGGCCGGGTCGGACCGGCCGCCGTGCCAGGACCGCCACAGCCGGGCGTACGGCCCGCCCTGCCGCACCAGTTGCTCGTGGCTCCCGGCCTCGGTGATCCGGCCGTCCTCCATCACCACGACGCGGTCGGCGTCGTGGGCCGTGTGCAGCCGGTGCGCGACGGCGACGACCGTGCGCCCCTCCAGCACGGCGGCCAGGGCCCGTTCCAGCTGCCGCGCGGCGCGCGGGTCGAGCAGTGAGGTGGCCTCGTCCAGGACGACGGCGATCGGATCGCTCAGCACCAGCCGGGCGAGGGCCAGTTGCTGGGCCTGGATCGGGGAGAGCGGCGCGGCGCCCGAGCCGACCTCGGTGTCCGGGCCCAGTTCGCGGGCCCACTCCCAGGCGTCGACCGCCTTGAGGGCGTGTTCGAGCTCGTGGTGCCCGGCGTCCGGCCGGGCGATCAGCAGATTGTCCCGCAGGGTGCCGCGGAAGACGTGGTGCTCCTGGGTCACCAGGGCGATCCGGCGGCGGAGTTCGGCCACCGGGACGGACCCCATCTCCGTGCCCCCGATGGTGATCGAGCCGGCGGTGGGGGCGTGGAGTCCGGCCAGCAACCCGGCGAGGGTGCTCTTCCCGGCGCCGGAGGGACCGACGACCGCGATCCGTTCCCCGGCCCGGATCGTCAGATCGACCGAGTGCAGAACGTCCTGACCCTCCCGGTAGGCGTGCGACACGCCCTTCAGGACGATGTCCTTCCCGGCGCCCGCGCCAGCGGTCTCCGAGGTGGTCCCGCTCCCGGTCCCGGTCGCGACCGTGCTCGTGCCGCCGGAGTCGGTCGCGGGCCCGTGCACGCCGAGGATCCGGGCCAGCGAGGCCCCGCCGACCTGCAACTCGTCCATCCAGAACAGCAGCCGGTCCACCGGTCCGATGATCTGCTGCACGTACAGGGTGGCCGCCGTGACGGCCGCCAGGGAGACCCGGCCGTCGAGGTACAGCAGCCCGCCGATCAGCAGGGTGGCGACCACCGGCAGCACATAGCCGGTGTCGGCGATCGGCAGGTAGACGCTGCGCAGGTACAGGGTGCGGCGCTCGGCCGCGTAGGACTCGGCGATGTCCTCGTTGACCCGGGCGAACCGGTGGTCCGCCAGCCGCAGCGCGTCCACGGTGCGCGCCCCGTCGACGGTCTCGCCGAGGCCGCCGGTGAGCCGGGCGTACGAGGCGTTCGCCCGCAGGTAGCCGGCCCGGGCCCGGCGCAGGTACCAGGTGGTCGACAGCCAGAGGACGGGTACGGCCACCAGGCACGGCAGGACCAGCACCGGCGCGGTGAGGGCCACCGCGCCCAGCGTCAGCGCGACCGTGGCGAGTGCCACCAACGTGTCGGGGACGGCGAGTTGCACGGTGCCGGCCAGCACGTCGATGTCCCGGGTGGTTCTGGTGATCAGCTCACCGGGGCCGGCCCGCTCCACCGTGGCCAGGGGCAGCGCGAGCACCCGGTCGACGAACTCCTCGCGCAGCCGGGCGAGGACCTTCTCGCTGAGCCGCAGCGAGGCGAGCAGCGCGAAGCGGGTCAGCACGGCCTGGGCCACCACGGCGGCGCCGATGGTCAGCGCGGTGCCGGTGGCGCCGTCGACGCCGGTGCCCCGGCCCGCGTCCTCGACCAGCCCGCCCAGCAGTTTCGGCGCGACCAGCCCGGCCGCGGTGGCGAGGGCGTGCAGCAGCAGGGAGAACGAGAGCTGTCCGGGGTACCGGAGGGCGAGGCGCCTGGCGTAGGCCCGCACCTCGCGGGGCGTCGCGACGGGAAGGGTGCTCATGCGACCGTCACCTCCCTGGTGACGACGGCCCGGTAGCGGGGGTCGGCGAGCAGCTCGCCGTGCCGGCCCTCGGCCACGACCGTTCCCTCCTCGACGAGGACCACGTGGTCGGCGCGGTCCAGCAGGATCGGGCTGGTGGTGAGGACCACGGTCGACCGGCCGCGCCGGTGGGCGCCGAGCCGTTCGGCGACCCGGGCCTCGGTGTGGGCGTCGAGCGCGCTGGTCGGCTCGACCAGGACCAGCGTGTCCGGGTCCGTGAGCAGCGCCCGGACCAGGTTCAGCCGTTGCCGCTGGCCGCCGGAGAACTCCCGGCCGCCGGTGATCTCCTGGCCGAGGCCCGCGGGCAGCGCCTCGACGACGTCGTGGGCGGAGGCGGTGTCGAGCGCCCTCCGCAGCCGGTCCGCGCTGTCACCCGCGCTGTCACCCGTGCCTTCGGCCGGACGGCCGTCGGCGCCTTCGCCCGTACCTCCGCCCGTATCCCCGCCCGTGCCGCCGGCCGCCGCCGGGCCGTGCGGATCGAGCTGGCTGCCCAGCCCGCCCGAGAACAGCCGGGCGTCGTGGTCCACGACCAGGATCCGGCGGCGCACCTCCGCGAGCGGGAACGCGGCCAGCGGTGTGCCGTCGAGGGTGACCGGGGAGTCCACGTACCGGCCGAGCCGGTCGGCGAGCAGCAGCATGTCGTCCGGGCGGGCGCAGGCGACGCCGACGAACCGGTCCGGCGGGATCTCCAGGCCCGACTCCGGATCCCGCAGAGCTCCCCGCGCACCGCGCGGGTCCGGCTCCAGGTCGCCCGAGCCGAGCCCGGGTTCCATCGCCAGCAGGTCGGTCACCATCCGGGCCGCGACGAACGCCCTGGTCAGCTGGTCGACCATGGAGGTCGCGCGGCGCAACTGGTCGGCGAGGAAGACGGCGTACCCGTAGAAGGCGACCAGCGCCCCCGGGCTCATCCGGCCGGTGCCGACGAAGTGGGCTCCGAGCCAGACGATCACCGTGACCAGGAGTCCGGGCAGCAGCAGCCGTCCGGCGGCCACCCCCGATTCCACGCCCGCGACCCGGACGCCCTCCTGGCGGACCCGCTGCGAGCGCTCGCGGTACCGGTCGGCGAAGACCCGCTCGCCGCCGATGCCGCGCAGTACCCGGAGGCCGTCGACGATGTCCACGGCGAGGTCCGCCAGCGCGCCCTGTTCCTTCCGCAGGTCGTGCTGCCTGGCGTGCAGCAGCCGCATCAGCGCGGCGATCGCCGCCGCCGACAGCGGTACGCCGACCAGGGCGACCAGGCCGAGTTGCCAGGAGACGGTGAGCATGACTCCGGCGACCACCGCGATGGACACCACGGCCCCGCCGCCGCGCGCGGTGCTCTCCAGGGCGGCGCCGATCCGGGTGATGTCGGTGGCGCCGACGCTCACCACGGTGCCGGCGGACACCCGGAGCGGCAGCTCGGCGCCCAGCCGCGCCGCCTTGCGGGTGACGAGCTGCATGGTGCGGTAGCTCGCCCCGAACCGGTTGGTCACCGAGCAGCGGTCGCGCAGGGTGCCGGTGACGGCCTGGGTGACGCCGAGGCCGAGGACGACGGCGCACCAGGCCACCAGCGCGCCCCGGTCCCCGGCGATCAGCCCCCGGTCGACCCCGCGGCCGATCGCGGCGGGCACGAACGCCTGGGCCAGGGTGCAGAGCACGCCGTAACCCACGGCGAGGACGGCGGAGGCGCGGTGGGCGGCCGCCAGCCACAGCAGGTAGCGGCCGGGGGAGCCGAGCGCGGGCTCGCCGGGGTCGGGTTCGGGGAAGGGGCGCATGGGAGAATCTAAGCCTTTGTGCCGAGGGTGAGGCCGTGCTCGTAGGGGAGTCCGCCGACGGTCCGCACCTCGGCGAAGCCCACCCGGCGCAGCCACTCCTCGTAGTCCTTGGCCGGGTAGGCCATGCCCCGGCCGCTGGCGAGCACGTTGAAGTAGAGGCCCAGCCGGGCCGAGAAGATGCCCTCGGTCTCGTCGTCGGAGACGTTGAAGCCGTAGACGAAGACCCTGCCGCCGACGGGCAGGGCGTCGTACGCCTTGGTCAGCAGGGCGAGGATCTGCTCCTCGGCGAAGATCTCCAGGACGTGGCTGAAGAGCACGGCGTCGGCGCCGGGCGGGAACGTGTCGTCGAAGATGTCGCCGGGGTGCAGCCGCACCCGGTCGCTGAGCTCCGCGGCCGCTCCGTCGCCGGCGAGCCGCGACACGCTGGGCATGTCGAGGACGGTGGCCCTGAGTCCGGGGTGGCGGCGGGCGAGTTCGGCCGAGGTGGTGCCGTCGCCGCCGCCGATGTCGAGCAGGTGCCGGACGGAGGAGAACTCGTCCCGTTCGACCAGGGCGTCGAGGCTCCGCAGGGTGAAGGCGCTCATCGCCCGGTGGAACACCGTCTCCAGTCCGGGGTTGCGGGACAGCCGCTGGTAGAGCGTGGGTTCGTCGCCGGGATGGTCGGCGAGGGCGGTGTTGGTGCCGGTGCGCATCGCCCGGGTGAGGTGCGAGAAGGCCGGGTAGTAGACCTCCTTCCAGCCCACGAGGATGTGGGACCAGCTGTCCGGCGCGTCCGTCGCCAACAGGTCCGCGGCCACCGCGGAGTTGGCGTACCGGCCGTCGGTCCTGGTCAGGAGGCCGGTCGAGCAGACGCCCTGAAGGAGGACCCGGAGCTGGTGGGCGGGGATGCCGGTGACGGTGTGGAGCTGCTCGAACGGGGCCGGGCCCTGTTCCCGGAGGAAGCGGAAGACACCGAGTTCGACGGCCGTCGTCACCGCGTTGAACAACGCCGGGGCGTTGACCAGGAACCGGAAGCGCTCGTAGACCGGATCACCTTCGTGCGCGTTGCTCATGGGGGCGGGCATTCCCTTCTGGACCGTCGGCGGAGGACCTGCCGGAACGCGAGAACTCGGAACGCGAGAACGTGGAAAGCGAAGCTCGGAACGCGAAACGCGGAGAACCCGGGAACGCCCGAGGAATGCGGGCGGCCCGAGCGGAACGATCGTCCCCGGGCCGTCGGTCCGGGGATCCACGGCCCGGACCGGCCCGGTGGACACCCCGGCGCCCAGCAGATGGTACGTCACATTGCACCCGTAGGCGACCCCCCGGGGCCAGGAGGATCCGCGCGGGCGACTGTGTGGGCTTATGGGTGAATCATCCCGTGGATCTCGAAGTCCCGTTCGGTGCCAGGGTCTTGACGCGCAGTCGGCCGGGATGAAGTGATGGTGTGCGGACGCCGCTTCTCCCGGGGTGCGTGTGACGGACCGTCATCGCCCCGGGTGGCCGGACCGGGAGGGCCGGACGTCCCGGTCCCGCGCGATTCCGCCCCCCCGGACCACGAGCGACGAACGGCCGAACCGCAACCGGCGATCATCCCGATTCCCGGACCATTCACCGTGCCCGAAGGAACCACCGCAGGAGGAGTCCGCGATGCAGCTGAACAGCTTCGACGAATGGTCGCCGCTCAAGGAGGTGATCGTCGGTTCGGCGGAGAACTACACCTCGCACGAGCGCGAGCTCTCCTTCGACCTGTTCTTCCACGACAACATCGCCAAGGACAACTCCTCGCGCTCGGAGTGGTACTACCCCCGGCTGACGGCCGCCGCCGACGGCGGGCCGGGCGCCGGCTCCGGCCGGAAGTCGATCAAGCAGCGCTATGTGGACGAGCTGAACGAGGACCTGGACGGCATCGTCAAGGCGCTCGAATCGCTGTCAGTGACGGTCCACCGGCCGATGAGCGTCGACGCCGCGACGGCCAGGGTCGAGACACCGGCCTGGGCGGCCTCGGTGGTGCCGCCCCTCAACGTCCGCGACAACACCCTGATCCTGGGTGACGAGATCATCGAGACACCGCCGATGATCCGGTCCCGCTACTTCGAGACCCAGTTCCTCACCGGGATCTTCAACCACTACTTCCAGCAGGGCGCCCGCTGGACCGTCATGCCCCGGCCACTGATGACGGACGCGTCCTTCGATCTCGACTACGCGCGCACCAGCACGGTCGGCGGGCCCACCGAGCCGATCGCGGACCCGAAGCCGTCCCCGTACGACGTCGGTTTCGAGATGATGTTCGACGGCGCCCAGTGCCTCCGGCTCGGACGCGACCTCGTCGTCAACATCTCCACCGCCAACCACGCGATGGCCTGCGACTGGCTGGAGCGCCACCTCGAAGGCCGGTTCCGGATCCACCGGGTGCACCGGCTGAGTGACAGCCACATCGACAGCATGGTGCTCGCGCTGCGCCCCGGCACCCTGCTGGTCCGGTCCGAGCGGGTGGTCGAGAAGCTGCCCGAGGCACTTCGGAAGTGGGACCTGATCGTCCCGCCGCCGGCCGAGGGCGACAACTTCCCGCGGTACGACGACGACGACCTGATTCTCACCAGCCCGTTCATCGACCTGAACGTGCTCTCGGTGTCCCCGGACACCGTGCTGGTCAACGAAGCCTGCCCGGAGCTGGCGCGCACCCTCGAACGGCACGGATTCACCGTCGTACCGGTCCGCCACCGTCACCGGCGGCTCTTCGGCGGCGGGTTCCACTGCTTCACCCTGGACACGGTCCGCGAGGGCGGGCCGGAGGACTACCTCGACTGACGTGGGCGGGGGAGGGGGCGGTGGGCGCCGGCCGGCGCCCACCGGGGGCGGTCACCGGCCGGGTCTCACCGGCCCTCCCAGACGGGGACGCGCTTCTCGGCGAAGGCGAGCGGCCCCTCCATCGCGTCCCGCCCGGCCATGCGCCGCTCCTCCCAGGGGTAGCGCATCGCGAAGGCTTCTTCCAGCGGCACGGTGGCGGAGCGGGTCGCCGCCTCCTTGATCGCCCGGACCGAGAGGGGAGCACAGCGCAGGATGTCCGAGACCCACCGGTCGGTGCAGGCGTCGAGCTCGGCGGCCGGCACCACCTCGTTCACCAGGCCGAGTTCGAAGGCGCGCCGCGCGTCCATCGGACGCCCGGTCAGCAGATGCCCCATCGCGGTCCTCCACGGCAGCTGCCGGGTCAGCCGGAACACGCCGCCGGCGCCCGCCATGAGGCCGAGCCTGGCCTCCGGCAGCGCGAACGTCGCGTCCTCGGCGGCGACGACGAGGTCGCAGGCCAGGGCGAGTTCGAACCCGCCGCCCAGCGCGTACCCCCGGACCGAGGCCACCACCGGCTTGGCCAGCTCGAACCGCTCGGTCAGCCTCGGCCAGCCGGGCCGGCCCCGGCTGCCGAAGGTGGCCGTGCCCGCCGTCCCGTCCCGGACCCGCCCGGCCAGCTCCTTGAGGTCCTGGCCGACGGAGAAGGCGCGGTCGCCCGCGCCGGAGAGGACGGCGACCCACAGGTCGTCGTCGGCCTCGAAGGCGTCCCAGGCCCGTGCCAGTTCCTCGTGCGTCCGCAGGTCCATGGCGTTGAGCACGGCGGGCCGGTTCAGCGTCACCCGGGCCACCCGGCCGTCCTTCTCGAACCGGACCCTCGGCTCGTCACCGTCGGCCGCGGCGGTCCCGCGGCCGTTCCCGTCGCCGGTCCCGCTGTCGTTCCCGAATTTCCCTGACGATTCTTCCGACATGGCGGAATCGTAGCCCGGGCGACGCCGAACAAACCACCGAGGAAACGTCCGGAGGAGACGACGATGAAAGTGGCCGACCGGAGTGTCCGGAACCGCCCGAAATCCCTGTCCGCGGAATCCAGAACGACCTCCCCCGCGATCCTGGGGGTCGGCACCTCGGTGCCCGGAACCTCCTATGCGCAGCGCGAGCTGCTGGACATGTTCGGCATCACCGACCCGCGAATCCGCTCGATATTCCTGAACAGCGCCATCGAGCGCCGCGCGCTCACGCTCCCGCCGCCGCTGCCGGACGGCTCGATGCCCGTCGAGACCCAGGGCGAGCTGCTGGCGAAGCACGGCACCAGCGGCGTCGCCCTCGGCCGGCAGGCGGTCGAACGCTGCCTCGCGGCGGCGGGCGCCACCCTCGCCGACGTCCGGTACCTGTGCTGCGTCACCTCGACCGGGCTGCTCACCCCCGGCTTCTCCGCGCTGCTGATCAAGGACCTGGGCATCGACCGGCACTGCGCCCGGCTGGACGTGGTGGGCATGGGCTGCAACGCGGGCCTCAACGGCCTGACCTCGGTGGCCTCCTGGGCCGGCGCCCACCCCGGCGAGCTGGCCCTGATGGTCTGCGTCGAGACCTGCTCGGCGGCGTACGTGATGGACGGCACCATGCGCTCGGCCGTGGTCAACAGCCTCTTCGGCGACGGCGCGGCCGCCGTCGCCGTGGCGGCCCCGCCCGCCGTCCGCCCCGCCGCCGACCCCACCGTCGGTCCCGGGCGTCCGGCGCCGGTCGCGGCGCCCGCCGGCCCGGCGCTGCTGCGCTTCTCCAGCTGCATCGTCCCCGAGGCCGCCGCGGCGATGCGGTACGACTGGGACGACGTGCGGGGGAAATTCAGCTTCTACCTGGACCCGGACATCCCCTATGTCGTGGGGGCGCACGCGGAACTCTCGCTGGACCGCCTGCTCGACGGAACGGGACTGCGTCGCTCCGACATCTCGCACTGGGTCGTCCATTCCGGTGGGAAGAAAGTCGTGGATTCGGTACGGGTGAATCTCGGTCTCACCCGCGAGGACGTCCGGCACACCACCGGGGTCCTGCGCGACCACGGAAACCTTTCCAGTGGATCCTTTCTGTTCTCGTACGAACGTCTTGTCGCCGAAGGCCGCGCCGAACCCGGTGAATTCGGCGTCCTCATGACCATGGGTCCCGGATCAACGATCGAACTGGCCCTGGTGGGCTGGTGACGGAAGGAATGGCGGTCACGATGCACGCGAACCTCGACCCGACCCCGCTGCCCGACGGACTCGGCCTCGAAGTGCGGATCGACGGGACCCGGCCGCTGGCCGAGCTGACGGCGGCGGTGAACGCCGTCTGCGACGAGGTGGAGAACCGGACCGAGCGGTCCGTCGTGGTGCTCCGCCTCGACGTCACCCCGGCCGATTCCCGGTCGTGGCCCGGCACCGTCGACGTCCGGCAGGTCAACCGCTGGGAGCGGGCCGTACGCCGGTTCGAACGCCTGGCCGCGATGACCATCGCCGCCGCCCGGGGCGCCTGCGGAGGCCCGGCCCTGGACCTCCTGCTGGCCGCGGACTTCCGCATCGGCGCCCCCGACCTGCTGCTGATGCTGCCCGTCAACGACGGCCACTTCTGGCCCGGCATGGCGCTCTACCGGCTGGTCCAGCACCTCGGGGTGGCCAGGGCCCGCCAGATCGTCATGTGGGGCAACGACATCTCGGTCGACCGGGCGCTGGAGCTCGGCCTGATCGACCAGCTCAGCGAGGAGGTCGCGGAGGCCGTGCACACCGCCACCGTGCTGATGGGACGGATCTCGGACCGGGAGCTGGCGGTGCGCCGCCAGCTCCTGCTGGAGGCCGGATCGGCCGACTACGACGACGCCCTGGGTGCCCACCTGGCCGCCTGCGACCGGGAGTTGCGCAGGCTGGCCGCCGCCGCTGCCCCCCTGATCACGCCGGGGACGCCGGGGAGCGCGCGGTGACGGCTCCGGCCCGGCCGCCCGGCCCGTCCCCGGCGCCGCCCCTCCCGACGCCCGCCCCCGCCTTCGCGGGCCACCGCGAGGAGGACACGGCCGCCCTGCGGCGGTACACCGACGCGGCCGAGCGGGCACTCGCCGCACTCCCGCCCGGCCCCGGCCGGACCGCCGCCCAGCAGCGGTCCGCCCGGAGCCTCCACAGCGCGGCCAGGGCGGCCCGCCGGGCCTTCCTCGCCCACCACGTCGACGCGGTGTACGGCGAACTCACCGAGGGCCTGACCCGGCGGCTCCGGCTGCCCGAACTCCTCGCCGCGGCGGCCGACCGCGTCCCGGGCCTGGTCCCGACCCGGGCCCAGCTGGACGCCGAACAGCGCCGCGTCCAGGCCGACAAGGAAGGACGGGAGATCGACCAGGGTCTGTTCTGCGGCGCCGTGCTGCGTTCGCCCACCGCCGGCACCCACCTGATCGAGACCATGCTGACGCCCACCCGGGCGGCCCTGGAACTCGTCGGGGAGTTCCGGCGCTCCGCTCGCGTCCGCCTCGGCACCGTCCTGGTCGAGCGCCGCGGCCACGCCGCCCACGTGACGTTCCACAACACCCACTGCCTCAACGCCGAGGACAACCGGCTGAACGCCGACCTCGAAACCGCCGTCGACCTCGCCCTGCTGGACGACCGGGTCCGCGTCGGCGTGCTCCGCGGCGGTGTGATGGAGCACCCCCGCCACCGGGGCCGGCGGGTCTTCAGCGCGGGCATCAACCTCAAGGACCTCGGGGACGGCGCCATCTCCTTCGTCGACTTCCTGCTCGGCCGGGAACTCGGCACCCTGCACAAGATCGCCCGCGGCCTGCTCACCGACCCCGCCCCCGGCGCCTGGACCGACCGCACCGTCACCAAGCCGTGGGTCGGCGCCGTCGACTCGTTCGCGATCGGCGGCGGCATGCAACTGCTGCTGGTCCTGGACCGGGTGGTCGCCGAGACCGGCGCCTACGCCTCCCTCCCCGCCGCCGAGGAGGGGATCGTGCCGGGACTGGGCAACCTCCGCCTCACCCGGCTGACCGGAAGCCGGCTCGCCCGGCAGGTGCTCCTCGGCGGCCGCCGGATCTCCACCGCCGACCCCGAGGCACGGCTGCTGTTCGACGAGGTCGTCCCCCCGGAGGCCATGGACGAGGCCGTCGAACGCGCCGTGCGCGAGCTGGGCGCCCCCGCCGTGGCCGCCAACCGGCGGATGCTGAACCTCGCCGAGGAGCCGCTCGACCTCTACCGCGCGTACCTGGCCGAGTTCGCGGTGGCCCAGGCGGCCCGGGCCTACAGCCAGGACGTCCTGGCCAAGGTCGGGGCCCGCCGGCGGCGCTCGCCGGAGCACCCGTGAACCGCCGCCCGGCGCGCCTGGACGCCACCTCGCTGCACGCCTCGCTGGCGGAGCCCGTGCTCGGCTCGATCGGCTTCCTCAACGAGGTCATGGCCCGCTACCCGGACGCCGTCTCCTTCGCCCCGGGCGCCCCCCACCCGGACCTGCTGCCCGACCCCGCCCCCGAGCGGTACCTCGACCGCTTCCTCGACCACCTCGTCCGCGACCGGGGCCACACCCCGGACCGGGCGCGCCGGCTGCTGCTGGAGTACGGGCCGAGCCGCGGGCTGATCGGGGACCTCGTCGCCGCGGCGCTGCGCCGCGACCACGCCGTCGACGTGCCGGAGGCGGCGGTGGTCGTGACCGTCGGCGCCCAGGAGGCCATGTTCCTGACGCTCCGCACCCTGTTCGGCTCCCGGGGGGACGTGCTCGCCGTCGCCGAGCCCTGCTTCGTCGGCATCCGGGGGGCCGCCCGGCTGCTCGACATCGACCTGGTCGGGGTCGAGGAGACTCCGCTCGGCCTCGACCTCGACGCCCTGGAGGCGCGCTGCCGGGCCGCCCGGGGCACCGGCCGGCGGATCCGCGCGTGCTACGTCGCGCCCGACTTCGCCAACCCGGGCGGTGGCCGGATGCCGCTCGACGTCCGCCACCGGCTGCTGGAACTCGCCGACCGCGAGGACTTCCTGGTGCTGGAGGACAACGCCTACGGCTTCACCGCCGCGCCCGGGACGGAGCTGCCGCTGCTCAAGGCCCTGGACCGGAACCGGCGCGTGGTGCACCTCGGGACCTTCGCCAAGGTCTGCTTCCCCGGCGCCCGGGTCGGCTACGTGGTCGCGGACCAGCCGGTCGTCCGCGCGGGCGGCCCCGGGTCGCTGCTGGCCGACGAACTCGCGGCCGCCAAGAGCATGGTGACCGTCAACACCTCCCCGATCTGCCAGGCCGTCATCGGCGGCATGCTGCTGGAGCACGGCGGCTCCCTGATGGCGCTCGGCCGGCGCAAGTCGGAGCTGTACCGGCGCAACCTCGGACACCTCGTCGAGGCGCTGGACCGCCACCTGGCCGACGGACTGCCCGCCGGCGTCGGCTGGAACCGGCCCGAGGGCGGCTTCTTCGTCCGGATGACCCTGCCGGTGCCCGCCGACACCGCCCTGCTGGAGCGGTCGGCGGCGGAGTACGGCGTGCTGTGGACGCCGATGGCGCCGTTCCACCTCGGCTCCGGCGGTGACCACCGGCTGCGGCTGTCCTGCAGCTACCTCGACCCCGGGGAGATCGAGACCGGGGTCGGGCGGCTCGCCGAGTTCCTCCGGAAGGAGATCCGATGACGCCCGCCGGGCAGCCGTCCTCGCCGACGTCCGCGCAGCCGTCCCCGCCGCCGTGCCCGCGGTCCGTCCCGCAGCCGTCCCCGCCGCCCGCCGGGCAGCCGTCCCCGCTGCCCACGGTCCGGCCCAACCCCTTCGACCCGCCGGCCGAACTCGCCGACTACCGCGACCGGGAGCCGATCCGCCCGCTGGCCTACCCCGACGGCCACACCGGGTGGCTGGTGACCGGCCACGCGCTGGCCCGGAGCGTGCTGGCCGACCCGCGGTTCAGCGCCGGCTCCGAGCTCAAACGGGCACCGGTGGCCCGGCCCGGAGCCGAGCCCTTCTTCGGCGCCCCCGCGCTGCCAGGCTGGATGGTCGACCTCGATCCCCCCGCCCACACCCGGGTCCGCCGGCCCCTCGCGGGCACGTTCACCGCGCACCGGATGAAGGCGCTGCGGCCGCGGATCGAGCAGCTCGTCGACGAACGCCTCACCGCGATGGCCGGATCGCGGCCACCGGCCGACCTGGTCGAGCTGTTCGCGCTGCCGGTGACCTCGCTGGCGATCTGCGAACTCCTCGGCGTGCCCTACGGGGAGCGGGCCGAGTTCCAGCGCGACAGCGCCCTGCTGTTCAGCCTGGACGCCTCCGCCGACGAGGCCGCCCGGGCGATGGACCGGTTGGACGGCTTCCTGCGGGAGCTCACCCGGAGCAGGCGGACCGGGCCGGGCGACGACGTGCTGAGCATGCTCGTCGAGGACGGCACCCTGAGCACCGAGGAGATCGCCGGCGCCGGTGTCCTGCTGCTCACCGCCGGGCACGAGACGACCGCGAGCTCGCTCGCGCTCGGGACCTTCGCGCTGCTGTCGCACCCCGACCAGCTGGCCGCGCTGAAGCGGGACCCGGGGCTGGCCGACAACGCGGTGGAGGAACTGCTGCGCTATCTGACGATCTTCCACTTCGGGGTCCCGCGCACCCCGCTGGAGGACGTCGAGATCGGGGGCCGGCTGCTCCGGGCGGGGGAGTCGGTGACGGTCTCGCTGTCGGCGGCGAACCGGGACCCCGGGCAGTTCGCCGATCCCGACCGGCTGGACCTCTCCCGGCGGACCGCGGGCCATCTGGCCTTCGGCCACGGGATCCACCAGTGCCTGGGCCGGAACCTGGCGCGGATCGAGATGCGGGTCGCGTTCCCCGCGCTCTTCCGGCGCTTCCCCGAGCTGGCGCTGGCGGTGCCGCCGGAGGAGGTCCCGCTCGCCACCGACATGGGCTTCTACGGGGTGCACCGGCTGCCGGTCACCTGGTGAGCCCCGCCCAGCCTGCCCCGGCCCGGGGCCCGGCCCGGCCCCGGCCCCGGCCCGACCCCGATCCCGTCCCTGGCCCACGAGGAGTGAGAGGGAACCATGCACGGCACCACCATCTCGGCCATCGGATACGAGTGCGGCGACGCCCGCCCGGTGTCCGACCTCGCCGGGACCACGACCGCCGACATCTCCCCGCTGGTCACCGACATCGTCCGGTTCCGGGAGAGCCCCCGCGAGATCTGGGACCTGGCGGCCGCGGCCGCCGAGCGGACGCTCGCCACCGCCGCCCGGCCCGACCTCGTCGTCTACGTCAGCGAGAACGACCCGGACACCACCGGCTCGCTGGCCCGGATCCTGGA
This sequence comes from Kitasatospora sp. NPDC094019, assembly GCF_044764505.1. NCBI lineage: Bacteria > Bacillati > Actinomycetota > Actinomycetes > Kitasatosporales > Streptomycetaceae > Kitasatospora > Kitasatospora sp. NPDC094019. The sequence continues at coordinate 123,088 of NZ_JBIWIF010000012.1, forward strand.
CCGGCTCGGCCTCACCGACGTCGACCACCTGGCCCTGGCCGGGCAGGACTGCGGCAACCTCGTCCCCGCCGTCCGGGTGGCCTCCGACGCCCTGGTCTCCGGCCGCTGCGAGCGGGTCCTGCTCCTGCTCGCCGACCGGGCCGAGGGCCGGGACCGGATCATGGCGAGCGGCCTGTCGGTGTTCAGCGACGGCGCGGCCGCCTGCGTCCTGTCCACCGGACCGGAGCCGGCCGGCCCCCGGCTCCGGGTGGAGGCCGCCGACAGCCGCACGGCGGTACGGCTCGCCGACAGCGGCCCCGCCGAGCAGGGGCTGCTCTCGACGGTCCGGCTCGCCTCCGGGACCGTCACCGCCCTGCTCGACACCCTCGGCCGGACCCGCGCCGACTTCCGGTACGTGATCCTGCCCAACTACCGCCCGGCCGCCCAGAAGTTCCTGCACGCGGCGATGCGGATGCCCCCCGGCACGCTCCTGCTCGGACCCGTCACCGAACTCGGGCACTGCTTCTCGGCGGACCTCCTGATCACCCTGCACCGGCTGGCCGCCGAGGGCGCGCTCGACCCCGGGGACCGCCTCCTGCTCGCGGCCGGCGGGCCGCACTCCTGGTCGGCGCTGGCGGTCGAGTACACCCACGACGGCCCGGCCGCGCCCCGATGACCCGGGACCGGCCGGACCCGCCCATGTCCGAAGGCCCATCCACCACGTGCCCCGCCCCGGGGCCGCACCCGGCAGGTGTCTCATGATCGATGACGCGTTCGTCGCGACGGTGAAGTCGCTGGAGGTCCCCGAGATGGGGACCGACTCCACCGCCCCGCTGCTGTACTGGCTCATCCGCACGCTGCGGCCGCAGCGCGTCCTGGAGGTCGGCATGGGGTACACCACGCCCTACCTGGCCCGGGCGCTCAAGGACAACAAGGAGGCGTACGAGGCCGAACGGGCCCTGCTCGACACCCCCGGGTCCGGTGAGAAGCAGCCGCTCGCCCACGCCCCCTACTACGACGAGCCCTACGAGCCGAGGCTCATCTGCATCGACCGGATGACGGACCCCTCCTCCTCCGCCCCCAGGGCCCTCGACGTCCTCGGCCGACTGGAGCTCACCGGCGTCTGTCAGGTCATCGAGGGCGACCTGAGGGGCTCGGCCGACCAGGTCGGGGACGCCTTCGGACTGATCGACTTCGCCTGGATCGACACCTGGGACACCCTCGCCTTCGTCCGCGAGTACTGGGAGCTGATCAACCCGGCCGGCGGCATGTTCGCCGCGCACTACCTGATGACGTACCCGCAGGGCCGGGCGGTGCTGCGCTACCTCGAATCCCTCCGGGGCCGGGACGGCGGCCGCCTCGAAATCACCAACCTCCGCGAGCCGCACCGCTTCGGCCAGAACAGCACCACGCTGATCCGCCGGATCCGCGACTACGTGGACCCGGAGGACCTGCGCCCGCAGGGGAACAGCAACGACCCGACCGGCGTACTCGCCATCGACTGACGGAGGAACACCGTGCACATCCATTCCGTGACTCCGGAATCGGCCAGTCGGCAACGTGAGTTCGAGCAGGACTACCTGACCCGGCTGCGGGCGGCCGGAGTGGCCTGCGAGCGCGCCGGATGGTCGGGCATCCTCGTCCCGCACAACCTCCACGAGGTCGACCCCTGGCTGATCGCCGGCCAGCTCGGCGCCGCCACCGAGGCCCTGGTCCCGCTCGTCGCCGTCCAGCCCTCCTCGCTGCCGCCCCACACCGCCGCCGCGATGGCCGCGGCCTACGCGACGCTGTACGGGCGCCCGCTGCACTTCAACCTGGTGGCCGGCGCCCGGGACGACGAGCTGCGCCGCACCGGCGACCGGCTCGACCACGACGAGCGGTACGAGCGGATGCGCGAGTACGGGCTGGTCCTGCGTGCGCTGCTGCGCGGCGAGGAGGTCGACACCGAGGGCCGCTTCTACTCCTACCGCCGGTTCCGGCTGGAGCCGCGGCCCGAGGTCCTGTCCCGGTGCAAGCTGTTCGTCGCCGGCTCCTCACCGGCCAGCATCGCCGTGGCCAGGGACGTCGCGGACGTGGTGGTCACCCACCCGGCCCGCTTCCCGGAGTGGGAGGAGACCTTCCTGAAGCCGCTGCTGGCCGGCGGCTACACGGGCGAGCTCGGGATCCGGATCGGCATCGTCGCCGCCCAGGCCCGGGAGGACGCCTGGGCGACGGCCGGGGAGCGGTTCCCCGAGACCTGGCAGGGCCGGCAGGAGACGCTGCTCAAGACCGTCTCCCAGAACTCCTGGTCGCGGCGACTGGCCGTCGACGCCGTGGCCGAGGCCGCCGGGGGGAAGGAGCCGGACGAGGAGCCGGACGTGTACTGGCTGGGCGCCTTCCGCAGCGGCCACGCCAGCGCGCCGTTCCTGGTCGGCAGTCACGAGGACGTCGGCGCCCGGCTCGCCGAGTACCTGCGCGCCGGGGTCGGACACGTCCTGCTCAACGGCAGCTACGAGGACGACCACGCGGACATCAACCGGGCCCTGCTCGCCGCCCGGCGGTCGGCCGGGATCTGAGGCGGTCCCGTCGGCCGGGGCCTGCGGCGGTTCCGTCGGCCCGTGCGGCTCCGGCGCCGGGCCGGCTCCCGGGGCGGGCCCGACCGGGCCGCGTCCCACTGTCGATCCACGGAGGGGTGGAGGAAATGAGTCCTGTCGCGCGGAGCGGTCCGCTCACCGAACAGCAGGAACGCTGGTGGCTGCGGCTCTACTGGCGGGAGAAGGGGGACATCGACAACGCCTGGTCGAAGCAGTGGGACCTCCCGGCGGGCATCTCCGTCGCGACGGCCACGGCGGCGCTGACGACCCTGGTGGAGCGGCACGAGGTGCTCCGGACGGCGTTCGGGCTCGGACCGGACAACCTGCCGTTCCAACTGGTCTTCGAGGCCGGGGGATTCCGGCTGCCGCTGAGCGTCGCCGAGCTGGACACCCTGGCCGAGTACGGCGAGGTGGGCGGGATCCACCCGCTCGTCGGCGGCTCGATGTACACCCGGCCGCCGTGGTCGGTGCGGCTGTTCGTCGAGGACGACGAAGTCCGGGTGCTCGGCCTCGTGTTCGAGCACATCGTCCTCGACGGCTCCGGGGTGCGGAACCTCCGGGAACAGTTCCTGGCGCTCTGCGCGGGCACCGCCGAGAACCTGCGGATCACCCACCCGCTCGACCGGGCGGCCAAGGAGCGCCGGATCCCCCGGACCCCGGAGAGCCGGGCGCGGTACAGCCCGGACCCCAGGGCGACGGCCCCCCGGCTGCTGGTACCGGCCACCGTGAAGGAGGAGATCCCGGAGCCGCGGTTCCTGATGACCTCGGTGCGCTACGAGGGACTCCTGCCCGTCATGGACCGGATCTGCCGGGACCGCGGCGTCTCCCGGGCCATGGTCCTGATGCACGCCGTCGGCTGGCTGATCTCCCGCTACTCGGACATCCCCCGGATCTTGGTCGTCAACGCGATCGGCCTCCGGCTCCCCAGTGACGACAGCGTCGACCTCGTCGCCAAGGCGCTGGAGATCATGGTGGACCTCGACGAGGGCCGGACCCTGGCGGAGTCCCTGACCGCGGTCTCCGCCGGGTGCCTGCGCGCCTACACCGAGGAACTGCGGCTCGGTATCCGGGACCACGACACCCGGCTGCGGCTGGAGAAGGAACGCGGCATCGGATCCGTCCGGGGCCTGTACTTCAACTACCAGGGGCCCTCGGAGCCGGACACCCCGCGGTCGGACCGGACCCCCGACCCGGCGGTCGAGGTAACCCGCGGCGACGAATGGCGCTCCGGCGAGGAACCCTGGAGCTACGCCACCTGGATCTACGTCGACGACAGCACGGTGGCCGTCGACTTCGACGTCGACGTGGTGATGCTCCCGGCCGACGTCGTCCACCGGATGGCCGACCTGCTGCCGGAGTTCGTCCGACTGGTCGCCGAACAGCCGGACACCACCCTCGCCGCCGCCCGCGCCCTGCTCCCGCCGGACTACGCGCGGACGACCGAGGCCCGGTTGGTGCGGGGGAGCTGGGTCCACCTCGACACCGTCGCCGAGGTGGTCGCCGGCTGCCCCGGGGTGCTCGCGGCCGAGGTGTCCGAGGAGGACGACACGATCGTGGCGCGGGTGTCGCTCGACGGCCCGGCCTGCCTGTTCGACGTGCACGAGTTCGTGCTCTCCCGGCTCCACCTGGAGGGAGACCTGATCGCGCCCCACCGCTACCGCCTCGCCGAGGGCTCCGCGAGCCGCGCCACCGGCCCCGGCCTCCCCGACCTGGCGCCCGGCGCCGACTGGCGGCCCGCCGACGGCACCCCGGTACTCGGCCCGACCACCGAACCCGAACGCGAACTGGCCGCCGCCCTGCGGGAGACCCACGACCTCGCGTCGGTCAACCTGGCCCACACCTACGCGGAGGCCGGCGGCCGCGCCGTCCTCGCCCCCGCCCTGGTCGAGACCCTGCGCCGACGGGGCCTCGAAGGTCTGCGGCTCGCGCACTTCGCCACCGCGCACACCCTGCGGGCGGTGGCCCGGGACCTGATCCGCGGGACACCCGGCCACGCGCCCTGACCCCGGCCGGGCCACGCCGGCCGACGCGCCCCGGTGGCCCGGCGCACCAGGTGCGCCGGGCCACCGGGCGGGTGCCTCAGCGGTCGTGCAGCGCCCACCGGCCGCTCTCGACCCGGACCGTGTCCGTGCCCGGCAGGGCGATCAGCTCGGGCTTGAACAGCGGCGGCGCGTCCATCGCCGGCTCCCAGGTCGCCAGCCGCTCGTCCTGGGGGACCTCGATCCGCCGGTTCGCGGCCAGGTCGGCGACCACCTTCAGCAGCAGCCGCACCCCGAGCGGCGCCAGATGGTCCCGCCACAGGGTCTGCGGGGTCGAGCCCGGCGGCACCAGCAGGTGTTCCTGGGCGGCGAGCGGCCCGCCGTCCGTGCGCTCGGTGAGGTGGTAGACGCTGCCTCCGGTCACCTTGTCGCCGTCCCGGACCGTCCACCGGATCGCGTCCCGGCCCCGGTGCAGCGGCAGCAGGCTCGGGTGGTAGCCGATGGTCGCGACCGCGGCCCGGGCCCGGGTCCGCCGGCCGAGGAAGGCGTGCGAGTGCGCGGCGAGGATGATGTCCACCCCGTCCGGGACGTGCATCGCCCGCAGTTCCGCCGAGTCCGTCCACGGGACGTCCCGGTGGTACGCCCAGGAGCGCAGCCGGTCCCAGGACATCGCGTCGCTCTCGTCGGACTTCCCCCTGCGGAGCCGGGGGGCGGCCGCGCCGACGATCTTGTGTCCCTCGTCCCTCAGGGCCTCCGCGACCTGGACCGCGAACGCCCCCTGTCCTGACATGTAGATGTTCATCCGCACTCCTGCGCTCACTGGTCGGAGGGTGGCCGGCGTCAGGCGTCGGCGGCCTTCAGTCCGGAGGGGTCGGGGGTGAAGCGCACCGGCATCGTGGAGAACCCGGTCAGGAAGTTCGACCGGATCCGCAGCGCCTCCTCGGTCTGCTCGAAGCCGGTGCTGAAGTCCCGCAGGGCGTTGAGCAGTTCGGCGATCTCCACCTTGGCCAGGTACGAGCCGACACAGAAGTGCGGACCGTAGCCGAAGGCCATGTGCTTGTTGGGCGCGCGGCCGAGGTCGAACACCCCGGGCCGGTCGAAGACCCGCTCGTCCCGGTTCCCGGACGCGTGCCACAGGGTGACGATCTCGCCCGGCCGCAGCCGGACGCCGTGCAGTTCGGTCTCCCGCTCGACGCTGCGCCCGAAGTGCATGGTGGGCGAGGCCCAGCGCAGCACCTCGTCCACCGCCGTCCCGACGGCGACCTCGCCGTGCTTGAACCGCCGCCACTCGCCCGGCCGGGCCGCCAGGGTGTGGAGGCAGTCGATCATCGTCAGCCGACTGGTCTCGTCGCCCCCGATGATCAGGCTGTAGCAGTTGAGCACCACGTCCTCGTCGGACAGCGGGACGCCGTCGATCGAGCTCGCGAGCAGCATGCTGATCACGTCCTCGCCCGGCGACTCGCGGCGCTCCTCGACGACGTCCATGAAGTACATCAGGATCTCGTTGCGGGCCATCTCCGAGTCGACCGCGTCGACGTCCTCGTCCTCCGCGGAGAGTGCCGTCTTCGTCAGGCTCAGCAGGTAGTCCCGGTCCTCCTCGGGCACCCCGAGCAGGCTGGAGATGGTGGTCATCGGGATCCGGCTCGCGATCTCCTCGGCGAACTCGCAGCCGCCCGCCTCGACCGCCTCCCGGATCCACTGCCGGGTGTTGGCCCGGACGGTCAGGGCGACCTCGTCGAGCACCCGCGGCGACAGCACCCGTTGGAGGATCTTGCGCAGTTCGTGGTGCCGGTGGCCGTCGGTGACGGCCAGCATCCGGCCGGCCGCCGCGTCGCCGCCCTCCAGCAGCGTGACGAGCACATTGCCGCGCTCCGACGTGAAGTTCACGTTGTCGCGGTAGGTGGTGATGATGTCCTCGTGCCGGGACAGCACCCAGAACCCCCGCCGGCCGTCCACGGGCGGGTTCCAGTGCAGCGGCGCGGCGTCGCGCAACTGCCGCCAGTACCCGTCCAGGTCGGCGCGGCGGTCGGCGAAGGTGGCGGGGTCGCCGAGGTCCAGGGCGTCCACGGCCGGGACCGGTGCGGAGGCGCTCATGGTCACCAGTCCGTGCGCCAGAACCGGCGGTGCCGGAACGGGTAGGTGGGCAGCGGCACCCGGCGCCCGGACTCCTCCCGGTGCAGCGCGCCGAAGTCCACCTGCCGGCCGCCCACCCAGGCGGCGGCCAGCTCGGCCAGCGCCCGGGCGTCGTCGCCGGCCGGGACCAGTCCGTGGTCGGTCCGCCCGAACCCGTCCGGGTCGGCCGGCGCGGCGGTGGCCGTGGCGGTGGCGGCGGCCGGGGCGTCGCCGGAGAGCGCCGCGATCAGCTCCTCGCGGCTGCGCACCACCGCCGCCCAGCGGCGGGCCATCACCTTGCGGCCGAGGTTGAGGCTGAAGCAGACGTCGTCCAGCCGGAGTTCCGGGTCGGCCTCCAGCCGGGCCAGGAGCCGTGCGCGCTGCTGGGCCAGCGCCTCGTCGTCCAGGGCGGACAGGGTGGCGAGCCGGGGCCGGCCGGCCGGTTCGGGTGCGCGCCGGTCGGTCTCGGGCGCCTCCTCCAGCAGCAGGTGGGCGTTGTAGCCGCCGCCGCCGATCGAGGTGATCCCGGCCCGGCGGACGCCGGCCCCCGGGTCCCAGGCGGCGGTCTCCAGCTGCGGCACGAAGGGGGTACCGGGGAAGTCGAGGTCCGGGTTGACCTCGGTCAGGTTGATCGTGGCCGGGAGTGTCCGGTGGTACAGCGCCAGCGCGGCCTTCATCGCGCCGAACCCGCCCGACACCACGCCGCCGTGGCCCACGTTGCCCTTGACGCCGCCGATCGAGGTGGTCCCGGTCTGCTTGCCGAAGGCCATGCTCGCCGCGTGCACTTCGAGTTCGTCGGTCATCGGCAGGCCGAGGCCGTTGGCCTCGTACATCGACACCGTCCCCGGGTCGACGCCGCCGACCTGCATCGCGGCGGCGATGCAGGCGCTCAGCCGCTCGGGCTGGGCCAGGCCGTACGCCATCGCGCTGACCCCGTTGTTGTTGACCGCCGAGCCCTTGACCACCGCGTAGACGTGGTCCCGATCGGCGACGGCGCGGTCCAGCGGCTTCAGCAGCAGGGTGACGACGCCGCTGGACAGCGCGGTGCCGGTGCCGTTGGCGTCGAAGGGGCGGCAGTGGCCGTCCTTCGACAGGACCCGGTTCTCCTCCCACAGGTGGCCGCGCGGATGCGGCAGCCGGACCATCGAGCCGCCCGCGATCGCCATGTCCGTCTGGCCGAGCAGCAGCGACTGGCAGGCCAGGTGCACCGCGTAGTGGAAGCCGGCGCAGACGGCCGCGACCGTGACGGCCTCGCCGGTGAGTCCGAGGTAGTACAGCGCGTTGGAGGTCATGGTGTCCGGCGACCAGGCCAGGCTGGCCTCGATCGCCTCCGGGCCGACCGACACCCGGTCCGGCGGGGAGCTGTAGAGCGCGGCGGTCTGCGGGTTGTTGGCGCCGTACATGCCGATCTCGGCGGTGAGCCGGTCCGGGTCGTAGCCGCCGTCCTCCAGCGCCTCCCAGGCGCTCTCCAGGTAGAGCCGGTTCTCCGGGGTCATCGCGGCCGCCATCCGGTCGCTGATGCCGAACACCGACGGGTCGAACTGGTCGTAGCTGTCGAGCACACCGCAGGCCCGGACGTAGAACGGGCTGTGGATCAGGGTCTCGTCGACGTGGATGTCGTCCTTGGCCAGGAAGGAGACGGACTCCCGGCCGTGGACGAGGTTGTCCCAGAACTCCTCCTTGGTCCGGGCGCCGGGGGCCCGCAGGGACATGCCGATGATGGCCACGTCACCCGGGTCGTAGTCCTGCTCTGGGCTGTCGGTCATGGGGAACGCTCCTGCTTCGGTCGAAGGTGGTGACTCGGCGGCCGGTGCGGTGCGGTGCGGTGGCCGGGGCGGCGCGGGGCCGGGTACGGCCCGGCGTCCGGCGGGGGGCGTCGTCCGGCGGGGCTCAGCGGCCGGTGCCGCCCCGGCCGCGCAGGGCGGCCCGGCGGGCGTCGGCGCGCTGGCGGGCCGACTGGACCACCTCGGGGGTGGCGCCGCTGTCGTCGTCGAGCCAGCGGGCGAGGGAGGCGATGTCGCGGAAGCTGAACAGGTCGGGCACCCGGACGCGGCGGTCGAAGCGGCGGGTCATCAGCCGGGCCAGGCGGACCAGCAGCAGGGAGTCGCCGCCCAGGTCGTAGAAGGCGGCCTGGACGTCGATGCCCGCCGGGTCGAGGTCGAGCAGCTCGCCCCAGATCTCCGCCAGGGCGGTCTCGGTCGGCGTGCTCGGCGCCGTCCGGGTCCCGTCGGCGGCGGCGCCGGCCGGCGCCGGGGGCTCGGGGAGCGCGTCGCGGTCGAGCTTCCCGCCCGGACCCAGCGGCAGGGCGGGGAGGACCACCAGGGTCGCGGGCACCATGTAGTCGGGGAGTCCGGCGGCGAGGCGGGCGGTGACGGCGCTCTGGAGCGCGGCGTCCAGCCGGGGGCCGGCCGGGGTGGTGGCGGCGTCCGGCGCGGTGGCGTCCGGCGCGCTGGCGTCCGGTGCCGGAACGGTGCCCGTGGGCACGACGTAGCCGACGAGCCGGTTGCCCCGGACCACGACCGCGGCCTCCCGTACCTCGGGGCAGCCGGTCAGCCGGGCCTCGACCTCCTCCAGCTCGATCCGGTAGCCGCGCAGCTTGACCTGGTGGTCGGTGCGGCCGAGGAAGCGCAGCTCGCCGTCCGCGGTGAACCGCACCAGGTCCCCAGTGCGGTACATCCGCTCGCCGTCCAGGAACGGGTCCGGCAGGAAGCGCTCCGCCGTGGTGCGCGGCCGGTTGACGTACCCGTGCGCGAGGCCGACACCGCCGAGGAACAGCTCGCCGGGCTCCCCGTCCGGGACCCGCCGCAGCTCCTGGTCCAGCACGTACACCCGGGCCGTGGTCGTCGGCGGGCCGATGGTCGGCTCGTCCGTCCCCCCGTCGGGCACCGGCCCGAACGAGCAGAACACCGTCCCCTCGGTGGGGCCGTACGCGTTGAACACCCGCTCGGCGCCGGTCTCCCGGTACGCCCGGTCCACCAGCTTGCGGCGCAGCGCCTCGCCGCCGAACACGATGGAGCGCACGTTCGGCGGCAGCGCGCCCGCGTCGAGCAGCCCGTTCATGACCGACGGGACCATGTTCAGATGGGTGATCCGGTCGGCGTGGCGGCTCTCCGGCAGGTGCACGGCGCTCTCGACCAGGACGAGGGACCCGCCCCGGCAGAGCGCGTTGAAGATCTCCATCACCGACATGTCGAAGCAGACCGAGCTGGCCGCCGCGACACCGCTCAGGTCGCAGCCCTCCAGGACCCGGTCCATCTCGGCGAGCATCGCCACGCAGCCCGCGTGCCGGACGGCCACGCCCTTGGGAGTGCCGGTGGAGCCCGAGGTGTAGATGATGTACGCGGTGTCCTCGGGCACGACGGCCGAGGGCGCGTCACCGGGCTCGGTGGTGACGCTCTCCCCGAGCACGACCACGGTCGGTCCGGCCGGGCAGCCCGCCCGGGACGCCGGGGTGGTGAGCAGCAGCCGGGTGCCGCTGTCCCGGACCATGAACGCCAGCCGCTCGGCGGGGTAGTTCGGGTCCAGCGGCAGGTAGCAGGAGCCGGCCCGCAGGACGGCCAGGATCGCCACCAGCAGTTCGGGGGTGCGTTCGACGCAGATGCCGACCGGGACGCCCGGGCCGGCGCCGTCGGCCACCAGCCGTTCGGCCAACTCCTGCGAACGGCGGTTGAGTTCTCCGTAGGTCAGGACTCCGGCATCGGAGTAGACGGCGGTCGCGTCGGGGTTCTTGACCGCTTGCGCGACAAACTCGGAGTGCAGGGTTTCGGTCACCGGTCCGTCTCCTCCGGGAGGCCGCTCGGCGCGATGTCGCCGAGGGCCAGGTCGGGTCGATCGATCGAGTCGAAGAGCACAGTGCGGTACAGCGCGAGCAGGTCGGTCACGGTCCGCCTCTCCAGGTAGCTCGGTTTGAACTGGACGTGGCCGGCCACCTCGCCGTCGATGTCGGCCATCGAGATCTCCAGGTCGAACTTGGCGAGGTGCCTGCGCACCTGGAGCGGTTCGAGCGGGAGGGCGCCGTCCGGCGCGAGCGTGTCGCCGACGCCGTGGAAGAGCTTCACCGAGCGCGGGAACGCCTCCGAGGAGAGCCAGTTGACCACCACGTCGAACCACGGGGAGCGGCCCTCGGCGCGCGGCGGCTTGAGCTGGGCCGCCAGCAGGTCGAGCGGGTAGTTCATGTGCTCCAGCAGGCCGAGCGAGAACGCGTGGACCTCGCGCAGCAGGTCGCGGAAGCTTCGCCCGGCGGCGGGGTTCGCCCGGACCAGCACCGTGTTGAGGTAGTAGCCGACGGCGGACTCCCAGCCGGGCTCCGAGCGTTGGGCGATCGCGGTGGCCAGCACCGAGTCCTCCGTCCCGACCGCCCGGTTGAGCGTGGCGAAGAATCCGGCCAGCACGACCGTGCTCACCGAGACGCCCTCGCGCACCGCGAACTCCCGCAGCCGGCGGGTCTCTTCGGCGCTCCAGCGGAAGGCGAGGTCGCGGCCCTCGTAGGTGACGCCCGGCGGCCGTTCCCGGTCCGACAGGTCCACCCGGGCCGGCGGGTCGGCCAGCCTCGCCGACCACCAGTCGAGGGCCGCGTCCGCGGCCGGACCGGCCAGCCACTGCCGTTCCCAGGCCACGAACTCCGTGTACGGGGCGGCGGGTGCCCGTCCGGCCGGGTCGGCGCCCTGGTAGAACTCCTGGATCTCGCGGATCATGACATCGGCCGAGGCCGCGTCCGAGGCGATGTGGTGGACCAGTACCAGCAGGAAGTGGTCCGCCGGGCCGCGCCGCAGCAGGACGACCCGCACCAGCGGCCCGTGGTCCAGGTCCAGCGGCCGGTGCCCGTGCCGGGCCAGTTCCTCGCGGGCCTGCTCGTCGTCGAGGCCGGAGGTGTCCGCGACCACGAACTCGTACACCGGCTCGTCCAGGACGACCTGGTAGGGGCTGCCGCCCGCCTCGACGAAGAGGGTGCGCAGGGCGGGGTGGCGGTCCAGCACGGCCCGGACGGCGCGCTCCAGCGCCTCCTCGTCGACGGAGGTCCGGATCCGGGCGGTCACCATGAAGTTGTAGGGCACGGCGTCCGGCGCGACCATCTGCATGAACCACAGCGCGGCCTGGCCGTGCGAGGCCGGTGCGAGGGTGAGGCCGAGGCCGTCGGCGCGCAGTTGCTCCAGGGGCGGCGCGTCGGTGGCCTCCAGCAGGCCGCGGGCGTCGAGTTCCTCCACCAACTCCTCGGCGTCGAGGGTGGACAGGCCGTCGAGGAAGGACGGTTCGGGGGCCGGTGCGGGAGCGGGCGTGGGCGAAGGCGCGGGGACGGCGGCGGGTGCGAAGGCCGGTGCGAGGGCCGGTGCGGGTGCGCCGCCGACGAGGCCGGCGAAGTGGGCGACCACCTCGGCGATCGAGCGGCCGTCCAGGAACACCACCGGCGACACCCGGTGCCCGAACAGCGACTGCATCCGGTTGACCAGGCGGATCGCCAGCATCGAGTCCAGGCCGAAGTCGCGCAGCCCGGCGTCCGCGTCGAACCGGCTCACCGGCACCCCCAGCGCGTCGGCGAGTTCGGCCAGCACCACCTCGTCCACCGGCCGGGGCGCGGCCGTGACCTCCGGCGCGGGCGCGGGTGCTGCCACCGGGGCCGGGTACGCGGCGGCTTCCGTGCCCGCGGTGACGGCCGCGGGCCCGCCGACGCCCGGGATCGACGCGGGCGCCCGGTGGGTGTCGGTGTCGATCCAGTACCGGTCCTTCTGCCACTGGACCAGCGGCGTCTCCACCACCTCGACGTCGTCGGCGAAGAGCGCGTCGAAGGTCAGCGGGACGCCCCGGACGTGCAGCGAGGCGGCGGCGCCCAGCAGGCAGCGGACGTCGCTCTCCTCGCGCCGCAGGGAGTTGACGGCGTGCACCTGGACGCCCCGGGTCAGCGCGATCTCCTCGACCGCTCCGCGCAGCGTCTCGTGCGGGCCGATCTCGACGAAGGCGCCGATCCCCTGGTCGACCAGCGCGCCGATCGTCTCCGCGAACCGGACCTGGTTGCGCAGGTTGCGCACCCAGTAGTCGACGTCGGCGACCGGGTTCACCGCGCCCGCCACGGCCGTCGAGTGGAAGTCGATGCCGGGCTCCAGCGGGGTGATGCCGTCGATCCGCTCCCGCAGCGGTCGGACCAGCGGGTCCATGCCGGGGCTGTGCACCGGCCGCTCGACCCGGATCCGGCGCACCGGGACGCCGTCCCGCTTCAGGTCCGCCTCCAGCGCGTCCACGGCCTCGGGCGATCCCGAAACCGCCGCGCTGGTGGGGCTGTTGACCACCGCGACGGCCGCGTGCGCGGCGTACGGGGCGAGCCGGGGCAGCAGCTCCGCCTCCGGCAGGTCGACCGAGATCATGGCGCCCGCGGCGGCCTCGTGCTCCAGCAGGTGCGAGCGGGCGACCACCACCCGGGCGGCGTCCTCCAGCGACAGCGCGCCGGCGACGCAGGCGGCCGCGACCTCGCCCAGGCTGTGCCCGACCACGGCCGCCGGCCGGACGCCGAGCCCGATCCAGACCCGCGCCAGCGAGACCTGGAGGGCGAAGAGCACCGGCTGCTGGAGGTCCATCTCCTCGTACCTGGCCGACTCGGCCGGGGCGGCCAGCAGTTCGAGCACCGAGGTGCCGCCGGCCGCGCGCACCGCGTCGTCGCAGGCCCGCATCGAGTCGCGGAACCCGGCGTGGTGGCGCAGCAGTTCGCGGCCCATGCCGACCCACTGGGTGCCGCCGCCGGAGAACACCAGCGCCACCCGGCGATCGGCGCCGCCGGACACGGTGCCGGTGACGAGGTCGGGATGCGGCTGTCCGGCGGCGACCCGGGCGAGTCCGCCCAGGACGTCCTGGCGGGAGCGGGCGAGCAGCGCGATCCGGTGGTTGTGGTGACTGCGCCGGGCGGTGAGTGTGTAGGCGAGGTCGGAGACCCGCAGGGCGGTGTTCCGCTCGACGTGGCTGGAGAGTTCGCGGCAGGTGTCGGCGAGCGCGCCCGCCGTCCGGGCCGAGACGGTGACGAGGTGCGGCAGCTCGGCGGCCGTCCTCGTTGTTGCCGCTGTCGCCGCCGTTGCCGCCGTCGGCGCGGCTTCGCCCCGGCTCGGCGCGACGTGCCGCCCCCGGTCGCCGGCGAGGAACGGATGGGCCGCGACCGGCAGTCCGGCGGCGAACAGGGCGCCGAGCGAGCCGAGCAGGGTCGCGCCCTCGTCGGCCCCCCGGCGCATCGAGGGCAGCGTGGTCGCGGGCAGGATCTCCGACGCCGACTTGAGCAGCAGGGGGTGCGGCCCGAGCTCGACCACCGCGTCGACGCGGTGCTCGCGCAGCTTCAGCAGCGCGTCGACCACCCGGATCTCCTGGCGAAGGTTGGCCGCCCAGTAGTCCGGCCCGAGCTCCGCGCCGTCGACGTGTTCGCCGGTGACCGTCGAGATCATCGGGACCCGGGCGGTCCGGGGCCGGAGGCCGGCGAGTTCCGCCTTCAGCGGGGCGAGGACGTGGTCGACCAGCGGCGAGTGCGGCGCGTGGCCCATCCGCACCCGGTGGTTGGTGACGTCGGCCTCCGTCAGCCGCCCGACGAGCTCGTCGATCTCCTGCGGAGTGCCGGTCACCAGGGTGGAGTTCAGTCCGTTGAAGCCGGAGAGGGTGAGCCCGCCGGTCAGGTACGGCCGGACCTCGTCGGCGGGTGTCATCACCACGATGCCCTCGCCCCGGCCCACGGCCAACTGCTGGAGGAGGCGGCCGTGGTGGGCGGCGAGCAGGGAGGCGTCGTCGAAGTCGAGGGCGCCGGCGACGTAGGAGGCGGCGAACTCGCCGACGCTCTGGCCGAGGACGACGTCCGGTTCCACGCCCAGCGAGCGCCAGACCTCGGCCTGCGCCACCTGGAGCGAGAACAGCAGCGGCTGGAAGACGTCCATGTCGTCCAGTCGGCCGTCGGCGGCGAGCAGGTGCTCGACCGGGGAGAAGCCCAGCAGCTCCCGCAACCGCCGGTCGGACTTCATCATCGACCGGCGGAACACCGGGGAACCGGCGAGGAGTTGGCGGCCCATGCCGACCCACTGCGAGCCGTTGCCGGAGAACAGGAACGCCACTCGGGGCGGACGCTCGGCCCGCTCCCCGACCGGTTGGCCGGTGCTCAGCCCCGCGGCGGGCACGCCGCTCGCGAACGCGTCCAGCTGGGTGCGGAGTTCGGCCATGTCGCGGGCGGCCGCCGCGAGCCGGAACGGGCCGTCGCCCGCCGGGCGGCGACAGAGCTCGCGCAGGTCGGTCCCGTCCCGCAGCGCGCGGGCCCGCTCGGCCAGCGCCTCCGCGGAGTCGGCGGCCAGCAGGAGCAGGGACGCCTCGGGGCGAGGCAGTTCCTCGACCGCGACATGGCAGATCGCGCCGCCGAAGCCGAACGAGCTGACACCGCCCCGGCGGGCGTCGGAGCGCCGGGGCCACGGCGTCAACCGGTCCTGGACGGTGAGGTTGTACTCGTCGAACATGATCTGCGGGTTCGGCGCGCTGTAGTGCAGGCTCGGCGGCAGCACCCCGTTGCGCACCGACATCGCCAGCTTGACCAGGCCGACGATGCCGGCCGCCGCCTCCAGGTGCCCGACGTTGGACTTCACCGAGCCGAGCCGCAGCGGCTCCGCGCGGTCGGCGCCGCCGAGGACGGCGCCGATGGCGTTGGCCTCGATCGGGTCGCCGAGCGGCGTCGCCGAGCCGTGCGCCTCGATGTAGTCCACCAGTTGCGGGTCGATGCCGGCCCGCCGGTACGCGGTGCGGAGCATCTTCTCCTGCGCCTGCGGGTTGGGCGCGGTCATGCCGTTGCTCAGACCGTCGTTGTTGGAGGAACTGCCCTTGATCAGGCAGTACACCGGCAGGTCGCGCTCCAGCGCCACGCTCAGCGGGGCCAGCACCACGACCCCGGCGCCCTCGCCGCGGACGTAGCCGTTGGCGCGGGCGTCGAAGGACTTGCAGCGGCCGTCCGGGGCGAGCGCCCCCATCGCGTCCATGGCGGTGTAGTAGTCGGAGACGAAGCTCAGGTTCACGCCGCCGGCCAGCACCAGGTCGCTCTCGCCCAGTTGGATCGACTGGCACCCGACGTGCACCGAGACCAGCGAGCCGGCGCAGGCGGCGTCGATGGCCATGCTCGGGCCCTGGAGGCCGAGGACGTAGGAGACACGGTTGGCGATGATGCCGTCGTGCATGCCGGTCGCGGTGTGCGGGGTGATCTGGGCGTCGGGGCCCCGGTAGTGCGCCAGCGCCGCGTAGTCGCCCCAGCAGGAGGCCATGAACACGCCGGTGTCACTGCCGACCAGGCTGTTCGGCGCGATCCCCGCGTCCTCCAGGGCCTCCCAGCACAGCTCCAGGACGAGCCGCTGCTGCGGGTCCATCTGCACGGCCTCGCGGGGCGAGATGCCGAAGAACAGCGGGTCGAACTGGTCGATGCCGTCGATGAATCCGCCCCAGCGCACGCGGTCGTTCAGCAGCGCCCGGCGCGCTGCCGGTACCGGTCCGACGGCGTCGCCCCCCTCGACCAGCAGCTGCCAGAACCCGGCCGGGTCCGCGCCGCCGGGGAAGCGGCAGCCGATGCCCACGACGGCGACCGGCTCGTTCGGGGCGGTCCGCCGGCCGGGGCCGGGGCCGGTCGCGGGCTCGGCCGCCGCCGGGCCGTCGACCAGCGCACGGGCCAGTCCGTCGACGGTCGGGTGCTGCCACATCAGGGTGGCCGGGACGCGCCGGCCGAGGAATTCGGACAGCGCGGCCGCGAGGGCCACCGACTGCGCCGACTCCAGGCCGTACTGGTGCATCGGGGCCCGGCGGTCGACGGTGTGCGCGGGGACGTTCAGCAGCTCGGCGAACCGGGACAGCAGGAAATCGGTGACGCTGGCTAGGTCTCGCGCTGCGCGCTCTTGAGGCATGGCGACTCCCTCGGCAGGGCGGGGTGGCGGGGTGGGGGTGTGCGGCGTCCGGGGTGCGGCGTCCGGGTGTGCGGTCCGGGTGCGGAGTCAGCGAGGGCCGGGCGGGGGGCGGTCGGCCGGCCCCATGATCGACATGGGCATGACATGGGTCTTTCCGTGACCGGGCAACGCTGCTCCTCCCGTGGCAAGAAGAAAGGCTCGAAAGCGCCGGACCGCGTGGCTCGGCCGCGCGTTCCGGGCACGAAGGCGTTTCGAGGTTGCTCGATGGATCCGCACATCAGCGGCCTGCGACGGGCCGATCGTCCCCTTGTCAGCCCTGGGGCGCAAGGAGTGCACCGATGACAGGATTGCGTACAACGCGAGTCGGGCGTCGAGGTGGCTGGATTTGATCGACAAAGTGTCCGATTCGATCTCCTGGATTCGGACGTCACGCTCAGGTACCATCCGTGTACAAGTGGACTGGACAGTCGTCGAGTGGGCAATGCAAGCTGGCCCCATGGCAGTTGACGCGTTACAGGTACCGCCGGACCACACTCCGGGCGTTCCGGAGGGGCTGTTCCCGCAGCTCCGCCCCGCTCGGGCGGCCGCCCGCCACGACGACGCCGGGAGCCCCGCATGACCGACCTCGCCGTCAAATCGGCGGTCCGCCCCGGTCTCGCGCTCGGGGTACTGGCCGGCGCCCTCGCCCTGGACGTCAGCGGCCTCGGCGTGCTCAACGCCGCCCTCCCGGCGGTGGGGGAGCGGTTCGATCTGGCCGACACCACCCTCCAGTGGGTCATGACCGCCTACGCCGTCACCTTCGCCGGCTTCCTGCTCGTGGGTGGCCGACTGGCCGATGTACTTGGCCGGCGGCGGGTGTTCGAGGCCGGCGTCGCCCTGTTCACGGTGTCCGCGCTGGTCGGCGCGGCCGCGCCGAGCACCGGCGTCCTGCTGGGCGCGCGCGCCGCCCAGGGCATCGGCGCCGCCCTGTCGGGACCGGCCGCCCTGGCCCTGCTCACCGAGACCTTCCCGGCCGGTCCGGCGCGCAACCGGGCCTTCAGCGTGTACGCGGCCGTCGGCGCCGCGAGCTTCAGCGGCGGAGTGATGCTCGGCGGCATCCTCACCCAGTTCTGGGGCTGGCGCTCGGTGTTGTGGTTCTCCGTCCTCCTCGGCCTCGCCGTCCTCGCCGCGACCCGGGCCGGCCTGCCCGACAGCGCCGGCCACAGCGGCCGGCTGGACCTGCCCGGCGCGATCACCGGAACCGTCGGCCTCACCCTGCTGGTCGTCGGCGTCAGCAGCGACGGCGCCGCGGTCTGGGTCCTGCTCGCCGCCGCCGTGCTCGCCCTGGCCCTGTTCGTCGTGCGCGAGAGCCGCACCGCCGACCCGGCCCTCCCGCTCGGCCTCTTCCGGCTGGCCCCGGTCCGGGCCGCGAGCCTCGCGGCGTTCCTCCAGTACATGGGCTCGGTCGGGATGCTGTTCTTCGCGCCCCTCTACCTCCAGGGGATGCTGGACTACTCGCCGTTCGAGTCCGGGCTCGCCCTGGTGCCCATGTCGGCGGCCGTCTTCCTCACCGCCAACTTCGCCACCGGCCGCCTCCTCGCCCGCTGGACCCCGCACACCCTGATGGCGGTCGGCCTGGTCCTGATCGGTGTCGGCACCGGCCTCTGGATGACCACCCCGCTCGACGGCGGCTACGTCCAGTACGTCCTGCCGGGCCTGGTGCTCAGCGGCATCGGCCAGGGCCTCAACTTCCCCTCGATGACCTCCGCCGCCCTCTCCGGCGTCCCCGCCGAACAGCACGCCGTCGCCGGCGCGGTCAACGTCGTCACCCAGCAGATCGGCGCCAGCGCCGGCGTGGCCGTCCTGGTCCTGGTCGCCGGCACCCGCGACGACCACCTCGCCGGCTACCACCTCGCCTACCTCACCGCCGCCCTCGCCTGCCTCGCGGGCGCCGCCCTCATCGCCCTCCGCCGCCGGGCCTGACGCCCCGGGCCGGTGGTCGGCGGGTGTTCGGCCGGCCGCGCGGTCCGTCCGGCGGCCGGGGCTCAGCCCGACGGGCGGGGGCGCGCCGGGCGAGCGGGCGACCGGTGCTTGCCGAGGTGCGCGGAGACCAGGTCGCCCAGCGGTTCGAGCGCCTCGGGAGCCAGCAGGGGCAGCAGCGGAAGCGCGCGGGCCCAGCTCCCGCCGGCGAGCAGGTCCCGCAGGAGGCCGAGGGCGGCTTCCCGGTCCGTACCGGCCGGCTCCGGGCGGTCGGCCCGGTCCCGGGTGCGGACGGCGTGGACGAGCGCGAGGCAGGTCCGCACGGTACTCTCCTGGGCCTCCTGGGCCTCCTGGGCCTCCTGGGCGTCCTGGGCCTCCATGGCCTCCTCGGCCGGTAGTACCGTCGCCGCACCCGCCAGGACGGTGGCGGCGGTGGCCAGCGCCTCGGACCGCGCCGCCGGCGCCAGGGCTGTCGCCGCGATCCGCCCGGCCGCGGCGGAATCGCCGCCCAGCGCGCTGAGCAGGGCGAGTCCGGTGTGCGGGATCCGTTCGGGGCGCAGCGAACGCAACCAGCCGTCCGGCTCGGCGGCCGTCCGGACCGGTGCGCAGTCGAGCCGCCGCAGCACGGCCAGGACGACAGCGGCCTCCCGGTTCCAGGTCTGCCGGGGTGTGCGGGTGAACTCCGAGGCGAGCCGGAGCGCCTCGTCGAGCTCCGGTCCCGGCCGCCTCGGATCGGGGACGGTGAGCAGCAGTTCGGCCAGGGCCGGAAGGGCGCTGCCGGGCCGGCCGGCGTCCATACGGCGTCGTACGAGTCGGAGCGCGGGGCCGGCCAGTCCGGCGGCCTGGTCGGGAGCGTGCCGGGCGAGTCCGGCGGCGACCACGATCAGCCCGCGCCGGGTCCGTCGGGCCCGGACCGAGGCGGGAACTCCGTTGCCGGGCGGCTCCTCCAGCCGGGCCACCGCGACCGCCCGCTCCGCGTCCCCGGCATGGGCCAGGGCCTGCGCGACGGCCGCGCGGACGGCGAAGTGCGGCGCCGACGGGACGAGTCGGGCCGCCTCACGGGCGTAGGCGAGGGCCTCGGCCTCCCGGCCGCCGCCGGAGCATCCCAGTGACAGGGCGGCGAAGTGCCGGGCGCGGTCGGCCGGTTCGGCTATCGCGGTCGGTCGGGCAGCGAGGTCGATCAGCCGTTCGGCCGGCCCGAACACCCCGGCCGTCCCCAGCGCCCGGAGCAGATCCTCGGCCCAACGGCCGCGCAGGGCGAGCGGGGAGCCGGGGAGCGAGGCGCGGAGGACCGCCTCCAATTGCTCGCGCCCGAGTTCGGTGTTGCCGTCGCGAAGCAGACGTTCGGCGTGGTCGAGGCGGGTGACCGGGCCGGCCGGGGGCGCTTCGCCTGTGGGCGCCGGGTTTCGGGGAGGGGCGGTGTCGGACGCGCCGCGGGTCGCGGCCGAGGCCGACCGGTCGGACTTCTTGTACCCGAGCCGGTCCCTCGTCAGCTTGGCGGCGGCCGCGTCGGTGGCTCTCCGGTCGGCTCGTCGCTGGTCCTCCTTCGCCGCGCGGTGGGCGGCGTTCTCGGTCGCGACCAGTTCGTCGACGGCCGCGAGGTACGCCTCGGCCCGGGAGAGGAGGTCGTCATCGAGGACTCCCGTGCGGACTCCCCGCGCGAGCGCCGTCACCAGCATCCGGGCGTCGAGATGGGGCCGCAGGCCGGTTCCGGTGGCGGTCTCGGCGCGGACCAGGCGCTCCATCGTGCCGGAGAACTCCCGTCCCAGGTGCGCCCGGTCGGCAGGCGACTGCGGTCCGGTCAGGGATGTGAACAGTCGGTCGCGGGCGGTCTTGAGCACCGCCCAGGCTTTCTCCCGGCGGCCGGCATCGGCCAGCGCCCGGGCCGCGAGCGCCAGCACGTCCACGATGGCGAGCCCGGCGGACAGGTCGACGTCCTGGCAGAAGGCGTCGATGCGTTGGAGGTTCACGGTGCTTTCGGAGCTGTCGGCGCGGGCGACGGTCGCCCAGATGTCCACGGCCACCGCCTGGGCGCGCGGACCGGCCGTGCTCAGGTCCTCGGCGTGTGCCGCCAGGCCCTCCATGAAGTGCTCGCGTTCACTCCCGGCGAGGAGGACCGCGCCGTCGGCCAGGGTGTCCAGGTCGGCGCCGCCGCTCAGCACCACCGCCCGGAACAGCGCCCTGGCCTCCTCCTTCAGGTCGAGGGAGGCCAAGCGCCGGGCCGCGTCGGCCAGTTCCACGCAGGCGTCGGCGAAGACGCCCCCGGCCCACGGGTCGAACCGGCCCGCACGAACCGTGCAGTCGGTCGCCTCCCGCGCGATCCCGAGGGCGTCCGGGTGCCGGGCCTGGGCCGCCGTGACCGCGACCTGGGCCAACCGGGTGGCCCGCAGGATGGGTTGGGGCTCCGAACGGGCCACTGTCCGGGCGCGGGGTAGGTCCCCCAGTCGGGCGAGCAGGACGGGTACCCGGGGTGGCACCGGTCCCACCCGGCGTTGCATGAAGTCCTGGGAAGCTGCCAGCCGGACGGCGGTGACGTTGTCGTCCGCTTCGACCCCCGCATTACCCGTCGCCCTGAACTCCGCCTCCAGGTCGAAAAGTTGCTCCAGGGCGCGCTGGGGGCCCATCGTGTCCGCGACCCGGAGCTGTCGCTTCGGGTCGAGCAGGAGCGGTCCGCGATCGACGACACCGTCCAGCAGCTGTGGGTACCCCGTGAGCAGGTACGGCGGCGTGCCCTCGGGCCATCCGGCCTCGCGCGGGCCCGCCGCCCAGGCGTGCAGTCGGCGGGTGTACTCCGCGACTTCGGCTCGACTCAGCTCCCGTCGGATCCTGTCCGGCAGGTCGGAGTGGCTCAGCAGGTGAGTTCCGGTCGCGGCGTCGGCAAGGACGATGCAGCGCTGGTCCCCGCCGCGGAGGAGACGGGCCACGTCCTCGGCGCGGGCGCCGGTGAGTTCCGCCAGGTCGGCCGGGCGCAGGCCGCCGCCCTGGTCGGTGAGGGCGAGGAAGTCGGTGACGGCCCGGCCGGGTTCGGACGCGCGCAACCGTTTCAGGCTCTCGACGGCCGCCTGTTCGACCTCCCGCCCCCAGTCGCCGGCGCCGAGCGGCCGAAGGCACTCGCGCAGGCGCAGGGGATGCCAGTGCGGGACATCGGCGGGAAGGGGCCCGGTCCGGCGGCCGGCCACGATGATGCGGACGTTCGCCGCGGGCGCGGCCGGGAGCAGCGCGGCGACACTACCGGCGCCGGGCGCTCGCGACTCCGGGGTGGGCCAGGCCGGATCCTCGTCCAGGCCGTCCACCAGGAGGACGAGTTGGTGCCCCTGCTCCCTGCTTCGCCCGGCGGCCTTGGCCAGCATCCGGGCGACCTCGGCCTCGGCGGACAAGCTCCGTCGGGGTGCGGGCACCCGGATCCGCCCGCGCAGTGCCGCGACGAACCCGGCGCGGGTGTCGGTGCCGTCCTTCTCCGACAGGGCGAGGAGCAGCACCTCCGTGTGCTCCGGCGGCCGCTTGGCGAAGTCCGTGAGCAGCGCGGTCTTTCCGACCGGCAACTCGGCGTGCCACCACAGGTACGAGGGCGCCTGCGGACCCCGGTCGTCGACGAAGGCCCGCATCACGGAGTGCTCGTCCAACCGGCCGCGCCGTCTCCGGGTGTCTCGCGACGCGCGCCGATCCGCGTCCGCCTCTCGTCGCGCGTCCTGGAGCGCGGCCTCCCACTCCTCGCGTCGGTAGAGCACCGGGGTGCCGAGATCCTCCAACTGCTCGATCAGACGCCGGAACACGTCTTCCGCCTGCGGGGCGGCGATGCCTTGGCACCAGTTCCGGAGCGTCGACGGCGACAACGTGCCGCCAGGGGCGAGCCGTGCGGCTTCCCGTTGGCCGACGCCGCGTGCGCGGAGCAGCTCCGACAGCATGGCGCCGAGGCGCCTGCGTGCCGCTCCGGGGGCCGTCGTCCTGACCATTTCCACTCCCGCGCCGGTGAATAAAGGGCCTCTGACCTTGGCAAACCCCAGCCGTAGCTGGAGGTGCGGCACCACTCCGCCGGAAGCTCGGCCCATCGACCGAGGGCCACCAAGGGCCTCCGACGGAAGGAACTCCGATGACCGAGCTTGCCATGCTGGCCCAGCACACCACCGCAGCCGCCGAACTCGCCGCCGGAGCCGGCCTGCTCTACGGCGTCGTCCTCGCGATCGTCGCCCTCACCTCGGTCCTGGCCCGCACCCCGGCCCGCCGCCGCGACGCCCGCTCGACCCTGACCATCCTCACCAGGCGCCGCCCGCCCCGGTAGGGCGCTGCGCTGCGCTGCGCCGCCGAGTCTGTACAGGCATTCAGCTGCTGTCGAGTTTGAGGTCAACTCGACAGCAGTAGATGTCTAAGTACGATGTGACACGCCCGAAGGTTCGGTTGCGACCTGAGTCGGATGGGCTCTGCGACCATGGCATGCGTGCGAAGTCATGGCACCGCAGTCTCGGCTGTGTCTGTCTCGGGCATCGGGGCCGACAGAGCCGAGATGAAAGGACTATGAAATGTCTGCGGGACCATTGAACTGGTGGAAGCAGTACGGCGGTGAGTTCGTGCTGATCTGGTTTGCATCGGTTTCATCCGCACTGACAGTCCGTCTGTTGGACTTCCTCATCCGGGAGGTGGCCGCTCTCGGGGTTCAGTAGTCCCCGAGAACGGCTCTTCCAGTCGGCCTGTCGGGTTCCGCCCCGTTGGAGCGGGGCGGAACCCGTAATGAAGCGATGTGTCCATCGACTTCGTCGGCACGGCTGGATCGCCGACCGAATCGGCAGTTCCGCATTCTACGGCGCGTCTGTTGTGGCATCGCGGATGCCTGGCGCCAGGATGGCACCTTGTCGGTGTGACGACAGTAGGGGTTCCCGCGCTGAGCGGGGATGGCCCGTCGACGGCAGTGGGTGCATGCGCCGTCTTGCCTTCCCCGCGTGTGCGGGGCTGACCGGTTCCCCCGCCGGCCCGATCTGGGCCGGCGGGGGAATCCGGTGGATCGGGCTGCACGGCTCGGAGTCGGGTGCTAGCGTCGGACTCCCCGGAGGAGCTCCAACTCCGGTGTCGGACAGCTGAGATCATATGAATTGATGGGCGGGGACTTGCCGCGAACGCACCACCCGGTTCCGGTCGAGCAGCGGCTCGGCTGGGATCCCCGGCGGGAGCCGTGCATCCCCGCCGTGACGTCGAAGGGCGACGTCATCCTGCTCTCGCTCCATGAACTTCTCCACCGTTCCGACGATTTGGTGGGCATCGACTGCCGGACGGCCGGCGAGACCGTCGCCGTCATCGAGTTCCTGATGGCGATCTGCTTCGCCTCCCGCAACTGTCCTGCCACCTCCGAGGAGTGGGCGGACTGGATCCGGGACGAGCGCAGCCTCCAGCCCGCCGCCGGATGGCTGATGGGGGAGCCGGACGAGCACTGGGACCTTTTCCATCCGGACACACCCCTCGGTCAGAACTCGCTGCTGGCCGTCTCGTTCGAGGAGAGCGGCACGGGAACGGCGCAGTTGGTGATCGAACGGGCGGGCGACTACAACCAGCTCTTCGATCACCACCACCTCGAGGACGGCGAGCCGCTGCTCGCGGCCGACGCGTTCCGGGCGATGCTCACCCAGCACGTGTACGGGCCGTACGGCAGGGCGCGGATCAGTGGCGACAAGCTGGGTTCCGCGATCACCCACATGGCCACCAGCCGGCTGCTGGGGCGGATCCGGGTGGTGCCCCTCGGGCGTACGCTCGGCGAGACCCTGCGGCTCAACCTCTACCCGCCGCCCGGGGGAGACCCGGGTCGGGTGAACACCTCCTGGACCAGCGGCACTGTGGTCCGTCGGACGTTCGAGAAGCGGCCGGACCCTCGGGTGCCGGAGGGCCCCGCGGACCTGCACAGCGCGCTCGGCCGCTCCGTCCTGCTGCATCCGGCGCGTGCCGCGGGCGGCGCGATCGTGGTCGACCGCGTGCTGATCGGATCGGGCGAGACCCTGGACCTTGACCCGGAACTGCACCTCCAGGACGCGGTCTTCAGCCGGACCGTCGGCGGCGAGCTCAAGCCCCTGTGGCCGTCACCCACGCGCGCCCTCTGGCAGGAGGCGCACGCGCTCTACAGCGCGGTGAAGGACGCGCAGCCCGGTCTCTACGCACGGCTGCGCTCGCTGGGGACGCGGGGGGTGCGGCGCCGGGGCGAGCCCTTTCAGCTATGGGCTGTTGGTCTCGTGGCCAACAAATCGCTGCCGGTCTCCTGGACGGACGGCCACTTCCCCTACGCCCCGGCCATGGAGGCGTCGCTCTACCGCGCGTCCCGGCGCGGCTCCCGGATCGCCGAGTACCTGGCGTGGAGCCTCAAACGGGCGGCGATCCGCGCCTCGGAGACGGTCCACTCGGCCGCCCGGGCCGACGAGGCACGGCAGGTGGCCCGGTTCGACGCGCGGGAGAAGTTCTGGCCCGGGGCCGCCAAGCCCTTCGAGCACCTGCTGGACGCGGTGATCGACGCGGGGTACGACGACCCGGACACCTCGGATCCGGAGGGACTGGTCGAGGAACCCCTCCGGGACTACACGCGGACCCTCACCGACCTCGCCCGCACCCACCTCGTCCACCGCCTCGACACCCTTCCGCCCAACCAGCGGGGCTTCCTGGCCAGGGCCGAGGCACTGAAACGCTTCGACGACGACATCAGCCACCCCAAGGCCCCGGCCGAACTCCGGGGGGAGACCGCCCTTGACTGAGGACACCCCTGCCGACAGCGTCACCGTCGACGCGTTCCCGCACGACAGCGCCGCCCTCGTCGCCTGGCTCACCACCCTGGTGCGCAACCGCGAGTACGGCACGCTGGCCAATCTGCGCCGGGCCGGGGGCCGGACGAACGCGCACATCCGGGCCGGCTGGTACGGCGGCGACGCCCACCGCGACCTGTTCGAGCGGATGGCCTTCCTGTTCGCGCTCTACCACCAGGGCCGGTCGAAGGCCGCCTACGGCTACGGCAGCCTCGGCGCCGCGGCGGCCCGGATCGGTGACGGGGCGGGCCGGGGGCCTGACAACCCGGGCGCGCAGCGGCTGGTGGACCGCGTGGTGGTCAGCCGACGCGTGCCGTGGCGGCATCTGCAGCACACCGTCGTCCGGCTCCGGTCCTGTGAGGAACTCCCGCCGTCCTGGACCCGGTTGACCGAGGACCTGATCCTCTGGAACGACCGGAAGGCGCGCATCGCCTACCAGTGGTCGGTGGACTTCCACGCGCCGCTCCACCGGACCCGGCCGCCCGACGGCCCCCGGCAGGACGCGTAGGCCCGGCCGGCCCCTGTACGCCGAGTTCACCACGCCGGCCGCCGGGACCGACCCGGCCCGCTCCTGACCCCGATTCTGGCCCTGGCCCCTACCCCGCCCCGACCGACCCCGAAGGACGCGACCGCGTGACCGCATACGCCCGAAGCCCGTTCCTCTCGCTCCACCTCCTGGAGACGCTCGTGGCCGTGCTCCCGGTGAGGGACGAGAACGGTCAGCCCAAGTCCCTGGTGTACGGCGGTTTCGAACGTCATATGATCACCAGTCAGGCCAGGCGGCGCGCCGAACGCGTCTACGCCCGCAACCGCGCCAACGCCGGCATCGGAGCCCTCAAGGGCCGGAGCATGGGCACCCGGACCCGGGAGTGGGCGCTTCTCACGGCGGCCGAACTCTCCTCCGAGCACGGGTGGGAGAAGGACGAGGCGCTGGTGACGGCGCGGGCCGTGATCGAGGCGAGCGGTCTGAAGTTCGGTGACCCGGCCAAGCGGACGGTGGCCAACCTGACCAAGGTCCTGATCTTCGCGCCCGCCGACGCCGGGGCGCGGATCGCCCGGCACATCGCCGCCAACGCCGACGGTCTCCGGCTGTGGCGCGAGAGCTATCTGGCCGGCCAGCGGAAGGCGGAGAAGAAGCCGCGCCGCAGCGGGGCGAAGACCGCCGAGGAGCAGGAGGCCGCCGGCGAGGAGCAGGCGGCCGGGGCGTCCACCACCCCCGGACTCCCGCCGCTCCCCAAGGAGACGCGCGACGCCGTCCTGCTCGCCATCGCACCCCGCGACGCCGTGGACATCGCCCTCTACGGCAGGTTCCTCGCCGAGATCGCCGATTCGCCGAACGTCGACGGAGCGGTGCAGACCGGCCACGCCTTCACCGTGCACGCCGCCGAGCAGATCGAGGACTTCTACGCCGCGGCCGACGACGCGAAACTCGACCGGAAACGCAACGCCCTCAGCTTCCTCGACACGGCCGACGACGCCGGCGCGGGCATGACCGGGTACCAGTCGCTGATCTCCGGCACCTTCTACCGGCACGCCGTCCTCGACCGCCGCCAGCTGCGCGCCAACCTCCGGCTGGCCGGAATGGAGGCGGACGAGGCGGAGGAGGCCGCCACCGCCGCCGAGGCGGAGTTCGTCAACGCCTTCGTCGAGGCCGTCCCGGAGGCGAAGAAGAATTCCACCGCCTCCACCGGCTCGCTGCCGGCCCTGGTGCTCGCCTTCGAGGGCGAGCGCCCGTACAACTACGCGGCCGCGTTCCAGAGCCCGGTGGACGAGAACCCCGAGAGCGGTGGCGGCGAGGGACCGGCCGGGCAGGCGGCGGTCCGGCGGCTGATGCGGCACCACCTGTTCGTCGCCAGGCGCCGGGACGATCTGCGGTCGGGACGCGTCCTCACCT
This sequence comes from Kitasatospora sp. NPDC094019, assembly GCF_044764505.1. Taxonomy (NCBI): domain Bacteria; kingdom Bacillati; phylum Actinomycetota; class Actinomycetes; order Kitasatosporales; family Streptomycetaceae; genus Kitasatospora; species Kitasatospora sp. NPDC094019. The sequence continues at coordinate 150,238 of NZ_JBIWIF010000012.1, forward strand.
ACGACCCGGAGATCGCAGACCTCCTGGAGACCCTCGACCTCGCCGGGTCGGTGGACGTGGTGGACGCCGTCGAGGACCTCACGCCGTGACCGGCGGTCCGCAGCACGTTCTGCTCCTCCGACTGGCCGGCCCGCTGCAGTCCTGGGGCGTCAAGGGCAGGTTCGCCCAGCGCGACACCCACACCCGGCCCACCAAGTCCGGGGTGATCGGCCTCTGCGCGGCGGCGCTCGGCCTCGACCGGTCGGATCCCCTCGACGAACTCCGCCCGCTGCTCTTCGGCGTCCGCGCCGACCGCCCCGGAACACCTGTGCGCGACTACCACACCGTCGGCGGCGGAAGGTATCCGATCCGCCCGCGTGACCTCGTGACCGACCACCGTCGGGCCGCGGCCGTGGAGAAGCTCGGCGAACAGGGCGAACAGGACTCGGCAGCGCCCGGATCCTTCGGCAGCCATGCGCTCGCCTCCTGGTACGGTGCGCCGAAGCGGATCGCGGCGGATCCCCGGTCGGGAGCGCTTGTCGCCGGAGAAGTGAGCCGCCACGCCATGATCACCGAGCGCTGGTACCTGGCCGATGCGGCCTTCCTGGTCGGCCTCCAGTATGCCGACCGCGCGTTGCTCGAACGGATCGCCCACGCCCTGGAACACCCGAGGCGCCTGCTCTGGCTGGGTCGCAAGTCGTGCCCGCCCTCGGGCGACGTCTTCGTCGGCATCGCTCCCGGCACCCTGCTGGAGGTCTTCGAGGCCCGGGCCCTGCTCCCGGCGGCCGACGACGGGGAGCGGCCGGCCCCCGAGGAGACCAGGTGGGCCTGGATCGAGAGCCCGCAGCCGCTGCCGGGCGTCGGACCGGTGCGCGACCAGCCCGAAGGGTTCCCTGCGGGCGGCCCCGTCCACCGGCAGCGCTGGGAGTCCCGGCACCGCGTCACCATCGCCCCGAACGCCACCGAATGGGACCTCATCCCGTGAACACCCCCCGCGCCACCGGGCCCGCCCCGTCCGGAAAGGCGGCCAGGTTCGTCACCACGCAGACGCTGATCACGCTGGACGCCAGGCACCCCTTCACCGCCAAGTCCCTGATCGACGCCCAGGACATGCACCGGACCGTCATGAGCGGCTTCCAGGGCTGGGTCGAGGACGGGACCCGCGACGCGCGCGCCCGGATGAAGGTGCTCTCCAGCTGGACCGTCGACCTGGGCAGCGCCCGGCTCTCCCTGGTCGTGCAGTCCGGCGTGTCCGGGGACTGGAGCGGGCTGCCCAGGGCGGCGCTGGTCGAGCCGCCGCACAGCCTGGTGGTGGACCGCACTTTCCGCGTCGGGGACCGGCTCGACTTCCGCACCGTCGTCAATCCGGTGAGCAGTCGCCCGCCCGCCGGTCCCGCCCCCGACGGCGGCGGCCGGGGGAGGGGCGTACGGGTCGCGCACAGCCGCCCGGAGCAGGTGAAGTCATGGTTCGCCCGCCGCCTCCAGCCGGCCGGCGAACCGGCCGTGGCCCCGGACGGCGTGGCCCGGCTCGGCGCGGACTCCGACCTCGAACGGCTGGGTCTGCGGATCCTGCCGAAGGTCTCCAGCCGGGGTCCCCACAAGGGCCTCCTCATCAACCGGGCCGAGATCCGCGGCACCCTGACCGTCACCGACCCGCAGGCGCTCACCTCCGCCCTCACCCACGGCGTCGGCCACGCCCGGGCCTACAGCTGCGGTCTGATCCTGGTCCGCTGACGCGTCGCTGTCGCCGTCGCCGGAGAGGCGGGAGGCAGGGCAGGGGCGGGGGCCGGGCCCTCGACGGCGGGGTGGCCCGGGGCGCGCCGTGGTCAGTGCCTCATGCCCTCCGCCCACGCCGCGAGTGCGGCGAGGTCGGCCGGGGTGAGGCCGAGGCACGGGTCGACGCGGTGGAGCAGGGCCGGTCCGTCGTGGTGGGCGGCGATCCACTCCCGGTCCGCCCGGGTGATCTCGTCGTCGACCCGGGCGAAGGCGCGACCGGCCGCCCGGGCGACGATCGGGCGGGTCTTCCAGTGCCGCCCGGCGCGGACGTCGCGTTCCTCCTGGGCCTCCTGGGCCTCCTCGGCCGCCGGGGGCGTCGGCCGGGGCAGCGCGGGCAGGGGCGGCGGCCCGAGCCGCGGCGCGAGCTGGGTGTTGGCGTCCTCCCGCGTCCAGGTCGTCGCCCGGATCAGCTCGTGGCCGAGGGCCGCCAGCGCGTGCCCCCACGTCCGGATCGAGCCGGCGGGTCAGCGGGTTCGCGGCGGCGTCCGCACCGCCATTCGCTCCGGCGCGGCCGCCGTCCGGCGGGGTCCCGAAAGGGATCAACGGGCTGTCGACGTCGAGGAGGAGCAGCGGGCGGACCGGCTCGTCTCCGGTGTCCGTACGGGGCGCTGTACGGGCCGCTCCGGTCGCGGTCGCGGGCGCGGTGCGGTCGGGGTCGGGGGCCGGGCGGGGCTGGTCCGGGCCCGCCGTCCGGGGTGTCCGAGCTCCTGTCCGGGGTCGTCCGGGACCGTCCGGGGTGGGGCGCGGCCGGTTGTCGGCCGCTCCGTCGGCTGGTGGGGTTCGGGGTGTTCCCGGAGCCAACGCCGGGGCGGAGTCGAGCACTTGGAGGAGCACGATGCGATTCACCAAGGCCAGCAAGCGCCTTGCCGCCGCCGTCGCCGCGACCGTGGCGGTGGGTGTGATGGGGATCGGGACGGCGTCGGCGACCCAGACCGCGGAGGGCCAGTTCGTCTTCGGCACCGGCGGCTGCGTGGCGGTCGAGGACGTCCAGCTCATGAACGACCACCACGACTGGATGCGGGTCATCCCGACCGCCAACCCCGGCCACTGCCTGTTCGGCGTCTTCGACAAGAACGCCTGGAAGTGGCTGGGCGCCGCGGGCGCGACGCCCAGCAGCAACCCGTCGCAGTACTACTACGACGGACCGGGCCAGGCCCTTGAGGCGTGTCTGATCGACACGGCCAACGGCAACACCTGGGCCTGCGGTCCGATCAACTGACCGAGGTCGGGGGCGGGGGGGGGGGGGGGGGGGGGGGGGGGGGGGGGGGGGCGCCCCCCCCCCCCGCCCCCGCCCCCCCGGGGCCGGCCCCCCCCCCCCCCCCCCCCCCCCCCCCCCCCCCCCCCCGCCCGGCCCGGC
>NZ_JBIWIF010000012.1:153357-157447 GCF_044764505.1 Kitasatospora sp. NPDC094019
CCGGGGGCGGGGGGCCCCCCCCCCGCCGGGGGGGGGGGGGGGGGGGGGGGCCGGCCCCCGGGCCCCCCCCCCCCCCCCCCCCGCCGCGGGGCAGTCACAGGGAGTCGAGCAGCGCCCTGGCCTCCGCCGCCTCCGGGACGCCCAGGGCGGTGTGGATCTCCACGGCCAGTTCGGCGTGACCGCGCGCGGTGTCCGGCGCGCCCAGGCGCCGGTGGGTGCGCGCCAGCCCGACGTGGATGCGGCCGAGGTTGTAGCGCTCGCCGGTGTGCGGCAGGTACTCGATCGCGGCCCGGTAGTGCCGCAGGGCGCTCTCCGGGGCGTCCAGGGCCAGCAGGGCGTCCCCGAGCAGGGTGTGCGACTCGGCCTGGCCGAAGGTGTCGCCGAGTTCGCGGTGCAGTTCCAGGGCCTCCTGGTACAGGTCGAGGGCCTCCGGATGGCGGTCCAGCTTCTGCTGGTGCTCGCCGAACTGGTTGAGCGCGATCGCCTGACCGAGGCGGTTTCCGCCGCGCCGGTGGAACTCCAGCGCCTCCCGGTGGTGCTCCAGCGCCTCGCCCATCCGTCCGAGCCGGGTCAGGGTGGGCCCCAGGTTGGTCAGCACGATCGACTCCACGGCCGGCTCGGGCAGTTCGCGGCTCAGCCGCAGCGCCCGCCGGTGGTGGTCGAGCGCCTCCTCCAGGCGCCCGGTCCGGGTGAGGGTGAGGCCCAGGTTGGCCAGGACGTGCGCCTCGCCGTGCCGGTTGCCGGTCCGCCGCTGGACCGCCAGGGCCTGGTGGAGCAGGTCGAGCGCCTGTGGGAAGTCGCCCAACTGGTACTGGACCAGCCCGAGGTGCCGCAGCGCGGCCGCCTCCCGGGCGGGGCTGTCGAGCTGCCGGGCGGCCCGGAGGGCGGCGACGCCCAGCCCGAGCGCCTCCTGCGCGGGCAGGTGGCGCTTGAGGTGGCGCCAGAGGATGGCGGGCAGGTCCGCGGCGTACTCCGGCAGGTCGGCGTCGGCGGCATGGCGGGTGAGCGCCAGCAGATTGGCCTGCTCCCGGGTCAGCCAGTCCGTCGCGTCCGCCGGTCCGGCGAACACCAGGGGCGTGCCGCCCCGGGCGCCGCCGGGCGCGGGCGGCCGCGGCCGGTGGTGCCGTTCCAGGGGCACCAGTACGTCCATCGCCGAAGCGGCGGACCGCCGGTAGTGGTCGAACAGCCGGAGCAGCGCGGCGCGCGGGAACGGTGTGGACGCCTCCCGGACGAGCAGTTCACCGGCGAAGGCGCGCAGCAGGTCGTGGAAGGTGTACCGGAACGCCGCGTGCTCGATCAGCAGGTGGTGGTTGTGCAGCGCCTCCAACAGTTCCTCGGCCTCGTCCACCGGCGCGTCGACGAGGGCGGCGAGGGCGTGCGGGGTGACGTCCGCGCCGGGATGCAGCGCGGCCAGCCGGAACGCGCGCTGCTGCGCCGGCGTGAGGGAGTGGTAGGACTCGACGAAGGCCGCCGCGACGCTCCGGTCCTGGTCGGAGAGCTCGGTCAATAACTTCTGCGGCCGCCGGATCCGCTCCAGCAGGTCGACCGGCGTCCAGGCGGGATGGTGGGCCAGCCTGGCGGCGGCGATCCGCAGTGCCAGCGGCAGCCTTCCGCAGCGGGTGGCGATCTCGTCCACCGTGTCGGCGTGGCCCGCGACCCGGTCCGGGCCGGCGACCCGGGCGAACAGCTCCACCGCCTCCTGGTGGCCCAGCACGTCCAGCGGCACGCCGACCGCCCCGTCCAGTCCGGGCATGCGCCGCCGGGACGTCACCAGGACCAGGCAGTCCGGGCCACCGGGGATCAACGGGCGGACCTGATCGGTGTCGGCGGCGTTGTCCAGTACCAGCAGGTACCGTCGGCCGGCCGCCCGGCTGCGCCACAGCTGGGCGCGTTCCTCGGTGTGCGGGGGCAGCGCGTTCTCGCTCACCCCGACCGCCCGGAGCAGACCGGCCAGCGCCGCGCCCGGTTCGAGCGGGCGCTGGCCCGGGGTGGAGCCGCGCAGGTCGACGAAGAGCTGTCCGTCCGGGAACCGGTCGGCGAGCGCGTGTCCGACGTGGACGGCGAGGGCGGTCTTGCCGACGCCGGCCATGCCGTCGATGGCCGAGATCACCAGCGGACGGGCCCGGGTGCCGTCCGGTCCGACGGCGAGGGCCAGCAGCCGGTCCACCTCGCCGTGTCGCCCGGTGAAGTCCGGTACGGCGTAGGGCAGCAGCCGGGGTACCACGTGTTCGACCGGCCGGTCCGCGGCGGGCGGCGGCTCCGCCTCCCCGCGGGCCGCGGTGAGCAGTCGGTCGCGGTCGGCCGGGTCCAGGCCGAGGGCGGCGGCCAGCCGCGCCACCGACGACAGCCGGGGCTGCCGCCGCCCCGACTCCAGCACGCTGATCGCGTGGGTCGAGAGGCCCGACTGCTCGGCGAGTTCCTCCTGCGTCCACCCGGCCGCGTACCGGTACTGTCGCAGCAGCGTTCCGAAGTCCCCCAGCACGTTCGCCTCCGATGAGTTGCCGTCGTCGACGGGTGGCCCCGTCCGCGGGAACGCCGACGGCAGGAAGCGGCTCGGCTCCGGAGACGCGTCCCCCGTCGTGACTCCCGGCCCGGGACCCTGACGGGCCCCTGACAATGGATCATCATAGAACGCCAAGCTAACGCAATGGAGTGGTCGGCCGGTGTTGGCCAGGATGGTTCCCGGCGGATGCGCCGCGACCGGTCGACGCGACCGGTCGACCGAGGGGGGGTCCTGTGAGCGAGCGATACCCGGCCCTGGAGCCGGACCGGTTACCGAAGCGGCTTCCCGCCCGTCCCCCCGCTCCTTCCCCTGTCTCCTCGCCCGCCCTGCCCCCCGGGCCGGACCCGGGCGGAGCGACGACACCGGAGGAGTTCGTGGAGCGGCTGCGGGCGGCCAAGGTCTGGTCCGGCGATCCGTCGCTGCGTGAACTGGAGCGCCGTACCGGCCTTCCGCGCAGCACCCTGTCCGGGGACCTGAGCCCGCGGCGGAACCGTCTCCCGCCCCTGGAGCGGGTGTTGGTGCTCGCGACCACTTTCGGTGTCCCCGCCGAGGAGCTCGGGTGCTGGCGGGCGGCCTGGCAGCGGATCCAGCTGCGGCAGCAGTCGGCGGGGGTGGCGGCTCCGGCGGCACCCGAGGGAGAGCCGGCCGGGGCCGGAGCGACGCCGCCGGCGTCCGGGCTCGTGCCCGGGCTCGTGCCCGAGGTCGTGCGCGGACCCGCGCCGCGGACGGCCGGGGAAGCGGTCGGCCCCGAGCTCCGCCGGTCCGCCCGCCGTCCGTCCGCCCGCCGTCCGTCCGTCCGCCGCCGGTTCTCGCGCCGCCCGTCCGCCCGGCGCCGCCTTTGGACGGCCCTGTCGGTCGGCGGCCTGCTGGGCGCCCTGCTGGTGCTGCCGCCCGCCGTGGCCCAGGTCGACGACGGGAGCGGTGTCGCGGCCGGCGACCGGTCCGCCTCCCCGGTCGGTGCCCGGGTCCCGGATCCCTGCGGCTTCCTCGGCCGGGTCGGTGGCACCCCGGAGCCGTCCCCGCCCGACGCGGCGGCCACGACCGGTGAGTCCCTGCGGCTCAGGGGCCCGGTGGCCCAGGGGGAGACGCTGATCGTCACCCTGGTGCTCGGACGGGCCGGCAGCGGCCCCATCACCGTGCGGGACACGGCCGGGAACCGGTACCGGGCGATCCGCGACGAGACCACCGACGGCACCCGGTTGACCGTCTTCGCGCTGTACGACGCCAGGCCCCTGGACGCCCTGGACCAGATCACCTTCCTCTGGCCGAGTTCGAAGCGCGACTACACCGAGGTCGACGAGTTCCGCGGCACCCGGTCCGCCGTGCCGACGGGCGACCTTCCGGTCGGTGGCCCGGCGGTCGCGGCGGTCGCGGCCGGGCAGTGCTGACCGCGCCGACCACCCCGACGACTTCGACCACCTCGACGACTTCGACGACTTCGACCGAGCTGACCACCCCGACCACTCCGACCGGGGAACGGGCGGGGGGGGGGGGGCCCCCCCCCCCGGGCCGGCGGGGGGCCCCCCCCCCCCCCCCCCCCCCCCCCCCCCCCCCCCCAAAAAACCCCCCCCCCCCCCCCCCCCGCCG
>NZ_JBIWIF010000012.1:157455-255328 GCF_044764505.1 Kitasatospora sp. NPDC094019
GGTTTTTTGTTGTGGTTTGGGGGGGGGCCCCCCCCCCCCCGGCCGCGGGGGGGGGGGGGGGGGGGGGGGCGGGGGGGGGGGGGGGGGGGGGGGGGCCCCCCCCCCCCCGCCGCGAGTCAGCGCACCGGCATCGACATGTAGACCGCGCGCCGCCCGTAGGAAGCGGGCACGGCCACCTCCCGGTGCGAGCGGTAGCCGATGATCCGCAGCAGGATGTCCGCCCCGCGCACCGCGACCATCGAGATCTGCTGGAAGCCCAGTTCCTCCGCCCGGGTCCGGAAGTGCCGCATGAAGCCCAGCGCGACCTCCCGGCCGCGCAGATCCTCGGCGATCACCAGATCGTGCACGTGCAGGTTGTCCGACTCGAACGAGGTGTCCTCGGCCCGGGCCAGGTCCGGGCAGCGCAGCGGCGGGTACGGCAGGCTCAGCAGGTAGCCGCGGACCGCGCCCTCCTGCTCCAGCACGAAGCAGGTCTCCGGCGAGGCGACGGCGCGGGACTGCAGGGCCTCCCGGCCCTCCGACAGGCCGTCGGCCGCGTAGGCGTCGTGCTCCAGCGCGACCACGGCGTCCCAGTCCCCGTCGGCCAGTTTCCGGATCAGGAAGTCCTCGGTCACCCGGCTGCCCCGTCCCGGCCGGGGCGCAGGCCACCGTCCCGGGCGGCGGCCACCATCCCGGCCCAGGACTCCACCAGCACCGCCCAGCGCTCGGCGTCCGCCTGGGCCTCGTCCATGAGCTGCTGCCGCTTTCCGGCGACCACGTCCGCGAGCTCGGCGTACTTGCCGCCCAGCTTGCGGTAGGAGCTGTCCAGGACGTCCAGGCAGTGCTCGTTCCCGGCCCGGTCCCAGTCGACGCTGCCCCGCACCAGGTCGAGGATCGGCTCGACCTTCAGCCGGTGCTGCTCGTCCAGCAGCCCGCGGCCGTGGTCGATCATCCCGCCGTAGACCGGGTACAGGTACAGCATCGAGAGCAGGAACTTGACGAACCGCATCTGGTACGAGATGAAGCCGGCGCCGATGCGGCGCTCGGGCGTGTAGTAGTTGACGATGTGCCGGTTGTGGACGACACCGGGCGACTGCGAGTGGACCAGCGCGTGCAGCAGGGCGTAGTCGCAGCCGATGGTCTCGACCGAGGGCAGCAGTGGCAGAACCTCGTAGGCCCGGTGGTCCAGCGCGATGTTGCACATGTAGACGTTCCAGATGTCGGGCACGCCCAGGACGGACCGGTCGGTGTCGAACGGCTCGGCGCCGACGCCCTTGAAGGAGAGGTCCACCATCGCGTCCCGGTCCTCGTCCGACCAGACCGGCGGGGTCCACAGGCGCACCAGGTCGCGGTAGACGGCCGGGTCCAGTTCGAGGATCTCGCCGATGTCCACGTTGAGTTCGCCGAGGAAGGAGCCGCTGACCAGCATCACCGGGATGTCGCCGTCGGCCGCGTCGAACTCGGAGCTGGTCACGACGGCCGCCGCCTCGCGGGCCGGCCGGCCGATCGAGAGCAGCTCGTGGTGGATCGGGAAGACCTTCTCGCCGTCGACGACCTGGAAGTCGGCGTCGTCGTTGCGCAGGTGCGTCGAGGTGCAGCCCAGGGCGGCCGCGGCGAGGAAGAGCCGGTTGACGCAGGAGCCGTACGCGACGGCCTGCGGAAGCATCATGTCGAGCAGCAGCTCCGGGTCGGCGCCGCCGGACTGCTCGGCCACCCGGCGCAGGAACTCCTCCTGCTCCGCGTTGCCGAGGTGGTGGACGAACACGCCCGGGGTGGGGGCCAGCGCGGCCACCGCGTCCGCGTTCTTCGCGAACGAGGCGTCGTCGGTGGTGTCGAGCACGAGGAGGTGCACCTCGACCCCGAAGGTCGCGACGGCGTAGGCCGCCTCCTCGGCGAGGTCCACGATGGTGCCGGGGCAGGAACGCATGGTGGGCAGGGCGAGGCAGACACGTTGCATGGTGTGGAACTCTCCGTCGGTTCGTCAGCTTCGGTACAGCGGTGGTCGGTTGAGCGCGGAACGGCGTGCGGTTGGCGTACGCCGACGCCACGCCGACGCCACGACGGCGTCCCGGGCGGACCTCCGCGCCGACGTTCTCCGCCGCGCCTGCGGCCTCCCTGCCGGTGGCCTGTCTCCACCAAGGTGGACTAGACCAACTTCAGTGTCAACGGAGTGCTTTCAGCGAGCGGGCGGCGGCTGCCGACACTGCCCGAATGGGCAGCCGCCCCTGCCCCCGGTACAGACCTCGGCGGACCTCTGCGGACCTCTGCGGACCTCTGCGGAACCCGACCGGTGCGGGCTCCGGGAGCCCTTCGCCGGGTGCGACCGTCCCGCCGCGACGACGGCACGCGGGTGCGCCGTGCGGGTACGCCGCTGCCCCCGGCGCCTGGGTGGCGCCGGGGGCAGCGGATGGGGCGGGGTGCCGCGGGGACGGTCAGATACCGGCCACGGCCACGGTGTTCACCTGGGGCAGCGGACCGGCGGCGCCGGGGGACTGGGTGTCCATCCAGCCCGACCAGGCGCCGGCGGCGTAGTCGCCGTTGGCGTTGAGGATCCGGCCGCCCGCGACGCCGAACAGGCGCAGGCTGCTGCCGGTGTAGGTGACCGAGAGCTTGGTCAGCGGCGTGGTCTGGCCGGTGATGGCGGAGATGTCGCCCCAGCCGTTCCAGGTGCCGGCCGCGTAGTCGGCGACGGCCTGCTTGACCTTGCCGTCCACCAGGGCCAGCAGCTGCTGCTTCGAGCCGACGGCCACGGTGGCCAGACCGGTGATCGTGCCGCTCAGCGGGCCGACGGCGGTGGTGATGTCGCCGTAGGCCCAGACACCGCGGTTGTAGTCGGCGTCGGCGACGTGGATCCGGCCGTCGCTCCCGACGCCGTTGATGTGCATCACATTGCCGTTGGCGGACGCGGCGATCCGGGTCAGTGCGCCGTTGGACAGTCCGAGCACGCCGGAGATGTCGCCCCACTGGTGCCAGCGGCCCGCCGCGTAGTCGGCGGTCGCCTCCAGCAGGCGACCGCCGGCGACCACGACCACGTGCATCGTGCTGCCGGTGGCCGCGACCGTCACCTCGGTCACGGACGAGCCCAGGGGACCGGCCAGCCCGGGGACCTGGAGGTCGTACCAGGGGCTCCACGCACCGGTGTAGAGGTTCCGGTCGGCGGTGTGGACGTGCCCGTTGACGACCGTCACCGCGTGCAGCTGGCTGCCCATGTAGAGCAGCGCGAAGCTCTGGTTCGGGTCGGCCGGGCCCCCGACGGCCGGGATCCCGTGGTACTTCTCCCAGACACCGCGGGTGTAGTTGGCGCCGGCGTTGACCGGGCCGTTGGCGGTCTGCGCCAGCAGCTGGACGCGCTCACCGGCGGCGAGGACATCGGGCGGGGAGGGAACGTCGGTCGGGGCGGGCACCAGGTCGACGTCGTCGGCCGAGACGTAGGCGAGCCGGTGGTTGTACCGGATCGGGTAGTAGTGGACGACGCTGCCGGTGACCCAGGTGCGGTCGTTCGCCGCACTGCCGTTCACGGTCGGGGCGTAGTAGAAGTCGCCCGGCACCGGAGTGGTGGAGGCCGGGACGTACCGCTGGCCGGCGGGCAGGGTGTAGTCCAGCGCGACGATGTTGGGGTCCGGCGCGGGGACGCCGGCCGCCGGGAAGGCGCCCCACTCCGGGTAGGAGCGGCCGTAGACCGCGATGCTGTTCAGGCCGGCGCGGGGCGTCAGCACGTACTGGCCGGTGCGGTTGTCGGCGGCGGCGATGGAGCCGTCGTTCCAGAACCAGGCTTTCCGGCCGTTGTACCAGATGGCGGTCCACTGCCCCTGGAGGTCGGCGACCACGTAGCTGCCGCCGGCCACCGCCTTGTCGCTCCAGTCCGAGGCGTTCTGGGTGCCGCTGCCGATCAGCGGGCCGCCGGGGGAGCTGTACAGGTAGACGAAGTTCGCCGGCTGGGACGAGGCGTTGTTGATCACCGGCTGGTAGGCGCTGGAGAACGGCGGGTTGATGGTGATCCGGCCGCCGACCACGTAGCGCTGGTCCGTCGGCACGCGCCCGCCGACCAGGTCCATGTAGTGGTTCCAGTCCCAGAACGTGCCCGGGTCCCAGTGCATCCCGCTCACGGAGCTCTGGATCGGTCCCGGGACCTCGTCGTGGCCGATGATGTGCTCACGGTCCAGCGGGACGCCGAACCGGTCGGCCAGGTAGCGGGTCAGGGTCGCCGAGGACTGGTACAGCTGCTCCGAGTACCAGCTGGCCCCGTTCATCGCGTAGCCCTCGTGCTCGATGCCCACGCTGTGCATGTTGAGGGTCTTGTTGCCGGCGTGCCAGGCGACGTTCTTGTTCGCCACCATCTGGGTGACGAGCCCGTCGCTGGAGCGCAGCAGGTAGTGCGCGCTGGCCAGGGTGGCCGGGTTCTGGAACGTCGCCAGGGAGCCCGCGTAGCCGCCCTCGGTGTCGTGGATGACGATGTAGTCGATCTCCGCGCCGGAGCGGTTGGCGATCGAGTAGTTGCCGAAGTCGTTGACGTCGGCGCTGTTCTGCGCGTAGGCGGCGGGCCGGAAGTCGCAGGTCAGGTTGGACGGGCACTCGATCGGGTCGGCGGCCGTGGCCGAGGGCGCGGCCGGGGCGGCGAGCGAGCCGGCCGGGCCGTCCCCGGCGGCGGGCTGCTGCTCCGGCCGGGCCGTCCCGGGTGCGGTCGCCGTCCCGGGCTCGGCCGCCGGGCCGGGCGCGGCGGCCGTCGGGTCGGCGGCGAGCGTCAGCCGCTGGCCTTCGGTGGTGGTCCGGTTCGCGCCGCTCCTGAGGGTGCCGAACACCCGGTCCGCGAACTCCCGGCCCTCGGTCGTGCCCCGGTCCGTCGAACCGCCGTTGCTGAAGCCGACCACGGCCCCGTACCAGGCGGCCGGGTCCCCGGACTGCGGGGCCTTCGCCCGGCGCTGCTGCTCGGCGAGCAGCGCGGCGCCGCCGCGGATGCTCTGCAGCGTGTTCTCGCGCAGCTCCGCCGCGGGCCGCCCGATCAGCGCGGCCGCGGCCTCCAGGGTGTGCAGCGCGGGTCCGTCGACCGGCGCCGCCGGGGCCGGTACCGCGCGTGCCGCGGCCGCCGGGGTTCCGTCGCCGCGCTGGTCCACCTCGGGCCGGGCGTCGGCCTGGGCCGCCGCGACCGCCGCCAGGTCGACCTGGGTCAGCCCCATGACGTTGTAGTTGCCCGTGGTGCTGGGGCGGCCCTGGTGCGACTCCCAGCGGGTCTGCTGGTAGGAGACCGCGAGCAGGATGCTCGCGGGCACCTTGAATTCCTTGGCCGCCGCGGCGAACTGCGCCTGCAGCCCGGCCTCCGGAGCGGCGGGCGCGGCCGGGGCCGCGGTGGCGTACGTGGCACCGCTGACCGCCGTGCTGAGTGCGGCGGCCACGGTCACCGCGGCCACGGCCGCGCGGAGCGGCGTGTGCGGCCGCGGTATACGGGATCGTTGAGTCAACGGTCTGTCCCGGCCTTCCTTGTTCGAGCGGATCGGATCGATGGCGAACGTACCAGCGGCCACCGACGCCGAAGCGCCCGGGTCGGCCCGCGGGGCCCCGGTGTTCACCCGGTTCCCCCAAGGCCCCGGCACCCGGAGGACGCGCCCCGGTACCGTTCGCCGACCGCGATCATGACGCAGCGTCACCTCCGTCAACCGCCAGCGGCCGGCATCCGCCAAGGGCCGACTGCTTCGGGGAGTGGATCGCGAGATGACAGGTAACCGACAGTGAAGCGCCCGCCCACGGACGGCACGACCGCGACGCCGACCCGGCCGACCCTGCCGGCGCCGAGGACCTTGCCCACGCCGAGGACCTGCACCCCGGTGCTGCGCGTCAGCCGTGACACCCACCGGCGCGCGACCGCCACCACCACCCGCGTCCGACCACCCGACGGGCAGGCGATGTCGGTGCCCCCTCGTACGCTGCCCGCATGGTGGCACCCCGCTTCACTCCCGATCAGGCCGTGGCCGAGCTGGACCGGCACGGATGGACCCCGTTGGAGGAGTACCCCGGCAGCCAGAAGAAGCTCTGGCTGATGCGCTGCCGGGAGGGCGGCCACACCCTTCGCCGCTCTCTCCAGCGCGTCGTCGAGGGGTACGGGTGCAAGCCGTGCATCTTCCCGCTGGCCGATCCCGCCTACCGGGAGAAGATCGTCAGAGCAGCGGGGTTCGTGCCCCTGGTACCCGTGCCGCGTCTCTCCGCCACCCCGTGGCCGTGCCGATGCGAGACGTGCGGCAACGAGATCGAGGTACTCCCCGAGCGGATCCAGAACGGCCACGGCTGCACATGGTGCTCCGGTCGACGGTCCCCGGAGGAGTTGGAGCGCGAGATGGTCCGGCGGGGCTTCCGGCCCACGGTTCCCTGGCCCGGACAGGTGGCCAGGCCGTGGCCGAGCATCTGCCTGAAGTGCCTGAAGGCCGTGATGCCGATCCTGAGCAACCTGCGCCAGCGTCCCGACCAGAGCGGATGCCCCCACTGCTCCAAGGTCGCTCCGATCACACCCGAGCTGGCCGTGCAGCGCATGGAGGAGCGAGGGGCCACGCCCCTGGAGCCCTTCCCCGGCCGCGACGTGCCCTGGCTGATGCGGTGTCACACGTGCGAGCGGCCCTCCAAACGCCGGTACAAGGCCGTGATGCGGAAGAACGGCTGCAGGTTCTGCGACAAGCAGGGATTCGACTGGGCCGGCCCCGCCGGGGTCTACGTGATGAGCAACGCCCACCGGGAGGCCGGGAAGGTGGGCATCGCGTCGTTGCGCCCCAGGCGCAGCCGGCTGTCCGTCATGCGGCCCGACGGATGGCGGCAGTACCGGTCGCTGTCGTGTGCCTCGGGCACCGAGGCGTACGAGATCGAGCAGAAGGTGCTGGACACCCTGCGCGACCTGGGGGTACCGCAGTTCCTCCGGCAGGACGAGCTTCCCCAGAACGGCGCGACCGAGACGTTCGCGCTGGCGGACATGTCGGTGGAGGAAGTCTGGATGCTGGTCCTGCGTACGGCGTCCGAGCCCGGAGTGTAGTCGTGGGGCCGCCGAGTCGATGTGAGTGAGCCCTGGGCCGGTTGTGGGTGGCCGGCCCGGGGCATCGGCCCGGCGGTGGTCAACGGTGGGAACGGTTGTCAGCTGAGGTCGAGGTCGAAGACCGCGGTGACCGGGGCGTGGTCCGACCACCGTTCGGCGTGGGTCTCGGCGCGTTCGACGTATGCCTCGACGGCCTTGGCGGCCAGGTCGGGGGTGGCGACCTGGAGGTCGATCCGCCAGCCCGAGTCGTTGTCGAAGGCGCGGCCGCGGTAGGACCACCAGGAGTAGGGGCCGGTGCGGTCGGGGTGGAGGCGGCGGACGACGTCGACGTAGCCGGCCTCGTCGTAGACGCGGGAGAGCCAGGCGCGCTCCTCGGGGAGGAAGCCGGCGGCCTTCTGGTTGGCCTTCCAGTTCTTGAGGTCCTCGGGACGGTGGGCGATGTTCCAGTCGCCGCAGACCACGACCTCGCGGCCGTCGGCGGCGGCGCGGGTGCGGAGTTTCCGGAGGTGGACGAGGAACTCCGCCATGAAGCGTTCCTTCTCGTCCTGGCGCTCGGTGCCGACTTCTCCGGAGGGGAGGTAGAGACTGGCCACGGTCAGGCCCGGCAGATCGATTTCGACATACCTGCCCGAATTGTCGAATTCCGCCGATTCGAAGCCGATGGTCGTCCGGCTCGGTTCCCGGCGGGACAGGACGGCGACGCCGGCCCGGCCCTTGGTGGCGGCCGGGGCCCATACCGTGTGCCAGCCGTCGAGGTCGCGCAGTTCCACGGGGAGCTGCTCGGGCTCGGAGCGCACCTCCTGGAGGCAGACCACGTCCGCCTCGGTGGCGGCGAGCCACTCGATGAAGCCCTTCTTGGCCGCTGCCCGGATTCCGTTCACATTCACACTCGTCACCACGATCACCCGGGCAGCCTACCGAGTGGTGCTGACAGGGCCGCGACGCGACGCGTCCGCTTGGGGAGTTGGCGTGAACGCACCATGAAACTGTGAGGTGGTCCCGTCGGGGGCCGCCATTGGTCTTGACCATCTCCCGATCCAGCCCCTAGGGTCACTTACTGCAAAGACCTTTAATAAAGAAGGACGGAAAAAGCCCGCTCTCCCACCTGCCGCAACAGCGGGCAGCGGGCCGGAACCGACCTCTTTCGGCCACAGCCGGGCACAGTGGAAGAAAACAGGGTGGAGGACATGGTGGGAACGACAGGGCAGCTCTCGGCGGTTCCGGAGCCGAAGTACTGGCACCTTCGCACGGTGCTGCTCCGCGCCATCGACACGGAGTTCTCCACCGGCCAGATCCTCCCCAACGAGCGCGAGCTCTCCGCCCGCTTCGGTGTCGCCCGGGCCACGCTGCGGCAGGCGCTCGACCAGCTGGAGCTGGAGGGCCGACTGGTCCGCCGGCGCGGCATCGGCACCCTGATCGCCGCCCCCCGGGTCGGCGTCCCCGTGAACCGGCAGGAGGAGGGCTGGCCCGGCGCCGCCCGCAGCATGGCCTGGCGCACGGTGGACTGCACCACCGCGCCGGCCGCCCGCCGCCTGGCCGCGGCCCTCGGCATCGCCGAGAGCGCGCCCGTGCACACCGTGCGCCGGGTCCGCCTCGTCCAGGGGCAGAGCGTGGCCTCCGAGTCGCTGCACGTGCCGGCCGCCGCGCTGCCGCACCTGCCCGGCTTCCGCGCCGAGAGCGACCGCGCCCGCTCGGTGCTGCGCCAGCTGGAGCGGCTGGAGGTCGACGGCGAGTCCCGCTCGGTCGAGCTGGGTGTCGCCGAGGCCGAGGAGGCCGCCCTGCTGGAGCGCCCGCCCGGCTCGCCGGTGCTGGTGATGACCACCCAGTACGCCGCCGCCGGCCGCCTCGTCGCGCTCGCCGTCGCCACCTACCGCGCGGACACCTGCAAGCTCACCTTCGGCTCGACCGGTCTGGTCGAGGTCACCCCCGTCGGCGCCACCCCCGTGGGTGCCGCCGCTTCCTGAACCACTCCCGAAAACCCTCAGGCCCAGGCCCGGACGCCCCACCAGGTGTCCGGGCCTGGGCCGTTCCCGTTCCCGCTCTCGCACGGCTCGGGGCGGGGAGGCGCCACGGGCCGGGTCACGGGTTCCTGAACGAGGGGCAACCGTTCGGGGCCGCGTCTGGGCATGTGCCGCAAGGGTCGATAGGTTACGGACGATTTCTGTGCGACCCGATGTGCTGCACGCATTCGAGTGTCCGTTGATTCAGGGGTGGGGTCCGTGAACACGCACTGGTACCGCACGATCGTCGACAGCCCGGCCGGCCGCCGGGTGGTCCAGTTACTGATCCTCGCGCTGGTCGCGCTCGGTCTCGGCATTCCGCCGGCCGCCTGGGCCGCGCCACCGAAGGACCACTCCGTGGTCTCCGCGCCGCTGCCGCCCGGCAGGGTCGGTGCCGACGCGCGGACCGTCGACCCGCCGCCGACGCAGGAGTCGGCGCCCGACGACAGCCCGCTCGGCCAGGAGCGGGCGAGGATCGCCGCCGAGATCAAGGCCGCCCAACAGCCGTTGCGGCCCGCGCCCGGCCCGGCCCCCGCGCCGGATGCCGCCGCGCACAGCAAGAGCCTCGGTGAGCTCGCGGCCGCGAAGCGGCTGCCGGAGTACCGCATCCCGCAGCCCGAGGTGGACGACACCGGGAAGCGCCGCCGGGCTCCGGCCGGCCCGGCCCCGTTGACGCTGGAGCAACTGGCGGCGCCGAAGCAGGAGGCTGCAACCGGACCGGAGCAGTCGCCGAAGCAGGAGGCCGCCCCGCGGGCGGCAGCCGGCCGGAACTACGGCGCCACCTACCAGGTGGGCCCGATCGTCCTGGCCCCGCGCTACGACGAGGTCGGCTACCTGCAGCTGACGGTCACCAACACCTCGGACTTCACCTGGACCACCACCGGCCAGTCCATCGGCCTGCACCTGTACCGGTCCGACACCACCCTGATCAACTACATCGCCTCGTTCACCAGCCTGCCCGCCGACGTGGCCCCGGGCCAGTCCCTCACCTTCAACGCCGTCGTCCCGTTCCTCGGCGCCGGTGACTATCTGCTGGTGTACGAGATGGTGGACACCGGAAACGGTGCCAACTTCTTCACCTACTACGGCGTTCCCGCCGCCCAGCCCGTCCACCTGCCCGTCCCGCACTACGCGCCGACCGCCCGGGACGGCTGGCCTGCCGTCGGCGCGACGGTCAACACCCGGACCCCGTCGCTCTCCGCCTTCGTCGCCGACGACGGCACTGTTCCGACCTCGGCCGAGTTCCAGCTCTGCACCACCAATGACCCCGCGGCCGGTACCTGCTGGGGCTCCGGGATGGCACCCGTCCGGGCCCACACCGGGTTCGGCGTCCTGGCCGACTGGACACCGCCCGCCGACGCGCTGCGCTGGAACACCACCTACTACTGGCGCATCCGCGTGCAGGACGCCGGCTACACCTCGCCGTTCAGTGAGACGGCCCCGTTCACCGTGGTCGTTCCGGTGCCGAACGACGGCGGTCACCTGGGCCTGGACCCGGCCGCCCTGGACGACACCGGGGTCAACCTCTACGCCGGTAACTACACCCGCCAGGAGGTCGACCTCGACCTGCCGCAACCGAGCATCGGCCTGCAGATCAAGCGGACGTACAACAGCGCCGCTTCCGGCAAGGGCGTGTTCGGCATCGGGTGGTCCACGTTCTGGGACATGCGGCTCACCAGCTCGGCGGACGGCATCTCGACGCTCGCCCTGGAGGACGGCCGGAAGATCAACTACGGTCGGAATCCGGACGGCACCCTCGTCCCGGAGTACGGCGGCAGTGATGTCGGCCAGTGGATCGACCAGACCCATCTGCGGATCGACGGCACGGACTACTACCTGGACCGGGGCCAGGTCACCCGCTCCGAGGGTTTCGGCAACCTCATCAAGGAGTACGACGCCGCCAGCGGGCTCAGCGTGCTGAACCTCGCCTCCTCCGACCGCAGGCTCTACCTGCAGATGTACGGCGGGAAGGTCATCTCGGTCTCGACCGCAGCCCGCTCGCAGGACCCGAACGCGCTCACCTGGGGGTACGAGTACGACGGCGACTACCTGACCAAGGTCTGCGATCCGGTCAGGAACTGCACCACCTACACCTACGAGGCGAGCCGCCCCGACGGTGCCCCGCGGCGACTGGTCAAGGTCCAGCGCGCGCGGGTCGAGAACTCCACCACCATCGCCTACAACGGCAACCTGGTGGAGCACGTCGGCAAGTCCGACAACAGCGCCACCGGCGTCGACAACGGCTGGACGTACGACCGTTGGACCGACACCTCCGGTCCGCGGCCGAACCTGATCGTCCACCGGGTCGACCCGCGCGGCGTGCACACCTACTACCAGTACAGCCCGATGGGCCAGCTGGAGTACCGCTGGTACGGGACGCCGACGCCGCCGCCCGGCCGCACCCGGATGTTCCTGTACGACGTGGTCGGGCATCTCACCGCCGCCGTCGACGAGAACGGCAACGTCCAGCGCTACAGCTGGTATTCGGGCACCAATCAGCTGGGCAGCACCATCCGCTACCGCACCCCCGTCCGACCGGTCGTCACCGAGCGGGCCGAGTACTACAGCAGCTCGTGGGCGGGCGATCCGCGCAACGGCCGGCCGCTGAGCGTCACGGACGCGAACCTGCACACCACGACGATGAGTTACAACTGGGCAGGCAGCGTCACCACCGCCACCGACCCGACCGGCGGGGTCACCCGTACGGCGTGGGCCTGCCAGGACGTGCTCAGTCCACCGGTGGTGAACGACTCCCACCCCGCACACAACGGGGGCTCCGCCTCGACCTGCAACGTGCCCGTCACCGTCACCGATCCCGGCGGCCGGACCACGACCTTCGGCTACGACGGCCACGGTGACCAAACCAAGGTCACCACCCCCGACGGGCAGAGCGCCAACACCTTCCACGACGACCTCGGCCGGGTCGTGAGGCGCAGCACCACCGACGCCGCCCACCCCGAGGGCGTCGCCACGACCTACACCTACGACAAGGCCGGGCGCCTCGCCACCGAGACCGGTACCGCCGTGACGAACCCCGTCACCGGCGTCACCCACCAGGCCCGCACCACCTACACCTACGACAAGGACGGGAACCCGGCGACCCGCACCGTCGCCGACCTCACCCCGGCCGCCCAGGGCGGCGACGGCCCACGTGTCACCACCTACGGCTACGACGCCCAGGACCGGCTCACCACCGTCACCCAGGACGGCGTCACCACCAAGCGCGTGACGTACGACCAGCTCGGCAACGTCACCGACAGCTGGAGCCCCAACGGCGCCCACTACGTCTACGGCTACGACATCAACGGCCGGCTGAACGGCGTCGACCTGCTCGACTTCGTCGACGACCCGACCGCCCGGACCACCCCGCGCCGCGTCCGCCTCCAGGGGTACATGTACGACGCCGCCGGCCGGCTCTCCGCCGCCACCGACGCGATGCAGCACCTGGTCACCTACACCTACACCGCCGACAACCTGGTGCTCACCGAGACGTACTCACTGGTGAACCAGGCGGGCACCGGCAGCCGCGAGATCACCCTCCACACCTACACCTACGACGACGCGGGCAACGTGGTGAAGGACGTGCGCGGTGACGGCAGTGCCGCCCGCACCACCACCTACGCCTACGACGCGGCCAACCGCCACGTCCGCACCGTCGCCGACCCCGGCGGCCTCGACCGCACCACCACCACGACCTACGACCAGGCCGGTCTGGTCACTGCCACCGGCGTCACCGACGGGACCCGCACCGAGGTCCGCGAGAGCACCTGGGACCAGGCCACCGGCCAGCTCGCCGCCACCGTCCAGCGGCCGGACGCCGCCACCGTCCTGACCACCGGCTTCCGGCGGGACGCCCGGGGCAACGTCCTGGCCTCCACCGACCCGCGCGGCATGCCCCGGCCCGGAGTCCCCGGCCAGCCCGACCCGGCGTACACCACCTCCCACACCTACGACCTCTTCGGCCGGCTGTCCACCACGACCACGCCCGCCACGCCCGTCGAGGACGGCACCCCCGGCACCGCCCCGGCGGCGCAGCAGGGCACCACGACCCACGGCTACAACACCTTCGGCGAACTCACCGACCTCAAGGACCCCACCGGCCGGGTCACCCGCTACCTGTACGACCAGCAGGGCCACCGCACCGAGGCCCGGCTGCCCGGCTACACCCCGCCCGGCGCCACCGCCGCCCTGAACCCCGTCGAGAAGTGGACCTACGACGCCGACGGCAACACCACCTCCCACACCGACGCCCTCGGCCGCACCATCACCTACACCTACGACCTGCGCGACCGCGTGGTCCGCACCACCCTCCCGCCCGCCACCACCGGCGCCGCGCCCGGCGTCACCGTGGTGCGCCGCGACGACAACGGCAACGTCCTGTCCGTCCTCGACCCGACCGGAGCCCAGAGCCTCGCCGTCTACGACGGCATGGACCGGCGGATCTCCGCCACCTCCGTGGTCCGCAACGGCACCGCCACCCCGGACATCTACACCACCTCCTACATCCACGACGACTTCGGCGCCGTCCTCATCGAGCACCTCGGCGCGACCACTACCACCTACACCTACGACAAACTCGGCGAGCTGACCGCCAGCACCCCGGCCGGCCGCGGCACCACCCGCTACGCCTACGACCTGGCCGGCCGCCTCGCCACCGTCACCGACCCGCTCGGCCGCACCTCCACCACCGGCTACGACCTGGCCGGCCGGCCCACCACCAAGGCCGTCGCCGACCCCGCCGGCACGGTGCTCGCCCGCACCGGCTACGCCTACGACGCGGCCGGCAACACGGTGGGCGTCACCGACCCCGACGGCCAGGTGTGGCGCACCGCGTACGACGCCCGCAACCAGCCCACCACCATCACCGACCCGCCCGTGCGCCCCGGCGACGCCGCCTCCGCCCCGGTCACCGGCCTCGGTCACGACCTGCTCGGCCGGCTCACCCGGATCACCGACGCCAACGGCAACGCCACCCACCAGCGGTACAACACCCTGGGCCTGGCCGAGGCGCAGTCCCTGCCGGCCGTCCCCGCCGACCAGTCCGCCGCCGACCGGACCACCACCACCGCCTACGACGCGGCCGGACAGGTCACCGGAATCACCGAACCCGGCGGTGTGCGCAGCACGTTCACGTACGACGGCCTCGGCCGGCCGACCACCGAGACCGCCACCGGCGGCGACGGCGACGCCTCCCGCACCTTCGGCTACGACCTCGCCGGCCGGATCACCTCCGCCTCCACCCCCGCCGGCCCCCAGACCTTCAGCTGGGACGACCGCGGCCTGCTCACCGGCAGCCGGGGCCCGCTCGGCACCAGTTCCTTCACCTACGACGCCGCCGCCCGTCCGCTCACCGAGACCGACCCCGGCGGCGCCAGGGTCGGCTACACCTGGAACGGCAACAGCGACCTCGCCACCGTCACCGACAGCCTCTCCGGCCTCACCCGCACCCTCACCCACGACCTCGCGGGCCAGGTCACCACCGAACAGCGCAAGGCCGGGGCGACCGCCGGACCGACCCGGACCCTGGCCTACGACGGCCTCGGCCGGGTCACCACCGACACCGTCACCGACCCCACCGGCCACCTCTCCACCCAGCTCACCTACAGCTGGGACCCGGCCGGCCGGCTGCTCACCAGCGGCTCCACCGGCACCGCCGACCCGCACGGCGAGACCTACGACTACGACCCCGCCGGACGCCTCACCAGGGTCACCGACACCACCAGGGGCACCGGCACCGACTACACCTGGGACGCCGCCGGGAACCGCACGGCGGCCACCGACTGGACCGGCACCGCCGCCCAGCACACCACCACCGGCACCAGCACCGCCGCCTACGACCCGCGCAACCGCCTCACCTCCACCACCGCCGCCGACGGCGCCACCACCGGCTACACCTTCACCCCGCGCGGCACCCTCGCCGGCACGACCACCAAGAACGCCGCCGGCGCCGTCACCGCGTCCAGCACCAACCGCTACGACGCGCTGGGACGGCTCACCGGCGTCGACGGCCGCTCCTACGCCTACGACGCCCTCGACCGCCTCACCGCCGCGACCGCCGGCACCGCCGCGACGGCCTCCTTCACCTACCCCGGCCTCGCCAAGGAGCCCGACTCCGACGGCAGCTGGTCCTACGCCCGGGCGCTGGACGGCACCCCGCTCGCCGCCGCGCCGAGCGGCGGCGGCACCGGCCGCACCGTCCTGACCAACGCCCACCACGACGTCCTCGGCACCACCGACACCGGCAGCGGCGCGCTCGCCGCGGGCCGCTCCTACAGCCCCTTCGGCAAGCCCACCGCCACCACCGGCGCCGCCCCCGGCCTCGGCTTCCAGGGCGGCTGGACCGACCCGGCCACCGGCCGCGTCCACGCCCAGGCCCGCTGGTACGACCCCGGTACCGGCACCTTCACCTCCGGCGACGACCGCGTCCCCGGCCTCGGCTCCGCCGCCGCCACCAACCGCTACGCCTACGGCAACGCCGACCCGCTCGGCAACTGGGACCCGAGCGGCCACTTCAGCATCGGCGGCCTCGTCCACGGTGCGATCAAGCTGGGCGGGGGAGCACTCTCGATCATGGGCGAGGCCGCCGCGGCGGTCGGCAGTGAGGCCGTCGCCGCCGGGGCCGCCGCCGTGGAGGCCGGCGCGACGGTGGCCGCCTGCGCCGTCGGGTGTGTCACGGCGATCGTGGTCGGGACGGTCATCGCCGCGGTGGTGGCCGGTGTCATCGTCTACAAGGTCCTCAACGCCGACGGCTCCACGAGCCGCACCTCCAACCCGCGGCCGCGGCCCACCCCGCAGCCGGTGCCCGAACCGACGGTCGACGTGCCGCCGCCGCCCCCCAACCCGGGCACGCGCGGCAACCCCCGCCCCAAGACCGTCGGCTTCGCCTCGGTGCGGCACGTCCCGCGCCCGCAGAGCACCCCGCCCTACGAGGAGCCGGTGTCCGACCCGGACCCGGAGCCCGTGCCCGAGCCGGTGGTCTTCACCGGACTCAGCTGGACCACCACCGAGGACGTCCGTACCGAGACCAGCCACTGGTGGGACGAGAGCTACCTCTACAACCGCACCGACACCTGGATCACCGACACCACCTTCATCACCTCCCACTACTCCGACGGCAGTTGGTACGAGAGCGGCCCGCAGGTCAGCGTCCGGCACCTCTGGGAGACGCTCCGCAAGGCACTGATCGACTTCTCCAACCCGATCCAGCTGCCGATCCCCACCGACACCAGCAGCCCCGACCCGCACATCGACAACCCCGCGAACCCGGACGCCGGCTGCGGCACCGGCGGCCCCGCCGACACCTGCGCCGCCGCCGCAGCCGCCGGACCACTCCCCAACGGCGCCCTCGACCCCGTCCCGACCCCGGCCGACGCCGGCCGGGGCGGCAAGGGTGGGGATGCCGGCCCTGATGCGCCCAACTGCACACCGGGACCGCAGGGAGGCTCGGCCACCGGAGACCTGGAGTGGGTCGATCCCGACAGCATCAACTTCTCGCAACGGACGATCAGCCCGAACAACTACGTCAAGGCGATGCGCAACGGCACATGGGACTGGACCAGGCCGGGCACCGCGCTCCATGTGATCGAGGTCGACGGTCAGCTCGTGACCTACGACAACCGACGGCTCGATGCCGCGCGGGAAGTGGGCAAGCCGGTGGCGATCGAGCGGGTCGATCCCTGCGCCGACTCGATCAAGAAGGGCCTCAGCTGGGAAGAGGCGTTCGAGGCTCGGATGAACGACCCGCGTAACATCGAACAAGGCGGACGGGTTCCCAGGGACGGCCTGCACGATCGCCCAGCCCCGATCAACGGACAGAGGTAGCGATGAGTTCGACGTGGGCCAATTCCCTGTGGGAGTCCGGTCGAGTGCCCGCCCACAGAGGGCTCTTCCGGGCTGACGGCACCGGCCTAGAGGCGGACTGCGACGATGCGGAGCTGACCGGCTTCGCTCTCGGGGGGCCGCTCGACCTGGACGCCCTGATGGCGGACGATCCGGAATGGGTCACTTCGGCCGATGTCTTCGCCGAAGCGGCGCTCCCCGACGGCTCGGGGAGGCTGGTCAGCGGTGGTGGCTCGCACGGGTCGGACGGCTTCTTCGCGAGAATCGACACCGAAGGCAGGCTGGTGTGGGTGGTGCACCTCTTCTGCAACGAGCTCGTCGCCATCGCTGTGGACTGGCCGCTGGCGACCCTCACCAACAACTGCGACAACACCTTGACCATCGACCTCACCGACCCGGACTTCGGCCCGGCCTGACGGTGGTGGTGGGGACGGGGGGAGCCCCGTCCCCACCGGGGCCGCTCAGGCGCGGGCCGAACCCGCCTCGCCCGTCGGGGGGTTGACGGCGAAGAGCTGCTCCTCGACCTGGTCCAGGGCGACCCGCAGGGCCCCCATCGCGACCACCTCGGAGCCGAGGGCGGCCAGCGCCACCTCGGGGGCGCGGAGGGTGAAGCGGGCGAGGCGCTCGCGCAGCGGGTCGAGGACGCCGTCCAGGCCCGCGGCCCAGCCGCCGACGACCACCAACTGCGGGTCGATGGCCAGGACGAGGGCGGCGACGCTCTGGACCAGGCGGGTCAGGAAGCGGTCGGTGGCGACCTGCGCGACCTCGTCGCCCTCGCGGGCGAGCTTCAGCACCCGGGCCACCGCTGCCTCGTCCAGCGGGTTGAGGGGTTTCCCGGTGGTGGAGAGCAGGCGCTCGGGCGTGACCTCCTGGCCGAGCAGGTGGAGGGCGCCGATCTCGCCGGCCGCGCCGCCGAAGCCGCGGTGGAGGCGGCCGTTGATGAGCGAGCCGGCGCCGGGGCTGAGGCCGGCCATCACGAACACCACGTCGTCGGCGCCGACCGCAGCGCCCTGCCAGTGCTCGGCGATCGCGGCGAGGTTGGCGTCGTTCTCGATCATCACCGGGCAGCGGAACGAGCGCCGCAGCCGGGCGCCCAGGTCCAGACCGGTCCAGCCGGCCATCGCGGTGCCCAGCTGGACCGTGCCGTCCCGGTCGACGATGCCCGGCGTGCCGACGCCGACCGCCCACAGGTTGTCCCGGGAGACGCCCGCCTTGCGCAGCACCTCGGCGACCACCGACCGCACGGTGGTGAGCCGTTCCTCCGCGTCCAGGTTCTCCTCGACGGGTCTGAAGTGGCTGCCCACCACCACGCCGGCCAGGTCGGCCAGGATGATCCGGATGTCGTGGACGCCGATCTCGATGCCGAGGATGTGTCCGGCCTCGGCCCGGAAGCGGAACCAGCGGGCCGGTCGGCCGCGTCGCCCGGCCCCGGGCTGGCCGCCCGGTTGCGGGGGCTGCTCGACCTCGGCGACGAGCCCGGTCTCCACCAGCCCCTCGATCACGCCCTCGACCGTGGGACGGGAGAGCCCGGTGTCGCCGACCAGCTGGGTCAGGGTCACCGCATGGCCCTCGCGCAGTGCCCGGAGGGTCACCGCCGCGTTGATCCGCCGCAGTAGTGAGGAGTCGCCACCGGTGAGTCGATCCGCCAAGACCCTGCCCTTCGCCGTTCCGCGCGACTGCCCTGGCGCGCGTGCCGTGGACGCGGGCGTCGCCGACCGGGGCCACCGGGCTGTGGTGCCGGAGGCCGCCTCCCGGGGCGCCCGCGGGTGTCCGCCGCCCGACGGACCGGCACGGCGGCGCTGCGGCGCCTGCGCCGGGCCGGACGGCCTGTGCCGGATGCTACCGGGGCCCGGGCCCGACCGGCGAGCATCTTCCCAGCTCATCCAGGCTTCGGTATCGAAATGGTACGCGTTGGGTGGCGGTGCGTGATCCGGGCTTCACCCGGCCGTCGCGGAGGCGGTCCGGCGGTTGGCCGGAGGCCGCCCCGGCGGGGAGCGGCGGTCGGCCGGGCGGGTGGCCAACGTCGGTCGGGGCGGGAAGCCAAGGTCGGCCGGGCGGGGAGTCGGGGCCGCCCCCGGCGGGGAGCGGCCCCGGCCTCAGCGCAGGCCGCCGGTCGCCCCGAGGTTCTGCCCGGACACCCAGCGCGCGTCCGGACCGACCAGGAACGCGACCACGTCCGCGACGTCGGCCGGCTGCCCGAGCCGCCCCAGCGGGGTCAGCCCGGCCACCGTCTCCAACGCGTGCGGGGGGTTGACGGAGCGCAGCATCCCGGTCTCGGTCGGCCCGGGGGAGACGGTGTTGACGGTGATGCCGCGCGGCCCCAGTTCCACCGCGGCGGCCTCGGTCAGCTGCTCCAGCGCTCCCTTGCCGGCCAGGTAGGCGGCGAGCCCCGGCATCGGGCGGCGGGTGTTGAGGGAGGAGATGTTGACGATCCGGCCGCCGTCGCGCATCCGCCGCGCCGCGTACCGGAGGGTCAGGAACACCGCGCGGGCGTTGACGGCCAAGGTGGCGTCGAAGTCCGCCGGGTCGGTCTCGGCGAGCGGGGCCCGGGTGATGGCGCGGGCCGCGTTGTTGACGAGGATGTCGAGCCCGCCGAGCTCCTCCTCGGCCGCCGCCATCAGCTGCTCCGGCCCCTCCGGCGTGCCGAGGTCGGCCCGGACCGCGAACACCCGCCCGGTCCCGGACCCGGCTCCGGCGGCGCCGTTCGCGGCCACCGCCCGGACCACCTCCGCCGCCGCCGCGTCGTCGTGCGCGTACCCGAACACCACGTCCGCGCCGTCCGCGGCGAGCCGCTCCACCACGGCCCGCCCGATCCCTCGCGAGCCGCCCGTGACGACCGCCGCGCGCCCCGCCAGCACCTTGTCCGACACCGTGAACCCCCGCTCCCGGCCGGCCGCACACCGGCTCCGGGGAGAACCTACCCGTCCGGAGCGCCGTTCCGGGGGCGGGATCCGGCCGAGTGGAGCCGGGGTCAACGCGGCTGCGGGGCAAGCCGGTTCACGGTCGGGCCGCGATCGGTCCACGAGTGCGCGGAGCACCTGCTCAGGGCCCGTATGCTGCTCCGCATGCTGAGCGACACACACCCGGCGGGTCCGGGGGCGGCCATGTTGTCGGACGAGGACTTCGTACGCGCGCAGACCGGGCTCGCCCCGGTGCCGTTCGTGCCGGAGGTGCGCCTGCACATGGCCGAGGACGCCATCGCCCTGTGGGAGACCACCGAGGCGGCCCGGGGCGAGCGCGGCCTGCCGCCGCCGTTCTGGGCGTTCGCCTGGGCGGGCGGCGTCGGGGTGGCCCGGTACGTGCTGGACCATCCGGAACTGGTGGCCGGGCGGTCGGTGCTGGACCTCGCGGCCGGCTCCGGCCTGGTGGGCGTCGCGGCGGCGCTGCGCGGTGCCCGGTCGGTGCGGGCGGCCGAGATCGACGCCTACGCGGTGGCGGCGATCGGCGTCAACGCGGCGGCGAACGGCGTCCGGGTGGACGCGGCGGTCGAGGACCTGCTGGACGGCGACGGCGGACCGGCCGAGGTGGTGCTCGCCGGGGACGTCTTCTACGAGCGGGCGATGGCCGCGCGTTTCCTGCCGTTCCTGCTCCGCGCCCGGGCGCGCGGCGCGGTGGTGATCGTCGGCGACCCCGGCCGGGCCTACCTTCCGCGCGAACGGTTCACCGCGTTGGCGGCGTACGAGGTGCCGGTGGTGGCGGACCTGGAGGACGCGGCGCTGAAGACCACGACGGTGTGGGAGCTGGCGGGCGGCTGACCCGTGGCCCGGCAGCTGGCACCCGTCGTCCGCCGCTCGGCGCCCGCACCCGTCGCGTCCCGTCCGCAGCAGGCCCCGTCCGGCTGTCGGAATTCGCGGCCGCCGACGGTCGGTCCTGGTAGACAGTCGCCCATGATCGACTTCATTCTGCGCACCGCCGGACCCGAGGAGGTCCCGGCCGTGCTCGCGCTGTGGGCCCGCGCTGCCAAGGGCACCAGCATCACCGACGACGCCGACGGGGTCGCGGCCCTGCTCGCCCGTGACCCGGACTGCCTGCTGGTGGCCGTCCGGGCGGACGAGCCGGCGGTGCTGCTCGGCACCGTCATCGCCGGGTGGGACGGCTGGCGCTGCCACCTCTACCGGCTCGCCGTCGATCCGGAGCACCGGCGGCGCGGCATCGGCGCGGCCCTGCTGGCGGCTGCCGAGGAGCGCTTCGCGGCCCTGGGCGGACGGCGGGCGGACGCCATGGTGCTGGACGGGAACGCCCTCGGCCACCGGACCTGGCGGGGGGCCGGGTACGGGCCGCAGTCGCAGTGGACGCGCTGGGTCAAGCCGTTGGCGTCCGACTGACCAGTGCATCCGCCCGCCTGGTCGATCGACCCGTCCGACTGGCCCGCCCGACTGGCCCGTCCGACTGGCCCGTCCGACTGGCCCGTCCGGGTGGGCGACGGTCCGGTCGGCGGGGAGTCGGCGGTGTCGGGGGGCCGGGGAAGGGCCGGGGCGGGAGGCTGGTCGCTCCGGAGCGGGCAGGTGGTCGGGAGGGCGCGGTGGGCGGTGTCGGCGGAGGACCCGGGGCGGCGGGGAACGGGACCGGTGGGAGTGGGGCGGGCGGGAGCGGGGCGGGCGGGGGCACGGATCCGGGGGTGCTCGGTACCGCGCTCGGCGTGGTCCTGGCCTTCTCGCTCGCCGAGGGGTCCTGGCAGTGGTTCTCCACCTATCTGGGGCTGACGCTGCTCGCGGTCGTCCTCGCCTTCGGCCGCGTCCCAACGCGTACGTCGGCCCGCATGTCAGCCCGTACGGCGACCCGCGCGTCGGTGTACGGCTGGAGCCTGGCGGCGTACGCGCTGGTGGTCGGCCTGTGCGTGGCGCTCGCGCTGGCCCCGGCGTTGCAGCGCTGGGACTGGCTGTTCCCGATGCCGGGTACCCGGGACAGCTGCGCGCAGGCGGGCCGGTACGAGAGCCTGCACGCGCGGGCCGCACTGGGTGACCTCGCCGGAGCGGACCCCGGCGCGCTGGCCTACACGGAGGAGCAGCAGAGCCGGGCGGCGGTCGACGACTGCCTGTCGGCGACGACGACCCGGTGGCTCCCGGTGTACGCGCTGGGTACGGCGCTGGTGGTGGCCGGGGCGGTGTGGGTGTCCGGCCGGCGCCGGGGTGACCTCGGCGCCTGACCGGCCCGGAGGGTCGGCCCGCCTGACCGGCCCCGATGATCTGCCCCTGAGGGTCGGCCCCCGATGGTCAGGGCTGTTCGAGGCGGCGGGTGATCCGGCCCAGCAGGTCCCGCAGGGGTTCGCCGACGTCCCGGCCGAACTCGGTGAGTCCGTAGGTGACCTGGGGCGGCGTCGTCGGCTCGACCACCCGCCACACCAGGCCGTCCTGGACCAGGGCCCGCAGGGTCTGCGCGAGCATCTTCTCGCTGATGCCCCGGATGCTGTCGCGCAGTTCGAAGAACCGCAGGTCGTTGTTCTCCAGGGCGATCAGCACCCAGACGCCCCACCGGCTGGTCACGTGGTCGACCGTGTCGCGCGCCGCGCAGTCGGTGTGAAACACCTCATAGCGCTTGCCGACGGCACCCCGGTCCAGCTGCAAACCTTCCGTCATGTCCGGAGCTTACCCCGGGGTATGTCCTTACGAACGGTAAGCCAGCAGCTCTAGCGTCGGCAGCCTCACCGGACAACGAGCGAGGAGCTGACCATGATCGTGGTGACCGGGGCCACCGGAAACATCGGCAGGCCGCTGACGCGGGCGCTGGCGGACGCGGGCGAGCGGGTGACGGCGGTGTCGCGGCGGGCGGCACCCGTGCCGGACGGCGTCCGCCACCTGGCGGCCGACCTGGCCGAACCCGATTCACTGGACCCCGTGCTGACGGAGGCGAAGGCCCTGTTCCTGCTGCTCTCGGGCGATCTGCACGGACCGGGGACGGCCCCCGCCGACCTGGTCCGCCGGGCGGTGTCGGCCGGGGTCCGCCGGATCGTCCTGCTCTCCACCCAGGGCGTGGTGACCAGGCCCTTCGGCCCGACCCGGATCGCGACCCGGGCGCTGGAGGAGGTGGTCCGGGAGTCCGCCCCGGAGTGGGCGATCCTGCGGCCGGGCGGTTTCGCGTCCAACGCCCTGTGGTGGGCCGAGTCCGTCCGGACGCGGCGGCTCGTCGCGGCGCCGTTCGGTGATGTCGCGACGCCGATCCTCGACCCGGCGGACATCGCCGAGGTCGCGGCGGCCTGCCTGCTGGAGGACCGGCACCTCGGTGGCGCGTACGAGTTGACCGGTCCGGAGCCGATCAGCCCGCGCGGGCAGACGGCGGCGCTCGCCGAGGCGCTCGGCGTGCCGCTGCGCTTCCACGAGCTGTCCCGCGCGGAGGCCGGGGCCGCGATGGCCCGGAGCATGCCGGTGGAGCTCGCCGAGGACACCCTCGACATCCTCGGCGCCCCGAGCGCCGCCGAACTGCGGGTCGCGCCGGGCGTCCGGGAGGTGCTGGGCCGCGACGCGAGGCCGTTCGCCGACTGGGCCGCGCGGCACGTCGACGCGTTCCGCTGACCGGGCGCGCGGCACATCGGGGCGCACAGGACGTCGGAGCGCACAGGACGTCGGCCCGTCCGACGTCCTGTGCGGCCCCGGACCCGGCCCCGGCCTCTCGCCGGGCCCCTCGCCCGGAAAGGCGGTTGACCCGTCCGGGACGATGGGGACGTGATCAGCAGGGAACGCGCGATCGAACTCGTCGAGTCCTACCTGGCGGGGACGACGTGGCCGGGCGGCGGCCCGATGCCGGAGGTGGCCGTCCACGCGGTGGAGGAGTACAGCGTCGGCTGGCTGGCCTTCTGGGACACCGCGGCCTTCGTCCGGACCTGGGACGCGCGGTCGAGTTCCGGTGGCGGCGGCAGCCATGTGCTGGTCGACCGGGAGGACGGGAGCCTGCACTTCGTCCCCAACGCCAGGGAGAACGACGAGGGCTGGGAGGACCACTACCTCCTCCAGGCCAAGGGCGTCCGCCGCCCCGACCCGCTCGCCGCCGAGGTCCGCGCCCTCGCCCGGTCCGGCGGGGCCGTCGCCGCGATGGGGCACCTGCGCCGGCGGGCCCCCGCACTGAGCCTCCAGCAGGCGAGGTCCTACCTCACCGCCGTGCGCGAGGGCGCCGAACCGCCGGAGGAGCTCGCGGGCCTCACCCGCGAGGAGCCGAAGTGGCCACTGTGGCCCGTCGAGACGCTCGCCGGGCCGGTCGCGCGGTAATCGAGCCGGTCGAGCGGCAGCCGGGCCGGCCGGGCGGTAGCTCCCGGCACCGAATTGGCTGGCCACCGACAGGCCCGAGCTGCGACGATGCGCGGATGATCACTCTCCCCGACGAGCTCGGCCACCTCTCCTACGTCGTCTCCGGTGACGGACCGCCCGTCGTCCTGGTGCACGCCGGCGTCGCCGACCACCGGATGTGGGACGCCGTCGTGCCCGCGCTCGCCGAGCGCCACACCGTCGTTCGCTACGACCTGCGGGGCTTCGGCGAGTCCGCGCCCCCGGCCGGCCCGTTCCGCGAGACCGACGACCTGCTCCGCCTCCTCGACCACCTCGGCCACGACCGGGTCCGGCTCGTCGGCGCCTCCTGGGGCGGCCGGGTGGCCGTGGAGTTCACGCTGGCCCACCCCGACCGCGTCCACTCGCTGGCCCTGATCTCCCCGCCGTGGCCGGGCTACGACTGGTCCGCCGACATGGTCGCCTACGACGAGGCCGAGACCGCCGCCCTGGAGGCGGGCGACCTCGACGCCGCGGTCCGGGTGAACCTCGACATGTGGCTGCGCGGGCCGTCCCGCGGCTGGGACGAGGTGCCCGACGGACTGGCCGACCGCCTCCGCGACCCGATGCGCACCTCGCTGCGGAACCAGTCCACCGTGGGCGAGCACTCGCAGGGCCCCTCCGCCCGCGAGGTCTCCACCGTCACCGCCCCGACCCTGGTCGGCGTCGGCGGGCTGGACGTCCCGGACTTCCAGCGCATCGCCCGCCGCTACGCCACCGAGATCCCGAACGCCACCCTGGTCGAGTTCCCGGACGCGGCGCACCTCGTCGCCCTGGACTCACCCGAGGCCGTCACCGCCGCCCTGCTGCCCTTCCTGGCCGGCTGAGGCCCCTCCTCCCGCCGGCTCCCGCCCCGCCTCGCCGCGGTCCTGGGCGGCCATGACCTCGTCGCCGTGTTCGAACGCCCAGGCGCCCACGGCCTCGATCGGGCCGAGGAAGCTGCGGCCCAGGTCGGTGAGGCGGTACTCGACGCGGGGCGGGGCGCCGGGCAGGGGGAGGCGGTCGACCAGGCCGTTGAACTGGAGCCGGCGCAGGGTCTCGGTGAGCACCTTGGAGCTGATTCCGCCGATCCGTTCCCGCAGCTCGACGGGGCGCCGGGGGCCGTCGCGCAGTGCCCGGAGGACCACGGCGTTCCAGGTGTTGGAGAGCAGGTCGAAGGCGAGGCGGGCGCGGCAGTCGGCGAGGCGGGCGTCGGTGGTCACGTACCGAATGGTGCCCGACGGGTTCTCTAGCGTCACGGGGGACGGGGAGTCGGAAGAGGGCTCCCGGCGACACGGAGGACGGCGTGATGAGGATCGGCGTACTGGGCACGGGCAACATGGCGGACGCGCTCGCGACCCACTGGACGCGGGCCGGGCACGAGGTGACGGTCGGTGGGCGGGACACGGCCCGCGCCGAACGCCTCGCCCGGCGGATCGGGGGCGGCGCGCGGGCGGGCGGGCTGCGGGCGGCGGCCGCCGTCGGCGAGGTGGTGCTGGCCGCGCTGCCCTACGGCGCCGGGGCGGAGGTGGTGGGGGAACTGGGCGCGGAACTGGACGGCACGGTGCTGGTCGACTGCTCCAACCCCGTCGGCCCCGGCTTCCGGCTGCTGACGGACGGCGGGCCCTCGGCGGCGCGGCAGTTGGCCGCGGCGGCCCCGGGGGCCGAGGTGGTCAAGGCGTTCAACCTCTGCCACGAGGACGTGTGGCGGATGCGGCCGCCCGTGTTCGACGGCACGCCGCTGGCCGTCCCGCTCTGCGGGGACGACGCGGCGGCCCTGGCCCGGGTGTCCGAGCTGGTGCGGGACGCGGGCTGCACGCCGGTGGCGGCCGGCGGTCTCGACCGGGCGGGCCTGCTGGAGGCGACCGCGGCGCTGTTCATCGGTCTGTGGGTCGGCGAGGGCGCGGACGTGCGGGCGATCGCGCCGCCGCTCTCCCACGCCGCGGGCGGCCCGGCGGCCCGGTAGCGGGTGGCGGGTGGCGGCGGACGGTGCCCCGGGGGCCACCGGCTGCCCGGGGGCGGTCGGCTACCGGGGGCCGGTCGGCTGCCGGGGCTGCGGGCGGACGGTGAGGATCTGTTCGGCCTGACCGACCGGGCCGTCGACATCGTGCAGCACGCTGCTGGTGAGGCCCTGGCCGGTCGGGCCGAAACTGGCCGTGGTGTCCAGGCCGGTCCAGGGGCCGCGCGGCTGCCGGTGCAGATGGACGGTCAGATCGACGTTCGGGAACATCCAGTCGGCCGGGTCCTGCTGCACGGCGATGCCGTTCGCCGCGTCCACCAGGGCGACGAAGGAGGCGAGGGCGCTGCTCGGCTCGCCCGCGACCAGGTCCACCCGGGAGGACAGCCAGGCCGTCGTCCGGCCGCGGCGGGTCGGCGGCACCCGGCGGAGGTCGATCGAGGCGACGAAGGCGCCGTCCCACTCCTCGGCCATCGCCCATGTCGCGAGGCCCTCGGGCGCGGGCAGCGGCTCGACCGGGCTGTCGGCGACGGCCGAGGTGTCCAGGGTGGCCAGCAGCCAGGCGCGGGCCCGGACCACGGCCCGCCCGCCGATCACCACGGTCGCTTCGAGGAGTTCGATGGTCCGGCCGGGCCGGACGGACTCCACGGTGATCTCGCACTCGTCGAGCGCGAGGCGGCCGAGGATGTCGTAGCCGATCCGCCCGAGCGTCAGCCCCCGGTCGCCCCCGGGCCGCTCCGCGAGCCACCCGTCGATCGCGTGCACCACCAGCCCGGCCAGCGGGCTGAAGTGCTGCTCGTCGGGGCTCCACGCCCCGCCCGCGTGCGCGGTGGGCTTGAACGTCCGCGCGCCGGTCCGCTGGTAGTAGCTCTCGCGCGGGAGGTCGCTGCTGCTCAAGGGATCCGCTCCTCGGCCGGGACGGGGTGCGCCGGTGAATCGTCGTGCCGATGTGCCCGACGTACCGGTGCATCGGTGAATCGGTGCATCGATCACGAATCGTAGGCTCCGCCGACGGCCCCGGTCGCCGTGATCTCCCGCACACGGTCACGCCCGCCGCCCCGGGGCCCGTTGTCGGTGGTGAGCCGTTGACTGTGCGACATGACCGTGCGCGACCTGCCGCCCCTGCCGCCCGACCCGGCCGAGCTCCGAGCCCGCTGCCTCGGGATCGCCCTGCTCGACAGCGTCCTCGACGGGCACGCGGCCACGCGCGCGTTCGCCCGTGACCGGCGTCCGGGCGTGGACCCGGCCACCACGGACAACGGATCCGGCGACCAGTACGCGGTCGTGTCCGAACCGGCCGGGGCGTTCCTGTACGGCTTCGACCACGAGAGCGACGCCGGCCCGTGGCGGGAGGAGGACCGCGAGCACCG
Source organism: Kitasatospora sp. NPDC094019 (assembly GCF_044764505.1). Lineage (NCBI taxonomy): Bacteria > Bacillati > Actinomycetota > Actinomycetes > Kitasatosporales > Streptomycetaceae > Kitasatospora > Kitasatospora sp. NPDC094019. The sequence goes on from NZ_JBIWIF010000012.1 coordinate 184,842, forward strand.
GCCCGGCCCGTTGGACGGCCAGCCCGCGTCCCTCGCCCACTGCGCGCGGACACCGGAGTCCGCGTTCGACGGGTTCTTCGACGCGACGGTCTGCGCCTGGCGCGCGAGCGGCGACGCGACCGGGGCCTGACCCGATGACCTGAGCGGCGGAAAAGCCGTCGAGGGGAAGGAGGTACGGGCCGTACGCCGGCGCGCATGGCGTACACCAGGACCTCCTTCGTCTGCCTGCCCTGCCGCGCCTCGTACAAGCAGCCGTACGACGCGGCCGCCGGGGAGCGGCGCTGTCCGCGTCGCGCGGGAGCCCTGATCCACGCGGGGTCGGCGTTCGCGGCGCCCGCACGCCGGGACACGGCGGCCTGGCGCACGCTGACACCGCTGCTGCACGCGGGCATCCGCTTCCACAAGAGCTGCTGCGGCGGCCCGGGCTGCCGGCCCCGCACCCGGCGCGAGGTGCGCGAGCGGCGGCTCTACGCGTGCCGCCCGCACCCGGGCAGTGCCGTGGCCGGGGCAGCAGGCCGGTGCTGATCGGGGCGCCGATGTCCATGTTCGGGCGGTGAGCGGGTCGGGCGGACCGTCCCGAAGCTGTTGCGGGTGATCGCGATTGCGTCTTGAATGGTCCAGACCACAACGGGGAGGACCCACATTCATGACCATCCCTCAGCGCACCGTCGTCCTCGGCACCTTGGGCTTCGGCACGATCGTCGACGAGGAGACCTCGTTCCGGATCCTGGACCGCTTCGTCGAAGGCGGGGGCACCGTCCTCGACACCGCGAACAACTACGCGTTCTGGATCGACGGCGCCAACGGTGACGAGAGCGAGGCCGTCATCGGCCGCTGGCTGGCCAGCCGCAAGGCCCGCGACCAGGTCGTCATCAGCACCAAGGTCGGCGCCCGGCCCACCGTTCCCGGCGCCGGGCTGGAGGCGGCCGAGGGGCTGTCGGAGAAGGCGATCCGGGCGGGATTCGAGGGCAGTCTGCGGCGCCTCGGCACGGACCACGTCGAGGTGTACTGGACGCACATCGAGGACCGTTCGGTGCCGCTCGCCGAGACGGTGGGGGCCCTCGCCGAGCTGGTGACCTCCGGCAGGGCGGGCGCGGTCGGCGCCAGCAACCACGCCGTCTGGCGGGTCGAGCGGGCCCGCGCGCTCGCCGGGGACGGCCCGCGCTACTCGCACCTGCAGTACCGCTACTCCTACCTCCAGCCGCGGTTCGACGTGCCGCTGCTGTCCTCCGCCCATGTCCACGTGACGTCCGAACTCCTGGACTACGTGCGCGCCGAGGGAGACCTGCGGCTCTGGGTCTACAGCCCCATCCTCTCCGGCGGCCTCACCCGCGAGGACGTCGAGATCGGTGCCGCCTACGACCACCCGGGCACGCCGAAGCGCCTCGCCGCACTGCGCGCGGTGGCCGAGGAGACCGGTACCACCGTCAACCAGGTGGCCCTCAGCTGGCTGCTCGACCACGAGGCGGGAATCCTCCCCCTGGTCGGCGTGAGCCGGACCGCCCAACTGGACGAGGCCCTCGGCGCCCTCGCGCTGACCCTCACGGCGGACCAGCGGAAGCGCCTGGACGAGGCCGCGCTCTAGTTCGTCCCCCGGGGGCCCGGTGCGGGCCCCCGGCACCGGGCACGCGGTGCGGCGGGGTCGAGGTCGGGGCCGGCGGGTGAGAAGTCCTCGCAGGTCAGGGACCAGGTCGAGAGCCAGGTCAGGGCTGCCGTGGGTGTCGTGCACACCAGGATTCGAGCACGTGCCACCGACAGCGGTCCGGGCCCCGGTGCGGCAGGGAGATCCGCAGCTCCTGGCCCCGGTGGTCGGACATGCCCCGGTCGTCGACGAAGGCGTAGTGGTCGACCGCCGCGCCGTCGTTGGTGAACGCCCAGTCGAGGCGCCACCAGTCGGCGCCGAGGATGCCGCCCCAACTGCCGGGGGAGAGGTCGCCGCTCGCCGCGCGGGCGTCGTGCAGGCGGGCGCGGAGCGGGTCCAGGTCGCCCATCGCGGGGCTGGTGTTGAAGTCACCGGCGACCAGCAGGGGCCGGGAGTTGGCGGCGGTGTCGCGCTCCAGGGCCGCGAACTGCTCGCGCCGGGCCGCGTCGGCCTCGCGCACCACCCGGTAGAAGGCGCCGCCGAACGGCGACTCCCGGGTGTCCACCTGGACCGGGATGTGCACGTTGTAGAAGGAGACGGTCCGGCCCCGGACGTCGAGGTCGGTGCGCAGCACCTTGCGCCGGGTGAAGACGTCCGACCAGGGCGCGTCCGCCGCCACCGCCGGGCCGACGGTCGGGGTGGCGAGCACCGGGAAGCGGGAGAGGGTGACCAGCTCCCCGGCCACCACCACCTGATAGCCGGGGAACTCCCGCCGGATCCGGTCGAGTTCGTCGATCCGGGTGTGCGTCCCGTCAACCCACGCCAGGTACTCCTGGAGCAGGTAGACGTCGGCGTCGCGGGCGCGCAGGAAGCGGTAGAACGCGTCCGGGTCGTCGGTGGTGTCCCAGTACTCGGTGTTCCAGGAGAAGACGCTGACCGCCGGTCCGGCCGCGGCGGTGGAGGCGGAACCCGGCTTCAGGGCCGACCAGTTGAGGCCGGTCCGGGGCAGCGCGGCGACCAGCAGCAGGACCGTCGCCGGCACCAGCCACCGCCGAACGCCCGCGCCGGGGGCCGGGAGCGTGACCGCCAGCGCGAGCAGCGTCACCGGTACGGCGAGGAACAGCAGCGGCGGCGCCAGCCCGGGTATCAGCCAGAACCACCACCGCCCGTTCGCCAGCAGGTCCAGCGCCAGGAACACCGCCCACAGCGCGGTGGCGGCCACCAGCAGGCGCACCCCCGGTGAATGCCGCGGCCGGGGGGAAACGGAATCCGGATCCATGCGGCGGAGCGTAGCAGGACGGGGCCCGCGGCCGAATTCCCGTGCCCGGTACCCGGGCAGCTCCGATACGGGGACGATATCGGCCCGATACGCGGTCCGCCTGAACTGGGCGCATGACCTTTTCCGTGACGGTCGTCGTCCCGGCCCACAACGCGGCCCGCACCCTTTCGGCCTGCCTGGATTCGGTGTACGCGCAGACCCACCGGCCGCACCAGGTGATCGTGGTCGACGACGGATCCACCGATGCCACCGCCCGGATCGCCGAAGCCTACGCGGCCGACGGCGGCCCGTCCGGCGGCCCGTCAGGGGGCCCGGACGGCGGTCCGCCGTGCGTGCTGATCCGGCAGTGGCCGAATCGCGGAGTGTCCGCCGCACGGAATGCCGGAATTGCCGCGGCGACCGGTGAGGTGATCTTCTTCCTGGATTCCGACGAGGCCCTGACACCCGATTCGGTGGCGAATGCGCTGGAAATCCTGGAAAACGATCCGGAATGCGGCTGCGTGCACGGGGTGATCTCCCCGGAACCGCTCTTCGACGACGGGCCGGTGGAGCGTTACCGGGTGCTGCACGCGTACTGGTGGCGGGCGCGCGGCGCGGGTGTGGTGGAGACGGCGTTCTTCGCCCAGGCCGCGGTGCGGCGCGAGGTGTTCGAGCGGATCGGCGGCTTCGACGAGAGTCTGCGCGACTCCGAGGACCTCGAACTCAGCGACCGGCTGGCCCCGCACTACCGGATCGTGCTGACGGACCGGGTGGTGGCCCGTCACGACGAGGTCGAACGGCTCGGCCCGCTGCTCGCCGAGACCTGTCGGCGGGCGCTGATGCTGGTGCCCGCGCTGGCCTCGGCGCGGCGCGGCGGGCGGCGCAACCTCACCGCCAACAGTCCGGCTTCGGTCGCGACGGCCGCGTTCACCCTGCTCGCGCTGCCGCTGGCCGCACGCTGGCCGGCGCTGCCGGCGGCCGGGCTGGCCGCCTTCTGCGCCGCCAACGCGGGGATGCTGCGGTTCGCCGCCCGGCGGCACGGGGTGGCGTTCGCGCCGTACGCGGCGGGTGTGCACTTCCTGGTCGTCGGCTCGCTGCTGACCGGCGCGGGCGTCGGTGCCCTGCGGATGCTGCTGCCGGGGCGGCGGGCGCCGGTACCCGGGCCCGGGCGGACGCCCGCGTTCGGGCCGACGCCCGCGCCCGGACAACCGCAGGCAGCGCGAGCGCCCGGACAACCGCAGGCGACGCCCGTGCCCGGGGAGCGGAAGCGATGAGGGAACGGCTGCGCGCCCTCCTCACCCCCGCCATCGTGCTGGCCGCCCTGGTCGGTGTCGGCCTGCTGCTGCGGCACGAGGGCCCGGTCGCCGCCCGCGCCCTCGCCCGCGCGGACGCGGTGCCACTGCTGCTCGCCGCACTGGCCGCCAACGTCGGCGGCCTGGTCCTCGCGGTGCACGCCTGGCAGGTGCTGGTGCCCGCGCGGCCGGGCAGCGCCCCCGGCGCGCCGGGGGCGGTCCGGGGCCTGCTCGCGGCCCGGATCTACTTCCTCGGCCAGCTGTCCAAGTACCTGCCCGGGCGGGTGTGGGGCGTGGTCACCCATGTGACCCACGGCCGCGCGGCGGGCGTGCCGGCCGCCGCCATGACCTCCGCCTATCTGCTGAGCCTGGCGCTGACCGTCCTCACCGGAGCGTGCGTCAGCCTGTTCGCCGCCCCCGCCGTCCTGCCGGGGCAGTGGTTCTGGCTGGTCCTGCCCGTCCTCGGCCTGCTCGCCTGTGTGGCCAGGCCCGCCCTGGCGACCCGGCCGGTGGTGGCGCTGGCCCGGCTGGCCCGCCGCGCCGTCGAGCCGCCGCCGGACGCCGCCGTCCGCCGGGCGATCGCGCTGGCGGTCGCGTCCTGGCTGGTGTCGGGGCTGCACCTGTGGTTCCTGGCGATCGCCCTCGGCGCACCGGTCCTGTCCTCCGCCGGTCCGGGGATCGGGGCGTTCGCGCTCGCCACGGTGGTGAGCAGCCTCGCCGTGGTCGTCCCCGACGGCTGGGGCGTGCGCGAGCTGACCATCGCCGCCGCGCTCGCGGCCGCGCTGCCCGACGGCACCGCGGCGACGGCGGCCGTCGCCAGCCGGGTCGTCTGCGTGGTCGCCGAACTCGGCAGCTCCGCCGTCGTCCTGGCGCTGGCCCGGGCCCGGCTCGGTCCCCCGGGCACCCGTACCTCCGCCGCGGACGAACCTGGCACCACCACCACCACCACCGCTACTGCCTCCACCAACGCCACCGTTCCCACCCCGATCGGAGACTCCCGTGTACACCCTTGACGACGCCGAACGGTTCGAGGTCGGCGAGGTGCACGACCTCTACCGCCGGTACGTGAACAAGAGCCAGGTCTCGCTGATGACCTCCTTCGGCTTCGGCCGCGAGCTGGTCGCGCACGCCGAGGGCGCCCACCTCACCCTCACCGACGGCCGGCGGATCCTCGACGTCACCGGCGGCGTGGGCGTGCTCAACCACGGCCACAACCACCCCCGCATCCTCGCCGTCCGGGAGCGTTTCGCCCGCGAGCGCCGGATGGAGGTGCACAAGACCTACTTCTCGCCCTACCTCGCCGCCCTCGGCCACAACCTCGCCGAGGTGCTGCCCGGCGACCTGTCGATGTCCTTCCTCCCCAACTCCGGCGCCGAGGCGGTCGAGGGCGCCGTCAAGCTCGCGTTCAAGTACCACAACGGCAGGCGCCGGACGGTGCTGCGCGCGGACCGGGCCTTCCACGGCAAGCTCCTCGGCTCCGGCGGCCTCACCGGGCAGGCGCAGTTCGCGTTCCCCACCATCCCCGGCATCGACACCTTCACCTACAACGACCTCGCCTCGGTGCGGCGCGCCGTGGCCGCGCACCCCGGCGACGTCTACGCGATCCTGATCGAACCGTTCAGCGCCTCCACCGTCGAAGCCTGCTCGGAGGAGTTCCTGCGCGGTCTGCGCGAGCTGTGCGACCGCGAGCGGATCGTGCTGATCTTCGACGAGATCTACACCGGCTGGGGCAAGACCGGCACCCTGTTCCACTTCATGCGGTACCCGGGCCTGCTGCCGGACGTGCTCACCACCTCCAAGTCCTTCGGCGGCGGCAAGTCCTCGATCTCGGCGTTCGTCGCCCGCGAACCGATCTTCCGCAAGGCGTACGACAACCTCGGCGACGCCCTGCTGCAGTCCACCTCGACCACCTACTACGGCTTCGGCGAGGAGTGCGCGACCGCCCTGGAGGCCGTCAATATCGCGATCGAGGACGACTACCCGGCCCGGGCCCGGGCGATCGGCGCCGTCCTCGAACCGGGCCTGCGGCGGCTCGCCAAGGAGCACCCGGACACCATCGCCCGGGTGGACGGCGCGGGCGCGCTGTGGGGGGTGTTCATCGACGGCGGGCCGCGGATCCTCGACCTGGTCGCCAAGCTCGCGCCCGGCGGGATGGCGCGCGATCCCCGGTTCAAGACCAAGCTGGTCACCTGCGCCGTCATCAGCGCCCTCTACCAGGACCACGGCATCTTCGCCTACTACACCCTGAACGGCCGCAATCCGCTGATCATCGGACCGTCGCTGATCACCGAACCGGCCGACGTCGAGCGGACCGTGGACGCGCTCGGCACCGTCCTCGACGAGGGCCTCGGCCGGCTGGTCACCCGCTTCGTCAAGCAGAAGGTGGCCTCGCAGTGGTGACCCCGAACGGCCGCGACGCCCACCCCTCCGGCCCCGACACCGACCCTTCCGGCCCCGACACGAACCCCCGCCCCGACGGCCGTTCCCTCACCGTGGCCGTCACCGGCGCCGCCGGCATGCTCGGCTCGCGCCTCGCCGAACGCCTCACGGCCGACGGCCACCACGTCCGCGGCATCGACCTGCGCCCCGGTCCGGGCGTCGAGGTGGTCGGCGACATCCGCGACCGCTCCGCCCTCGACCGCGCCCTGCACGGCGCCGACATCCTGGTCCACGCCGCCGCCGCGCTCCCCAGCTACCCGGACGAGCAGATCCGCTCCATCATCGTCGACGGCACCCGCGCCGTCTTCGCCGCCGCCCGCGCCGCCGGTACCCCGCGGGTGGTGCACATCTCCTCCACCGCGGTCTACGGCCTGCCCCGCCAGGTGCCCACCCCCGAGACCCACCCCCGCGAACCCGTCGACACCTACAGCCGCGCCAAGGCCGCCGCCGAGGAGATCGCCGAACGCCACCGCGCCGACGGCCTGTGCGTCCCGATCCTGCGGCCCAAGACCTTCGTCGGCCCCGGCCGGATGGGCCTGTTCGCGATGCTCTTCGAATGGGCCGAGGAGGGCCGCAACTTCCCCGTGCTCGGCCGGGGCGACGTCCGCACCCAGATGTTCGGCATCGACGACCTGGTGGACGCCGTGGTCACCGTGCTGCACGCCCCCGACGACGTCGCCAACGACACCTACAACCTCGCCGCCGCCGAATTCGGCACCCTGCGCGAGGACTTCCAGGCCGTCCTGGACGCCGCCGGCCACGGCAAGCGCGTCGTCGGCCTGCCCGCCCGGCCCGCCCTCGCCGTCCTCAACACCCTGCAGCGCGCCCGCCTCTCACCCGTCTACGGACGACTGCTGCACAAGCTCACCGCCGACTCCTACGTCTCCATCGACAAGGCCCGCGACCGGCTCGGATTCGACCCCCGGCTCTCCAACCGGGAGGCCGTCCTGCGCACCTACGACTGGTGGCGCACCGCCCGGCACGAGACCCCGCCCGCCGCGCGCGCCGGCGGCCCCAACGCGGGCCGCACCAGCCGCGACCCGTGGAGCCAGGGACTGCTGTCCGCCGTGAAGATCTTCTTCTGAGGAGCGCTCCGCCATGACCTCCCTGAGCGAACAGAGCTCGCAGCACGAGACGGGCCGACCCGCCGGACCGCCCGAAACCGCCGAACCGCCCGAACCCGCCCGCCGCACCGCCGGGCCCTCCCGGCTGCCCGCACCGCTCGCCCTGCTCCGGCCCGGCCAGTGGCCCAAGAACATCCTGGTCGTCCCACTGCCCCTGCTCGGCGCCGACCTCGCCTGGGGCATGACCGCCCGGACCGCCGTTGCCGTCGGCGCCTTCGTCCTCGCCTCCTCGCTCGTCTACGTCGTCAACGACCTCGCCGACATCGAGCGCGACCGCCGCCACCCCGTCAAACGCCACCGCCCGCTCGCCTCCGGCCGGATCGCCCCGCGCACCGCCGTCGGCCTCGCGCTGCTCCTCGCCGCCCTGCTCGTCCCGCCCCTCGTCGCCGCCGGACCGGGCGTCGCCGCACCCGTCCTGCTCTACCTCGGCGTCAACGCCGCCTACAGCTGGCGGCTCAAACACCTCCCGCTGCTGGACGTCTTCGTCGTCGCCACCGGCTTCGTGCTCCGCCTGCTCGGCGGCTACGGAGCCAGCGGCCGCCCGCTCTCCGCCTGGCTCGTCCTCACCGTGCTCACCCTCTGCCTGGTCCTCATCGTCGGCAAACGGCGCCACGAACTCGGCGTCGCCGGCAGCGGCCACCGGCCCGCGCTGGTCGGCTACTCGGCGCACTTCCTCGACCTGGTGCTGGTGCTCTGCTCCGGGCTCACCGTCGTCGGCTACCTGCTCTACCTGCGCACCGAGTCCGGCTACGAGACCGGTGCCCTGCTCACCGCCCCGCTCGCGCTGTTCGCCCTGTTCCGCTACCTGCAGATCGTCGTCGTGCACGCCGAGGGCGGGAACCCGGTGCACACCCTGCTGCGCGACCGGGCCATGCTCGCCACCGCCGCGCTCTGGGCCGCCCTCCTGCTCACCTTCCAGCTCACCTGACCACCCGGCTGACCGCCCACCTCGCAACCCGCCCGACAGCTCGCCCGACAGCTCGCCCGACAACCCGCCCGACAGCCACCACCGTCGACCCCCAGCCGTTCCGAACGAGGAGCCATGCCCGCCACACCGCTCGTCTCGGTGGTCGTGCCGATGTACAACGACAGCCGCACCGTCGACCTCTGCCTCGGCTCCGTCCTCGCCCAGAGCCACCCGGTGCACGAGGTGATCGTCGTCGACGACGCCAGCACCGACGGCTCCGCCGCGCTCGCCGCCGCCCACCCCGTCACCCTGATCCGCGCCGAACGCAACGGCGGCCCCGGCGCCACCCGCAACCTCGGCGTCGAACACGCCACCGGCGACATCGTCTTCTTCCTCGACGCCGACCTCGCGATGCACCCCGACGCCGTCGCCGAAGCCGTCGCGGTCTTCGCCGAACACCCCGAGTACGGGGCCGTGTTCGGGGTCCCCGACAAGGAACCCCTGTTCCCCGAGGGCCCCGTCGGCCAGTACCGCATCCTCCAGTACCACTACTGGCGCAAGAGCGCCGAGGGACTGGTCAGCGGCGGCTTCTACGCCCTCGGCGCCGTCCGCCGCACCGCGTTCCTGGATGCCGGACCGTTCAACCCGGCGCTGCGCCAGACCGAGGAGATCGACCACGCCGAACGGCTCGCCGCCCGCTACCCCATGCTGCTCACCTCACGGGTGCGGGGGCGGCTCTCCGACGAGAACCGGATCCGCCCGCTGCTGCGCAAAGCCTTCGTGCGCAGCCGGCTGCGGGTGCCGTTCTACCTCGACCGGGGCCGCGCGATGCAGGGCATGGAGACCCCCGGCCGGGCCCTGGCCTCGGTGCTCGCCGCGCTCACCCTGCTGAGCCTGCCCCTGATCGCCTGGCAGCCGGCCCTCGCGCTCGCCACCGCCCTGCTGCTCGCCGCGTTCGTCCTCACCGACCTCGGGCAGTACCGCTTCGTCCGGCAGGAGCGGGGCTACCGCTTCCTCGTCTTCTTCACCCTCTGCCACCTCCTGCTGAACGCCGTCGTCACGGCCGGACTCGCCGCCGGAGTCGGCCGGTTCGCGGTCAGCCGCCGCTTCCGCCGGATGTACCGGCAGGACGACCCGGTGGGGCAACCGGCCGCGCGGCAGTTCGGGGACCCGGTCGGCGAACCGGCCCCGGAACCCACCCGCGCCCGGCGGATCGCCCGCCGGCTGCGCACCTGGTACGGCCGCTCGCTGGTCGGACTCACCGGGCTGTGGCTGCTGTACGCCTTCTTCCGCTGGTCGGTCAGCGGACGCTGGCACTGGGCGATCCTGCTGGACGCCGTCCCGCCGGTGCTGCTCGTCGCCGTGCCGCTGTTCCTGCTGCTCGCCGCCGTCGGCGCCTGCGGACCCCGCCGCAGCTGGGCGCTCGGACTCGCCCTGCCGCCGCTGCTGCTCGGCCTCACCACCGGCTCCGGCCTCAACTGGCCCGCCCTGTGGCACGGTGAGCGGCCGGTGCCGCCCGGAGCGCTGCACGTCGTCTCCTTCAACACCCAGTACTGGGCCGCTTCCACCGGCGTCGACCGGCTCTACGACCTGATCCATCGTCAGAACGCCGACGTCTACCTGTTCCAGGAGCACGTGGTGTGGCAGCCCGGACTCGGCGAGGACGGCTACCGCCGCCTCGACGACGACGCCCGGCTCGCCGCCGAGTTCCCCGGCTACCACATCGCCCGCACCGGCGAACTGCTCACGATCTCCCGCTATCCGATCGCCGACCAGCGCTCGGTCGGCACCGGCGCCGCCCTCGGACCCGACGCCTCCTTCAGCCGGATCTTCGCCCGCGACAAGGTGATGCGTACCGACCTCCAGGTCGGCGGCACCCTGCTCAGCGTCTACAACGTGCACGTCACCGTGCCGCTGGCGCCCGACCTCGACCCGTTCTCGGACTTCGACTTCGACTCCTACTTCAAGCGCAAGTTCGCCTGGCGCCAGGAGGAGATCCACGGCCTGGAGGCCGACCTCAGGGCGAACCCCAACCGGACCCTGATCGCCGGTGACTTCAACGCCAGCCCCGCGATGCGCGACCTGGACGGGGTCCGCTCGCTCGCCGACGACGCGATTCGCGCCAACAATGACTTCCTGCCGCTGAGTTGGAAGTTCTCCGCGCCCGCCGGATTCGACTGGGACAGCGCGATCAACCGCCCCTACCCGCTCTGGCGGCTGGACTGGAGCTTCACCCGGGGCCCGGTGAAGGTCCACCGCTACGACTTCCGGTCCGCCGAGGGGATCTCCGAACACCGGCTGCAGGATCTCTGGCTCTCGCTCTGAACCCCCCTCCGAAAGGACACGACATGGTGCTCAAGGATCTGCGGACCGCCGTCCGCACCGCCTCCGGCGTCGAACTGCTGGAGCGCGTGCCCGCGCTGCGCCGGCCGGTGGACTGGCTCGGCGAACGGCCGGTGCTGCACGGCCTCACCCTGTGGGCGTTCGGGCTGCGCAAGCCGCTGTTCTGGGACCACGTGGTCACTCCCGAGCCGCGCGCCGAACTCTCCGAGGTCCGGGACCTGCTGGAGAAGAACCGCGAGCGCTACGCGGAACGCCTCACCGGCTTCCTGGAGCTGGCCGACCCGCTGAGCGGCATCCCGCTCCGGGGCACCGCGGCCGGCTCCACGCCCTACTGGAACAACGGCTGGCTGCCGCCGCTGGACGCGCTGTCGCTCTACGGGTTCCTGGCCGAGCTGCGCCCCGCCCGCTACCTGGAGATCGGCTCCGGCAACTCCACCAAGTTCGCCCGCCGGGCCGTCGAGGACCTCGGGCTGAGCACCCGGATCACCTCGATCGACCCGGCCCCGCGGGCGACCGTCGACCGGCTCTGCGACGAGGTGGTCCGCACCCCGCTGCAGCACGCCGACCTGGAGGTGTTCCGCGAGCTGGAGCCGGGCGACATCGTCTTCTTCGACGGGTCGCACCGGCTCCACATGGGCTCGGACGTCACGGTGTTCTTCTTCGAGGTGCTGCCGGTGCTCAAGCCCGGGGTGATCGTCCACGTGCACGACATCATGCTCCCGGCGGACTACCCGACCTCCTGGCGCTGGCGGCACTACTCCGAGCAGTACCTGCTGGCCGCGCTGCTGACGGCCGCGCCGGGGCGGTTCGACGTCGAGCTGCCGGACGCCTTCGTGCACGCCGACCCGGAGCTGCGGCGGATCGCCGAGCCGCTCTGGCGCCGGCTCGGGGTCACCGAGCACTACGAGCCGGGGTCGTTCTGGTGGCGCCACACCGGCTGAGCCGGCCCGGGCGCGGGCTCGGGGCGTGGTCGGGTGCGGGCTCGGGCGGCGGCGGCGGGGCCGGGTCCGGGGCCGGGTCCGGAGGGTGGACGGGCGGACCCGCGTGCGGGCCGGGGCGGATCCCGGCGGATCCCGGGCGGCCGCGGTCCGGGGCGGCCCGGTCAGGAGGCCGGGCAGACGCCGTTGAGGATGTCCTGCTCCAGCGTCCGCAGCTCCGGTCCCGGCTCCAGGCCCAGTTCCTCGACGAGCTGGGCGCGCAGGGTCCGGTAGACGCCGAGCGCCTCCACCGTCCGCCCGGAGCGGTGCAGGGCCTTCATCAGCAGGGCGTGCAGGTGCTCGCGGAACGGGTGCGCGGCGACCAGTTCGAGCAGCTCGCCGACCAGGTCCCCGGGCCGGCCGAGGGCCAGCTCCAGCCGCACCCGCTCCTCGACCGCGCGCAGCCGGTTCTCCTCCAGCCGGCGGGCCCAGGACTCCAGCGCCGGGCAGTCCAGGCCCGCCATGGCCGGTCCGGTCCACCGGGCCAGGGCCTGCCGCAGGACGGCGGCGGCCTCCGGGAGGCGGCCGGAGGCGGCCCGGACCCGGGCGCGGGCGACCTCCTCGTTGAACAGCGTGGCGTCCAGTTCGCCCGGCCCGAGCCGGAGCCGGTAGCCGTTCGGATGGGTCTCGATCACCGGCGGCGCGCCCGCGTCGGCGAACGCGCGGCGCAGCTGGGAGACGCAGATCCGGATCTGCGTCCGGGCGCTGGCCGGTGGCGTCGCGCCCCAGAGGTTGTCCACCAGCCGGTCCAGCGGGACGACCCAGTTGGGCGTCAGGGCGAGTGTCGCCAGCACGAGTTGGCTGCGTCGTCCCCCGAGTGGTACCGGCCCTTCGTCCGTGTCGACCTGGAGTGGTCCCAGAATGTGCACCATCACAACAAGCCCCCGTTCGTCGCTCTCACCTGCGCCGAAATGGCGCCGCGGAAGCGGAGGAGACTCCGCCGTCCGGGCGCCGGATGGCAGCATGGTATAGACCTTTGGGGGTGTCAAGGGCAGATCAAGGACGGTCGATGGCCGGATCGGGCCCCGTTCCGGCCGCCCGCCGCCGCGGCCGGGAACCCTCGGATCTGACGGACCGTCAGGAACTGTCGCTCAGCGCGTAGGTGCGGAAGGTGGCGAGCAGGGGCAGCACATCGGTCTTGTTCGGCTCCTCGGTGACGGCCCGCATGGCGTCGATCACCGCGTGCGCGATCACCTTGACCACGCCGAGGTCGTCGCCCGCCGTCCCGCCCCAGGCGCGCAGGGTCCGGGTGAGCAGGGCGCTCATCCGGGCGCCGATGTTGGAGCTCACCGCGTCGGTGAGCTCGGCGAGCTCCTCGTCGGTCATGCTCGACCGCAGGCCGAAGGCCAGCGCCATCAGCGTGTCGACGGCGTGCTCGCCGTAGCGCGCGACCAGCGCGGCGAGCGGCTGCTCGGTCGGCCCCCCGGCGGCCAGCGCGGCCAGGGCCTCGTCGTCGTCCTTCCAAGCCGCTTCGAGCGCGGCCAGGGCCCGCAGGGCCTCGTCCACCGTCAGGCCATCCGTCATGCGGAGAACCGTATTGAGCGCTCGGCCGCCGAGGGCGCGGTCGGGCCGGGATCTCACCCGATCGAGCGAAATCGCCGCGGTCGCGTGTTCGGGGGCGCGGATGACGGTATCCGCGCCCCCGCGAGTGCGACCCGGGGCCCTGCGTCGCGGACCCGGCGGGGACGTGCCGACACGCCCCGGGTTCAGGTGGACCCGTGCTCGGCCGTGAAAGCGGCGGCGTCCCAGTCGCCGTGCAGCGCGGGCGCGAGCGCGGCGACCGCGAGCGCGGTGAAGTCCGCCGACCGGCCCGCGTGTTCGGGCAGCGCGCCGAGCAGCGGCGCGCCCGCGGCCGCCCGCGGCAGGTCGGTGAGATTGCAGCGGTCGGCGAGCCCGGGGGAGTCCGGCCAGGCGCCGACCACCACGCCCAGCAGCGGCAGGCCGCGCGCGGCCAGGGCCTCGGCCGTCAGCGCGGTGGTGTTGAGCGTGCCCAGGCCGGCCGTGGCCACCAGCAGCACCTCGGCGGGCAGGCCGAGTTCACGCACCGCGCGGGCCTGGTCGGCGAGCGTCCGGCCCCGCTCGTCGTAGCGGACCAGCAGCCCGCCGGCGCCCTCGACGAGCACCAGGTCGTGCCGCTCGGCCAGGTCCGCGACCTCCTTCGCCACGTCCTCGGCCGCCAGGCAGGGCAGGCCCGACCGGCGGGCCGCCGTGTCCGGCGCCAAGGGCTCGGGGTAGCGGGCGAGTTCGCGCAGGGTGAGGGCGTCCGGGCCCGGCGCCGCCGGACCGGCCAGCCGGCGGACCTCCTCGGCGTCACCCGGCTCGCCGGGGGCGACCCCGGTCTGGCCGGGCTTGAGCACCGCGACCCGCAGACCGGCCCGCAGCGCGCTGGCCGTGACGGCCGCCGTGGTGACCGTCTTGCCGACCTCGGTGCCGGTGCCGGTCACGAAGACGACGCGCCCGGCCGTGGCCGCGCCCGGCTCGCCGTCCCGGTTCGTGCTTCCGCTCATGGTCCTGTTCCCGTTCCTGTTCCGCTCGTCGTCCTGTCCGTCACCGACCGGCGGCGCGCTCATCCGGCGGCCGCCGCCGCGGTGACGGCCGCGGCGATCCGCGCCACGTCCTCGTCACCGGTGATGTACGGCGGCATGGTGTAGACGAGGTCCCGGAACGGGCGCAGCCAGACGCCCGCCCGCGCGGCGGCCTCGGTCGCCGCCGCCATGTCCACCGGGTGGTCCAGTTGCACCACGCCGATCGCGCCGAGCACCCGGACGTCCTTGACGCCCGGCAGCGCGGCGGCGTCCGCCAGGCCCGCGCGCAGCCCGGTGCCGATCCGCTCGACCTCGCTCGCCCAGTCCTGTCCGAGCAGCAGCCCGATCGAGGCGTTGGCGACCGCCGCCGCCAGCGGGTTGCCCATGAACGTCGGCCCGTGGGCCAGGACGGGCACCGTGCCGCGGCTGATGCCGTCCGCGATCTCCGCCGTGCACAGGGTGGCCGCCATGGTGAGGTAGCCGCCGGTCAGCGCCTTGCCGAGGCACATCACGTCCGGTGCGACGCCCGCGTGGTCGGCGGCGAACAGCGCGCCGCTGCGGCCGAATCCGGTGGCGATCTCGTCGAAGACGAGCAACACCCCGTGCCGGTCGCACAGTTCGCGCAGCATCCGCAGGTAGGCGGGTGAGTGGAAGCGCATCCCGCCGGCGCCCTGCACCACCGGTTCGACGATCACCGCCGCCAGCTCGTCGGCGTGACGCTCCATCAACTCCTCGAAGGCGCTGACGTACGCGTCGTCGAGCGGGGCGTCGAAGCCGGCCGGCGGCTCGGCGGCGAACAGCTGGTGCGGCAGTACCCCGCCCCACAGCTGGTGCATCCCGCCCTCCGGGTCGCACACCGACATCGGGTGGAAGGTGTCCCCGTGGTAGCCGCCGCGCCAGGTGAGCAGCCGCCGCTTCCCGGGCCGGCCGACGGACTGCCAGTACTGCAGGCACATCTTCATCGCGACCTCGACGGCCACCGAGCCCGAGTCGGCGAGGAACACGTGCCGCAGCGGCTCCGGGGTGATCTCCACCAGGGTGGCCGCCAGCCGGACGGCGGGCTCGTGGGTGAGTCCGCCGAACATGACGTGGCTCATCCGCCCCAGCTGCTCGCGCACCGCCTCGTCCAGCACCGGGTGCCCGTACCCGTGGATCGCCGCCCACCAGGACGACATGCCGTCCACCAACTCGCGCCGTCCGCCCGCGACCGGCTCGGCCAGCCGCAGCCGGACGCCGGCGGCGGACTCCACCACGTACGGGGTGGCGGTGCCGGGCATCGGCCCGTACGGGTGCCAGACGTGCGCCCGGTCGAGCGCGGTCAGGGTGTCGATGGGCAGCTGGGGCATGGGGGAGGGCTTTCCGGGGATGCGGTGCGGTGCGGTGAGGTGCGGGTGACGCGGCCGGTACCGGTACCAGGACCGGCCGCCGGTCCTGGTACCGGGTCGGTCGGGGTGTCAGGCGTTGGGCGCCAGCTCGGTGCCGGCGCCGCGGCGGCGGACCCGCACCAGGTCGGTGCGCACCTCGTCGGCGCTGGTGCCGGCGTTCGTGTCGGCCGCCGCGTCGGCGGCCGCCGCCACCGGCACCGCGTGCCCGTGGCCGCCGCAGGGGCCGCAGCCGCCGCCGGTCCCGCAGCCGCCGACGGCGGCGTCCGCGTCCTCGCCGGGCACGCCGGCCGTCCCGCAGCCGCCGCCCGCTCCGCCCGCGGCGCCGCTGCCGCAACCGCCGGCCGCCGCCGCCGCGATGTCCGCCCGGTGCCGGGGCAGGGTGCGCTCGCCCACACCCTCCACCTCGAAGCCGGCGTCCGCGATCATGTCGAGGTCGGTCTGCCCGGCCTGGCCCTCGCTGGTCAGGTAGTCGCCCAGGAAGATGGAGTTGGCGAGGTGCAGGCCCAGCGGCTGCATGCTGCGCAGGTGCACCTCGCGGCCGCCGGCGATCCGCACCTCGGTGTCCGGGTTCACGAACCGCACCATGGCGAGGATCCGCAGGCAGCGCTGGGGGGAGAGGTTCCACTCCTTCGCCAGCGGCGTGCCCTCGAACGGGATCAGGAAGTTCACCGGCACCGAGTCGGAGCCCAGCTCGCGCAGCGCGAAGACCACGTCCACCAGGTCCTCGTCGCTCTCGCCCATGCCCGCGATCAGGCCGGAGCAGGCCGACAGGCCCGCGCCGTGGGCCTTCTGCACGGTGTCCACCCGGTCCGCGTAGGTGTGGGTGGTGGTGATGTCGCCGTAGGTGCCCTCGGAGGTGTTGAGGTTGTGGTTGTAGGCGTCGACACCGGCCGCCTTCAGCCGCTCGGCCTGGTTGTCGGAGAGCAGGCCGAGGCAGGCGCAGATCTCCACCGCCGGGTCGGCCTCCTTGATGGCCGCGACGGTGTCGGTCACCCGGTCGATGTCACGGTCCGTCGGGCCGCGGCCGCTCGCCACCAGGCAGACCCGCTTGGCGCCGCCCGACACGCCGGCCTTCGCCGCCTCGGCGGCCTGGTTCGGCTTGAGCCAGGTGTACTTCAGGATCTCGGCCTTGGAGCCCAGCCGCTGCGAACAGTAGGAGCAGTCCTCGGGGCACAGTCCGCTCTTCAGGTTCACCAGGTAGTTGAGCTTGACCCGGCGGCCGAACCACCGCCGGCGCACCCGCCCGGCGGCTGCGACCACGTCGAGCAGCTCGTCGTCGGTGGTGGCGAGGACGGCGAGCGCCTCCTCGCGGGTGGGGGTCTCCCCACGCAGGCCCTTGGCGGTGAGGGTATCGAGCAGATCCATGGGCCTGATCCTGCCTGCTGGGCCGCGAAGGACGCCAGAGGAAACCCACCAGAAGATCCCGGGGAGGATGTGCGAGTTGTCACAGTGTCGAAGCTCACGGTAGTGGTGCCGGTCACGTCGCGGGAGAGGGCTCCCGGGGGCCTCCCCGGAGTCCGCCCGAAGCCCCTTCCGGCCGCCCTTCGGGCACCCCGTCCGACACCCCGTCCGGCCTGCGCCCCCACGGCCCTCCCGCGCCTGTCGCCCACGCGCTCCCCACCGCCCCGGCCGCCGCTCCGACCCCGTGATCTCCACCACTCGTGACCTGCATACAATCGGCCGCATGACCACGCAGGGGGAGCGCGCCCCGTCATCGGCAGAAGCACCGGCGGAGCGGCCGGCGCACGACGTGTCCGAACGGCCGGGCGGGGCGTACCGGCCCAGACGCGTGACCGCCCGACGGGCCGTCGGCTGGATCACCGTCGTCGGCGTGGCCGCGGCCGGCGGCTGGATCGTCACCCGCCCCACGCCCGGCGACTACATACCCGGGCTGGGACCCTCCAGCAAGGAGGTGTCCAAGACCCCGCCGATCGTCGGCGACCCGCCGCAGCGCACGCTCGTCGACCCCGAGGCCCTCGACGTCGAGGCGTACTTCCCCGCCCAGCGGATCGTGGAGTCCGGCGCCTACAAGGGCAAGCGCTCCGGTGTGCGGCGCGGTGACAACTGCCCCGAGGTGCTCCAGGACCGCACCCTGGACCTGCTGCGCGACGCCGGCTGCAAGGGCTACCTCGCGGTCAGCTTCACCGCGCAGGACAAGCCGGTGCTGAGCAGCGTCACCCTGCTGCGCTTCGCCGACGCCCCGACCGCGGCCCGCGCCGCCGAGGCGCTCCGCGCCAAGTCCGGCTCGGTCGCCTTCATCCTCCCGGACGCCTCCACCGCGCCCGCGCTGTCGGCCGGCGCGGCCCGGCCCGCGATCGAGCCGAGGGTCGAACTCGTCGGCCACTACGTGACGGTGGCCAGTTCGCGGCCCGCCGAGATGTACCCCGGCGGCGGGGCCGCCGCCCCCGGCACGCCGCCGGCCGCCCCCGCCTCGCCCACCGTCGGCGCGTCCGTCGCCCCGACGAGTCCGCTGCCGGTGCCCTCGGCGAGCACCGCCGGCCTGGACCAGCTGCTCGACGAGGCCACCCGGGCCGTCTCGCACAGCGCCGGCGCGCCGTTCGTCTGGATGTAGCGGCGCGGGACCGAACGGGGGAGGGGCGGGCCGCGGCCCGCCCCTCCCTTCGATCGCCCACCCGGTCAACACCGCTGACGGACCGTCAGCCGCCCAGCCGGTCCACGGCGGTGATCCGCAGCACCGCGCGGCCCTCCTCGTCCGAACCGAAGAGGTCGACCTCGGCGCTGATGCCCCAGTCGTGGTCCCCCTCCGGGTCGTCGAAGATCTGCCGCACCCGCCAGGCCGAGTCCTCCTGCTCGATGAGCAGCATCTTCGGACCGCGCGCGTTCGGACCGGTCCCCAGGTCGTCGTACTCGTCCCAGTACCCGTCCATGGCGTCCGCCCAGCGGTCCGCGTCCCAGCCGTACTCGCCGTCCAGCGCGCCCAGTTCGTCGTAGTGCTCCAGCGCGCACAGCTCGACCCGGCGGAACATCTCGTTGCGCACCAGCACCCGGAACGCCCGCGCGTTCGCCGTCACCGGCGCCGGCTTGTCGTCCAGCACCACCTCGGTGGTCTGCGGACCGGTCGGGTTGGCCAGCTGCTCCCACTCGTCCAGCAGGCTGGAGTCGACCTGGCGGACCAGCTCGCCCAGCCAGGCGATGATGTCCTTCAGGTCGTCGGTCTTCACGTCCTCGGGGACGGTCTGCTCCAGCGCCTTGAACGCGCCGGCCAGGTAGCGCAGCACGATGCCCTCGGTGCGGGCCAGCTCGTAGAAGCCGACGTAGTCCGAGAAGGTCATCGCCCGCTCGTAGAGGTCCCGCACCACCGACTTCGGCTGGAGCCGGTGGTCGCCGATCCACGGGTGCGCCCGCTGGTACACCTCGTAGGCGTGGGTGAGCAGCTCCTCCAGCGGCTTCGGGTAGGTGATCTCCTGGAGCCGCTCCATCCGCTCCTCGTACTCGACGCCGTCGCGCTTCATCTCGCCGATGGCCTCGCCGCGCGCCTTGTTCTGCTGCGCGGCGAGGATCTGCCGCGGGTCGTCGAGCGTCGCCTCGACCACCGACACCACGTCCATCGCGTAGGACGGCGAGGTCGGGTCGAGCAGCTCGAAGGCGGCCAGGGCGAAGGTGGACAGCGGCTGGTTGAGCGCGAAGTTCTCCTGGAGGTCCAGGGTCAGGCGCACGATCCGGCCCTCGGCGTCCGGCTCCGGCAGCCGCTCCACCACGCCGCCCTCCAGCAGCGAGCGGTAGATGGCGATCGCGGTGCGGATGTGCCGGCGCTGCGCGGACCGCTCCTCGTGGTTGTCGGTGAGCAGCTTGCGCATCGCCTCGAAGGCGTTGCCGGGCCGTCCGATCACCGACAGCAGCATGGCGTGGGTGACCTTGAACCGGGAGACCAGCGGCTCCGGGTCGGCGCCGATCAGCTTCTGGAAGGTCTCCTCCGACCAGCCGACGAAGCCCTCCGGCGCCTTCTTGCGGACGATCTTCCGCTTCTTCTTCGGGTCGTCGCCCGCCTTGGCGACGGCCTTGTCGTTCTCGATGACGTGCTCGGGCGCCTGCGCCACCACCTGGCCCACCGTGTCGAACCCGGCCCGCCCGGCCCGCCCGGCGATCTGGTGGAACTCCCGGGCGCGCAGGATCCGCACCCGCTGCCCGTCGTACTTCGACAGCGCGGTGAACAGCACCGTGCGGATCGGTACGTTGACGCCCACGCCGAGCGTGTCCGTCCCGCAGATCACCTTCAGCAGACCCGCCTGGGCGAGGCGCTCGACCAGCCGCCGGTACTTCGGCAGCATGCCCGCGTGGTGCACGCCGATCCCGTGCCGGACGAAACGCGACAGGTTGCGCCCGAACTTGGTGGTGAAGCGGAAATTCCCGATCAGATCGGCGATGGCGTCCTTCTCCGCCTTCGAGCACATGTTGATGCTCATCAGCGACTGCGCCCGGTCCACCGCCTCCTTCTGGGTGAAGTGCACGACGTACACCGGCGCCTGCCCGGTCTGCAGCAGCTCCTCCAGCGTGTCGTGCATGGTGGTGCGGCGGTACTCGTAGAACAGCGGCACCGGACGCGTCGAGTTGCGCACCACCGTCGTCGGCCGGCCGGTGCGCCGGGTGAGGTCCTCCTCGAACCGCCGCACATCGCCCAGCGTCGCCGACATCAGCAGGAACTGCGCCTGCGGCAGCTCCAGCAACGGGATCTGCCAGGCCCAGCCGCGGTCCGGCTCCGCGTAGAAGTGGAACTCGTCCATGACCACCTGGCCGACATCGGCCCGGGTCCCGTCGCGCAGCGCGATCTGCGCCAGCACCTCCGCCGTGCAGCAGATGATCGGCGCCGTCGGGTTCACCGAGGCGTCACCCGTCATCATGCCGACCTGCTCGGTCCCGAACATCTTCACCAGGTCGAAGAACTTCTCCGACACCAGCGCCTTGATCGGCGCCGTGTAGAACGTCCGCTTCCCCTCCGCCAGCGCCGCGAAGTGCGCGCCCGCCGCCACCAGACTCTTCCCCGAGCCCGTCGGCGTCGCCAGGATCACGTTGTTCCCCGACACCAGCTCGATCAGCGCCTCCTCCTGCGCCGGGTACAGCGAGATCCCGCGCTCCTCCGCCCAGGCGGCGAACGTCTCGTACAGCGCGTCGGGCGTGGCGGGCTTCGGCATCAGATCAAGGAGGGTCACCGCCCCATCTTGCCTGCTCGCCGCCACCCCCGGCAAAGCCCGGGGATGCCACCGGGCCCCGGCGCCCGCTCACGGCGCGGGCGTGGCGGGTGGCTCGGACGCCAGCGCCGTGCCGCGGCAGCCCTCCCGGTCGATCGCGGCCGCGGCGATGTGCCAGGCCAACCGGACGTGTGCCTCGCGGACCGCGACGGCCCCCGAGGTCCCGTTGGCCGGAGCCCCGCTCACGACGACCTGCCGGTACGACGGGCCGTCCGTGCTGTCCGCGGTGCTCTCGGAACAGCGGAGGACCAGGTCGACGTTGCTGTCGGAGGTGATCACCCCGCCGGCGCCGGCGCCGAACGCCAGCAGGCGGGGATGCCCATCGCGCCCGGGGTCCAGGGTGTCGTTCTGCACGCTGGTGTAGACGTGCTCGCTCACCCGCAGCACGGAGACGTTCAGCAGGGCGCGGCCCTTGGGGCCGTTCCAGCGGACGGCACAGCTGCCCGACGGCTTTCCGGAGAGATCGCCTCTCTCCACGACGTGCGCCGTGCCGTCGTCCCCGGCGAGCGGCTTCAGGTCCTCCTTGGTGACCATGGACCAGCAGGCCGATTCCGGCAGCTCGACGGACTGCCAGGGCTTCCACAGCCAGGCGCTCGCGCCGGCGGCCACGAGCAGCGGAAGCCCGATGACCGCCAGGCGCCGGCGCCTCCGGGCGCGCCGTTCGCCGACCTCCCGCAAGGCGCGTGCGAAGTCGCCGGGCGGGTTTGTCGGAGTCGTGGGCACGGTCACTTCGTCTCCTTCTTTTCCTTCGGAAAGGCCGTCTCGTACGAGTCCTTGCCGCTTCCGTAGCCGGCGTTCTCCTCCTGGGCGGCCCTGCGGGCCACGTCGTTGATGTAGTTCGGGTCGGCGCCCGTGCCGCGGCCGGCATCGCTGACCGCGTCGACGATCGCCTGCTGCGCGTTGGCCTCGGCGTTCTTCACGACGGTGCCGGCCTTGTCGATCGCCTCGTTCTGAGTGTCGACCTTGTAGCTGTCGGCGAAGCTGTCCATGACGTGGTTGACCAGGACGTCCACGCCCTCGCAGACGAGGGGCGCCCGCTCCTTGAACGCCTCGGCGGCGAACGACCAGACCTGACCGGCGAGTTCCCGCTTGGTGTCGATGGCGGCGTTGTACTCGGCGTCGGTGCTGGTCTGCTTCTCGTAGACCTCCTCGACCATGGCGCTGGTGATGATCCCGTTGACCTGTCCGGCCGGTTTGGCGACGTTCTCGACCGCGACGGCCAGGTCCTTGTGGAGCTCCGGATGGGCCAGCACGTCCTGGATCTGGGCCGTGGTGTACGCCTGCTGCCCGGCGGCGATCGCGGCATAGGCGTCCGGGTCGTGGCCGTGCTGCTGGAGCAGCGACCGCAGGTGCGCGAGTTCGGCGTCGGTGGCAGCGCCGCCGGCGCGTACGATTCGCGCGGCGTCGGCGGCGTCCGCCTCGGCGATGCCGCCGACCGCGAGCGGATTGAATGCGCCGGTGTCGTTCCCGGTGTCCAGGGCCAGCGCGTTCGCGGCCGCGCTGTCGGCCTCGGTGGCGCGATCGAGGGCGGCGCCGATCTCCTTGGCGACGAGGGCGGCGTTGGTCCGGTTGACGGCGGCGTAGTCCGGATCGTTGCGGTCCGCCCGGTCGGCGGGCGGCGGCCAGTGCACGCTGCCGTCGTCGGCGACGGTGAGGCCCTTGTCGGCGGCGTGCAGCAGTGCCGTCTCCAGGTCGCGCTTGGCCCCGGCGAGCTCGGTGTGCGCGTCGCGCAGGGCGCGGCCGATCGCGGAGCCCTCTTCGAAGGCGTTGTGGATGTGGTCGCGGGCCGTGGTGAGGGCGGCCGAGGCGGTTCCGGCGGTGTCGCCGTGCCAGCCGGAGTGCTGGACGGCGCCGATGACGTCGTTCTGCATCCGGCTGGTGAGGTCCCACCCGCGGAGTATCTTCTCGAAGCCGCCGGCGGCGGCGTCGAGGCCACCGAGGTCCACGTACCGGAGCTGGCTGAAGGTCACCATGCTGTTGTTGCCCTCCGTCGCGTTCGCTGCTGCCCGGCTACTGCTGCGGCCGTGCGAACTGCGCCTGTACAGCGGCCTCGGCCTGGGCGTAGTTCTTGGCGGTGGTGTCCAGGTCGGCGGAGAGTCGGCCGATCTCCAGCTGCAGGTTGTTCGCCTGGTCGGACCAGATGCTCCAGGTGGTCTGCAACCGCCCGCCGAGCGTCCGGCCGGTGAGCGCGGTCGCCGCCGCGGCCATCTGCTCGGCCGGTCCGGCCAGCTCGGACTCGACCGCTGCCTGGAGCGCGTGCGCGTTCTGCGCGGCCTTGCTCAGCAGTGGCGGATCGGCCTTGAGCGTCTGTCCGCCGGTCAGCGACACAGGCGCGGTGTTCGCGCCCGCGAGGTCGGGGAACTGCTTCCGCGCGTCCTCGGTGAGATTTCCCGATTTGTCGAAGAGCCACGGTTCATCCGCCGCTCGAATTCGAGGTCTGCCACTTTCCGTCCCCCCGGTTATTGCTTCGGACCCGGTCGGAGATTAGCGGGGACGAACATATGACGGAAAGCCGGGAGAAAAATATGAATGAAGAGCGTATTTTGAATGAATCCAAGCCTCTTGGTTGGTGAATTCAAGGCGGCCGTGTGCCCCGGCGCACGTTGCCCGCCCCGCGTCCGCCGTGCCAGAGTGCCGGGCATGGTCAACCGCACCGCGCCCGAACCGCGCACCCTCGCTCCCGGCGCCGTCTTCGACTGGCTCGACGAGACCGCGGAGCAGCGGGCCGCGGCCGGGCTCACCCGCACGCTGCGCAGCCGGCCCGCCGACGATCCGGTGCTCGACCTGGCGGGGAACGACTACCTCGGCCTGACCCGCCACCCGGCCGTCACCGGTGCCGCCGCCGAGGCGGCGCTGCGCTGGGGCGCCGGTGCCACCGGCTCCCGGCTGGTGACCGGCACCACCGCGCTGCACACCGAGCTGGAGCAGGAGCTCGCCGACTTCTGCGGGGCGGAGGCGGCGCTCGTCTTCTCCTCCGGCTACACCGCCAACCTGGCGGCGCTCACCGCGCTCACCGACCCGGACACCCTCATCGTGTCCGACGCCTACAACCACGCCTCGCTGATCGACGGCTGCCGGCTCGCCCGCGCCGACGTCCACCGCGCCCCGCACAGCGACCCTGAGGCCGTCGCCGGGATCCTCGGCGGGCGGGAGCGGCCGCGGGCGCTGGTGGTCACCGACTCCGTCTTCTCGGTCGACGGCAACGCCGCCCCGCTCGCCGAACTCGCCTCCGCCGCACGCCGGTTCGGGGCCGCGCTGCTGGTCGACGACGCGCACGGCCTGGGCGTCCTCGGCCCCGGCGGCAGCGGTGCCCCGGCCGCCGCCGGCCTCGCCGGATCACCCGACCTGGTCACCACCGTCACCCTGTCGAAGTCGCTCGGCTCCCAGGGCGGCGCCGTGCTCGGCCCCCGCCGGGTGATCCGCCACCTCACCGAGACCGCCCGCACCTTCATCTTCGACACCGGCCTCGCCCCCGCCGCCGCCGGGGCCGCCCTCGGCGCGCTGCGGCTGCTGCGCGCCGAGCCCCACCGCGCCGAGCGTGCCCGGGAGGTGGCCCGCACCCTGGCCGCCCGGCTCACCGCCGCCGGCCTGCACGCCTCCACCCCCGACGCGGCCGTGGTGTCCGTCCGCGCCCCGGGCCCGGAGGCCGCCCTCGGCTGGGCCGCCGACTGCCGCCGGGCCGGTCTCGCCGTCGGCTGCTTCCGCCCCCCGTCCGTGCCGGACGGCGTCTCGCGGCTGCGGCTGACCGCGCGCGGCGACCTGACGGACGCGCAGATCGCGCAGGCCGTCCGCACCATCGCCGCCACCGCCCCGGAGGGCTCCCGCGCGACCGGGTGAAGCCGTCGTCCCTCGGACAAGTGGGCTTGCGCAAAAGGCTGCTGACGGTCCGTCCGACTGTCATCATGGGCCGGTCGGACCATCGGTGACCGGGGGCGGGGGCCATGAGCGAGCAGATCGTCACGGCTCTGCTGTCCGGTCTGGTCGCCCTGGTGGTGGCCGCCGTCGGCGCCGCACTGACCCTCGCCCAGCAGCGGCGGGAACGGGCCCGCTGGCTGACCGACCTCAAGTCCGGCTGGGCGCTGGAGCTCCACAAGGCCCGGCTGGAGTCCTACCCGGAGGTGTTCCGGATCCTGGGCGGGCTGTCCCACGCGGCCGGCGCCCCGCTCACCCCCGAGGTGGTGGGGCAGGTGGCTGCGGCGCTCAACGGCTGGTTCTACGGGCCGGGCGGCATGTGCGCGACCGCCACCGCCCGGGGCGCCGTCCTCGGCCTGCGGCACTGCTGCCGGCGCTGGGAGCGGGACGGCGGCCCGCGACCGAAGGACCTCTACCGGTGGCGCGATCTGGCCATCGCGGCCCTCCGCAGGGACCTCGACCTCTCGGGACTGGAGTCGTACGACTTCCAGCAGGGATCCACGAACCTGGCGGACCTCCGGCGGGAGCTGGAGGAGGACGAACAGGCCCGGCGGACCCGCCGCGGGCGGACGACGAGGGGCCGGTTCCGGCTGCGCCCGCCCGCCGGAGCGGACCGCCGCGGCCCCGGGCCGTCCGACCGCTGACGGACCTGGGCCGTGCCGCCGCGGCCGTGTGCCGCTGCGGCCCCGTCCCGCTACAGCCCCGCGAGTTCGCGCAGGAACACCGTGCTGTCGTCCCGGCGGCCGGCCGCCACGCGCGGGGCGGCGATCAGGGCGGCCCCCACCCGGCACCAGGCGAGGAGCCGGTCGGCATCCGCGACCGCGACCGGGGCGGCCGGTTCGGCGACCCGAGCGGCCGGTTCGGCGACCCGGGCGGCCAGTTCGGCGACCCGGGCGGACAGCGCCGCCGGATCCGCCACACCGTCGAGAGCCCAGTCGACCAGGTCGAAGTCCGGGTCGCCCAGGCAGGCGCGCGGGTCGATCGCCACCACCCCGGCCGGACCGAGCAGCACATTGGACGGATGCAGGTCGCCGTGGACCAGCCCGACCGGGCCGCCGTCGGTCAGCTCGCGGGCCAGCGCCCGCGCGCCCGCCGTCGACACCCCGGGGGCCCGCCGCTCGGTGAGGTCGAACAGGAAGTCCAGTCGCTCCGCCAGGGACGGCAGCGCCGTACCGGGCGGAGCGGGCACCGAACGCATCGAGGCCAGCATCCCGGCCACCTCCGCCGGCCGCCAACCGCGCTCGCGCAGCGTCGTCCCCGGCCGGACGTCGGCCAGCAGCAGCGCCCCCGCTCCGAGGTCCTCCGCCAGCAGCCCCACCACCGACGGCACCTCCCGCCACGCGGTCAGCGCCACCGCCTCCTGCCGGGCCACCTCGGCGTCCGGCGTCAGCTTGAGCCACACCGCCGCGCCGTCGGCGAGCCGCTCGCACCGGAACACCCGCGACGTGCCGCCGCCGCCCGCCGCCCGGACCGCCAGCCCCCAACGACCGGCCAGCCCGTCCACCAGCCCCGGCAACCGCGCGCACCACTCCCGGGCACCCGGCCCGAAGCGGGTCACCAGCCGGGCCCGCACATCCTCGGGCACAGCGGCGAGGGCGGCCGTCACGACCGCCCCGCCACCAGCAGGGTCTCCGCGCCCACCGGCCGGTAGCCGGCGGCCTGGAACGCCCGCACACTGGTCGCGTTGCCCGGCGCCTGCTGGGACCAGACCAGGTCGCCCGCCGGGACGAGGTGCCGGGCCGCCAGTGCCAGGGACCGCCCCAGGCCCCGGCCGCGGGCCGCCGGACCCACCTCGACCGAACACTCCCAGCGCCCGGCGACGCCGCGTCCCAGCACCAGGACCCCGTTCCCGTCCTCGGTCTCGAAGACCCGCACGTCCTCCCGGTAGTGCAGCGCGCGCACCACCCGGGGGTGATCCAGGTCCGCGACCGGGGCGAGCGGCACCGGCGGCCCGCCGGGCAGCCGGTCGGCCACCGTGAGGAGGTCGATGTTGCCGTTCTCGCGGCCGGTGCGGCCGGCGAACGCGGTCAGGAACGGTGGGCACAGCGGCGCGGCCAGCGCGTCGCCCGGCGCGGCCGCGAGCGTCGCCCGCACCCAGTCCGGGTCCTCGTCCGTGAACACCACCGCGTGCGCGGAGAACGACAGCACCCCCGCCTCGCGCGGCGACGGCTGCGGCACCACCGTCACCGACCCGTCCGACGGCGGGAACACCCCGCGCCCCGCGTCCGCCAGAATCTCCCGCAGCCCCCGTGCCGCCATCGTTCCCCGCCCCCTGGTGATCATCGGTGATCGTCGTAGCCGATCTTCGTGGGCGGCCAGCCTACGTGATCACGTCCGGCCGTAGCGGGCCGTCGCCGCGGGGGACCGGGCCCTCGCGGCCCCCGCCCCCGATGCCCCGTCCGGGCCCCGGCTCCCCGTCCGGGCCTCCCTCTGCACAGGTCTCTGCTCAGGTCTTCTTCCGGGCCCGGCTCGGCTGCACCCGCGTCGGCTCGCCCGCCGCCTTCGGATGGTCCGGCGGATACGGCAGCTCGCCGTGCCCGCCGTCCGCGACCTGCCGCTCGTACAGCTCCAGCAGCGCCTCCAGCCGGAACGCCTCCTCCCGCATCCCCGCGTGCGGATCACCCACCTCCGCGAACCGCGCCGGCACCGTCCGCAGGTCGAAGTCCTCCGGCAGCGCGTCGTCCAGCTCCTCCCACAGCAGCGGGGTCGACGCCGTCGCCTGGGGCCGGGCCCGCAGCGAATAGGCGGAGGCGATCGTCCGGTCCCGCGCCATCTGGTTGTAGTCGACGAAGATCCGCTCCCCGCGCTCCTCCTTCCACCACGCCGTGGTCACCCGCCCCGGCAGCCGCCGCTCCAGCTCCCGGCCCAGCGCGATCACCGCGTGCCGCCCGTCGGTGAACGTCCACTCCGGCACCAGCGGCACGTACACGTGCACCCCGCGCCCGCCCGAGGTCTTCGGCCACCCCCGCAGCCCGTACTCCTCCAGCACGGCCCGCAACTCGTGCGCGACCCGCACCGAGTCCCGGAAGTCCGTGCCCGGCTGCGGGTCCAGGTCGATCCGCAGCTCGTCCACGTGCTCGGTGTCCGAGCGGCGCACCGGCCACGGGTGGAAGGTCAGACAGCCGAGATTCGCCGCCCACAGCACCGCCGCCGGCTCGGTCGGACAGATCTCGTCCGCCGAGCGCCCGCTCGGGAAGGCGATCCGCGCCGTCGGCAACCAGTCGGGCAGGCCCTTCGGCGCCCGCTTCTGGTAGAAGAACTCGCCCTCCACCCCGTCCGGGAACCGCTGCAGCGTGGTCGGCCGGTCCCGCAGCCCGCGCAGCACCCCGTCCACGACCGCCAGGTAGTACTCGGCCACGTCCAGCTTGGTGAAGCCGCGCTCCGGAAAGTACACCTTGTCGGGATTCGACAGCCGGACGGTGCGCCCGGCGACATCCAGTTCCACGGCAGAGCCCATGCCACTCACGCTAAGCGCGCGCCGCCCGCCGCGCCTGTCCTGACCTGGGCGCCCGTCCCGGGCCCGGGCGTTCCCGGCACCCGAGCGCCGTCGAGCGGTGGTCCCGGATCGGCGCGAGGATCGGAAGCATGGACCTGCCCGTGATGCCGCCCGTCGCCCCGATGCTCGCCAAGTCCGTCGCGAAGATCCCGCCCGGCATGCAGTACGAGGCCAAGTGGGACGGCTTCCGTGCCATCGTCTTCCGCGACGGCGACGAGGTCGAGATCGGCAGCCGCACCGGCAAACCCCTCACCCGCTACTTCCCCGAACTCGTCACCGCTCTGCGCCGCGAAACACCCCCGCGCTGCGTCCTCGACGGCGAGGTGGTCATCGCCCGCGACGGCCGGCTGCGCTTCGAGGAACTCCTCGAACGCATCCACCCCGCCGCCAGCCGGGTCGAACTGCTCGCCGAACGCACCCCCGCCTCCTTCGTCGCTTTCGACCTGCTCGCCCTCGGCGACGAGTCCCTGCTCGACCGGCCGCTCGCCGCCCGCCGCACCGCCCTCGAAACGGCCCTCGCCGACGCCGCCGACCCCGTCTTCACCGCCCCCGCCGCCACCGACCGCGACCTCGCCGAAACCTGGTTCGCCCAGTACGAGGGCGCCGGCCTCGACGGGATCGTCGCCAAACCGCTGGACCAGCCCTACCGGCCCGGCGAACGCGCCATGTACAAGATCAAGCACGAGCGCACCGCCGACTGCGTCGTCGCCGGCTACCGCGAGCACAAGAGCGGACCCGTCGTCGGCTCCCTGCTGCTCGGGATCCACGACACCGACGGCCACCTCCAGCACGTCGGTGTCTGCGCCGCCTTCACCATGGCCCGCCGCCGCGAACTCGCCGAGGAACTCGCGCCGTTGCGCACCACCGACCTCACCGGCCACCCCTGGGGGGCCTGGGCCGACGAGGCCGCCCACGCCGACGCCCGACTGCCCGGGGCCCAGAGCCGCTGGACCGGGAAGAAGGACCTCTCCTGGGTGCCGCTGCGCCCCGAACGCGTCGTCGAGGTCGCCTACGACCACATGGAGGGCACCCGGTTCCGGCACACCGCGCAGTTCCGCCGCTGGCGCCCGGACCGCGCGCCGGAGAGCTGCACGTACGAGCAGTTGGAGGAGCCGGTCTCCTACGACCTGGCACGGGTGCTCGGGGGCTGACGGCCCCGGAGCACCCGCGCCGACCTGCTGTCGTGCTTGTCCCGCTGTCCTGCCGTGGTGGTCCCGCCGTCCTGCTGCCCTGCTGAGCCGCCCGCCCGGTCACGCGGCCGACGGTACCGGCGGTGTCACCGAGGTCGACACCGACGCGTCGGCCGTCGCGGTCGCCGTCCCCGAGGGCTCGTCCCCGCCGGCCGGGGCCGCCGGCAGGTCGTAGACGTTCCCGGGCGACACGACCTGCGTGATCGCCTTCGCGAACAGCGTCGACGGCGCCGAGCCCTTGTACGTGATGTCGGTGTTCAGCAGCACCACCAACGACGCCTGCGCGGACGGCAGATACACCACCACCGTCTGGTACCCCGGCAGCGAACCGTTGTGCCCGATCCACCCGTGGTTGTAGAACAACCCCAGCCCGTACCAGGTGTCCGGCGCCGGCGAGGGCTGCGGCTGGAGCCGCTGCGCCTGCGTCTGCGGGCTCAACAGGGTGCCGGTGGCCAGCACCTTGGCCCACTTCTTCATGTCCGCCTGGTCCGAGATCATCGCCCCCGCCGCCCAACCCCAGGACGGGTTCCAGTCGGTGGCGTCCGCGATCGTCCCGTCCGCCGTCTGGTTCGTGTAACCGCGGGCGTGCGGCTGCGGGAAGGCGTTGGTGGTCGGGAACACCGTCCGGCCCAGGTCCGCCGGGTCGAACACCTCCTTCTTCAGGAAGTCGCCGAGCGGACGCCCGCTCAGCTTCTCGATCACCTGGCCCAGCAGCACCGTGTTGGTGTTGGAGTACTCGAAGTCGGTGCCCGGCGCGAAGCTCACCGGATGCTTGTAGGAGTAGGCGAGCAACTGGTCCGGTGTGAAGGCACGTTGCGGGTCCGACTGGAGCGCCGTCACGAAGTCCTCGTCCTGCGTGTACGGGAACAGGCCGCTGCGCATGTCCGCGAGCTGGCGCAGCGTGATCGTGCCGCCGTTCGGAACTCCGCCCAGGTACTTACCGATCGGGTCGTCCAGACCGGCCTTGCCCTGGTCGACGAGGCGCAGCAGTCCGGTGACGGTGAAAGTCTTGGTCTCGCTGCCGATCCGCATGTTGAGCCCGGTCACCATCGGGGTGCCCGCGACCTTGTCGGAGACGCCGAATGCCTTCAGGTAGTCGCCCTGCGGCGTCGACACGCCGACGATCACCCCGGGCACGGAGGCTTCGGTCAGCACCCGCTGCACCGCCGCGTCCAACCGGGCCGTCACGTCCGGCGTCAGCGGCAGCACCGACGGGCTCGCGGTGCTGGGGGTGGCGCCCGTGCTGGGCGAGGGGCTGAGCAGGGTCGCGCTCGCGCTCGGGCCCGAGGCCGAGGGGCTGAGCGCCGCCGGAACGGCCGTCACCGCCCCGGCCGCCGTCGAGCCCGTGGACCCACCGCCCGAACACCCGGCGGAGGCCAGCAACCCGGCCAGCGCCAGCGCCAGCGCGAGCGCCGTCGGGCCGGGCCGGGCCGCGCCCGGGCGGCGTGGGGCCGCGGCCCGGGTCGTAGTCACACGGTTCGGATTCGGATTCGGGTCCCGCACGCGGTCGTGGTTCGTCATCGTCGAGGCGCCTCTCTGGGCCGGACGGGCCCGGAGCACCGCTCCACGGGCCCGCAAGGGGGAGCGATCGCCACCGTATGCGCCGGTCACGGCCGCCGCGCGCCCTGCGGCGGCCCGCTGGCCCGAACGGACCCACCCGTCAGCCACCCGGCCCGGCCCCGCTCGCGCCACCACCGGAGTGGCCCGCACCATACCCGCCCCCTACCGGCGTCCGCGTAAGGTGCGCACCGCCGGAACGACGGAGGGGAACACCGAGGTGCTGCTGCACTGCGAAGCCGTGGGCAAACGCTACGGACGAGGCCCCTGGATCCTGCGCGACGTCGACCTGCGCCTCGCACCCGCCGACATCCTGGCCGTCGTCGGCGCCAACGGCTCCGGCAAGTCCACCCTGCTGCGGATCCTGGCCGGCCTCGCCCGCCCCACCACCGGCCGCCGCACCGGAACGGCCACCGCCCGAGGGGCCGCCGTCGGCTACGTCCCCGACCGCTTCACCGCCCACGAACGCCTCACCGCCCTCGCCTGCCTCACCCACCTCGGCCGGATCCGCGGCCTGCCCACCGCCACCGCCCGGATCCGCGGCCTGCCCACCGCCACCGCCCGGACCCGCGCCGGCCGGCTGCTCGAACGGCTCGCCCTGCCCGACGGCCCGGACACGGCGCTGCGCACCCTCTCCAAGGGCAACGCCCAGAAGGTCGCGCTCGCGCAGGCCCTGCTCGTGCCGCCCGACCTGCTCGTCCTCGACGAACCGTGGTCCGGCCTCGACGCCTCCGCCCACACCGTGCTCGCCGCGATCCTCGCCGAAGTGGCCGCCGACGGCGGGGCAGTGGTGTTCACCGACCACCGCGAGGCCCTCGCCCGGACGCACGCCACCGCCGTGCACATCGTCGCCGGCGGACGGGTCGCCCAGCGGCCCGCCGTCGCCCCGGGCGGGCCGGTTCCGCCCGCCGTGGTCGTCCTCACCCGCCCGGGCGGGCCCGACGGGCCCGACCCTGCCGGGGTGCTCGACCTCCCCGGGGTTCGTGTCGCCGAGCGCCGCGGGGCCGAACTCCACCTGCGGGTCGACCACGCCCGGACCGACGCCGTGCTGCTCGCCGCACTCCGCGACCACTGGTCCGTACGGGCCGTCACCCGGCCCGCGCCCGCGCCCGGAGCGGCCGGCGCACCCGAACCGGCTCCCGCATCCGGACCGGCTCCCGCACCCGTCCCGAGGACCACCGCACCCAGCCCGAGGACCACCGCCCGATGACCGCCCTCGTCCGCTACCAGCTCACCACCCTGCTGCTCTCCCAGCGCTACCTCGCCCCGCTGCTCCTGTTCACCGCCCTCGTCACCGTGCTCACCAGCGACGA
Source organism: Kitasatospora sp. NPDC094019 (assembly GCF_044764505.1). Lineage (NCBI taxonomy): Bacteria > Bacillati > Actinomycetota > Actinomycetes > Kitasatosporales > Streptomycetaceae > Kitasatospora > Kitasatospora sp. NPDC094019. The sequence goes on from NZ_JBIWIF010000012.1 coordinate 217,349, forward strand.
CACCGGCCCGCTCACCGCCACCCACGCGGCCTCCGCCCTGGCCGTGCTGCTCGCCGCCACCTGGCTCACCATGGCGCTCGCCGGGCTCGACGACCCGCCCCACCGCGCGGTGCTGACGGCCGCCACCGGCGGACCCCGGCGCCTCGCCACCGGGACCGTCCTCGCCGCACTGGCGGCCTGCCTGCCCCTCACCGTCCTCGGCCTGGTCCTGCCGCTCCTCGTCGGCAGCCACAGCCCCACCGCCGCCGATCTGCTCCTGGGCGCCGAGGCCCAGCTCACCTGCGCCTGCACCGGCTCCGCCGTCGGCCTGCTCGCCGCCCGGCCGGTGGTCCGGCGGCAGGGGCACGGGCTGGTGCTCGCCCTCGCGCTGCTGCTCGTGCTGACCCTCGGCAAGGGCCTGCCGCCGGTGAACGTCCTGCTCACCCGGCTCTCCGGCCACCACCGGTCGGCGGACCTGATCGGCTCCACCGGCCTGCTGCTCGCGCTCGCGGCCGCCCTGCTCGGGGCGGCGGCGGTACTGGCGCACACCGTCGCGGTCCGCCGCGACTGACCGGCCCGGGCGCGCCGTCCGGCCGCCCGGGCCGGTCACGGGGCTGCGGCCGCCGGGCCCGCACCACGCCTTGATCCGGTCCGGGTCCGGTTCACGTTCGGTCCGGGCAGCCCGGACCGGTCCCTTCCGCGCCCGGCCTGCGGTGCCCGCCGGACGGGCGCCTCGCACGCCCCGAACGCGCCCCGCGCGCTACGCCGTCGGGGTGCCGACCGGCACGCCGCGACGGCCCCCGGGCGCAGCTCGGGCAGGATCGTTCAGCCCAGCTGTCGCGGCCCTTAAGAATTCCTCGATGGACCGCACCCCCTCCGACCAGGCAGATTTCTGCCTGCCCGGACTACGGACGCCAGGACCTGCACCAGGACCGGGCCCCGTCACACCCTCCGGCCCTCCCGGGGGTCGCCACCGCCGGGCCCCGTCGGCCTGCCCACACCGGGCCGGCCTCCACCAGGCCGCCCCACCGTGCGTCAGGAGCCACCGCCGTGAAGGCACTCGTCAAGCAGAAGGCCGAGCCCGGACTCTGGCTGATGGACGTCCCCACCCCGGCGATCGGCCCCGGCGAGGTGCTGATCAAGGTGCTGCGCACCGGCATCTGCGGCACCGACCTGCACATCCGCAAGTGGGACGGCTGGGCGCAGCAGGCCATCAGGACGCCGCTGGTGCTGGGCCACGAGTTCGTCGGCGAGGTCGCCGAGATCGGTCCCGGCGTCGCGGACATCGCCGTCGGCGACCTGGTCAGCGGCGAGGGCCACCTGGTCTGCGGCAAGTGCCGCAACTGCCTGGCCGGGCGTCGCCACCTCTGCCGCAACACCGTCGGCCTCGGCGTCAACCGCGACGGCGCCTTCGCCGAGTACGTGGCCCTGCCCGCCTCCAACGTCTGGGTGCACCGGGTCCCCGTCGACCTGGACGTCGCCGCGATCTTCGACCCGTTCGGCAACGCCGTGCACACCGCGCTGTCCTTCCCGATGGTCGGCGAGGACGTGCTGGTCACCGGAGCCGGACCGATCGGCATCATGGCCGCCGCCGTCGCCAAGCACGCCGGCGCCCGGAACGTCATGATCACCGACGTCTCCCCGTACCGCCTCGACCTCGCCCGCAAGGTCGGTGTCACGCTGGCGCTCAACGTCGCCGAGCACACCATCGAGGAGGGCCAGCAGAAGCTCGGCCTGCGCGAGGGATTCGACGTCGGCCTGGAGATGTCCGGCCGGCCCGAGGCGATGCAGTCGATGATCGCCAACATGACCCACGGCGGGAAGATCGCCATGCTGGGCCTGCCCGCCGAGCAGTTCCCGATCGACTGGGCCTCCGTCGTCACCTCGATGCTCACCATCAAGGGCATCTACGGCCGCGAGATGTTCGAGACCTGGTACGCGATGTCCGTCCTGCTGGAGGGCGGCCTCGACCTCAGCCCCGTGATCACCGGTCGGTACGCCGCGACCGACTTCGAGGCCGCCTTCGACGAGGCGGCCGGCGGCCGCTGCGGCAAGGTCATCCTCGACTGGACCGCCTGAGCACCCTCGCCGATCCGACGATCCGATTAGGAGCAGCTGTGTTCGACAACGTGCGCGACGAGGTCGCCGCCACCCTCGACGAGATCCGTGAGGCCGGCCTCTTCAAGCCGGAGCGCGTCATCGGCAGCCCGCAGAGCGCCGCCGTCACCGTCACCGCGGGCGGTACCCCGGGCGAGGTCCTCAACTTCTGCGCCAACAACTACCTCGGTCTCGCCGACCACCCCGAGGTGCTCGACGCCGCCAAGGACGCGCTCGACCGCTGGGGCTACGGCATGGCGTCCGTCCGCTTCATCTGCGGCACCCAGGACGTGCACAAGCAGCTGGAGGACCGCCTCTCCGCGTTCCTCGGCCAGGAGGACACGATCCTCTACTCCTCCTGCTTCGACGCCAACGGCGGCGTCTTCGAGACCCTGCTCGACGAGCGCGACGCCGTCATCTCCGACGCCCTCAACCACGCGAGCATCATCGACGGCATCCGGCTGTGCAAGGCCCGCCGCCACCGCTACGCCAACCGCGACCTCGCCGACCTGGAGCAGCAGCTCAAGGAGAGCCAGGACGCCCGCCGCCGCCTGATCGTCACCGACGGCGTCTTCTCGATGGACGGCTACGTCGCGCCGCTGCGCGAGATCTGCGACCTCGCCGACCGCTACAACGCCATGGTCATGGTCGACGACTCGCACGCCGTCGGCTTCGTCGGCGCCGGCGGGCGCGGCACGCCGGAGCTGCACGGCGTCATGGACCGGGTCGACATCATCACCGGCACCCTCGGCAAGGCGCTCGGCGGTGCCTCCGGCGGTTACGTCGCCGCGCGCCGGGAGATCGTCGCGCTGCTGCGCCAGCGGTCGCGCCCGTACCTGTTCTCGAACTCGCTCGCGCCGGTCATCGCGGCCGCCTCGCTGAAGGTCCTGGACCTGGTCGAGAGCTCGAACGAGCTGCGGGAGCGGCTGGCGGACAACACCGCGCTGTTCCGTTCGAAGATGACCGAGGCGGGCTTCGAGATCCTGCCCGGTGACCACCCGATCGCGCCGGTGATGATCGGCGACGCGGCGAAGGCCGGCCGGCTCGCCGAGCTGCTGCTGGAGCGCGGTGTGTACGTGATCGGGTTCTCGTACCCGGTCGTGCCGCACGGCCAGGCCCGGATCCGGGTCCAGCTCTCCGCCGCCCACACCACCGAGGACGTCGAGCGCGCCGTCGCCGCCTTCGTGGACGCGCGCGCCGCGATGGGGGAGTAGTCCCCGCACCACCCCGGAACGGGCCCCGCCGGGCCGGTTCCCCCTGATCGCCCGTGGCACGTCCGCTCGGAACCGGACGTGCCACGGGCTCCCGAACCGCTGTGGGGGGGGGGGGGGGGGGGGCCCCCCCCCCCCCCCCCCCCCCCCCCCCCCCACCCCCCCCCCCCCCCCCCCCGGGGGGGGGGGGGGGGGCCCCCCCCCCCCCCCCCCCCCACAGCACCCAGACCACCTGCCCCACCCTCCCGCCACGGGAGTGGGAAGTCGGCCCGACCGACTTCCCACTCCCGTTCGCGGTTCCCGGGGCCGACCCGGCCACTGCCGCACTCACACCCACTCCCGCACTCACACCCACTTCTGTACCTGTACCTGCATTTTGCAAAGTGCCACTTTGCAAAATGCAGTAGCCGCACAAGGGGGCTGTGCGCCGGGGAACCGAGGGATCGCACCATGATCGACTTTGCAAAGTGCCGACTTTGCAAAATGGAGTATGGGGCTCCGGGGCAAGGGGCTCAGTGATTGCCGGCGTGTTCTGCGCGGCGGTGCCGGGAGTGGGAAGTCGGCGCCGCCGACTTCCCACTCCGCCGCTCGCCGACCGACGAGTTGGTCACCCCCGCCCCGGCAGCCCCACCGACGCTGGCAGAATTGGCCTGTGATCGACGCGAGACGGCTGCGGACCCTGCGAGCGGTGGCGGACCACCGGACGGTGACCGCCGCGGCGGCCGCGCTCTACCTCACCCCCTCCGCGGTCTCGCAACAACTGGCCGCGCTGGAACAGGAGACCGGCCACCACCTGCTCGCCCGCGAGGGCCGGGGTGTGCGCCTGACGGCGGCCGGGGAGATCCTGCTCGGTCACGCCGACGCCGTCCTCGCCCAGCTCGAACGGGCGGAGGCCGATCTCGCCGCCTACAGCGCCGGTGTCTCGGGCGAGGTCACCGTGGCCTCCTTCGCCACCGGCATCTCGCTCGTCCTCGCGCCCGCCATCGGTACCCTCGCCACCCGCGCCCCGGGCGTGCGGCTCAAGGTGCTCGACGCCGAGGGCGACGCCAGCCTGCCGATGCTGCTGGACGGTCGCGCCGACCTGGCCGTGGCCGTCGAGTACCGCGGTGCCCCACGCGCTGACGACGCCCGGCTCACCCGTGTCCCGCTCTACGCGGAGCCCTTCGAGGCCGTGCTTCCGCTCGCCCACCCGTTGGCCGCGGCCGAGGGTCCGGTCGCGATGGCCGACCTCGGGGACGATCCGTGGATCGGCCCCTACCCCGGCAATCCGTGCCACGACGTGGTGCTGCTGGCCTGCGAACATGCCGGTTTCCAGCCGCGCCTGGTGCATTCCTCCGACGACTTCCGCGCGGTCGTCGCCCTCGCCTCGGCCGGTGCCGGTGTGGCCCTGGTCCCGCGCTCGGCCCTCCTCGGGGTCGACCTGGCCCGGGTCGCCGTCCGGCCCGTCGACAGCGCCCTCGCCACCCGTAGGGTCTTCGCCGCCGTCCGCGCCGGCGCCGACGGTCACCCGCTGATCCGCCCCGTCCTCGACGCCCTCGCCGAAGCCGCCCCGGTCACCCCCTGACCCGTCCCCTCGGCCGCCCTCGGCCACGTCGGACGTCGCGTGCGCGCGAGCGAGCGAGGACTACGAGCCCGTGCGAGCGTGCGGGTGGTGCGAGGAAGGTCGGCACCGCTGGCGGACAGCCCGACGCATTTTGCAAAGCCACTAGCTGCTTTGCAAAATGCACTTTGCAGAGTGCTTGTGGTCCTGGCGTGCATTTGCAAAGTGCACGCCAGGACCACAGGCACGGACCTGGGCGACTCGTGACCCGTGCCGGTTACTTGAGGTGCCGAGGTGCCGAGGGCGCAGGGGTACCCGGGGGCGGTGCCTGCGCAGTGGCGGGTGGGCGGCCAGGGGCGGGCGACGGACGGTCGGTGATCGGCGAAAGGGTGGGTGGTGGCAAATGGGGTTCCTCGGGGAGACCTGGCGGTTGGCGCGGGAGGGGGAGGTGCTGGGGGAGATCGTGATCGACGAGGCGGACTTCCCCTGGCTGCACGGGCGCTTCGTGCCGACGTCGGAGTTCGAGGCGGTGCGGTCGTGGTTCGAGGAGTCGTCCGCGCTGCTCGACGCGGAGGAGTACGAGTGGTTCGACGCGAGCTACGAGCGGATCGCGAGCACGCTGTCGCTGGTGGCGCCGGAGGGTCCGGTCGCGGAGTTCCTGCTGCACGTCGACGGCGGACGCGCCCGGTTCCGGTGGAGCGACGAACCGTTCGACGGGGACTGACCACCGCTCCCCGAGGGGGCGGTGGCATGATCCGGGCACGTTCGACCTCTTGCCGGTGTTCGACGGGGGCGTCAGCATGAGGGCACCGCAGTGGTGTGCCGCCGGAGGGGGGATCCCGTCGATGGGTGGTGGAGATCCGGTGTGTCCGGCGTGCGGAGCGCCACGCGAGCCGGGGGTGCCGTCACCACCGGCGGCGGCGCTGCCGCTGACCCGGGCGCTGACGCCCCGGGAGCGGACCGTGCTGCAGCTGCTGGGCCTCGGGTACGACAATCGCTCGATAGCCTACGAACTCAATATCAGTGAGCGCACCGTCAAACGGTTCGTCACCGCCATTCTGGCGAAACTGGGACTCCGGTCAAGACTGCAGGCCGGACTGCTCGCACTGATTCTCGCATCGTCCCCCGCCGAGGGCGGTTTCTGGCCCAAAGGTCTCATGGACGGAGTCCCGGGCGGCGGTGATGATGATCTGGCATCCGAGAAGGAGGGGACCATGACATTCGACGCCCTCGCCGCCCTACGGCAGGCGGGCAACCCGGTCGACCTGCTGACACTGGAGCAACGGGACGTGCTGTCCCGGCTCACCGAGGGCGAGGTCGCCGTCCTCAATTCCGTGAAACAGCGGCTTGACGCTGTTTCGGACGCCGAGGTGGAAGGGCATTCCTTCGTCATCAAGTTGGCGTGAGATGGCGGTGAGATTCGGGATTCTCGGGCCGCTGCACGTGCTGGAGAACGGCCGGGCCGTCGATCCGGGATCACGGAAACAACAGATTCTCCTGGCGGCGCTGCTGTCCCACGCGAATACCCGGCTCTCGGCCGACTCCCTGGTCGAGGCACTGTGGGACGACGCGCCGCCACGCACCGCCCGCAAGAACCTCCAGGTCTACGTCTCGGGGCTGCGCCGCCTGGCCGGTCCCGAGTCCGGCCCGGCCCCTGACCCGGACTCCGGCCCCGGGCGGGCGCCCGGCCCCGGATGCACCCGGATCAGCCACCAGGCCGGCGGCTACGTCCTGCACACCGCCGAGGGGGAGCTCGACGCGCTCCGCTTCGAACAGCGGGCCAGGGCCGGAGCACTCGGCGAGGCGTTGGAACTGTGGCGCGGTTCGGCACTCGACGGGTTCCGGGACGTCCCGCTGATCGACAGCGCGGCGCAGCGCCTCGACCGCCGCTTCCTCGGCGTGTTCGAGGACTGGCTGGACGCCGAACTCGCCGCCGGGCGAGGGGCGGAGACGATCGAGCGGGCCACCGAGACCGCGCAGCGGCACCCGCTGCGCGAACGGCTGCGAATGCTGCAGATGACCGCTCTGTGCCAGGCCGGGCGCCGCTCCGAGGCGCTCGCCGTCTACGACGAGCTGCGGCAGGCACTGGCCCATGAACTCGGTCTGCCGCCGAGCCCGGCCCTCGCGCGTTTCTACCGTTCACTGCTCTGCGACGCCGGCCCCGTGCGGCCGCGCCCCGCGCCTCCCGCCGAGCTGGGGCCGCCGGTGCCGCGCCCGCGCCGTCCGGCGGCGCCGAACCTGTTGCCCACGGACCCGCCCGCGTTCACCGGTCGTGCGGCCCCCGTGCGGTGGCTGACCGAGGCGCTCACCGGCGGTGTCGGAAGGCTGGCGGTGGTGACCGGGCCGCTCGGCGCGGGCAAGACCGCGCTCGCCGTCCACACCGCGCACCGGTTGGCCGAACACTTCCCGGACGGACGGCTGTTCGTCCGACTGCGCGGGGAGGACGGCCGCCCCCGCCCGCTGGAGGACGTCCTGCGCCAACTGCTCGCGGCCACCGCCTGTGGTGAACGGGACGGGCCGGCCGGTGCGCGGCCGACCGTGGAGGTCGTCGACCCGCGCTGGGCCTGGCAGTTGTGGCTGACCGGGCGCCGCGCGCTGGTGGTCGTCGACGACGCCCGCCGTGAGTCCGAGGTGCGGCCGCTGCTGCCGGAGGCGGGGGAGAGTGCCGTCGTGGTCACCGCCCGGCCTCGGCTGATCGGCCTGGAGGGTGCCCACCGGCTCTGGCTTCCAGCCTTCACGGCGGGCGAGGCGGTGGAGTTCCTGGGCCGGACGATCGGCGCTCAACGGGTCGACGCGGACCGGGAGTCCGCCGCCCGGATCGTCCGGGCGACGGGGCTGTTGCCGCTCGGGGTGCGGCTGGTCGCCGACCGGCTGGCGTTCCTGCGGCACGTCCCGCTGGGCGAGTACGGCGCGCGGCTGGGCGACGGCCGGGCGCTGCTGGACGAGTTGTGCGGGGGCGACCCGCTGGTGCGGATGCGACTGGCCGAGTCGGTCGGCGAGCTGCCGGAGGCCGCGCAGTGGGCGGTGCTGAGGCTCGGCCTGCTGCCCCGGCCGGTGTTCACCCTGGACCGGGCGGCCGCGGTGCTGGACCGCGACCCGGGGACGGCCGTGCGGGTGCTGGAGGACCTCCTGGAGGCCAGCCTGCTGACCGTCGCGGGCGCGGAGGGACTCGCCCACACCGTGCGGTACGAGATGCCGGCGCTGCTGTACGCGTACGCCCGGGAGCGGGCAGGCCGGACCGTCGAGCGGGTACCGGCCCACCACCACTGAGTCGGGAACCGGCCGTCAAGGGTTGGGAACCATGAGTGGAACGGCATGTGACCAACCGTCATACCGAAATCGAACCGCCGCCGAATCGCCGCCATACCGGGGGTCCCTACGTTTCTCCCGGGCCGGCGTAGCGGACGCCGCACTGCAGAGGGAGGTCAGCATGAGTGACTCCATCAACCCGGAGCCGACCGAGGCCGAGGACGAGGTCGACGTCGTGGCGCACGGCATCGAGGTCGAGGACGACGGCCTCGTCGAGGACATCTGTATCATCAACAACAGTGCGGCGATGTGACGTTGACGCATCCGGTCGCACAGTCGTGACGCAGTGACGTCATGACGTCCGAGCGGGTCATCCGGTCCCGGCCCGAGCCGCCGGCGGCCGGGTGGCCCGTTCGGCCGGTTCCCCCGACTCCCCGGTTCCCCGGTTCCCCGGTTCGCCGGTTCCCGGGCATCCCGGGTTCCCCCCGGCCACCGCAGGCCGCCGCTCCCGACCGCCGTTCCCGGCCGGAGCCCCCGATCACCGCTCCCGACCGCCGCTTCCTGGCCCGGAGGCCCCGTGAACATCCTGCTCTGCCCGCTCAGTGACGGCGGCTACCTCTACCCGGCGCTCGCCGTCGGGCGCGAACTGCGCTGCCGCGGCCACCGGGTGTCGGTGCTGGGCCGCGCCGCCGCCGCACCGTTCGCGGCCGAGGCCGGTCTGCCGTTCGCGGCGGCGGAGGAGTTCGGCGGGGAGCGGGCCTTCTCCGCCGCCCGCTGGGGGGTCATGGGTCTCGCGCAGTACCGGGCGACCGTCCGCGCGGCCCGGCAGGCCCGGGCCGACCTGCTGGTGACCTCCGTCCTGTGCAACGGTGCGCTGCTCGCCGCGGAGGCGCTGGACGTCCCGGTGGTCGTGATCGGGCTCTCGATCCACCTGTGGACCTACCGGTCCGGGGGTGAGGGGGAGCCGCAGTACGGTCGCACCCGGGAGAACCGCACTCTGGAGACGCTGGCGCTCTACGACGCCGCCCGGGAGGAGGCCGGCCTCGCGGCCCGGCCGTCCCGTTGGTCGCGCGAATCGGTCGCCGCCGCCAACGCCGCCGCCACCGCGGACCCGGACGCGTCCCCCCTGCTCGGCGACGCGCTCCTGCTCCGCGGAGACCCCGAGCTGGAGTACCCGGGAGCCGAGTTGCCCCGGCGGGCGCACCACGTCGGCCCGCTGCCCTGGGAGCCGGCCGCAGACCTGGGCGAACTGGCCGCCGTCGACGCCGCGTTGGCACGGACCGGCAAGCCGGTCGTCTATGTGCACTTGGGCCGCTTCTTCGGCGGCGGCAGCCCCTGGCCCCGCCTCAACGCGACTTTCACCGGCGGTCGTTACCAGGCCGTCGTGGAACAGGGGCGCACCGCCGGGCCGAACCCCGCCCCGGACGCCGACATTCTGCTCGTCCGCAAGCCCTGGCTGGGGCCGCTCGTCGACCGGGCCGGGCTGGTGCTCACCGCCGGTACCTCGGCGCCCGTGCTCGGCGCCCTGCTGCGCGGGCGCCCGCTCGGCGTCACCCCGAACGGCTCCGAGCAGCCCGTCCTCGCCGGCGCCCTGCTGCGGGCCGGAGCTGCCGTCCACCTGCCCCGCACGGGAGAGCCGGACCAGGCCGGGCGGGTCGACGCGGCCTGGCGGGACGACCGGCTGCGCTCCCACGCCCACCGCCTCGGCCGACGGCTCGCCGCCGCGGCGGCGGACGGCCCCCGCCGCGCCGCCGACCTCGTCGAGCAGACCGCCCGCACGTCCGACCGGCAGCCCGCAACCTCAAGGGAGAACCATGGGTACTCGATCAGCCGCCCCGGACCTCGCGGCCGTGGAGAGCCTCTCGGCGGGCGCGCGGCGGTGGATCGGTCGGCACTGCGGCTTTCTTGACGAGCCGGCCGGCCGGGCCGAACTGCCGGTCACTCCGCGGGTCAAGGCGCTGCTGCAACTCGCCCTGCTGAACCGCTGCTGGGCGAAGGCCGCCGAGGTCGGCCGGCCGGCCGAGGCGGGCCGGTCCTTCGGGGGCGGCCGGCCCTCCGGGGTCAGCGGGTCCAGCGAGGTCGGCCGGTCCACCGCGGGCGGCGGGAACGGCGTCGTCGCCGACGCGGCAGAAGGCCCGGACCGCGACCTGGCCGCCGTCACCGCGACCGTCGAGCAGGTCTGGCGCAGCCGCGTCCACCCGCCCCTGCTCACTGTCGAGCCGCGCTACGCCCGGCAGTTCCAGCTGATGTACGGCGCGCTCGCCCCGGCCGGCCTCGACGCCGACGGCCCGCACCGGAAGGCCCTCGCCGAAGGAGTGGCGGGCGACCTCCTGACGCAGCGCCGCAAGTCGCCCTTCCTGCACCTGGAAACCCGCTACTACGCGGAACTGGCGGGCCTGAAGCACCAGTTGCTCGACTATCCGGAGCTGTACCGGATCAGTCGACTGGCCGCGCACGCCGACGGACAGCCGCTCGCCGAACTCGACGTCTGCGACGTGACCCACACCGTCTTCCACCTGGCCGACTTCGGCTTCCGGGACCCGGGCCTGGGCGCGGCCGACCTGGCCCACGCCAGAGACCGGGTCGAGCGCCTGACCGAGGAGTCCGTCCGGCGCGGCGAGTGGGACCTCACCGGGAAGCTCGTCCTCGCGCAGCACTGCCTCGGCCTCGATCCGCTCGCGACGCCCTCCGGCGCGGCCGGTCTGCGCCTGCTGTCCGAAGCCCAGTCGCCGGACGGGGCCTTCCCGGGCCGCTCCGCCACCGACCGGGTGCCGCCGGACGCGACCACCGTCCAGTTCTTCCGGAAATCCTTCCAGTCGACGCTGGTGGTGGCCCTGGCGACGGTGATCCTCGTGCGTCGCCGCCCGCGTACGGACACCGCCGCCGAACGTCCGCCCGCCCCGTCCAGCACCCCTGCCCCGTCCAGCACCCCTGCCCCGTCCAGCACCCCTGCTCCGTTCACCACCCCTGCCCCGTCGACCACCCCCGCTCCGGGCGGTGCCCGATGAGCCCGACGCCGGCCGGTTCCACCGGCGCCCGCCTCCTCCGGGGCGAGCGGAACTGGTGGTTCCTCGGCCCCGGCGGCGGCCTCGCCCGGCTGCGCCCCGGCCAGTTGGCCGAGGACGGCACCCTGCGCCCCGGCACCGAACGCAGCCTGCGCGAGCACGGCCTGCTGACCGCCCCCGCCCCGCGCAGCTACGCCCTGACCGTCCTGACCAGCACCCACTGCAACCTCGGGTGCGGCTACTGCTTCCAGAACACCGCCCAGGACAGCGACGGCGGCAGCCGCCCGCCCCGGATCGCCCGCAAGCGCCTGACCTCGCGGACCATCACCGAGATCCTCGATTTCACCGACCGGCAGATGGCCGCCGCCGAGTTGGAGAAGCTCCGCATCCTGCTGTTCGGCGGCGAGCCCCTGCTCAATCCGCGCGGCTGCCTGGAACTCCTCGAACGGGCCGCCGACCACGGACTCGCCTCCGCGTGGATGATCTCCAACGCCACCCTGCTCACCCCGGCGCTCGCCACCGGACTCGCCGACCGGGGCCTGCGCTCCGTCCAGGTCACCTTCGACGGCGACCGCCCCGACCACGACCGGATCCGGATCCGCCGCGCCGAGGGCGGCGGCACCTTCGACACCATCGTCGGCAACCTCGCCCGCGCCTCCGAAGTCTCCCCGCTGCGCTGGATCTTCCGGGTCAACGTCTCCCAGGAGACCTACCAGGGCGTGGACAGCCTGCTCGACCGGATCGCCGCGGCGCTCGAACCGGCCCGCTGCACCCTGTACTTCGCCCAGGTCGGCGACGTCGGCGTGGGTTACGGCAACGACCTCCGGCACACCGGGGACCTCTCCGCGCGCTTCACCCGCTGGCAGCGCCGCGCCCTCGACCTCGGGTTCGGGGTCACCCGCCCGCAGGCCCACCGCCCGTGCGCCACCTGCGGGCACGGGGACGGCCGGTACGGCGCGGTGGTGAGCGCCGACGGCACTCTCGCCAGCTGCTGGGAGACGGCGGGCAAACCGGACTGGGAGGTCGGTACCGCCGCGGGCGGCTACCTGCCGGGCACCCTCACCCGGGACCGCTGGATCGGTTGCGAGGACCTCTACCGGCGCGACGAGGACCGCCGCACGCTCGCCGCTTTCCACGACTCGGTCGACGCCGCGCTGCTCGACTACCTGGACGAGACGGGGCGCCTGTGACCACGACACCCGGTCTCCACGCCGATCCGACCCCCGGTCCTGCCCCTGCCCCTGCCACCACCGCCGCTCCCGTCTCCGGCCCCCGCCGTACCGACGAGTGCCCGCCCGACCACGGCCTCGAACGGCTCGGCGTCGGCACGCTCGGCTGGATCGGCCGCCACCTCGACCGGTTCGACCCGTTCACGCCCGGCCGCGGTGCCGCGGCGAGCCCCGATCCCGGCGCTGCGCACCGGCCCGCCAAGGCGGCGCTGGAACTCGCGCTGCTCACCCACTGCTGGACCCGCCTCGGCCCCGGTGACGATCCGCGCCGGGCCGAGGCGACCGCCCGGGTCCGCGGCATCTGGCAGCACCCCGGCTTCCCGCGCCTGCTCACCGCCGAGCCGCGCGGCGCCACCCAGTACCGGCTCGCGTGCGCGGCCCTGGCGCCCGCCGGGACGGAGGACGCGCCGTTCCGGGCCGGCCTCGCCCGGCTCACCGCCGCCGACCTCGCCGCGGCGGGGCGCTCGCCGTACCAGCGACTCGAACTGCGCTACTACGCGGACAAGGCCGGGGTGGCGCACACCATCGAGTCGTACGAGGAACTCGCTCGGCGCAACGTCCTCGTGGCGCTGCCCGCCACCGCCCTCGCCCGGGCCCGGCGCCGAGAGGTCCTCGACAGCCGCGGAGCCCTCGACAAGCAGGGCACGCAGCGAGCCCGGGACGCGCGGAGCCCGCAGGACATCCAGGACACCCAGGGCACGCAGGGCACGCAGGACACCCCCGGGCCCGGACCGGACGAGCCGCCGGTGACCGTCCCCGAGGCGTACGCCCTCACCCACTCCGCCTTCTACCTCAGCGACTTCGCCCGTACCGGACCGGGGTTGCCCGACGGCGCCGTGGCCGACGCGGCGGCCCTGACCGGCCGGCTGCTCGACCACAGCGTCCGCCACGACTGGTGGGACCTCACCGCCGAACTCGTCATGACCCAGGTCTGCCTGGGCCTGGACGCGGCGGCCACGCCCGAGGGCGCGGCCGCCATCGCCTGCCTGTCCGGCGCCCAACGCCCGGACGGCTCAATCCCCGGTCGTTCCGCCGCCACCCGTGCGAGCACCGCCGATCCGGCTGCCGAGTACTTCGCCAAGGCGTACCACACCACCCTGGTGACGGCCCTGATGACACTGCTGCTCGTGGCGGGGAGCACCTCGTGACCGCCCTCGGCCGGCTCCGGCCGACCCTCATCAACCCGACCTACACCCGACTCTGGTTCGGCCAGGCCGTCTCCTCGGTCGGCGACGCGGTGTTCAGCACCACGCTCGTCCTCTGGGTGGCGACCGTGCTGGCCAAGGGCAAGCCCTGGGGCCCGCAGGCGGTCAGCGGCGTCGTCCTGGCGACCAGCGCGGCCGTGATGTTCGTCGGGCCCTTCGCCGGGGTCTTCGTCGACCGTTGGGACAAGCGTGCCACCATGCTCGGCACCGAAGTGCTGCGCGGTGGGCTGGTCGCCGCCCTGACCGCCGTCGCCTTCCTGCCGACCAGGGAACTGCCGGCGGGCGTCTGGCTGGCCCTGATCTACGTGACGGTGCTGGTGCTCAACGCGGCCAGCCAGTTCTTCACCCCGGCCCGGTTCTCGATCATCGCGGAACTCGTGACGGACGAGGCCGACCGGGCCCGCGCGGCCGGAATCGCCCAGGCGACCGGGCAGACCGCCTGGATCATCGGCCCGCCGCTCGCCGCGCCGCTGCTGTTCGCGGTGGGCCTGCAATGGGCGCTGCTGTTCAACGCGCTGTCGTACCTGGTGTCGTACATCGCCATCAGCTCGGCGGACCTGCGGCCGGTGAACCCCGCGCGGCCCGGGGCGGCCGCTGCGAAGTCCGTCCGGAGCACCGAACGGCCGGGCCTGTTCCAGGACTTCGCCGCTGGCCTGCGCTTCTTCGCGCACAACCGGTTCCTGGTCGCGCTGCTGCTGCTCACGGTGATCGGCCAGCTCGGGATGGGCGCCCTGAGCACCCTGAACATCTTCTTCGCCACCCGGAACCTGCACGCCTCCGCCGAGTCGTACGGCTACCTCGGCATGGCCCTCGGCATCGGCGGGATCGCGGGCGCGCTCGCCGCCGGGCGGGTGGTGCAGTGGATCGGCGCCCGGCGGACGACGTGGATCGGGCTGATGGCGAGCGGTGTGCTGCTGGTGCTGTACTCGCGGCAGACCGGCTTCCCGGCGGCCGTGACGCTGCTGTTCGTCTTCGTGGTGCCGATCACCATGCTGAACACGGCGATGGCTCCGCTGCTGCTCGCCGCCACCCCGCAGGAGTTCCGGGGCCGGGTGATCTCGGTGTTCTACCCGGTCACCCGGCTCGCGGCGATGCTGACGGCGGTGCTGTCCGGCTGGTTGGCGGGCAGCGGGCTGCGGGACTTCTCGGGCTCGGTGGCGGGGCTGCGGTTCGGCCCGATCGACACGATCTTCGCGGTGTCCGGGCTGGTGGTCGTGCTCGCCGGGGTCTACGCGCGGGTGGGCCTCCCGGCGACCGGCGCCGCCCCGGCCGCCGGGCCCGCCGCGGTCGTACCCGACGACGAACCGGTGCCGGAGCCCGCAGCCATGGCGGTCGAGGCGCACGGAGAAGCACACGGGGAGGCGCCGGGGGAAGTGCTCGGGGAAACGCACGGAGAAGTACCCGGAGAGGCGTACGGGGAGCCGCCCGCCGAGGGTACCGCCGGCCCCACCGCTCCCACCCGGGAGGACCGGCCGTGAGCTGCGCCGCGTGCGGACGCCACACCGGCGAGGCGGACCGGTTCTGCGCCGGCTGCGGTACCCCGCTCACGGCGGCGGCCGGGGTGGCCGCCGCAGCCGCCGCCTCTCCCGCGTCCGCCGTTCCGCCCCCGCCCCCCGCCGAACCGCGCGAGTCGCGCCGCAAGGTGTCGATGCTCTTCCTGGACGTCGTCGGTTCCACCACCCTCGCCGAGCGGCTGGACCCCGAACCGCTGCGCCGCGTGATGGACCGCTACTTCGCCAGCTGCGGCGCCTGCATCGCCGAACACGGCGGTGTCGTGGAGAAGTTCATCGGCGACGCGATCCTCGCGGCCTTCGGCGCCACCGTCGCCCGCGAGGACGACGCGCTGCGGGCCGTCCGGGCCGCCACCGGCGCGCTCGCCGCTCTGGCCGACCTCACGGCGGACCTCGCCGCCGAGTACCGGGTCGAACTGGAGGCCCGGGCCGGGATCTGCACCGGCAACGTCGTGGTGATCACCCGCCCGGGGGACGACTTCCGGGTCGTCGGCGACTCCGTCAACACGGCCGCCCGGCTGCAGACCGCCGCCGCTCCCGGTGAGGTGCTGATCTGCGCCGACACCGCCGCCATGGTGCGGGCGCAGGTGGGCATCGAGCCGGTCGAACCGCTGCGGCTGAAGGGCAAGTCCCGTCCGGTGCCGGCCTGGCGGGTGACCGCCCCGGAGGCGACGGCCGCCGACTCGGACCCGGTCACCCCGTTCATCGGGCGGACGGACGAACTGGCCGCGCTCGAAAGCGGTTACCGGCGGGCCGGAGAACGGCGCGAGGTGTGCATGGCCACCGTTCTCGGCCCGCCGGGTATCGGAAAGTCACGTCTGGTCCGGGAGTTCCTCTCCGGACTGCCGGAGGGCGAGGCGCTGGTGCTGGCCGGGCGCTGTTCCCCCTACGGCCGGGGGATCACCTACCGGCCGCTTGCCGAGATGCTCGGCTCGCTGCCCGGCGGCCGGGCCGAACTGGTGCGGTTGTTCGCCGAGGACGCCGAGGACGCCGCGGACGCCGCCTCGGCCGGGCCGCCGGACAGCGCGGGCAGCCGGGCGCGACAGTTGGTCACCCGCACCCTCGCCGCCGTCACCGACCCCGCCGACCCGGGCCACCCCGCCGACCCCGCCGACCCCGCTGTCACCGACCCCGCCGACCCCGGCCACCCCGCTGTCACCGACGCCGCCGACCCCGACGCTGCCGCCGACCCGCCCCCCGGGCAGGTCGGCGTCGAGGACATCGCCTGGGCGGTGCGCCACCTCCTGGGGGCGCTCGGCCGCTCCCGGCCGGTGGTCATGGTCTGGGAGGACCTGCACTGGGCGGAGGCGACCCTGCTCGACCTCGTCGACGGGATCGCCACCTGGCTGCGTGGCGTCCCCGTCCTGCTGCTCTGCGTCGCCCGCCCCGAACTGCTCGACCAGCGCCCCGACTGGGGGAACGGCGGGCCGGGCGCCGTCACCGTCGATCTCGGCCCGATGAGTACGGAGCAGACCACCGCCCTGGTCGGCGCCCTGGCCCTGCGCGGTGAGGTCCACGCGCAGGACCTCCGGGCCGTCGACCAGCGTGAACTGACCAGCCGGGTGGTCGTGTTGTGCGACGGCAACCCGCTCTTCGCCGAACAGCTCATGGACGTCTTCGCCGAGTCCGATCCCGGCACCCGGGTGCCGCCCACCGTGCAGGCGCTGCTCGGCGCGCGGCTGGACCAACTCCCCGCCACCGAGCGCGGGCTGCTGGAACTCGCCGCCGTCGTCGGGCGCGAGTTCAGCCGTGGGCAGCTGCGGGCGATGGCCGAGGCCGACGGGGTGGTGCCGGCCGCCGCCGACGAGGCGACGGCCCGGCTGGCGCGCCGCCGGGTCTTCGAACCCGGGCCGGCCGCCACCTACCGGTTCGCCCAGGCGCTACTGCGCGACACCGCCTACGAGTTCACCCCGAAGACCCGGCGCGAACGCTGGCACGGGTTCCTGGCCGACCGTTTCTCCCAGGCGCGGCCGAGGGACCCGATGGCGGTCGCCTACCACGTCGAGGCCAGTTGGCAGCTGGGCCGCCAACTACGGCCCGGGGAGCGGAAGCTGCCGGTGCTGGCCGGGGCGGCGGCCGGGACCCTGATCGCCGAGGGACGACGCGCGCTGGCCCGGAAGGACCTCCCCGCCGCCGTCCAACTCCTGGAGCGCGGCCGCGCCTTGCTCCCGGTCGGGGACCCTCGGCACCTCGCGCTGGCGCTGCACGTCTGCGACGCCGGGGTCTGGCTCCAGGACGAGGCCCGCTGCCGGGCCGCGCTCGACGCCGCCGAGGCCGCCCTGCCCGGCAATCCGCGCGCCGCGGCGACCCTGGCCGTCCAGCGCGGGATCGTCGCGCTCCGGCTCGGCCTCGCCCCGCCCACCGCCGTCACCGCTGACGCCGACCGCCTGACCACCCTGCTGGAGCGCGACCCGGCTGACGACCGCAGCTGGTCCAGGCTCCACCAACTGCGCGCCCACCTCGAACTCGCCGCGGAACGCACGGCCTCCGCCGAGTCCTCCTTCCGGCTCGCGCTGGCCCGTGCCCGCTCCCTCGCCGACGGCTACGAGGAGGACCGACTCCTCTGCGCGGTCTGCGAGTTGGCCCAGTGGACGCCCACCCCGGTGGCCGCTTCGCTGGAGCTGTGCGCCCTGCTCGGCCGACGCTTCGCCGCCAACCGCTCGCTGCTGATCCCGGTCCTCGTCGCCCGCGCCCACCTGGAGGCGTTGGGCGGAGACGTGGACGCCGCCCGGCGCACCCTCGCCGAGGCACTCACCTGTTCCCACGACGTGCACGCCGACCTCGCGGACGCCGTCGTGCTGGACGCCTCGGGGTTCGTCGAGTCGCTGGCCGGCGCCCATGAGGCCGCCGAGGCCCGCTACCGGCAGAGCCTCGGCGTGCTGCGCGCCGCCGAGCACGCCCCGGACACCCGGACCACGGAGGTCGCCATCGCCCGCGAGCTGTTCGCGCAGGGACGGATCGAGGCCGCCGCCGGTGCCCTGGCCGCGCTCGACCCGGTCGAACGGCAGGGCGAGCGGTCCGCCGAGCGATTCACCGAGCGATTCACCGACGGTGACAGTGGCCGGGCCGGCGAACCGGACGGTGACCGCGACGGCGACCCGGACGGCGGGAACCCGCGCGCCCGGCTCGGGGCGACGGCGCTGCGCGGTCGCCTCGCCTCCGCGCGGGGCGACCACGCCGAGGCGGTCGCCGCCGCCACGGCCGCCCGGCGGCTGAGCGAGGGCTCCGACGACCCCTGTCTGGTCGGCGGGACGCTCCTCGATCTGGCGATCGTGCTCCGTGCGGCCGGCGAGGCCGAGCGGGCGACGGCTGAAGGGACCGAGGCGTTGCGGATGTTCGAGGCCAAGGGGGCCACTCTTCCCGCCGGGCGGGTCCGCGCCTGGCTCGCCGCCGGAGGGACGGGCGCCGCCCACCCCACCGGCACCGCCCACCCCACCGGCGCCGCCGGTCCACCCGCCCCCGCCGGTCCACCCGCCCCCGCCGGTTCTCGCACCACCCCGTCCGGTCCACCCGCCCCGCCCGGCGCCACGGGCGGTGACCGGCGATGACCGACCTCCACCTCCCGCCCTGGCGCCGCCCGCCGCGCGACCACTTCCCGGGCGTGCCCGCCTGGAGCATGCCGGTCTCCGTCGTGCCCCAGGAGCCCTTCGACATCAGCCCCCTCGGCGGCCACCTCACCCAGGACTGGGCCTGGGGCGGCGCCGACGGCTCCGGCGTCCGGGTCTGCGTCCTGGACAGCGGCGTGGACGCCGAACACCCGCTGGTCGGCGGACTCGACCGGGCCATGGACGTGGTGCGCGCCGAGGACGGCACCCTCACCGTCACCCCGACCGAGCCGGGCGACACCGCCGGCCACGGCACCGCCTGCGCCAGCGTCATCCGGTCCGTCGCCCCCGGCGCGGCGCTCACCTCGGTCCGCGTCCTCTCCGGCGGCCGGCACGGCAGCGGTGCCGCCCTGCTGGCCGGGCTCACCTGGGCCGTGGAGGAGGGGTACGACGTCATCAACATGAGCCTGTCGACGACCAAGCCGGAGTTCTGCGACGCGCTGCGCGACCTCGCCGACTGCGCCTACTTCCGTCGCTGCGTCATCGTCGCCTCCGCGCACAACATGCCGGTGCGCAGCTACCCGTGGCCGTTCGCCTCGGTCATCTCGGTGGCCAGCCACGACAGCCCCGACCCGATGACCTACTACTACAACCCGTCACCGCCGGTCGAGTTCTACGCCCGGGGCGTGCGGGTGCCGGTGGCCGGCCCCGGCGGTCGCCACCTGCTCAGCACCGGGAACAGCTTCGCGACCCCGCACATCGCGGGTATCTGCGCGCTCATTCTCAGCAAGCACCGCTCGCTCACCCCCTTCCAGCTCAAGTCCGTCCTCTACCTGGCCGCTGAGAACGTAGCCGTACCCGATGGAGGTGCGCGTGTCGACTGACCCGTTGAAGAGTGCCGAGCTGCGGCAACGCAGACTTCTGCAGTCGATCGTGGAGGTTGCCCGCAGTGTGTTCGGCGCGGCCGCGGCCTCCGTGCTGCTGGTGGACGAGGCCGACGGCGACCTCGTCTTCGAGGCGGTGGCGGGGGAGGGGGAGCACCACCTGCTGGGCAGCCGCTTCCCGGCCGGCACCGGGATCGCGGGCTGGGCGCTGATGACCGGCCAGCCGGTGGTGGTGGACGACGTGGCGGACAGCCCGCAGTTCGCCCGCTCGGCGGCGGAGTCCACCGGCTATGTGCCGAGCAGCATCATGGCGGCCCCGCTGATCTGCGAGGGCGACTGCATCGGGGTGCTGTCCGTACTGGACCGTGACAGCCGTCCGCGCTGCGATCTCGGCGACATCGCTTCGCTGGGGCTGCTGGCCACCGAGATGGCCACGGTGCTCGAACTCCTCCTGACGCTCCGCTCCGCCGCCCCCGCTCCCGCCCCCGCTCCCGCCCCGGTGCCGGCGCCCGTGCCGGGGAAGGGCGCGGCCTTCGACCTGGCGGTGCTGCAACGTGTCGCCGACCGTCTCCCCGGCGCCCCGGACCATGTGGCCGCGACCGTCGGCAAGCTGCTGGCGATGGCCGACGACCTGCTTGCCACCGCAGACGCCGATGCCTGACCGCCCCGTCCGGTCCTCCACCCCGCCTCCCGTCGCTCCCACCGCCCGGCGGTCCGCGCCAGGACCGGTCCCGCCCCACTCACCCCCGCCCCGCTCCCCGTTCCTCGCCCAGCTCGACGACCCCGCCCGCACCCTGGACGCCCGCCCGCGCCCGACCCCCTGCGTCCTGCTGCTCAGCCGCGCCTGCGACACCGACCTCGACCCGGTGCGGAACCTGCTCGCGGGCGCCGGCATCCGCACCGCCCGGCTGAACGCCGAGGAGCTCGCCGCCACCTCCCTGACCATCGCCCCCGACGGCCGCACCGTCCGTCTGAACGGGCGCGAGCTGATCCCCACCGTCACCTGGATCCGCCACTTCGCGCCCACGGCCTTCGATCCGGCCTCCCCGGTCTCGGACACCGCCTTGACGACCACGCGCGGTGCCTTCCTCCGCGACTCCTGGCAGGCGGCGACCGCGCAGCTGGCGGCGATCTCCGGCACGGCCGTCCGCCCCGACCGTCCCGGGGTGCTCTGCCAACTCGACCTCGCCCGCCGGTACGGGGTCGCGGTTCCGCGTTCCGTGCTGACCACCGATCCGCACCTCGTGCGCGACGAGTTCGACGGCCCGCGCGTGGTCGTCAAGGCGGCCGGCCACCACTTCGTCGAACCGTTCCCGGGCCGGCTGCACGGGATCTTCCCGACCGTCCTGGACCGGGCGGACCTGGCCGGTGGCCCACGCCCGGGGCCGCCGGTGATCGTGCAGGAGTACGTCGAGCACGAGGCTGAACTGCGGGTCTACTTCGTCGGCGGGCACCTGCACGCCTTCGCGGTCACCAAGACCACCCCGGCCGACCCCTGGACCGCTCCCGACCGGCTCGGTGTCCGCGCGCTGCCGTCACCCCCGCCGGACATCGCCGCCGCGACCCGCACCCTCGCCGCCGCGATGTCCCTGCGCTACGGCGCCTTCGACTTCCTCCTCAGCGGCGGCACCCCGGTCTTCCTGGAGGTCAACCCCGACGGCGACTGGCGCTGGGCCGAGCGCCGCACCCGTACCACCCCGGTCACCGTCGCCGTCGCCGCCATGCTGGCCGCCCTCCACCGCGCCGCCCTTTGAACCCCGACACTCTCTGCACCCCGACACTCTCTGCACCTCGCCGCCCTCCGGACCTCGCCGCGCCGAACCCCGGCCACCGAACCCCGGCCGCCGAGCGTCACCCGCGCGCGTCGTGCCCCGCGCCCCGCCGCCCCGCTCGACGCCGACCGGCGCGGGTGTCGGACACCGTCGACGGGGTAGCCGCGCGTCGGCAGAGTTTCCGGCCCCGGAGAGGAACGACCGGCCGTGGGAATCCCACCGAACGACCCCGTCCCGCCCAGTCCCACCCCGCCCCCGGGGCCGGGACCCGCGCCGGGGCCGGGACCGCTGCCCGGTCCGGTGCCCGGCCCCGGCGGGCCGGACCCGCTGCCGCCCCGCCCGCTGCCGCCGGAACCCGACCCGCTCCCGCCGCCCGCTCCGGGCCCCGACCCGTACCCCGGGCCGGGACCACTGCCGGGGCCCGGCCCCACCCCTGAACCGGTCACCCGCGTGGCCGCGCCCGGCCGCCGCTGACCGTCCCGGTCCCGACCGTCCCGCCGCCGACCGGCCGACCGGCCGACCGTCCCGGCCCGGCCGGAGCACGCGCTCCGCCCGGGCCGGTCACCGGTCACCGGTCGGCAGTCGCCGGCCGCCGCCGGTCTCGGCCCCGGCCTCGGCCATTCGGCGCAGCCTCCCGCCACCGGACCGCCACCGTCCCGCCCGGGCGCCTACCGTGGGCGGATGACCGACCGTCGGACCGGCCGCCCGCCCGCCGCCGGTGACCCCGGCAGCCCCGCCGGCCGTCCCGGCTACCTCGGGGCCGCCGCCGCCTTCGCCGTCTGCATGGCGGGCACCACCCTGCCCACCCCGCTGTACGGGCTGTACCAGGAGGAGATCGGCTTCTCCGAGCTGATGGTGACGGTGGTGTTCGCCGTCTACGCGTTCGGGGTGATCGGCGTGCTGCTGCTCGTCGGCAACGTCTCCGACAGCGTCGGCCGCCGCCCTGTGCTGCTCTGCGGACTCGCGCTCGCCGCCGGCAGCGCCGTCGCCTTCCTCAGCGAGGGCGGCCTGCCGCTGCTCTGCCTGGGCCGGCTGCTGTCCGGCCTGTCGGCGGGGCTCTTCACCGGCACCGCCACCGCCTACGTGCTGGAACTCGCCCCGCCCGGCCGCCGGGCCCGGGCCGGCTTCGTCGCCACCGCCGCCAACATGGGCGGCCTCGGTTGCGGCCCGCTGCTGTCCGGGCTGCTCGCCGAGTACGCGCCCGGACCGCTCGTGCTGCCGTTCGTCGTCCACCTGGGACTGCTGGCCGCCTCGTTCGCGGTCACCTGGTTCCTGCCGGAGACCGTCGACGGCGCCCGCCCGCTGCGCACCGCCCGGCCGCGACGCCCGTCGCTGCCGCCGGAAGTCCGGGGGGTGTTCGTCCCGGCGGCGGTCGCCGCCTTCGCGGGCTTCTCCCTGCTGGGCCTCTTCACCTCGGTCACCCCGGCGTTCCTGGGGCAGAGCCTGGGGATCCACAACCACGCGGTGGTCGGCCTGATCGTCTTCGCGGCCTTCCTCGCCTCGACCCTCGGCCAGCTGCTGGTGCCCCGGCTGGGCACCGCCCGGGCGGTCCCGCTCGGCTGCCTGGTGCTGATCGCGGGCCTCGCGCTGCTGGCCGCCTCGCTCGCGTGGACGACGCTCGCCCCACTGGTGCTCAGCGCGCTGGTCGGGGGTGCCGGGCAGGGCATGGGCCTGCGCGGCGCGGTCGGGGAGATCGCCGGCGCCGCCCCGGCCGAACACCGGGGCGGCGCCCTCTCCGCGCTCTTCGTGGTCGCCTACTTCGGCATCTCCGTCCCCGTCATCGGGGTCGGCCTGCTCGCCGAACCGCTCGGCCTCGCCGACGCGGGCCTGGTCTTCACCGCCTGCATGGCCGTCCTCGCCGCCGCCTCCGGCACCTACCTCCTCCGCCGCGCCCGCTCCCACCCGGCCTGACACCACGAGATCCCCGGCCTGACACCCCGAGGCCCCGGCCGGCCCCCGGTACCGGACCGGTACCGGGTTCGTGCGGTCCGGAGCCGGTGCATAGGGTGGGGGCGGTAGATGCCCCCGCGCACCGTGGAGATCCGGATGACTTCGACCGCCGACCCCGACGTCCTGCTGCCGGTCGGGGTGATCGGCCTCGGGGACATCGCCCAGAAGGCGTACCTGCCGGTCCTGACGGCACTGCCGGGCCTGGACCTGCGCCTGATGACCAGGGACGGCGCCAAGCTGGACCGGATCGGCGACACCCACCGGATCCCGGCCGAGCAGAGGTTCACCGACCTCGGGCAGCTGATCGGCAGCGGGATCCGGGCCGCCTTCGTGCACGCCGCGACCGACCAGCACGTGTCGATCGTGGAGCAGCTGCTGACGGCGGGCGTCGACGTGTACGTGGACAAGCCGCTCGACTACACCATCGACGGCTCCCGCCGCCTGGTCGACCTGGCGGACCGCACCGGCCGCTCCCTGATGGTCGGCTTCAACCGGCGGTTCGCGCCGGCCAATGTCCAGGCGAAGGAGCGCCCGCGCGACCTCGTCCTGCTGCGGAAGAACCGCGAGGGCCTGCCCGAGGCGGCGCGCCCGCTGGTCTTCGACGACTTCATCCACGTCGTCGACACGCTGCGCTTCCTGGTCCCCGGCGACATCGAGCACGTCGACCTCCGCGCCCGGGTCCGCGAGGGTCTGGTCGAGCACCTGGTCCTCACCCTCGCCGGTGAGGGCTTCACCGCCCTCGGTGTCATGAACCGCATGTCCGGCTCCACCGAGGAGATCCTGGAGGTCTCCGGCGGCGACTCCAAGCGCGAGGTCCACAACCTCGCCGACGTCGTCGACCACCGCGGCCAGCCCACCGTCCGCCGCCGCGGCGACTGGGTCCCCGTCGCCCGCCAGCGCGGCATCGAACAGGCCGTCCTGAGCTTCCTCGACGCCGTCCGCACCGGCAGGACCCTCGACGCCCACGACGCCCTCCGGACCCACGAGCTCTGCGAACTGATCGTCGAGCGCATCGAGGCCCTCTGACACGGCCTGCGCGGTTAAGCGACACCCGACGCCACGGTCACCCGACGCGGGGACCCGGCGTTCGTCACGGCTCCCGCTCCGAGGTCACGGCTGCGAGGGGGTGCACGCGGGTGAGGTCGCGCGGGGAGGCTCCGGGCCCAGGTTCTTTCGGGGTGTGCCCGGTCCGCCCGCCCCTCGGGAGGGGCGGACCGGGCGGTTCAGGACGCCAGGCGGGTGCGCCACCAGGTGAGGGTGGCGCGGAGCTGGGTGTCGAGGGGGGTGGGGCGGGTGGTGAAGGTGGCTTCCCAGGCGTTGGCGTCGATGACGAAGGGATGGTCGAACTGGTAGCGGGTCTCGCGGAGTTCGCGCAGGAGGGGAGTGACGAGGGCGGCGAGGGCGAACACGGTGGGGTTCAGGCGGCGGACGGGGACGGGGGCGACGCCGGCCTCGGTGGCGAGGAGGTCGACCATACGGCGGATCGGGACGGCGGGGACGGTCGGGGCGTGCCAGGCGCGGCCCCAGGCGCGTTCGTCGGTGGCGGCCTCGGCCAGGGTGCGGGCCACATCGGGGAGGTAGGTCCAGCTGTGCGGGGCGTCGGGGTCGCCGAGGACGCTGACCGGTTTGCCGGCCAGCAGGCGGGGGACGACGCGGCCGGCCAGGTGGCCGCCGTCGGTCACGCCGGGGCCGAAGAAGTCGGAGGCGCGGATCTCGACGGCGCGGATGCGGCCCGCCTCGTGGAGGGCGCGGGCCTGCTCCCAGAGCGAGGCCCGGAGGCGGCCCTTGGGGCCGGGTGCGGCGAGCGGGAGGTCCTCGGTGAGGGGGCCGTCCGCGGGGCCGTAGCCGTAGAGGTTGCCGAGCATGACGAGCACGGCGCCGGTCGCCTCGGCGGTGGCGAGGAGCGACGCGTGCAGGGGCGGCCAGTCGGCCGTCCAGCGGGGGAGCGGCGGTGCGGCGCAGCTGTGGATCGCGGCGGCGCCGCGGGCGGCCTCGGTCAGCCCCGCGCTGTCGGTGGCGTCCAGGGCGAGGTGCTCGATCCCGGGTTCGGCCGGTCGCCCGGACCGGGTGACCACCCGTACCGTGTGCCCCTGTTCGGCCAGCAGTCGTGCCGTGGCCGCTCCGGCCGGTCCGTGTCCGACGATCACATGAAGACTCACCGTCACACCATAGAGGTGCCGGACCAGCGGGAACGTGTTCGGGGTGGGCGCGCGGCCCGGGCCTGGAGCGGGCCGGGCCGCGCGGGTGGGAGCGGACGGGATGTCAGCAGGGCACGAAGGCCGAGACCGTCGCGGTCGAGGGCGGCCAACCACCGTTGTTGACGCTGAAGTTGGTGGTCACCGTGTTGCCGCAGGGCACGGTGAGCAGTAGATCGCCGACCGTGGTACCGCCGGCCGGGACCAGCGCGGTCAGGTTGAGGGGCGGCTGCGGCGGGAGTGCGGGGGTGGAGCCGGTGATGGTGAAGCCGACGTTCTGGGCGACCCAGGCCGGGTCGGTGGTGGCGACCTGGCCGTAGAGGCGGACGTGGGTGCCGCTGACCTCGATGCAGGCGCGGGTGCGCAGGAAGCCGGGCGCGCCCGGGGTCCCGCAGGTGACGGTGCCGGTGGGCCCGGCCGGTCCCACCGGACCGGTGGTGGCGGCGGTGGCGGTGGGGGCCAGGCCGACGGTCAGCGCGGCGAGGCCGGCGGCGCCCGCCAGAGCGGCGGTGGTGAGGCGGTTCATGGAACGGTTCCCTCCCTCGTGCGGCGCGCCGGGGGTGAAGTCCGATGCGCACACTGTGACATGTCACATTCCTTGGTGGGATCTTTGCATTCCGCATGGCGGTCCGTCCGTACTCGGGCGGGCGCGGGCCGGTTCTGACCGGTGGACGCAAGGGTTTGGCCGGAACGGAGTGACATGCACCGCTTCGTGGGCGACAGGACGGGAACGGGAGTGGGGACTGGGAGGCCCGGTCGGTGCTCCCCGGGGAGCACCGACCGGGTGCTTTCGTCAATCGCCTTCGTCAGTGGTTCAGTTGGCGATCCCGCAGTACTGCTGCTGCTTGCCGATGGCCCGGTAGACGCAGTCCGCGGTCTCCAGCAGCCGCAGCACCGCCTCCCGGTTGCGGCTGGTCTCGCGCCCGATCACCTCGTCGGGCGGGTAGAAGCCGCTGCTGCCGTTCGGTCCGGGGTACATCTCGAAGGTGTAGGCGAACACCCGCTGGGCGCCCCACAGCCAGTCGTCGATCGCGCCGTCGGTGATGTAGAGGTCGCTCGACTGCTCGGGCGTGTAGCCGTTGGTGGAGGCCATCGAGCGGCCGAGGGTGGCGAAGGTGTTGTACTCGTCGGCGGTCATGCCGGTGGTGGTGTTGGCGGTGGTCCAGCCGAACGGCCAGAGCACCAGCTCGCTGTAGGTGTGGAAGTCGATCGCCGCGGTGATCTGCTGCTTGCCGCCGACCACCCGGGTGCGGACGAAGTCGGCGACCACCTTGGTCTCCTTGGCGGACTCCGGCGCGCTGCCCCGGTAGGTCTCGCTGGAGGTGGAGCCGGAGGAGCCGCCGCAGCAGCCCCACTTGTAGTTCCAGTTGCGGTTGAGGTCGGTGCCGACGTTGCTGCTGCCGGTGTTCGGCTGCCGGTCCTTGCGCCAACTGCGGTAGCGGCCGGTGGCGATGTCGTACTCGCCGCCGTCCGGGTTCAGGTCCGGGATCACCCAGATCTCCCGGTTGTCGACCACGTTGGCGATCCGGCTGTCGGTGGCGTACTTGTCGCCGAGTTCGTGCAGCAGGTAGAGCGACATCTCGACGGTGAGGTGCTCGCGGGCGTGCTGGTGGGCGGTGAAGAGCACCTCGGGTTCGTTCTCGTCGGTGCCGACGTTGTCGCTGATCTTGACCGCGACGATCGGCCGGCCCTCGTACGAGGTGCCGATGACCCGCTTGCTCATGATGCCGGGGTGCGCGGCGACGACGGCGTCGATGTCGGCGGCGGCCTCCGCGTAGTTGTGGTAGCCGGAGTCTGCGGACGGGAAGTCGTAGAGCGCGGCCCCGGATTCGGCCTGTCCGGCGGGCCCGTCACCGTACGGGGGCCCCGGCAGCGGGACGGGCGCCCAGCCCAGCGCCCGCAGCCGGGCGGCCTCGGCCGGGGTGGCCGTGACCGTCACCGAGTCGGCCCGGACGGCGTCCACCGAGGCTCCGGTGGCGGCGACGGCGGTGCGCTCGGCGACGGTGCGCGGGCCGTCGAGGCGGTACTGCCGGGCGGCGTCGGCGTCGTTCGCCCGGGCTGCCGAGGCGACCGGGTCCGGCTGGACGGCGGCCGCCGGGGTGACGGCCTGGATGCTGAGCGGGGTGGCGAGGGCGAGTGCCAGCAGGACGGCGGTGGCCGTGGCGGGCTTCCCTCGGCGGGGCAGTCGCATGACTGTCCTCCTGTGGGGGGTCCGTAGGGACGGAACGTTGGAGGAGATGCGGCGCCGCGAGGTTGATGGTGCGTCAATGTCATGCTTTCGTCAAGGAGTTGGGAGAGCGGAAGGATCCGACGAAGGCCCCGCGGTTGCTCAGAAGACACCGCCCGCCGCCGAACCGAGCGCCACCACCCGGGCCCAGGCGGGCGGCGCCGGTGGGCGGTACTCGGTGGCGCTGTTCTCGTTCCACCGGGCCGGCCGGCCGAACAGGCCCACCACCGTCCGGCAGGGCGGCTGCGCCACCGGCCACGGGGTCCGGCCGTCCGTCAGCACCACCACGACGTCCGGCCGGGGCCAGGTCCGCAGGGCAGTGGCGAACCCCTGCCGGAGGTCCGTCCCGCCGCCGCCCACCAGGAGGAGGTCCTCCTCCCGGCAGAGCCGCCGCGCGGTCTGCGCCGCCGCGTCGCAGGACACCACGGTGACCAGGTCGCGACGGCCGCCGACGGCCCGGGCGATCTCCGCGACCTCCAGCAGCGCGGTCCCCAGCTCGGCGTCGGTGACCGATCCGGAGGTGTCGACGACCACGGTCACCCGGGGCGGGCGCCGCCGCAGCGAGGGCAGCACCGTGCCGGGCAGCGCGGCCGACCGGCGGGCCGGACGGCCGTACGAGTAGTCGCCGCCCGAGCCGGCGCCCGCCGCCGCCGAGCGGACCGCCGCTCCCAGCAACTCCCGCCACCGCTGCGGCGGATGGAACGCCCGCTCGGCCCACCGCCGCCACCCCGCCGGGGCGTCGCCCGGCCGGCCGAGGATCGCCTGCGAGACCCGGAACCGCACCGCGTCCCGCTCCTGCGGGCCGAGCCCGTGCGCCCCCTCCGGCCCGAGGTCCCAGCGGCGGGCCAGGCCGTCGGCGCCGCTGCCGCAGTCCAGCCAGGCGAACCGCTCGGTCAGCGGCCCGAGCCCGAACAGCCGGAGGTAGTCCTCCATCAGCTGGTCGTCGGACATCTCCAGGTCCCCGGGCAGGACCGCGCCCGTCGGCCGGACGAGCCCCTCGCCGTAGATGTCGTCGTTGATCTCGCAGTCCGCGGCGATGTTCATCCGCAGCCGCTCCGCGACGCCGTCCAGGCCCCGCTCACGGGCCACCCGGTCGCCGCGAGCATGGTGGTCGCGCAGCAGGTGCGACACCTCGTGCACCCAGACGCCCGCCAGCTCCTCCACCGGCATCAAGGCGACGAACGCGGGTGAGACGTAACAGCGCCAGTGCTCGTCCACGGCCATCGTCGGGACGTCGCGGGACTCGACGACGTGCAGGGCGAACAGCGCCGTGGCCAGGTAGGGGCGGACGCGGGCGGCGTACAGCCGGGCGGCGTACAGCTTGTCGAGGTCGAGGCGGCCGGGCCGGTGGGGATCCCGGTCCTGCTGATGCTGCCGTGCGTCCTGCCCGTCCTGCCCGCCCTGCCCGTCCTGCTCGACCTGCCGGTCCTGCCCGTCCTGCCCGCCCGGGCTCCGCCGCCCGGTCCGGCCGTTCCTCGTGTCCCGGGGAAGTGGCGCCGGCGTCGCGGACCGCCCGGTCACCGGCGCCCCCCGGCCGCCGTCGAGACCCGAGCCACCGCGCGGTCCGCCCGCCGGGACAGCGCGACCGCCCCCGCGAGCCGGTCGATCGTCGCCGGCACCTCCCAGTCCGCCTGCCGCAGCGCGGCGAGCGCGGTCGCCGGAACGACCGCGACGTCCGGGGCGCCGCTCTCCACCGCCCGCGCCATCAGCGCCCACGCCGCGTCCCAGCGCGCCCGGTCCGGACGGCGGCGGACGGCGTCCACGACACCCTCCAGCGTGGCCTGCCGGAGGTCGCCGCGTTCCGGCAGGACGGCGGCCGCCGGGTCGGCGAGCAGCACCTCCGGGTCGGGCAGGTCCATCCGGTCCATCGCCGCCATCAGCTCCAGGCCGGGGCCGTCCCCGACCGTGCCCCGGACCAGCAGCGCCAGCACCTCGCGCGAGGCTCCGGCCGCGGTGGCGAAGGCGATCAGCCGGACCGTCATCTCCCAACTCCGCGGCGACGGCCAGGCCCCGCCCCGCTGGGCGTCGTTGCCGGGCAGCCGGTGGACGAGCGCCGGGCGCACCGCCAGGAGTCCGCACACCGCGCGGCGGGCGAGGGCCACCGCCTCCGGCAGCCGCGCCGGGTCGAGCTCGGGCAGCACGGCGCGCGGCCAGGTGCCGCCGAGGCCGCGCACCACCACCTCGTGGTCGTGCTCCCAGCGGAGATGGACGAACCGGTTGGCCAGCGGCGGGCTCAGCTCCCAGCCGTCGGCCGCCGAGGACCGGGGGTTCGCGGCGGCCACGATCCTCACCCCGGGCGGGAGTCGGAGCGTGCCGATGCGCCGTTCGAGCACCAGGCGCAGCAGTGCGGCCTGGACGGCGGGCGGCGCGGTGGAGAGCTCGTCCAGGAACAGCAGGCCGCGTCCGGCGCGGACCAGCCGGACCGCCCAGTCCGGCGGGGCCATCGGGACACCCTGTACGGCCGGGTCGTCGCCGAGCACGGGCAGCCCCGCGAAGTCGGAGGGTTCGTGGACGCTCGCGATGACGGTGGTGAGCGGAAGGCCCAGGGTCTCGGCGAGTCGGGTGAGCGCGGCGGTCTTGCCGATGCCCGGCTCGCCCCACAGGAGCACCGGCAGGTCGGCGGCCACGGTGAGGGTCAGGGCCGCCAGCCGGTCGTCGGGGCGCGGTTCGGTGGTGGTGGCGGAGAGCAGTTCCAGGAGGTGTGCGGCGACATCGAGTTGGGGCATCGGGGCAGCAAGGGGCATGCGGTGTCGTCCTTTCGGGAGACGGGTGGGGCCGAGGGAGTGGTGCCGGAGCGTGTTTCGCGTGCCACGGGTGGGGCGAAGGGGGCGGTACCGGAGCGTGTTCGCGTGCGAGGGGGACGGTGTCAGCGGCTGTGCGCGCGCCGCGGGGGGACGCGGTACTCCTGCGACCGGGGTCGGCCGTCGACGGCCCGGCGCGGCGCCAGGCCGGACCGGAACAGGCCGTGGGCGAGCCGCCGTTCGGCGGCCTCCGTCAGCGCGTCCCGCAGCGGGCCGGTGCGCAGCGTCGCGTCCGGGCCGAGCAGGTCCTCGATCGCGGTCAGCGCGCCGGCGGTGTCGCCGTGGTCGAGGCGCGCGCGGATGTCGCCGAGGCTCTCCGGGCGGCGGTGGGCGTCGTCGATGGTCTGCAGGCAGGGCAACGGGGTGCCGGTGAGCGCCATCAGCAGTTCCTCGCGGCGCACTTCGTCCGGTGGATGGTCGAGCGCGGTGAGCACTCCGTCGACCAGGCCGATCCGGTGGAGGGCGCCGCGGCACCGCACGGTGCGCGGTCGGGCGGCGGTCCGGCCGGGGCCGTCCGGCACCGGGCGCCCCGATACCGTATGCCCCGATGCCGGATCGGCTGCGGCCGGACCGGCGGGCACCAGGGCCGCGGCGACCAGCGGATGCAGGCGCTCGGGGCCGATCAGCCCGGCCCGGAGCAGCTCCAGATCGGGCGGTACCCGAGCCGCCGCGTCGGGCAGCACCGGGAGCGCGCGGAGCCCCCGCCGCGCGGGCCGCACCCCCGGCTCGCCGGCGCCCGACCCCACCACCACCTCGCGCGCCCCGAGCCGTACCCGCACGGCCCCGTCCCCGTCGGCCCGGCCTTCGGCGCGGAGCAGGATCCGCGCCTCGGCCGCCCACCGGTCCGGGCCGCCGGAGCGGAACGGCAGTTCGCCGCTGCGCCCGGCGTCCCAGAGGTGCCGGTGCAGGTCGAGCCGGAACCGCGGATTCGGGTGCGGGTGGGGGTGCGACGCGTCGGCCGGCGGCGAGGCCGTCCGTCCGCGAGCGGACGGCCGGGATTCGGCCCGGTCGTGGAGGGAGAGGCTGAACCGCTGCCCGCCGCTCGCCCAGCCCGGTGGCGTGCGCACCACCAGGTGCGCCTCGCCGTACCTGGCGAGGGAGAGGGTCAGCCCGGGCCGCAGCAGCCCGTCGGGCGCGACCCTCGGCAGGTGCCAGCGCAGCAGGTCGGGCGCCAACGCCCGGAGATCACGGCGGAGCCGGTCGGCCAGCTCGCGCCCGTGGCGCCGAGCGGCGGACCGCAGATCGAGATCGACATCGACTCCGGCGGCGGCACAGGCCCCCGCCCAGTCCCCGGCGAGCCGCCGGGCTGTCGCAGTCTCGATGACCGAGGCCGGCACGGCGAACTCGCGCACGTGCGGCCAGAAGGAGAATCGGGGATCACCGGTCGCGAAGTGGGAGCGCATCAGCACTCACCTTGCGTGGACCGGACCCCCACTTCGTGAGGAGCGGAAGTCGTCATCGGGCCGGAGCCTAACCGTCCACGGTGCCCGAGCGCCACAGGTTTCTCGACCGGAGCCGGCCCGCGGCCCTGTCGCCCGCCGCCCTCGGCCGCCACGTCCCGTCCTGTCCCGTCCTGTTCCGCTCGCGCCGTCCGTCAGGCGACCCGGTGGCCCGTTCGCGGCAGGCGTTCGGTCTCGGCCCGGGCCTCCGTCTCCGCCCCGGCCACCGGCGGGGCCGGTTCGTCCGCGAGCAGGGGGATCCCGTTCCGCAGCCGCACCGCGCCGGGCAGGTCGTACCGGCGGCTGCGCCGGACGATCTTCTCCTGGTCCACGGTGAGCGTCCCGGTCACGGTGCAGCTGCCCGCGCGCAGCGCCACCAGACGGGCCTGTCGGACCACCGCGACGATGCCCGCCAGCTCGATGTCGACCGTCAGCTCCATCCGGACCGAGCCGACCGGTGCGCCGTCGACGAGCAGATCGACACGGGGGCTGTTGGCCGAGGAGATGCGGTGGTCGGCGAGCGCCACCACCTCTTCCGACGAGGGGTCGGCCCGGGTGCGCCGGGCGGCCGCGGTGAGCGCGGTGTACCGGGACCAGCCGGCGGCGGCGAAGCCGAACAGGTCACGCCCGAGCTGGCGGTCGAGCGCGGTGGCCACCTCGTGCTCGACCGCCCGTCCGGCCGCTCCGGTCAGCCGGGGGACGCCGCGCAGCAGGGTGGCGACGGTGTCCTGCCGGCGCAGGGACTGGGCGAGCGCGTCGACGGCGCCGCCGGGCTGGTCCGTGCCGAACAGCAACGCGCGTGCGGTCGCCGGATCGCTGAGGGTGGCGGTGGTCATGGCTCCTCCTCCGTCGCTTCCCCCTCCTCGGTACCGATCTCCTCACCGATCGCCCTGCCACCGAGCGTCGCGTCGTCGGGCGCCCCGCCGTCGGGCATCGCGCCGTCGGGCATCGCGCTTCGGGACGTCCCGCAGGCGGACGCACCGCCGCCGGGGGTCGCTCCGCCGGACGTCTCCTCGACGCGGTTCGTCCGGGGCCCTTCCCGGGACTCCAGCCGGACGGTGTGTCCGGGCCCGGCCGGGTCGTCCGTCCCGGTGACCAGCGGCCGCGGTGGCCCGCCGGCCACCGGAGCGACCGCGACGTGCGCCGCCGCCCAGTGCGGTCCCCGCCGTCGGCCGAGCACGTAGGTACCGGCGAGTACGGCGAGCACCACGGCGCCGCCGGCCGTAGAGCCGACCACCAGCGCGGTGGGCGCCGCGTCGCCCCCGTCCGGGTCGCCCCCGCCCGGGTCGGGGCCGACGTGGGCGGCCAGCACCTCGAAGTCCGTGGACCCGGCCAGCTCGGGACGGTTCGGGCAGACGGCGCGCAGCCGGTACTTGCCGGGCCTGGCGTCGTCCGCGATCCGTGTGGTCACCACGAACCCGCCGGCCGTCCCGGTGTCGACCCGCTTCCACACGACGTCGTTCCAGGTCAGCTCCGCCAGGGTGTCCCCGCAGGTGAAGCCGGTCCCGGTGAGCGCGACCTGCTGCCCCGGCCGGGCGGCACCGGGCTCCACCCGCAGGACCGGTCCGGCGGCCGGGTCCGGTGTCGGGTTGTCGCCACCGGACCGGAGAACGGTGAAGGCGGCCGTGGCCCGGCGCTCCGCCGCCGGCCCGCAGGAAGCCTCCACCGGGTGCGTGCCCGGCGCCGCGCCGGCGGGCACGGTGACGCTCTGCTCGAAGGCGCCGTCGGCGGGCCGGACCCGGCCCAGTTCACGCTGCTCCCAGCGCAGCACGACGGGCTCGTCGGCCGGGCAGGCGAACCCGGTGCCCCGGGCGGTGAACGCGTGGCCGGCCTGCCCGCTCGCCGGTGCGAGGACGAGGCTCTGCGGAGTGTCCGGGTCGACCACGAAGTCCCTGGAGACGGTCACGACGTCCGCCACCAGCCCCGGCGGGCCGGGCGAAACGGGTGAGCGGACGATCGGGCAGGTGGCGCGCACCAGGTGCGGGCGCGGTTCGGCGTTCGCCGGGACGTCGACGAACCCGTGGATCCGCCCGTTCGCGTCGACGGGCGCCGTCCCCGCGGGGGTGGTGTCCCAGAGCAGCTGCGCGGTCGGGGGCGGGGACTTCGGCCCCGTCCGGCAACTCGTGAACCCCGTGCCGTCGACCGTCACCCTGGTCCGCGGCGGTCCGTGGTCGGGGGACAGCGTCATCGCGGCCTGCGCCCACGCGGTCGGCGCGAGCAGCGCGCACAGCACCGCCACCACGGTGCCCAGCAGCACCGAGGCCAGCACACGGCCCACCGGCCGTCCGGAACCCGCCGACACGTCCGACCACCTACCGGCCGGACGCGCCGGACCGGGCCACGGAGTGTTCGACGGAACGGTGGGAATCGTCCTCGGGCAAGGAATGGCGCGGCTGTCGGGTCATCGCCGACCGTCCTTCCACGAACCTTCTCCCATCATCGCCCCGCCCCCCGCTCCCGCACCATGCCCCGGCCGGTCCGGAGTGGCCCGTCCTGGCCGGTGGCCGGTGGCACGTGGCCGGTGGTGGCAGGCGGCGGTTCGGAGCGGATCCGCCCTACCCGCGCGCCGCGCGACGGTAGTGGTCCAGAACGTCCTGGCGCAGCAGGCTCCCGAAGCCGGCGCCCTCCAGCCGCAGGCCGAGCTGGGGTTCGGTGAGGCCGAGCGCGGCGGCGGCCGTCGGCAGGTGCCAGTCGTGGGCGGCGAGACGGTCCAGCAGGTGGCCGCGCCGGACCTGGGCCTCGGAGAGGCGGAAGGTCTTGAGGTAGGCGAGCCGACCGTGCTCGTCGGTGATCGCCTCGCCGATGTGGTTCTCCAGCTTGGGCCGGAACTCCGGCCGGAACCGGTCGAGGCTGAACCGGCCCAGACGGCGCACCGTCCGCGCCCGGTAGGCGGGATCGAGCAGGCCACCGGCCATCGTGTCGTCGTGGAACGCCGCCCAGGCGCGCTCCTGACCGTCGACGGCGGCCCGCAGCTCGGCCGTCGAGGTGATCGGACCGGCCGCGCGCAGATCGGCCCGGAAGTCCGGGACGGGGGCGGACAGAAGGGCGTAGTGGTGGATCAGCTCGCCGTAGAGGTCGAGCAGCAGGGTCCGGTGCAGTGCGCGGTAGTCGTCGGGGTGCGGGACGACGAAGGCCGCTGCGAGCGCGTCGGCCACGTACACGACCAGGCCGCACTGGCCCGGGTGGATCTCGAACACCCGCAGCGCGTCGGCCAGACCCCGCACCCGGGCACCGCCGTACGCCTCCTCGGCGCGCGGCGAGAGGCCGTGCCGCAGCGCGCGCTCGGAATACTCCTCCCAGGCGATCGTGGGGCCGCCGAAGTGCAGGGCGAGATAGCCCTCCAGGGCGAGGTGCAGCGGCAGGAAGCGCAGCCGGGTCCGGCTCTCGCGCTTGGCGATCCGCCGCGGCACCTTGACCCGGACCCGCTCGGGCGGGGTGCTCGCGCCGATGGCGGAGGGCGTGTCGAGCCGGGTGCCGTAGGCGGCGGCGGGGGTGCCGTCGCGGGTCCAGTCCGCGACGAATCCGTGCGGGACGAAGGCGAGGTAGTCGGTGCGGCGGCCGACCGGGACGGCGGCGTACTCGGGCTCGTAGAGCTCCTGGTGGAGGCGGAGGTCCTCGATCGGCTCGGCGCGGACCAGCGGCACCAGGCGCACGCCGCCCCACACCTGGGCGGGCCGGGTGTCGAGGCCGGTGAGGTCGAGACGGAACGCCGGGGCGGCCGGGGTGGTGGTCATCGGACGGCCTCCTCGGCGGTCTCGGTCGTGTCGGTCGTATCGGTCTTGTCGGCGGTCTCGTCGGCGGTCTCGTCGTTGGTCACCGCGCCCGTCCCGGCGCCGGCCGCCGCGGCGAGGAACCGCTCGGTGCGGGCGGCCAGGTGCGCCGTCAGCTCCGCGAGGTCCGTGCGGCCCTCGGCGAAGCGGGCGAACTCGATCAGGGCGGGCAGGTCCTCGGCATCGCGCAGTCCCGCGGTGGGCACCGTCGGGGCCAGCCGACGGACGTCGAAGCCCTCCGCGTCGTACACCGGGTTGAGGTGCACGATGCTGGTCCGGTGCTCCGGGTCGAGCCGGGTCCGCCACACCCGCAGCACCTCGGCGGCCAGCCCCGGCGGGGCGTTGTCCCAGCCGTCGGAGACGATCACCAGCCGGTCCGGCGCGGTGTCCAGCGCGTCCAGGATGCGGCGCCCGAGTGGGGTCGGCCCGGACGGGCGGGCGAGCAGCGCGTCGCCGCGCCCGGAGGTCCACAGCGCGGTGTAATCGCCGGCCAGCGCCGCCAGCAGGAAGTGGCAGGCGAGCGCGGCGGCGAGCGGACGGCGGCGCTTGACACCAGAACCGTACGCGGACCAGCTGTCGTCGAGGACAGCCGTGACCCGGCCCCAGCCGCCCTCCTCGGCCCCGGCCGCGCGCACCGCCCGGCGCGCCGCGCCCCGCAGGGCCTCGGTGAGTTCGGCGCGGCGGGCGCTCCGGTCGGCGGGCGGCAGGCTCAGCACGTAGGAGGCGAGCCGGGTGAGCGGCATCCTGGCGAGCGCGCCGGCGTCGGCGGTGACGGCGGTGGCGCCGAGAGTGCGGGCGGACTCCTGGAGGCGCAGCCGCTCCAGGGCGGTCAGTCGCGGCTCGATCCGCTGGAGGAAGGCGGCCCGGGGGATGCCGTGGCGGTTCGCGAAGCCCTCCGCGACGGTGTACGGCAGCTCGTACAGGGCGCCCTGCTCGTAGTGCGCGCGCCGCCAGGCGTCCAGCAGCGGCGCGGCGTACGCGGTGCGCCGGCGCGGGGCGTACAGGAAGTCGCCGGTCTCCGCCGCGACGGGCCGCAGATGGGTGTGACGCAGCGCGAGCTTGAGTCCGGCCCGGTACTTGACGGCGTCGAGCGCCTGGTCGGGGCGGGCGGCGAGCCAGTCGCGCAGGATCGCCCGGGTGCGGCGGTTGTTGACCTTGGCGCGGCGCAGCTCGCGGATCAGCCGGTAGACCCGCTGCGGCGGCAGCAGCTCCAGTCGGCGGGCGATCAGTCGGCCCTCGGTGCGCCGCTGGCCGTCGGTGGCGTCGCGGGAGGATTCCAGCAGTCGGCGGACGATCAGGGCGGCGTTGTGGTCGTTGATGTCGAGGGCGAGCGCGGCTGCGTAAGGGCCGCGGTAGTTGACGAGCATGTACTCGTGCAGGAAGTCGAGCGACAACCGCTGCTCGTCCGCCCCGCTGTGGAACTCGCGCTGCCCGGTTCCGGTGATCGCCGCGTTGACGAACAGCAGCACGTCCTCGGCGGCGACGAGATCGCCGTACGTCTCCACAAGGACCGCCCCCGGTCGATCACGCTGCTGACCAGCCCCGGTACGACGCTCGTCCGGTCATCGGAGGCTATCGGGGCGAACTGTGCGCGTAAAGCCGGTTTTGTGGTGCCCGGAGGGGAGGGGACGCGGGGTGCCGGCCGGGGAATGGGGGCACGAACTGCGAATCATTGCGGTAAAGGCACATTCCGGAAGTCGCACCGTAGTCCCGCGGCCGGCAGGCCGACGGTAGCACCGGGTGGAGGGGGAGCCGCAACGGCTTTCCGGCGTCCGCGGCTGCGGCCACCGGGGGACCGGTCCCGCACGACGTGCCCTCGGGCCGAGAGCCCCTGCACCCGCTCCGGTGAGGACTCGCCCGGCCGATGCCGCCCAGGCCGAGGACCGCGTCCGCACGACCGTGGCACGACACCCCGTGCGACGAGGCGCACCGCACTGCACCACCGGTGCAGGTCCTGGCCGGGGAGTTTGCTTCCGGACCCCGTTCGGGTCTAGTGTCTCCTAGTCGCTCGACTGGGAGCACCGGACACGCATCGGCGCGGACGGTCCCGGAGCGGCCAATCCCTAGAAACACCACTTCCCGGTTCGGTCGGGTCGTTCCGCCTTTTCGGCGCTGCGGCTCGGGCCTTATTCGGCATGTCCGTTTATATGGATTGCGGCTGGATTCGCTTTTCGGGGCGGGGATCGGCTAGAGTTTGAAACGTCGGACGGGGCGTCAAGCCGCAGAAGACACCAGCGAGTTGGACGAAGGAAGCGCCGGGAACGGCACGGAAAACATCTGATAAGCTGGGAACACGAAAGAACGAAGCGCCCGGAGGGCCGGTGTGAAAGCCGCCTGAAGGAAGCGTCCGTTCCTTGAGAACTCAACAGCG